>CANNQP010000006.1 GCA_947507875.1 Verrucomicrobiaceae bacterium | reverse complement strand
GGTGTAGCCGATTTCGATCGTGCCGCCGTAGGCTTCCAGGTTTTGTGGCCCGCTGTTCCCAGTCTGATAGATCAGGGAAAGGTCAAAGTCGAAGCCGGTATCGGGCAGAAAGCCATAGGCGCGAAGGCCTGGCGAATGCACGAGGCGACCGGCGACGGTGCCATGGGCCGATTGATCCAGGGCGAGGTAAAAGGGCTCCAGGGTGATCACGTCAGACCATCCGCGCCAGTGGCCGATGAGGCCATACATCCATTGGCCTGATCCAGGAGCATCGCCTTCATACTTTTCGCGCTGCAGAGGCTGCACGGCCAGGAGGTCGAGCTGCCAGTCGTTGGCTTCCTGTCCCAAGCTGCCGTGAAAGCCCTGAAAGGTGTTTGCGGTGTTGCGCCACTGATTGTTGCCAATGAGGCGTCGGTCCAGGAACTCGAAGTTATGGATGCCGTAGCGCAGACTGAGCGGACGATCATTTCCCAGGGCATCTTGGCCGAGCAGATCATCAAAAAAGAGTTCCGCATAGAGTCGGATGACTTCGAATTCATTCACATCCCGCGTGTCACGGGGATAGCGGCTGTGGTAGCGGCGAGCGTCTTGTAGCTCAAAAGCGAAACGGAAGGGATCAAGAGCATCATGGACCCCAAGGTAAAAGCGGGTGCGATGGAGGAAGGGCTGGTCGAGCTCTGCCTCAGGCCGGCGTAGGTCGTCGTCGCGATATTCGTAGCGAAACCGATAATCGAGGCCGATGTCGAGCCAGGTCGCTTCTTTCAGCCAAGGCTGGTCGAGCTCATGAGCATGGCGGGTATATTTGGGTGGATCAGGATCACGCGTGGTGCTGTAACTTTTGGGCGCTCGGTAATAGCTCTCGGTCTCCGCTAGGCAGCAAGGCGCTAGCCAGAGAAGGAGGAAGGAGCGAAGAGAGCGTTTCAGCACAGAAGACAGCTGCTTCCCATGCCTAATTTTAGGCTCTAGGCAAGTCGCAGCCCTTAGCGTTTCTGTGTCATGGAACCACGCAGGGCGATGCGATAGTTCACCACGCCATCGGCGATGGCTCCAGCAACAGACCTGCGATAAGTCTCCGACGCGATCAGTCGGCACTCGTTGCCATTCGTGACAAAGCCGCCTTCAAAGAGAATGCCGGGGCGTTTGCAACCGGTGAGGACGCTCCACTGGGCGCGCTTGATGCCACGATCGATGAACTTGAAGCGACTGATGACCATGCCGTGGATCGCCGTGGCAAGGGCGATGTTGGCAGAGTCATGGGAGTTTCCGGTCAGGCCATAGGCATTGAACCCACCGCCGCGCTCCAGGCTGGCGGCGCTACCTTGTGGGGTGAGGGCAAAGGTCTCGATGCCCGTGGCGGCGCTGCCCCCCGAATTGAAGTGCAGGCTGATGAAGATGCTGCGCGGTGTTGCATTCGCTAGAGCGACACGGCCACTCAGGGAGATGAAGGTGTCCGTGGAGCGGGTCAGGATGACCTTGAAGCCTTTTTTCTGAAGCGCTTCCTTGAGGGAGAAGGACATGCGCAGGGCGAAGTCTTTTTCGTAACCATAGACGCCTCGCGCGCCAGCATCGTGACCTCCATGCCCAGCATCAATGACGACGGTGTCGAAGGGTTCTGCATCGCTGATGTAGGTGGGGCGCAGGACAGGATCGATCAGTTTGCAGAGATCCAGTCGGGAAAACAGCGCTCGGCCTGAGGACTCCAGCACGGGAAAGCTCAGGATGAACTTGATGCTGTTGATCAGCATGTCCTGGCTGCCGATCTGTGCTTTCAAAACGATGCGCCCTGGGGATTCGAGCCAAACGTGGGTGCCGTTCACCTTGTAGGTGCTGAAGCGGTAGAAGTTGTGGATGCTCTCAGCGGTGACGTAGTCGCGTCCATTCACCTTCACGATCTCCCAGCCTGCGTTTTTGCTGTTGGTCGGTAGGGGTTGGTGGGCTGGCCTCGGGGCTTCCGTGGGCACTGCTTGGCTCAATGTGGCCTGCTTGTTTTCTTCGTCGTTACCGAATTCACCATCGCTGCCTTTCCCTGGGGGTGAGCTGTCATTGGCCGTCGTCGCCCTGGCGTTCGTCTGGGCAGGGTTAAGCTTGGGCTGGGTGGGTTTGGATTGGGTGGAGCCTGGGGAGCTTGCTTTGCGGTTGCTCTGGGTCACCGCCCCCTTGGCCTTGATGGTGATTTTTTCTCGCTTGGCGTTGCTGCTGCTGGGGGTAGCGGGCTTATGCTTTGAGACTTCTTTCGCCTCTGCGGGAGCAGGAGCAGGTGGTGGCGGCGCGGGTGGTGTCTCGGCGGGTACTTCGCTTCCTTTGAGCAGTCGCTTCAGGAAGCTGGGTTTTTCGCTTGAAGCCGGGACCGTGACATCGGCACGAAGCGCATCGGCAGGAAAGAGCAGAGCTGCCAAGAGTAAGGCGCAAGCGCGATAGAGCGAGGGCGCGGGCAGTTTTTTCATCACAGCGGAGTAAAGGAGCGAACGAGGAGCGGACCGGCCGCCAAAGGCATGCAGAGTAAACTGCTCCTGCCCAATGGCAAACCTGAGATTCGCTCTACGTCTCAACTCTACCACCGGAAGTGCTGGTTCATCCAGCTGAGGGCAGCGGCGAGCAGCCCGAACACGACGAGAAGTTCAACCAGTTTGCTCATGCGAGCGCGGTGTTGTGCGCGGCGCTGGGCTTGGGGCAGCTTGGATGGACGCCGGCCTTGGATGGCGGCGGTACGGCGCAGTGGCGGGAGGGTATCGCGCGAGGCAAGGCGCTTTTCCTCGATCAGGATGGGGGAGGCGGCGATGGTACACTCCAGCCGCGCGATCTCGCTTTTGAGCTCGCGCGAGTGAGATTCGAGCTTTTTCATCCGGGAACGCACGGGGCGCGCTGCGGTGGGCAGTGGCTCAGCCAGCAAGTCGGGGACGCGGCATGAGCCTGTGGCACGGGTCTTCTTGTTCATGTGGCAGGATGGCGGGGTGTCTTGTCTTGAGATGCCGGGCGGGAATCCCGGTGGGGAGAAAAGAGCCCAGATCAGAAGATCAGGCGGGCGATGATCAGCAGCAGAACCAGGGTGGTGATGAGCGCTGCATTGAAGGCTAGGCCGCGCCGGGCCCAGGTGAGCCAGTCTTCACGGCTGGAAGTCAGCACGGCGCTGAAGCTTGCTTTTGTGGCCTCAGGCAGATCGCTGAGCGCTTCAGCCGTAGCTTTCGATGTCGCTCGGGCTGCGTGGATGGAAGAGGTCACAGGAGGTAGCTCGGTGAGCACGTTTGGGCGCTGGGCTCCGAGTCGATGAGCACCTTTTTCATAGGTCACTTCTGTGTCGGTGAGTGCACTGAGGGCGCGGTCGAGTTCTTGGTCGATTTGGCTGCGTTGCCAGCGCTCGGGGAGGAAGTTTTTTAAGTCCTCGAGGCAATCCTCGAAATCACGTTGTGTTTGGCACAAGTCTTCGACTCGGCGACGTGTGTTTTCCAGTTCGTTGGAGATGGATTGCAGAGCCTTTTCCAGCTTTTCCGTCATCTCCTTTTTGCCGTTCACGAAGCGCTCTTGCTTCATGCGCAGGTTTTCCAGGAGCTGCTTTTGCCGTTCGACCTCTTCTTGTTGAGCGCGCAGGGCGGTCAGGCGTTTTTGAGCTTCCCGCACCTGCAGGTCCATTTCCTCCATGGAATCTTCCCCTTCGAAGCGAAGCAAATGGTCTTCTATGCCGGTTCCAGATGATGTTGTGGAAGGATAGTGACGGATTTGCATCGAGAGTGCTAAATTTGATTTAACACTATAAATACTACATATATATTAAATAATCGAGTTTTTTCGTGCTTTTTTTAGCCCGTTGCCAAGGTATTCTTCCGAACACTATTGTAAGAATCGCTACGCCTATCCAAGCGCCGATTTCCCCTAACACGACCTCGTTCGAGCTGAGCGTGGCCTTTTTGATCACCGTTAGGTGCCAGCCCATCGCATCCGGTAGAGCCATGATGACGGCGGAGGCGAAAATGTACATGAAACTACTGATCAGGCACACGGTCCCCCCGAAGCCAGAAATGATGCGCGCGGGATTCGGTTCGCGGAAGTTCGGCAGCAGTGTTCCGAGGGAGAGGGAGAGAGCTGTCAGGCCGTAGCTTTGCAAAATCACAGCCCCGCAAAAAAACACGGCCCGCCGCGGCGGCAGCTGGAGCGAGAGGCTGGAAACGATGACTAGGCTGGCGGTGATCAGCGCCAGGATGCCGCCGATCATGCGCAGCTTCAGGCTCAGCACTCGATCCAAGGATAGAGGCGAGAGGCCCAGGATCCAGAGCCGACGGCCCTCCATGCTGAATTGGGGGAAAACAAAGCGCGTGGTCAGGGTGGATAGCGCGAGACAGCAGACCAGGAGGTTCAAGTGACTGACGACGAGGGTCCAAAAGGGATTCTGCAGGTCGTAGCCGAGGTGGCGCAGGTTCGCGGAGTACATGAGCAGCAGGCCAAAGACGAGCAGGCACTGCCCCCACTGCGCAGGTTCGCGAAGGAAGGTGCGGGCATCTTTCACCAGCAGCGCATAGGAGGCGCGGTCCACGCGCAGCAGCGATCTGCCTAGGCGACCTGGTACCCAGGGCGGGTCTTTTTGAAACCAATCCAAGCCCCCCGACGGCCGACCTCGCGGCGTGGCGCTCATGACCCGATGCCAGGCCGGCACAAACAGTGCCTGCCCGAGACGGGCGGTGACCAGCATGGCAAACAAGGCATTGGCCAGCAGGGCCAGCAGGAAAAAGCCAGCCTGCGCCTCCAGTCCACGCCCGCTGGAAAGCAACACCTCTGCCAGCCAGGTGCTGGGCAGCAGGGGGTGCATGCAGCTCTCCGTGTGGCGCAGCACCTCATGCAGACTGCCGACGAGATCGCCAGTGGCACGTGGCTCGGCGACGGCGGTCCAGAATCGACTTAGCGCCAGGATGCCAAACGCTGCCCCGACGACCGCAGCCAGCCGCCACCACCAGGGCTGCGCATGTCGCACCAAAATCAGCAGCACCCAGGTGGAGGCATTGGCGCTGATGGTGACCAAACAGAGCAGTCCGACCAAGCCCAGCACGTAAAACAGGGGGCCGCTGTGAAACAACTGGCCGAGTGCGGCCAGGATAGGAGCGCTGAGCACGAGGAGCCCCCAGCTGGCCAGCGCCATGCCCTCCAGCGTCTTCCACACGACGATGCTCCGCACGGGCAGCGGTAGGGCCACCTGCCACTCCATCTCCCGAAGGCGAAACAGGCTCATGCCCGTGATCGTGGCGTTCGAGATCACGAGCATGACGGAGAAAAAGAAGAACATCAGGAACACCAGCCGCTCCGTCAGCAGCGGACCGAAGAGCGGTGTCAGGTGGATGTAGGACAGGCCGCGCTCCACCATGACGTAAGCCGCCACTGCATACAGCACCAGAAAGCCGCCCAGCGTCATGCCTAGCAGTCGATTCCGCGTCAGCAGGTCCTGCGCCTGATGCCGTAGCGCCCGGACTTGAGTCTTCGCTAAAAGAAGGGTGGCAGCGGCGCTCGTCATGGCTCAGGTCATACGGCCATGTGGCCCTCAGCGGCAAGCTCCAACGGCAGGGCTGTGCAAAGTGGGGTTGATTGCAGCGCTGCCTGCGGACAGGAGTCTCGCATGTCATCGCGCTGCTTTTTCACCCTGTCATGGCTCCTGCTCGGCATGCTTTCGATTCAGTTCTGCTCCGCTGATCAGCCGGGGCCGCATGCCTCGCTCTTCGGTAGGGTCATGTGTGGCTATCAGGGGTGGTTCAGCACTCCTGCGGATGCCACGGGTTGGCGTCATTATGGGTTTGAGAAACCCGGCCAGTGTCACATCGACCTGTGGCCTGACCTTGCTGAATTCTCTGCTGAGGAGCGCCACGACACGCCTCTAAGACTTCCTGAGGGTCGCCCCGCGCAGGTGTTCAGTTCGGCGAACCCCGCGACAGTGCGGCGCCACCTGCAGTGGGCGCGCGATCACGGGATCGATGGTCTTTTTCTCCAGCGCTTCGGTGCCTCGGTGCGCGATCGTCAGAACCGGGCGTTTTGCGATGCCGTGCTGACTCAGGTGCGTGCCTCGGCGGAGGCCACCGGGCGCTCCTTTGCCGTGATGTATGATCTCTCGGGTCTGCGTGCGGGAGAGATCGAGCGTGTCGTCATGCAGGACTGGAAGTACCTGCGTCAGGAACTGCGTGTGCTGGATAGCCCCGCCTACCAGCACCATGCCGGTCGGCCGCTTGTCGCCGTCTGGGGCATCGGCTTTGGCGATGCGCGGGACTACACGCTGGAGGAATGCCACAGTTTGCTGCGCTTCCTGCGTGACAATCCCGAATTCGGAGGCCTCAGCGTCATGGCCGGCGTGCCCTGGAGCTGGCGCACGCTGGACCGCGATGCCACAGCAGATCCGCAGCTGCATCAAGTACTGGCCAAGGCGGACGTGATCAGTCCCTGGGCCGTCGGGCGCTACCATGACCTCGACTCGGCGGCGCGGCTAATCCGCGAAGTCCATGCCGCCGATGCCGCCTGGTGCCTGGAGCGTGGCAAAGACTACCTGCCCGTGCTCTTTCCGGGCTTTAGCTGGGCCAATCTCATGCGCCTTCGCGGCCAGGAGGCTCCCCTGAATCAGGTGCCACGGCTGGGTGGGCGCTTCCTCTGGCATCAGGCTCGTCAGCGACTGCGCCATGGGGCCACCATGCTCTACGTGGCCATGTTTGATGAAATGGATGAGGCCACCGCGATCTTCAAAACGACTGCCCAAGTGCCCGTGGGCATGGTGGGCTTTGTCACCGAGCCCGAGCTGCCCTCCGATCACTACCTTTGGCTGACTGGCCAGATCGGTCGCGCCCTGCGCCGGGAGATCCCGCTCTCGGACAATTTGCCAGCGCGTCCGGCTCCCTGAGTGCTGAAAAAGCGAAGCTGTCAGGGAAATGAGAGCGTTTCCTTCTCGTTCCTGAGCTTGCTCCCGAGTTAGACGCCCGCCACCTTGACGCTATCCATGATTGTTTCCCTTACCTCGCGGATTCTCCGCACTGTCGATCCCGTCTGCCTCGCCAAGATCGGTTGGAACTTTGGCTACAAGGGCGCGCGTTCGGTGCTGCTCTTCAAAAAGCGCATGGAGCAGGGTCAGTTCTTCCCGCCCTTTCTCTACATCTCCATTTTGAATTCCTGCAACCTGCGCTGCCAGGGCTGCTGGGTGGATGTGGACAAGCCGCGTGAGGCGATTTCGCTCGATGAGCTGAACAAAATCATCCACGACGCTAAGCAGCACGGAAACGCCTTCTTTGGCCTGCTGGGCGGGGAGCCCTTCATGCACCCGGAGCTGCTCGACCTGCTGGCCACGCATCCCGATTGTTACTTTCAGATCTTCACGAACGGACAGCTCATCACTGAAAAGACCGCCACCGCCTTGCGCAAGCTGGGCAATGCCACCCCGCTGGTCTCAGTGGAAGGCAATAGCAGTGTCAGCGACGAGCGCCGTGGCAACAAAGACGTGCTGAACCGCACCCTGCGTGGCTTGCGCAACTGCCTGGATGCCAAGCTTTTGACCGGCGTGGCCACCAGCCTCTGCCAGACGAACATCAATGACCTGCTCACCCGCGAGTGGTTGCAAAAGCTCATCGACATGGGCGTGCATTACACCTGGTACCACACCTACCGCCCCGTCGGGCCGAAGATCAACGAACAGCTCGCCCTCAGCCCAGATCAGATCACCCAGGTTCGTCGTTTCGTCACCGACATGCGCGCCGAAATGCCCATCGCCATCGTCGATGCCTACTACGACCACAACGGCAAGGCCCTCTGCCCCATGGCCACGGGCATCAGCCACCACATCGGCCCTACGGGTGGCCTGGAGCCCTGCCCGATCATCCAGTTCGCCAAAGAGAACGTGCGCACCCAGCGCAACCTCTTTGATGTCTTCACTGAGTCGGAATTTCTCAAAGATTTCCGCGAAACCGCCGCCCAGCACACGCGCGGCTGCATCGTGCTGGAGCGTCCAGATTTGGTGAAGCAGCTCGCCCTCAAGCACGGTGCGCGGGACACCACGATCCGCCAAACGGCCCTGGCTGAGGTGGATGGCATGAAGCCGCGCACCAGCCAGTGGCGGGAGGAAGAGGAAATCCCCGAGAAGCACTGGATGTACAAGATCGCCAAACGCTTCTTCTACCACGACTTTGGCGTCTATCAGCAGCTCGATCCCCACGCGCACAGCCCAAAACGATAGATCCAGCTCGCTCCAGGAAAGGCTGAAGCATAAGCAGCATGCATGGGGCAGATCCCGGCGGATGAATGCGTAGAAAACCTGGACTCAATAGCGCTTGATAGTTAATTAATCTTTAAATTAACGTTTTGTTGTTTTTGTGATCCTGCACTATTGCCAAACTCCATCGCGGTGAGTTCCCTCCGCCTGTCCGCTCCATGAGCCTCTCCTTTTGCAGCATGTTCCCTTTTAGCACGGATGCGGATCGTCCAGCGAGCCTGACGGAAGCGACTGGGAAAGCGGCTCAGGTTCCTGACTCCGCCATGCAGGCTCCTCCGCTTAATGCCGTCAGCCCCTTTGGGATGCCTTTTTCCCCCATCCAGGCTGGTGATCAGGAGCCTTCAGCCGCAGTCTCCGCAGTCGATTTCCCGTTCGCAGCGGCTTCGGCCACTTCCTTATTCCAAGCTGCGCCGCTCATAGATCCTTTGGATTCTAGCTCGGTCCTGCTGACGCCTAAGGCTAGAGAGACGCCTCTTCCATTTGCGGCTGTCTGCGCAGATGAAGGTTCTGTCCCCGTGAGCCCTTTCGCGCCCAGCGCTGCTGGTTTTGCCCAAACGGGTGAAACCTCATCTAATCTCGCTGCCGCAGGGCTGAAGGGTATCTTACCCTTTGGTATGGCTGACCTAGCGGCCGCCCGTGCCGATTCTGCCTTCGGCGTTCCTTTGATGCCGCTGGCTCCTCCGACACAGGCACTAGCGTTTGGGTCGCTCACCAGTTCGCCGTCCGGCGGCTTCACCGGTCACTTGGCATCGACCCGTCCGTTGGAGCCGCAATTGGCGGGACCTTTGCTACCCACGTTGACCAGTCCTCAGGTCGTCATTCGCCGTCACGCGGCTAACCCCGATCAGATGCTACTGCGTGCTTTGCTGGATACGGATGCGGAACTCTGCTCTCAAAAGATCGTCGAAGGAGTTTGTCGTCTGCCAGGTATCGCGGCTTGCGTCTGCTTGCATTCTGGCGGTTCAGTTTCGCACATCAACGCGCACAACCCCCTGGCCCGTGAGTTTCAAAAACAAGCCACGGAGCTGGCGACTCACCTAAGGATCCTAACTCCACTGATTGGCATGAAAGATGCCGAGGCCTTCATGATTCATGCAGGTGACCGCATCATGACATTTTGCTTCCCTGGCGATACGATTTTCGCTGTGCTTCATGACGCCGAGCCCATGCTGAGCCAGCGTGACAAGATCACCCTCATCGCCCGCGAAATGGCGAAAATGCACAAATGATCCACCCTGCCCTGTAGGCGTGGCCCGAGGGAAGCGGTTGCAATGTTACGTGAGGGTGACGGCCTGTCCGCTGTCCGACGGGCAGTGCTGATGGCCATTGTCTTCAAACTCGATCCTCAATGCTTGCAGCCTGTGGTTGTGTTTTTTGCTGCTGGCGTCAGCCATGTGGCGCGCTAACGCTTGGTCTCTCTTTTTGTGTTAGTCCCTCTTGCTCACCTTTCTCAGCTCCCGGAGCGCAAGCGTTCCAACTCTCCGCTCACGGTGCTGACGGCTTACGATTACCCCACAGCACGTCTTTTGGATGAAGCGGGGGTGGACCTGATTCTGGTCGGAGATTCGCTCGGCATGGTCGTGCTGGGTCTGCCCGACACCACTGGGGTAACGCTGGAGATGATGCAGCACCACACGGCGGCGGTACGGCGGGCTGTCCAACGTGCCCCAGTGATTGCGGACCTGCCTTTTCATAGCTATCAAACCCCAGAGCAAGCGCTTGCCAGTGCGCAGCGGCTCATGGATGCGGGGGCGGATGCAGTGAAGTTGGAGGGTGGAGTCGCCTTGATTCCACAGGTGCGGGCGATTGTGCAGGCAGGCATTCCTTTCGTGGGGCACATTGGCATGTTACCCCAAAGTGTTCGCGAAGAGGGTGGCTACAAAAAGAAAGGCAAGACGCCTGAACAAGGGCATCAGCTTCTGGCCGACGCGCGTGCGCTGGATGAAGCTGGCGCCATAGCCATGGTGCTGGAAAGCATTGTGCCTGACATTGCGCGTGATATCACCCATTCGGTGCGTGCTAGCACGATTGGCATCGGTGCCGGGCGTGACACAGATGGCCAAGTGCTCGTTACCCATGACCTTGTGGGCGCGTTTCCCTGGTTCCGTCCGCCTTTCGCCAAAGCTAGGGCGGATGTCGCAGGAGAAACCTTGCGTGCAGCGCAGGAGTATATTCGCGAGACGCAGGGTTAGGCCGGTGCGTCAGGTGAGGCCTTTTTGCCGTTTCGCATGGATCGCGGCTGAGTATTCGCTGCTGTTGAAGTCCACGTAGGCCTCAGACAGATCCGTGGTGAAAACGTTGTGGCTGGCGGTACCAGTGTTCAGGTCGATGGTGACGGTGAAGCGTGGTTCTTTGACGACCTTTTCCAGATCGGTCACGGGCGTTTTTGAGGTTAGACCACCTGAGCAGGCGATGAGGCCATTGAAGTAGATGTCGATGAGCTCTTCTTTGATGCGAGCACCGGAGTAGCCGACGGCGTGGATGATGCGGCCCCAATTTGGGTCACTTCCATGGAAGGAGCACTTCACCAGCAGGCTTTTTGCCACCGCTTCAGCAGCCTTTTTGGCATCAGCCTGAGTGCGAGCGTGCAGCACACGGATTTCGACAAATTTGGTCACGCGCTCGCCATCGCTGACGATCATCTTGGCCAGCTCCATCATCACCTTTTGCAAGGCGCGGCGGAACAAGTCTGCCTCAGGGCTGCCCTTTTTGATGGCGGGTGCGTCGGCCTGGCCATTGCTCATGACGATGACGGTGTCGTTCGTGCTGGTGTCACCGTCGATGGTGATGCGATTGAACGATTGATCCACCGCGAAGCGCATGGCACGGCGCAGCTCGTCTTTGGAGACCTTGGCATCCGTGGTGATGAAGCTCAGCATGGTGGCCATGTTCGGGCAGATCATGCCCGCCCCTTTGGCGATGCCGCCAATGCGGAAGCTGGCTCCCGAAGGCAGGGGCACTTCGATCGCGTAGCTCTTGGGCTTCGTGTCGCTGGTCATGATGGCCCGCGCGGCATCGTCATTGCCTTCAGGGTTCAGTTTTTCTGCCAGCTCGGCCACCCGCGGTAAGATGCGCTGGATGGGCATGTTCATGCCGATGATGCCCGTGGAGCAGACGAGAACATCCCGCATACGCACGCCGAGTGCCTCTGCGGCTGCCTTGCACATGGCCTTGGCGTCCTGGATGCCCTGGGGGCCCGTGCAAGCGTTGGCATTGCCACTGTTGGCGATGATGGCGCGGGCTTCGCCAGCCTTGACATGCTGCTGAGAGACGCGCACGCACGCAGCACGAACCTTGTTCGTGGTGAACACCGCGTCAGTGATGGCAGGCGTGTCGGAGACGATCAGGGCCAAGTCCAGCCGAGTGGCTTCGGGATTCTTGATGCCACAGGAAATCGCGGCAGCGCGAAAACCATGCGGTGCTGTGATGCCTCCTTCGATAGGTTGGAAAGGCACGCGTGCCTGGGCTGAGGTTTCCATGTCAGTGGTCTGCATCGGGTGTGCGGGATGAATTTAGATGGAAAGCAGTCCTGCCACAGCCTCGAAGCCGTGGATGAGGTTAAAGTTTTGCACGGCCTGGCCGGAGGCACCTTTGCCGATGTTGTCTTCGGTGCTCATGAGAATGAGCTGGCCAGCGCGGACATCATAGGACCAGCCAATGTCGATGAAATTGGTGCCGACGACGTTTTTTGTATCGGGGCTCTGGTTCCGGCCGAGCAGCCTAACAAAAGGCTGTCCAGCGTAAGCGGCCGCCAAAATCTCGCCGACTTGATCGGCGTCCACCCCGTCACGCAGCGTGGCAAAAGTCGTTGTGCAGATGCCGGAGTGGCAAGGCACGAGGTGGGGGACAAAGCTAAGCTTCACGGCTCTTCCGGCTGCCAGGGACAGCTCTTGGCCGATCTCGCTGAGGTGCCTGTGCTTCGGCACGCTGTAGCTGCGCAGGCTGTTTTGCACCTCGCAGAATAGCAGTGGTACGCTTTCCTTGCGCCCGGCACCGCTCGCGCCGCTCATGCTTGAGATGCAGAGAGGTGATTCATCCAGCAGACCTGCTTTCAGCAGCGGGATCAGTGGTAGCAAGATGCTGGTGGGGTAGCAGCCTGGGCAGGCGATGAGACGGGCTTGGCGAATTGCCTCGGCACGCACTTCAGGCAGGGCGTAAACGGCCTCTGCTAAAAGGTGAGGGGCTGGGTGTGGATGGTCGTAGAATTCTTGGTAAAGCTCAGCGCTGCGCAGGCGGAAGTCTGCGCTAAGGTCGATGACCTTCATGCCTGCATCCAAGAGGCCCTGCGCATACTCCACGGAAACCCCATGCGGCAGGGCCAGGAAAGCTACCTCGGCCCCCGTCGCCTTCAAGGCTTCGAGATCGGGCGCGGTGAACTTCAGGGAGTCTGCTACACCCACACCACGGAACCGAGGAAATTCATCGGACAAAGCCTTGCCTGCCAGGGCGCGTGAAGTGACCGCCACGAGCTCAGCATGGGGATGGCGGAGCAGCAGGCGGAGAAGCTCAATGCCGGAATAACCACTAGCACCAAGAACAGCGACTTTGACAGACGAAGACATCGGGAAAAAGGCACGGAGAATGGATCACGCTGTGTCAGGTGCAACCGCGATTTCATGCATGACGGAGCTGTCGAAACTACTGCAGTTTTGTCCGCTTGATTTTGGCCATCATGGCGATGGGCGCTCGGCCCACCCCAGCACCAGCTTTGGTGCGTTGTTGCCAAACTAATGGTTGGGTTGAACGTGTTGGCTGCGGGATGCCTGCTGAATCTTCTGCATGCACTTTATCTCAGCTCGCTAGCTTTCGATCACATCTTCACGTCGAAGACACGGATGATTTTGACTCCTTGGGGACTCTTCTTGACACCTCGCTGACACACCTCCACACTACATGCCCTTTTTCACCCCCAACCTATGGCCCAAGAAACCTCCCTGCTGCTGCTTAAGCCCGATTGTGTCGCTCAAGGTCTGAATGGCGAGGTCTTGCGTCGCTTGGAGACGCAAGGGTTCCGCGTGCGTGGCATCAAAATGATTCAGCTTACGGATGAGATCCTGAAAGAGCACTACGCGCACATTGCGGACAAGCCATTCTTCCCTGACGTTGCAGGTTTCATGAAGAGCAAGCCCGTGATCGCCGTGGCTCTTGCCGGCGAGAACGTGATCGCCCAGGTGCGCGATCTTCTCGGCCCGACCGATTCCAAAGCCGCTCCGAAGGGCACCATCCGTGGTGACTACGGCAGCGACAAGATGACCAATGTGGTTCACGCCTCGGATTCTCCGGAAGCAGCCGCAGTCGAGTTGAAGCGCTTTTTCAAAGATGAAGAGATTTTCAGTTACTGAGCTGAATCCCCGGTTGACGAACCGGTGAGGTCAGTTAGTCTCACGCCCCTTTTTCCCCGAACCCCTTAGCACCAGCACCTTATGGCCAAAGTCTGTCAGATCACCGGAGTCACCGTTACGCGCGGTCATCACATTCACCGCAGCGGTAAAGCCAAGAAAGAAGGCGGTATCGGTAAGCACATCACCAAGCGCGTGAAGCGCGTGATCTTCCCGAATCTGCGCACCAAGCGCATCTGGGTTCCTGAACTCGGCAAATTCGTCACGGTGAAGCTCTCTGCTCGTGCGTTGAAGACCGTGAACAAAAACGGTGCCTTCAAAGTGCTGAAAGAGGCCGGCGTGATCTAATCAGCGCACTGGTTCCATTCCCATCTTCGAAAGGCAGGCTAAGGCCTGCCTTTTGCATTTTCTGGCAGGTTTGAGGCGTATCCTGCGCTGCTTGGCATCGCGGCTTGCGCGGTTTCCTTTCCACAGCAAAAGACTCTTTCCTACGATCTTCCATTCCCCAACCTGTTTATGAACCTGACACGAACCGCCTACGGCACCTGGAGTGGTGGCCGCTTCATGCATTACGGTGAGCAGCTCTCCGAAGAGCACTACATGCAGTTGATGCGCGATGCCTTTCACAAGGGTGTGCGCACCTTTGTGACCGCTGACGTTTATGGTGTCGGTCGTGCCGACGCTCTGCTGGGTGAGGCGTTGAAAGGCATCCCGCGTGAGGAGTATTGCCTAGTCGGCATCATCGGCCATGACATTTACGAGGGCATCCGCCAGGGGTCACGCGGCTATCCGCGCTTCACGGACCCGTCGCTGCGGGGGGCGGACCAGTATTACGACTACCTGAAGATGGCGGCAGAGAAGAGCTTGGATCGCTGCCAGACTTCCAAGTTTGATCTGCTGATGCTGCACAACCCGGACAGCATCGCCTACACCAGCGAGAAAGTCTGGGATGCCTTCACGGCATTGAAGACGGCAGGGCTCACCGACCGTCTCGGCATCGCCCCTGGACCTGCCAATGGCTTCACGCTCGACATGATCGAGTGCTTCGAGCGCTTTGGGGACCGTATGGACTGGGCAATGATCATCCTGAATCCGTTTGAGCCTTGGCCCGGTCAGCATGTGCTGCCTGCGGCGGAAAAGCATGGCGTGGACATCCTGGCGCGCGTGGTGGACTACGGCGGCCTCTTCCACGATGACGTGAAGCCGGGCCACAAGTTCCGTGATGGCGACCACCGCACGCACCGACCCGGCGATTGGATCGAGCACGGCGTGCAAAAACTCGAACAAGTGCGGCCCATCGCACAAAAGCACGGCCTGACCATGCTGCAATTGGCCTGCCAGTGGACGCTGGGCAATCCGGGTGTGAAGAGCGTGGTGCCGACGCTGATCCAAGAGCATGGCGAAGGCGCCCGCACCATCGAGAGCAAGCTGGACGATCTGGCTGCGCTGCCGCCTCAGTGCCTGACGGCGGAAGAGGTCGAGACCATCCGCCGCATCGGTGACAACACGGGCTGCATGATGCTGAAAGGGGCCAGTGCACGTCATGCCGGTCAGGAAGCGCGCGCCGATGAATGGCCTTTGCGCGATGAATTGCTGGCCCTGGCACGACGCTGGAATCTCACAGAGGCTTGGTAAGCTTCCCCCCATCAACAGCAACGGCTGGAGGTCTCGCCCCTCCAGCCGTTGTTTTTTGAAGAGTTCCTCTCACCCAGCTTCAGGCATCATGCCATGAAGCTGGGCGAAGGCAGGGTCTCAGGAATCGCCATTGTCCCAGCGCCGTGGTTTGAAGCCACCTCCGCCACCGCCGAAGCGCTTGCCGCCACCGTAGCCACCTCCACCGCCTTCATCACGACGCGGTCCATAAGGCTTTTTGAAGCCACCTCCACCACCGCCTTTGTAGCCGCCACCTCCGGGCTTGCCGCCGTAGCCACCGCCACCGAAGCGAGGTTTGCCACCATAGCCACCGCCACCTTCGCGGTCGCGGGGTGGTCCATCGAAATCACGACGCGGTGGTCGCGGTGCCCAGTTGGCCGCTCCACCGCCGCCTTCACGATCCGCATGATCCATGCGTACATCACGGCCACGGAAGGTCGCACCTTCAATGCTGGTCAGCACTGCTGGAGCTAGCTCATCGGGCACTTCGACAAAGCTGCATTTGGGCAGCACATCAATGCTACCGATGCTGCCCGCTGGGATTTGGCAGGTGTTGTAAATGATCCCGGCGATGTCGCCTGGGCGGGCATGGTCCATGGCGCCGATGTTGATGAAGAGGCGCTTCATGCCAGCGGCCGGCGGGCGTGGACCAGCGGGACGTGTCGGGCGGCCTTCGCCGCCTTCGCCTTGCGGCGCACCTGCTCCATCGGCAGCACGCTCGCGCGGCACGAATTCCTTCTGCGGACGGTCTTTCTTCACCGGTGCACGGTCTTCGTGAATTTCTTCACCCTCGCGCGCTCCTTCTTTGATCCAAAGGTCAAGCAGGGCCGAGGCAACATCGGTGATTTGGAAGCCTGCATCCAGCAGACGTTGGATGGTGTGCTCGTGCTTGGAGTATTCGCCCGACTCCAGGGTCGCCTTCAGCAGTTCAAAGGTTTGATCCACTAGCTTGGTCTCCACTTCCTCCTGGGAGGGGACTTTGGTGCGTTCGACCTTGGCATTCGTGAAGCGCTGGATGCGCTGCATGAGGTAGATTTCGCGTCCTGCCACGAGGCTGACGGCGGTGCCTTTGCGCCCTGCGCGGCCCGTGCGGCCGATGCGGTGCACGTAGTCTTCGGTGTCGTAGGGCAGCTCGTAATTGACGATGAGATCGACGTCATTCACATCCAATCCACGTGCGGCGACATCGGTGGCGATGAGCACCTCGATCGTGCCATTGCGGAAGTTCCGCATCACACGCTCGCGCATCATTTGATTCAGGTCGCCGTGCAGACGGTCAGCCGCATAACCGCGGCCGACCAGGGCATCGGTGACGTCATCCACCGCTTTTTTGGTGTTGGCAAAAACGATACTCAGGCGTGGGTCTTCGATGTCGAGCACACGGCAAAGCACTTCCGTCTTGCTGCGGCCCTGCACCTCGTAGTAGCGCTGCTCGATGGTCGGCACGGTGAGTGCTTTTTGCTCGATGGTGATGGTGGCTGCTTCGTGCGTGTAGCGGTCGATCAGGCGGCGGATGCGTGGATCAAAGGTAGCAGAGAAGAAGATCGTCTGCCGCTTCTCGGGCAGGGCTTCCATGAGTTTTTCGATGTCCTCGGCGAAGCCCATGTCGAGCATTTCATCGGCTTCATCAAAGACGAGCACCTTGAGCGCATCGAGGCGCAGGGTGCCGCGATCCACGAAGTCCAAGATACGTCCTGGCGTGCCGACGATGATCTGGGAGCCGGCCTGTAGGGCGCGGATTTGGCGGTCGTAGGAGGCACCGCCATAGACGGGGGTGGCGCGCAGACCTTCTTTGAAGCTGACGACCTTGTGCAACTCAGCACAGACCTGCTGGGCCAGTTCACGCGTGGGGCACAGCACCAGGGCCTGTGCACGGCGGTCGGTCGGGTCCACCAGCTGGATCGCAGGCAGGCCGAAGGCGAGCGTTTTGCCGGAGCCGGTTTGGCTCTGGCCCACCACATCGCGTCCGGTGAGGGCGACGGGGATGGCTTCTGCCTGGATGGGGGAGGGTTGTTCAAAGCCCTGGGCCTGGATGGCCTGGAGCAATTCAGGGGCGAGGCCGAGATCGGCGAATGTCTTTTCCATGAGGTTCCTTGTCTAAAGACCGGCGGTAGGGCTCCGTGAAATGGGCGACCCGTCCGCCGTAAAAGCGTCCTGCACGTAGCGGGACGGGGACACCGCCAAACCATGGCGGGCTACAAGGCAAACATCGGCCCCAAGGGGGTGAAGCCGGAAAAACCGGCGGGAAGAGTCCCACAGTTCTAGCTTTTGGCAAGTGTAGATGTGGTCTCTCCCCTCGGGCTGTCTTTCGAGCTGGGTTTCAATCGGTGGATCTCACCCGCAGCTGGCGAGAGCCCCACCACAGTGCAAAAAGGGCTGCGCTCCAGGTAACCAGGCAGATGCCCCACCACACGCCCCACAGTCCCCAACCGAAGGTGAAAGCGAGCGTGTGAAAGACCAGCGCCGGGGCGGCAATTTGGCGGTAAAGGCCGATCCACAGGCCGTAGGCGGGGCGCTTGATGCCCTGCATGGCAAAGACGGTGACGAACAGAATGGGGTAAGCCGCGAGCGTCAATGAGGCGCTCAGCAGGTAATCGCGCCCATGGCGGATCACGGCAGGATCGCTGGTGAACAGTCGCATCGCAGGTTCACGCAGTAGCCCAACGAGCAGGCCACCGAGCGCCATGAGTACAGCGCCGATTTTGACATTGGTGACCCAGGCCTCACGCACGCGATGCGGCAGCCCGGCGCCATGGTTTTGGCCCACGATGCTGAGCACGGCGGCATTGAGCCCAATGGCCGGCAGCAGCACGATCTGCTCGATGCGGGTGGCGATGCCGCTCGCGGCGACGGCTTCCTTACCGAAGTGTTTGACGAACCAAGTGATGACAAACACGCCCAGGGCCACGGTCAGCATGTTGAGCGCGGCTGGGATGGCCTGAGCTGCCAGTTGCTTCAGCAGGTTCCGGTTCGGGCGAAATTCCGGCCAGGTCAGCCCTTGGCAAAACGCTGCTTTTTTCACGCGTCCCATCAGGTAGAGGGCACCGCCTGCCTGGACCAGCACCGTGGCGAAGGCAATGCCCGAGACTCCAAGGGCTGGGAGCCCCAGCCAGCCCTCCATGAGGATGGGATTCAGGATGACGTTGGCAAAGAAACCCGTGATGAGAAAGTTGCGGTAAAACCGACTCTCTCCTGTAGCAGAAAGGGCGGAGTTTAGCACGATGGGCAGCAGCATGACCACCCCACCGCCCAGGATGACATTCATGTAAGCCAGCACGGTGTCCAGGTAAGTGCCCTCGGCACCGAGCAGGCCAAACAACCAGGGCGACGCCAACAGACCCGCCACCGAGAGCAGGCTAGCCACGACGATGGTGAACACGACGGCCTGCGCGAAGATGTGCCGTGCTTCGGTAGTCTTTCCAGCGCCGAGCGCATTCGCCAACAGGGCAGTCGTACCCTGGCTGATGCCGCTGCCAAAGGCGAAGACAGTGAAAAAGACCGGAAAGGAAAGCGAGAGGGCAGCCAGTGCCTCTGTGCCTAGCCAGCCCGCGCACAGGGTATCCACCACGTTGAACATGGTGTTGAAGAACATCCCCACGCTCATGGGAAGAGCGATGCGCCACGTCAGGCTCAGGATAGGGTCCGTGGTCAGGGAAGGGGCGGGTGTCATAAAAGTGAAGACGAAGAGCCGACGGCTGCGGCGTCATGCAGGCAAGATGGCTTGGCAAATGAAGGAGGGAGGCCCTTTCGGAACCTCCCTCTTCGTGGAATGATGAAAGGGCGTGAGCCCTGACCCGCCGACGATGACTAGCATCACCAGCCCTCGGCGCGCTCGATGGAGCGGCGCTTGTACAGGAACTCGAACATGTTCCCTTCGTGTGGTTGATCCCAACTGATCTTCATGGTGCTGATCGGTCCTAGGTTCAGGCGGTCAATCGTGGGGCACTCCAGCAGTTGCTCGATGAAGGCGCTATCTTGGGTGATGGCGCTGACGATCAGCGAGTAGCCGATCTTGTTCAAAACCTCGGTCTGAGGCACCTCGACGACGCTGGCGTAAGGGCAGAGGAATTCGCGATTGGCGAGCGGGTGATCCCAGGAATCGCAGCGAATGATGGTCGGACGCAGGAAGGTACCACCTTCATACTCCACCTTGCGTGGACCGTTGCGATACTTGGCGGTCATGTCTTCCGCACCCGGCGTTTTCAGGTCGTTGTCGATGGCTCCGTCGATGTAATCGGCCATCTTTGGATTCGCGAAACCGGACAGCTTGGCGTTTTCATCGTCGGAGGGCAGCGGCTCCACGGGGCCGAGACGCTGGGCGATGGCATCGGCGATTTCTTGGCCATACTTCGGCACGAGCACGGCACTGGCGTTGATGCAGGAGCGTCCGCCGTTGTCGCTGATGGAGCTGACGATGACATCAATGTAGTCGCGCCAATGCTCGATCTTGTCTTCGCCGATGATGATTTTGCTCCAGCCCGGGCCGTGGACCTGCACGCGGGGATTGTTTTCGTACATCTTGGCGATGGTCACATCGCCGAAGACGAGGCTGCGTCCGCAGAGCTTCACCACTTCGCCACTGCCTTCGTGGTCCGTGGGGTAGAAGCCGAAGGCCTCCGCTGGGGCTCCCGCAGCGATGAAGGCCTGAATCAGGCGGAAAGGTGTCCAGGGTTCCTCGCGGCCTGGTTTGATGACGACGGGTGTCTTCAGCGCGATGGAAGGCAGCCAGAGCGAGTTCACCGCCGGTGAGTTGCTGGGCATCACGAGGCCGAGTGCATTGGCCGTCGGGAAGTAGGCCACGGGCGCGCCTGCCTGGGTGCCGAAGCCGTTGTCGATGACGCTCATGTCCAGCCCGCGTGACAGGCCGTTGAGCACCATCTTCATGTTGGTGAGGGCAAAGTGGATTTTTGCCATGTTCCGCTTCACCATGATGTGCGGCAGACCCGAGGTGCGGGACAGGGTGGCGATGTAGTCTTGCGGGCTCTGGGTATGGCCTTTGTCGCCAAGCGGCAGGGTGCCATTCAGGAATAGCTCACCTGCCTTGGCCGTGATCTCGATGAGTTGCTCGACGGTGAATTTTTTCAAGCTGGCCCGGGCTTCGCCAATCCTCGCCAAGTCTTTGCGGACAATGCCTGCATTCACTTGGCTGACCTCGGCACAGATCTCTCCGGTTTTGTGGTCTTTGACCTGAACTTTATCGAGCGACTCGTACGGACGGCCTTTGCGGAGGGCGGGAAGATGGGGGACAGACATGAGGGTGCGGATTGGGTAGGAGAGGAGAGAACGGTGGTGGAACTACGTTACGTTCAACCCATTGGGTTCACCAGCGTGCCGATGCCGTCGATGGCGATGGCCACTTCGTCCCCAGACTGGAGGGTAAATTCATCCCCGGGGACGATGCCTGTGCCGGTCATGAGCAGAGCGCCGGTAGGAAAGGTGTTGTCGCGGTAAAGGAAGCCAGCCAGCTCCTGCACGCCGCGCTTGAGTTGACTCAGCGCAGTCTCGCCACGGAAAGCCTCGGTCCCTGCGCGTGTGATGGTCAGGATGATCTTGGTCTCGGGGCTGAGCGGCGCGTTGGTGATGAAAAGGCAGGGGCCCACCGCGGCGCAGAGCTTGAAGCACTTCGCCTGCGGCAGGTAGAGCGGGTTTTCTCCTTCGATGTCACGGCAGGAAAGGTCATTGCCGACCGTGTAGCCGATGACATCGCCGCGTGGGTTGATGACGAGGGTCAGCTCGGGCTCTGGCACCATCCATTTGGAATCTCCGCGCAGGTGCATGGCCTGACCGGGGTTGGCCACACGCTGTGGGGTGGCTTTGAAAAAGATCTCCGGACGGTCGGCGGAATAGACGCGGTCGTAAAAGCTGCCGCCGCCTGCGTCCTTGCTCTCCTCCATGCGTGCCGTACGGCTGCGGAAGTAGGTCACGCCTGCGGCCCAGACCTCTTGCGTGCCGATTGGGGCCAGCATCGTTTCGGTGGCGGGGGCAGGCACACTTTGGCCACGGGCGACGATTCCTGCCAGATAACCCTGCAGGTCAGCATGAGCGATCAGGGAGTCCCAGCAGGTGTCGGGTAGGGAGAACCAGGCATGGTCTGCCTGGACGAAGAAGCCAGTGGTGGTGCGGTAAAGGTGCATGAAGGGGGGAATGGAGGGTAGCGGAGCCCCTGCGGGTGTCAAACTCGGCGACTTTAGCCTCGCTCAGGCGTGCGGCCCGCGCTCGCCATGCAGGCCCAGGATTTGCCGCAGCGCCGCCAACATGTCGCCTAGTTTGCCCCAGTAAGGACGCGGAGGGGTGAGCACGGTGACTTCGTTCGCCGGGAAGTGCGCGCGCAGCTTCCGGCTAGGATGCACCAGCACGCGGTTGCCGACGAATTCCAGCAGGGGGATGTCTGCCGCGCTGTCGCTGTAGGACCAGCAGTGAAAGCGCTCCTCATCCGTTAGGGCCGCCACGCCAGGCAGCTTGCTTTTCATGGCCACGATCTTGGCCTCACGCTTGTTGTTGCTGCCCAGGATCTCAGGCCGCAGCGGCACCTTTTCCTGCGTCAGCTTGAAGGGCGTGGCGATGCAGTGGTCAAAGCCGAGCACCTCAGCGATCTCATGGGCATAGAAGTCAGGGCTCGCCGTGTTCAGCACCAGCGTGCGGTGCTGGTGCTTGTGTCGCAGGATCTCTGCGCGCAGCTCTGGGTAGATCCACGTGTCCACGCAGTCGTGGGCAAAGTCGCGCGCGAGCCTCCGCAGGTGCGCCCGCTTCATGCCGGCGAGGTAGGAAAGAAAAGCGCGCTTGGCGGTCGCTGTGCTCACTAGCCCGAGCGCTCTGCCCAGCGCGTATGGCAGAAACCAGAGGTGCAGCACGATCCTCCAGGGATGCCGCTTTAGCACGAAATTGCAGAACAGCGCCTGCGTGTCGAAGGGCAGCAGCGTGTGGTCGAGGTCGAAGAAGGCGTAACGCATCACGGATCATCCTCCCCATTCAAACTCCGCGCCACGCTTTCTAGCCAGTTTTCCAGGGCTTCCTGCATCTGCGGCACGCGGTCGGGTTGTTCGGCGAAGAGCACGCGGCTTTCCTCGGGGTCGGCGCTCAGGTCGTAGAGCTCCCATTCGACATCTCCGGTCTTGTCTTCGATGCGGTGCAGCTTCCAGGGCCAATCCAACCAGGCTGAGTGACCGGGGAAGGCATTCAGCGACACAGGCGTGCCCCTTTTTCCAGCGTCAGCCGCGAGACGCAAAGGGTCGTTCGGTTCTTCACCACGCTTCTGCGATGCCAACAGGTCACGCATCCAGGCTTCAGAAGGGGTGGCGATGCCGCGGGCGCCGTTGTCCCAGAAGCCGAGCGGCTTTGTGCGCTTTTGGGTCTCGCCCTTCAGCAGAGGCAGCAGGCTTTCGCCATCCAGCGGTCGTTTGGTGGCCAGTGGCACATCGGCGATGTCGAGCACAGTGGGCAGAATGTCAGAGGTGATGCAGGGCGTGGTCACCACCTTTGGTTCGCTGAACTGCGCTGGCCACTCCAGCAGTGCGGGGACGAGCAGGCCACCTTCATAGATTTTGCCTTTGTTGCCCCGGCGACCACCGCTGGAGCCCATCTTGGGCAACGCGCCATTGTCGCTGCAATACCACAGCACGGTGTCCTGCTCGATGTCGAGCGCGCGCAGTTCATCGCGGAGTTTGCCAAAGGCGCGGTCCATGGCGGTGATCTCACCGTAGAAGTGCTGCTTGGCTTTCGGCAGGCCAGCGTAGAGCGCGGCGTCCTTGTCCAGGGCCTGATGCGGTGCGTGCGGCGAACCAAACCAGACGACCGCCAGGAACGGCTGCTTGGCCTGGGCGCACTGGCGGATGAAGTCAATCGCTACCGCTGCGGTGACGTCGGAGCTATCGCCCTTGAATTCGGTAGCCTTGCCTTTCACACTCAGGATGGGGTCCAGGTCGAAGAAGTTTGGCGCGGACACCCATTCATCGAAGCCACAGGCGCCTGGGCTGACCGGGCTAGCGGCCTGCACGGAGCCGAGGTGCCATTTGCCAAAGTGCCCGGTACGGTAGCCAGCGGGTTTCAGTGCCTCCGCGACGGTGATTTCCTGGGGACGGATGGGATGCCCCCAAGAAAAGACGCCGTAGCGGTTCGGCGTGCGACCGGTCATGACACTGCCGCGAGTCGGCGAGCACACGGGCGCGGCGGCGTGGAATTGATCGAAGCGCACGCCCGTCTTGGCCATGGCGTCAAAGTTGGGCGTCTTCACCTCAGGATGCCCGTTGTAGGCCATGTCGCCCCAGCCTTGGTCATCCGCCATCACCAGCACGATGTTAGGCGGGGTGGTGGTCACGGCCTGGGCTAGGCAAGGTCCCAGGATGAACAGCGTGGCGAGGATTTTCATAGTCAGCCCATCATCGTTGGGGGGCGATGGAGATGGGAAGCAAATTCATCCACGGCTGGCAAGCTCAGTGTCGCAGCCAAGGTAGGCTAAGCCCCTGCGGCACTGCGTTCTTCCAGCCAAGCCAATCGCAGTGCCAGACGGCGACGACGCTCTTCATTCGGCTCGGGGTAGAGCAGGGGATACCAGGCCGTCATCACAGCGGCTCGGGCGGTCATGCAGGACTCCAGCAGCGCTGCATTCACCTGCCCACCGGCCTCGCTGTAGCCAGCGAGGATCTGGCTGACCTTGGCCTGATCTTCCTCCAGCACCTGCGCGTTCCAGATCACGGAGGCGATGTCCCACTCCACGGGCCCGGCGAAGGTATCCTCCCAGTCCGTCCACAGCAGGCCGCGCGTGGTATTCATGAGGTTCCCCAGGTGCGCATCGCCATGCAGCGCCTGCTGCGTCGTGGGCTCTAGCGTGTGCAAGGCCCGGCGCAGGTGATCCATCAGCATCTGCTGCTGACGCGGAGGGAAAAGCATGCGGTCCTGCAGGATCTCCAGGCTCTCCCGCACAATCGCCAGGGCGGGCAGCGGCTGCGGAAACTCGCGCATGATGGCATGGCAGCGGTGCAGGGTGCGGCCGATTTCTGCAGGCTCCGGCTCCGCTTCCACCTGAGTGACGAATTGCCAAAAGTTCAGCGGGTAGCCCAGGTGTTCGTGCGGTCCAGGCGGCAAGTCAGGGTGCAGCGGAATCACCGGTGCGCCATGCTCTGTCAGGTGCTGGGCGATGGCGTTTTCCCGCGCGAACCATTCGGTGCCCTGGCGCGGTCCTTCGCGATCCTGCACCACGCGGGCCACGAGCGTCTCCGTGAGTCGCACGACGAGCGTGCTGCTGTTTTGCAAAATCACGCAGCGGTCCGGGGTGATGCCATGCGCCAGGGCAATCTCCTGGGCAGCACGGAGGGGTAAGGTCGGGTCAGGCATCGTTGGGAAAAAGGGAGTTTCAGCAGCTGTCGGCAGGCATTGCCGAGGCCGCGCGGGCTTTCAAGACACCAGCGGCTGGCAACTGCGCACCAGAGCGGTCTCAGGCTGGCAGGTCCAGGTGATGCGCCACCCGGCGATCTCGGTGGCGTAGGCACGGCCGGGGTCGTCGTGGTAGGCGGGTTGAGGTTGCTGGGCCAGCGTTTGGTCGATGATCAGGCGCACGTCATCGGGGGCAGGGCAGTCGCAGGCCCATTCGACTTGCATAGGCGGCGGTGGGACGTCCGCAAAGCTGCTGCGCGCCTGAGGGACGGAGTCAGCGTAGCGGATGTAGGGCTTGATGTCGAAGACGGGCGTGCCATCCACCAGATCCACCCCACTGACATGCAGGCGCGGCCCATTTTCCCCCTGCCAGTCCACGCGGTCCAGCTTCACCACGCTCAGCGTGAGTCGGTTTGGGCGAAAGGGTGAGCGCGTGGCGAACACGCCGCGCCGCTCATTGCCACCGAGCTTCGGCGGGCGAACCGTGAGCGCGCTGGGTTCCTCTGGCACAAGATGAAACTGCGTGATCAACCACAAGTGACTGAAGTCCTCGATGCCGCGCAGCGCCTCTGCCCGGCGATAGGCAGGCGTGAATTCGACGATGCCCCACGCGGCGGGCACGAGCCCCGATTGCCGGGGCACGCCGAACTTGTCGGTGTAGCAGGTGCGCAGGGTGGCGATGACGGTGAGCGAGGTCATGAGAGAGAACAGGATGTGCCGCAGACCGCTACCTTTTTCAAAAGGTGGTCTGAATTGTGAGAAAGATTCGTCTAAAGTGCATCGACACCTGCCTGTCATGCGTCTGCCCCTATTCATCTTCTTGCTCTGCCTCCACCTGCTTCGCCTACCGATCTTGGCTCAAGAAGCCAAGGCTGAGGCACAGGCTCTGTTTCGCCATGGCGTGGAGGCTTTCTTTGCCGCCAAGCCCAAGGAATCTGTCGCGGCCTTTGACAAACTGATCGCCCTGGAGCCTGCGCTGAAGCCACAGCTCTGGCAGCGTGGGCTGTCTCTTTACCTGGCTGGGCAATATGCGGCCGGGCGTGAGCAGTTTGAGGTTCACCAGACGGTGAATGGGCACGATGTGGAAAACGCCGCCTGGCACTTCCTTTGCGTCGCCCGGTCTGCGGGGATCGAGGCAGCCCGCCAGGCGCTGATTCCCATTGAGGGCGACACGCGTGTGCCGATGAAGGAGGTGCATGACCTCTTCGCAGGCAAAGGCAGCGTGGAGCAGGTGCTGAAGTCGGCCGAGACCGGCGAAGGCGAGGCAAGGCAAAACCATCTTTGCTACGCACACCTCTACCTCGGCCTGTATTTCGAAGCGCTGGGCGATGAGGCCAAGGCCAAAGACCACCTGCGCAAGGCGGCTAACGATTTTCGCATGGATCACTACATGGGCCGCTGCGCCCAGGTGCATGTGAAAGTGCGCGGCTGGTGAAGGTGCCGCATTGACCTTCAGCCACGCTTTTCCCTATCCTGCCCATTTTCCCACCCACCAACGATCCCCATGCCCAGCCGCCGCTCATTCCTCGCTGCCTTTGCCTCCACCACCGCCGCTGCGGCTGCCCGCGACTGGAGCGGGATGAATCCTGAGCGCTACCCTGATCCCGACGTTATCGCGCTGGATCCAGCTTTTGAAAAACTCATCCAGGGCAATGCGCCGATTCGGCGTCTGCACACCGGCATGTTGTGGGCTGAGGGTCCCGCCTGGAACGGCACCGGCAACTACCTCGTGTGGAGCGACATCCCCAACAACGCCCAAATGCGCTACCTGCCCGAGGACGGCCACGTCAGCGTCATGCGCAACCAAGCCAACAACAGCAACGGTAACACTTTTGATCACCAGGGCCGCCAGATCAGCTTCGAGCACGCCACGCGCCGCATCGTGCGCTACGAACGGGATGGCCAAGTCACCGTGCTCGCCGACACCTTCGACGGCAAACCCTTCAACGCCCCCAATGACGGCGCGGTGCATCCCGACGGCAGCGTCTGGTTCACCGATCCCGGCTACGGCAGCATGATGGACTACGAGGGCAACAAAGGTGAGCTTTATCTCAAGGAGTCCGTCTATCGCATCGATCCCAGCGGTAAAATCGAAAAGGTCACCGACGAACTCACCAAGCCTAACGGCCTCTGCTTTTCCCCCGACTACAAGAAGCTCTACGTCGTCGATACCGGCGCGCCGAAGAACATCATGGTGTTTGATGTCATCGACGGCGTGAAGCTGAGCAAGGGCAAGGTCTTCGCGGTGAACAAGGGTGCGCTGGCAGACCAAAAGGGCAAAGGGGGGTCCGATGGCATCCGCTGCGATGTGGAAGGCAATCTCTGGGCCAGTGCCGGTTGGGTGGGCGATGGCTTCGACGGCGTCCATGTTTTTAACCCCGAAGGCAAGCTGATCGGTCACATCAAGCTGCCCGAGACCACCAGCAACCTCTGCTTTGGTGGCCCCAAGCGGAACCGTCTTTTCATCACCGCCAGCCAGAGTCTTTACTACCTCTACGTGAACACTCGCGGCGCGCACTTCTGCTAAACGGTGCGTTGGCCTAGCGGGCTGATGATTTCCCATGCGCGGCTGCTTTGTCCGCGCCATGGTGGTCGATCATGGAAGAAATGCTTCTCGAATTGCTCGCGCGTGAGGACTACACGCCAGCGAATGTCCCGCAGTTGCTCAGGCTGCTGAATCTGGCCCCCAGCCGTCAGCAGGAGTTGCAGCACTGGATCAAGGGCATGGCTGCGCGCGGACTGATCGTGCGCACGAAAGGCAATCGCTACATCCTGGCTCGCGAGGCTGACCTGATTCCCGGTATCATTCAGATCACGCGTGGAGGGCGTGGTTTTGTCCAGCCAGACGAGTCCGGCATCGGCGAGATCAGCATCCCAGAGCGTGCCACCAGCACCGCAATGCATGGCGACCATGTCCTGGTGCGGCGCGAGATGCGGCCCTCCGGCCTGCTAAAGCCACGCACGCCCCAAGAGAACACAGGCACTGTGGTGCGCATCCTGAAACGGGCGCGCAGCTCCTTCGTGGGCACCTTGCAAAAAGGCAGGCAGTTCCTCAGCGTCATCCCCGATGATCCGCGCCTGCCGGGTGCTGTGCATGTGCCGCCACCGCGCGATGTCGGACGCACGGCTCAGCCAGGGGACAAGGTGGTGGTGGAGATCATCGAGTGGGCCTCCCGTGAGGTGCCGCCAGAGGGCGAGATCATTGAGGTGCTCGGTCCGCCAGATGCCGAAGGCGTGGACATGCTGTCCGTTATTCGTCACTACGACCTGCAACTGCACTTTCCCAAAGCCGTGCTGGCGGAGGCCAACGCCATCGCCAAATCGCGCCCCGACAACCAGCCTTCTGCTCAGGAGTGCAAAGGTCGTGTCGATTGCCGCAGCCATGCCGTCATCACCATCGATCCCGATGATGCGCGTGATTTTGACGACGCGATTTGTCTGCAAAAGGAAGATCGTGGCAGCTGGCGCTTGTGGGTTCACATCGCCGATGTTTCTCACTACGTGAAGCCTGGCAGCCCGCTGGATGTGGAGGCGCGGAAGCGTGGCAACTCCACTTACCTAGTGGATCGTGTCATTCCCATGCTTCCTGAGGCGCTGAGCAATGAGCTCTGCTCGCTAAAACCCGGCATCGATCGCCTGACCAAATGTGTGGAATTCGAAATCAGTGACGCGGGCAAGGTCATCAGCAGCAAGTTTTATCCCGCGGTCATCCACTCCAAGCGCCGCTTGACTTACCGCGAGGCCTTCGCTGTGATTCAAGGCAAAGCACGTGATGACATCGAACTCATGGTGCAGCAGGCAAATGCTCTCGCTCAAAAGATCCGTGCGCATCGATTCCGCGCGGGATCGCTGGACCTGGACTTCCCGGAGAATAAAATTCGCCTCGATGAAAAAGGCCGCGTGTTGCGCATCGAGCGCATTGAAAACGATGCATCCCATCAGCTCATTGAGGAGTTCATGCTGCTGGCGAATGAGGCGGTAGCGGGACGACTCATGCAGTTGGACATTCCTGCTATCTACCGCGTGCATGAGTCCCCCAAAGAAAAGCGGCTAAATGACTACCGCGAAGAGGTGCTGAGTCATCGCATTCACTGTGGAGATCTGAGCCAGCGCACAGAGGTGCAGCGCCTTTTGGAAAAGCTGGGCTCACTACCAATCGGTCAGGCACTAAAGATCGGCTTCCTGCGCTCGCTCATGCGGGCACGTTATGCCATTGAGCCGCTCGGCCACTATGGCCTCGCGAAGAAAAAATACGCGCACTTCACCTCTCCGATTCGCCGTTACGCGGACCTCGTGGTGCATCGTGCTCTCTTTGAAAAAAAGCCACCGCAGGTGTCAGAAATGCGGCTCATGGCAGAGCACATCAGCCTGACCGAAAAGAACAGCTCCGATGCGGAGCGCGACAGCAAAGAGGTCAAGCTCTATGCCTACCTGGAGGCACAGATGCGCGCACGCAAACCTCAACCTTACGCAGCTCTGGTCACCGATGTGCGCAACTTTGGCTTCTTTGTCGATGTGCCCGACCTTGGCCTCAGTGGCGCGGTGCCTTTGTCCGCCATTCCCGATGACTTCTTCCTCTACGATCAAGCGCGTGGCCAACTCATGGGTCGCCGGACTCGCCGCATCATCCAGATGGGCGATCGCGTCAACGTGTGCATTTACCGCATCGACCGTTATAAGAAGCAGGTGGACTTTCAGCTCGTGCAACCGAGTGCCACTCCGCGTTCGTCTCGCGAAGATCGGAGGCCTGATGGGGAGCGCAAAGCGCCTCCACCCGAACGCGGATCTTCTTTGAAGAAATCCAAGCCTAACGAAGCAGCACGCGCCCACTCCAAGAAGAAAGCCCATCCACCTCAAAGAAAGCGCCGCGCCAAGCGCGAAGGTTTCTGAGTCGTGCGAGATCGCCTGCATGACCCGTTCTCGTTTTGGGGCAAACAAAAGCCCGCACATGTGGCGGGCTTGTTTTGGCTACCCCTCAAGGACTCGAACCTTGAACAACAGAGTCAGAATCTGTTATGTTACCATTACACCAAGGGGTAGTGCGAATGAGGGGGAGATCCTTGCCATTGTTCTTCGACTCTGCAAGAACGGAAAACTGTCTTACGCTTTTGGCGCTTGGCTTTGCGGGCTTGCCAGCTCTCGAAGTCGGTTTACAGCATCGCCACGATCCTCATGAAAGCTTTTTTTGTCACCATCGCTACGTTCTTTTTTCTCATGACCACCGCCCCCGCCGCCGAATCGCCCTATCGCCACGTTGTTTTCTTCAAATTCAAAGACACTGCGACGGCGGAACAGGTGCAAGGCCTGGAACAGGCGTTTGCCGAGCTAGCCAAAAAAATCAACACGGTCAAAAGCTTCGAATGGGGCACCAATGTGAGCCCGGAAGGGCTGAACGATGGCTTCACGCACTGCTTTCTCGTGACCTTCGCAGACAAAGCTGGGCTTGAGGTGTACCTGCCTCACCCCGAGCACCAAGCTTTCGTCTCCCAGCTGAAGCCGCTGCTCGATAAGGTCTGCGTGCTTGACTACGTAGCGCGCTGATGGTGTGTCCTCTTCCTTCCTGACCCTGGGGGTTAAGCTGGCTTCATGCACGTTTGATCCCCTCTGAGACTCCCGCCTCATGCTCATCCGCACGACTGCCCACGCCCGCGCCGGCCTTGTCGGCAATCCGTCCGACGGCTACTACGGCAAGACGATCTCTTTCATCATCCGAAACTTCGGAGCGGAGGTGACCTTGTTTGAATCTCCCGAATTGACCATCGAGCCGACCGAACGCGATCACTCCCTGTTTGGAAGCATCGAGGCTCTAGCCCGTGATGTTCGTCAGCATGGCTATTACGGTGGCATTCGTTTGCTCAAGGCGAGCGTGAAGCGCTTCTTCGATTACTGCACGAAGAACCAGCTGCCCCTGCATGGGCGCAATTTCACCCTCCGCTACAGAAGCAACATTCCGCCCCAGGTCGGCATGGCTGGTAGCAGCGCCATCATCACGGCCTGCTGGCGTGCCTTGATCCAGTTTTACGGAGTCGAAATCCCAAAACATCTTCTGCCCAGCCTCGTGCTCAGTGTGGAGAATGATGAACTCGGCATTCCTGCGGGTCTTCAAGATCGTGTGATTCAATCTTACGAAGGAGTCGTGTTCATGGACTTCAATCGAGCCCATGTGGAAAAGTTGGGTTACGGCATCTACGAAGAGCTCGATCCGTCTTTGCTTCCCAAGGTCTATGTCGCCTACACGCATAAACTTAGCGAAGGCACGGAAGTCTTTCACAATGACATCCGCGGGCGCTGGAATCGAGGCGAGCGCGATGTCGTCAGCGCCATGTATCAGTGGGCCAATCTCGCACAGCGCGTGCGTGACATGCTTTTGGCTGGGCGTGGTCAAGAGATCGGTCCGCTTTTGAATGAAAACTTCGACCTTCGTCGCCGACTCTACAAGATCAGCCAGGGCAACCTTGACATGGTAGAGACTGCACGAGATTGCGGCGCGAGCGCCAAGTTCACCGGCAGCGGTGGTGCCATCGTCGGCACCTACGAAGACGATGCCATGTTCGAAAAACTTAGGTTGGCTCTGGAGCCTCAGCAGGTGGCGGTTATCCAACCTCAGATCGTTTGATCACTCATGTCGATCGTGCTCACCACGCGCCCTGCCACGGAAGACGATTGTGGCATTTTGCTGCGACTCATCACAGAGTTAGCCGACTACGAAAAGCTGACCCATGAGGTCGTCGCCACGGAGGAGTCGCTGCGCCACACCTTGTTTGGGGCCAATCGCGCGGCGGAAGCCATGATCGGTTGTGTCAATGGATTGCCCGTCGGCATGGCCATCTTTTTTCAGAATTATTCCACGTTTTTGGCTCGGCCAGGACTCTATCTGGAAGACCTCTACGTGCAGCCTGCGCATCGCGGAGTAGGTCTGGGAAAAGCGCTGATTGTCTCACTGGCCAGACTGGCGGTGGAACGCGGCTGTGGGCGCTACGAATGGACGGTGCTGGATTGGAATACCCCTGCGATTGAGTTTTACCAAAGCCTCGGCGCGGAAATGAAAACCGACTGGCGTATCATGCGCGTCACGGGCGCGGCACTGACCCGCATGGCCCAGATCCAAACGGCTGCCCAACCATGAACTTGATCGAATGCAGTCGGAAGGAACTGGAGCCGATTCAGGCCATCCTGAACGAGGCTATCCTGCACACCACGGCGCTTTACGATGAGGAGCCGCGCTCACGCGAAGTCATGGAGGCTTGGTTCGATGAGAAGGAAAAAAACCAATTTCCTATCCTCGGTTTTCGCGATGAAGCCGGTGCCTTCATGGGCTTCGGGACTTATGGCCGCTTCCGCCCTCATGCGGGTTACCGGTTCAGCATTGAGCATTCGGTGTATGTCGATGCGCAATTTCGTGGCAGGGGGGTTGGTCAGCGGCTCGTCCAGGAACTCATCCAACGCGCACGCCAGCAGAACTACCACATGATGATCGGTGTGATCGATGCGGACAATACGGCCAGCGTCTCGTTGCATGAAAAGATGGGATTCAGGTCATGCGGACACATCCAGCAGGCGGGGTTTAAGTTTGGGCGCTGGCTGGACCTGGTGCTTTATCAGAAGCTATTGAAGGATGCTCCGCTAAGCTGAGGTCACGGTGGTCTGTTTTGGCAAAACGCAGGTGGTTCCTGCCGCAATACCTGAAGATCATCCCTGCAATTGCTGAATGAAGAAGGGCAGCAGTTGGCGTTTCCTCATCTGCATGAAACGCCGCCGCTTTCTCCAATCCCTCACTGCTCTTGCTGCTGTGCCTGCCCACGCGGCTTCGACGGTATGGAAGCTGAATTACATGCTCGCCTCTAGTATGTATGGCAGTTTGTCATTGGCTGAGATCTTGCCTGAAGTGAAGAAAGGAGGGGCCACGGGCATCGAGCTTTGGCCCAAAAAACACGGCACGCAGCGCGAGGAACTCGACGCCCTTGGCCTGGAAAAGTTCAGTGCCATGCTGAAGCAGCATGAGCTAGGTTTTGGCGGCAGCACGCGCTATGATCTCGGCCCATTCAAGCTCACGGAAGAGATCAACGTGGTGAAGCAGCTCGGTGGTTCCTTCATCGTCACAGGCGGCGCGGGCGAGTGGAAAAACATCACTCCAGCGCAGCTGAAAGCGAACGTGAAAGACTTTGTCGAAAAAATGAAACCTCATGCCGCACTCGCCGCCCAGCATGGCGTCACCGTTGGCATCGAGAACCACATCAACAACCTGATCGATACCCCCGACTCGTTGCGCTGGCTGGCGGATGGCATTCGAGACATACCTGGCATCGGCATCGCGCTCGCGCCCTATCATTTGCCACAAGACACCCAGCTGCTGGCCGACTTGATCCAGCACATTGATCAGAAAATGACCCTCTTCTATGCCTGGGAGCACGGCAAAGGCTGCATGAAGGCCATGCCGAAAGAGGATGAACTTCAGCAAATGCCCGGGCGTGGCCCCTTGGATTGGAAGCCGCTGCTGAGCGCGCTGAAAGCCGTGAATTTCACGGGTCCTACGGAGATCTTCATGCATCCCACGCCGCGTGGCATTCCCATCATGCCCACGGCCGTAGAATCCACCGCAGAAATCATCCGCGCCAAAAACCATCTCGACGCCATCGTGGCCAGCCTTTAATCCACTTTTTGACATCCATACCTCCGTCTTATGCCTGAAGCCAAAGTCCTCCTCATCGTCGGTGATGCCACCGAGACCGTTGACACTCTGTATCCCTTTTATCGTCTGATTGAAGGTGGTTACAAACCAGTCGTCGCGGCACCTGAAAAGCGGAAGTATCAAATGGTGCTGCATGAGGTAAAGCCAGGGTGGACCATCACCAAGGAATGGGAAGGCTATAGCATTGATGCAGACATTGCCTTCAAAGACATCAAGCCCGAGGAATACGTGGGCATCTTCTTCAGCGGTGGTCGTGCGCCAGAATACATCCGTGAAGACCAGGATCTGTTGCGCCTCACGAAGTGGTTCTGGGAAAACAAAAAACCCTGTGCCAGTGTGTGTCACGGCGTGGAGATCCCGGCGCGCGCTGACATCGTCCGAGGTCTGCGCATGGCCACGGTGGCGAAGTGCAAGTTTGACCTGGAAATCTGCGGCGGCATCTACGTGAATGAGCCCTGCGTGATCGATCAACACATGTTCTCAGGGCGCACCTACCATGACTCGGGTCACTTCGTCGGACCTTGGATCAAGGCCTTGGATGCCGAGCGTGCGAAGATGGGAATCTGACGCCATGCGCTTCGCTCTTCATGCGCATTTCCTCGGATGGATCGGACTGATCAGTCTGTTGAATCCATCTGCCCTCCAGGCCCACCCGCTTCAGGCTGAGCCGATCAATCACCCTTACGTCTTCACCTTTGATCAGTTCAACCTGCCGGAAGATCCCGACGAGCATGTGATCGAAGGCGGTTATTTGTTGCTCGCGGAGTTGAACTGCACTGCCTGTCATGCTGCGCCGAAAGCATGGCAGGAGCGGCTTTCGCCGAAGCCGGGCCCCAACTTGAAAGGGGTCGGTTCGCGGCTCGATGCCGATCAACTGTGGCTATTCGTGCGCAGTCCCCAGTATCGAAAAAAAGGCACGCAGATGCCTGGCCTCTTTGTCGGTGAGGAAGGCGATGCTGCAAAGGTTGAAGCCATCGTCGAATACCTCAGCTCACTCAAAGAGGCGCCACCCAAGATGCCTGTGGGCGATGGTGCGCATGGCAAGCAACTGTATCACCAAGTCGGCTGCGTGGCTTGTCATGAGCCAGGCACGGATTTTCGGCCTGAGAAAGTGCCTGTGGACATGGAGGTGGAGAAACCCGGCAATGCCTCCGTGCCTGTCGCTTTGGCAGACGTCTATGATGTGGATTCGCTGGCCTACTTTCTGAAGAATCCCCTGCATTTTCGCCCCTCAGGCCGAATGCCGGACTTGAGGCTGACGGATCAAGAAGCGGCGGACATCGCGGCCTACTTGCACGTGGGTCGGCAGCCCGAAAAGGCGGTGGAGCGTGCAGCGCTGAAACTTCCGCCTCAAGGCATGGAGAAAGGCAAAGCACTCTTTGCGGAGATGAACTGCGCGAACTGCCACGGTGGTCTGGAGCCGAATGCAAAGACGACTGCGCCCAGCCTCATGGTTCTCAAAAAAGATCAGGGCTGTCTTTCCCCACTTCAAAAAACAGGCATCCCACGTTACGACCTGAATGAACTTCAAAAGCGTGCCCTTCAATTGGCTCTAACGGCCATTCAACAAGGGGAAGCGCCTCTGCTGACGCCTGCGCAGAAGATGGACTGGCAGATGACACGACTAAATTGCTACGCCTGTCATGATCGTGAAGGCAAAGGCGGCCCCGAGGATCCTCGTGCGCAGTATTTCACCAGCAATGACGGCAGTGCCGAATCCCTGGGTGAGTTGGCGCACCTGCCGCCGAATCTGGATCACACGGGACGCAAGCTCACTCGTGCATGGCTTGAAAAAATTCTCTTTGGCGAAGGCGGCAGCGTGAGGCCCTACATGAACACGCGAATGCCGAATTTCGGCAAGGCACAGACTGAAGGATTGATCCCGCTCCTTGTCGAAGCGGATCGGCGCAAAACGCCTGTGCAGATCAATGTCAGTGGGTTGGAAAAGCACCACCGCGCTGAGCTGGGGCGCAAGCTGCTGGGCACCACGGGCCTCGCTTGCGTGGGCTGTCATGGCTTGAAGGAACGCAAATCGTTAGGCCCGCCTGTCGTGCGTCTGACGCAAACGGTGGAGCGTTTGCAGCCAGAGTATTTCAAAGAGCTGTTGCTCAATCCGCAAGCCACTCAACCTGGCACCATGATGCCGCCGATGTTCATGGGAAGAAAGACAGCGGAGAAAGACATCGAATCCATTTGGACCTATCTGAAGGAACTCGAAGGTCAGCCCCTGCCCGATGGCCTCATTTCAACCGAAGACTTTGAGCTGAAGCCTGCATCACTGGGTCGTCCCATCCTTTTCCGTAGCTTCATCGAAGGGGCAGGCAGTCATGCGATTGGCGTGGGTTTCCCTGAAGGAATCAATGCGGCGTTTGATTCATCCCAGGTTCGCTGGGCTCTGGTCTGGAAGGGCAAATTCCTCGATGCGATGAGCAACTGGCAAAGTCGTGAGATGCTGCCCATCAAGCCACTCGGCACCGATGTGAAGGAACTGCCAGCCGCGACCGGAGAGCGCGAATATCAAGGCTACCGACTGGATCAAGATGGCGTGCCTACTTTCATTTACTCCATGGACGGCCAGAGGGTGGAAGACACCTTGCGGCCTGCTAATGGCGGCCTGGAGCGCATCCTCAAGATCAACGGCATGACGACAAAGGAGGTCATCTCATGGTAAGGTCAGTTCTCAGCATCGGTCTCTTGGCGCTCAGCTCTCTGCTTTGTGCTCAAGATCAGGCGGACTACTACCGGACCGTGACGCTCGAAACTCCGGCGGATGTGAATTTTGAAGCCAGCGGCATGGATCAGTTGCCTGATGGAAGACTCGCGGTCGCTCTGCGCAAAGGCGAGGTGTGGATCATCCAAAATCCAACGGCAGAACCTCCAACGATCCAAGCGCTGGGCTACCAACGTTTCGCCAGTGGAATGCATGAAATCCTGGGCCTTGCAGTGCATGAGGGTGAGGTTTACGTGACCCAGCGCAGTGAAGTCACGCGGCTGCGCGACACGAACGGCGATGGGGTAGCTGATGAGTATCTGACGGCTAGCAAAGGCTGGGGCGTCTCAGGCGCTTATCATGAGTATGCCTATGGGCCGGTGTTTGATCGTGAAGGCAACATGTACAACACGCTGAATTGCTCCATGGGCAAAGCATGGGCTGGAGCTGGAGATCAGGCCAAGCATCCCCTGTGGCGTGGTTGGAGTGTGATTACGCCCAAGGGGAGCACAAAGGCCACGGGCTTTGCGGCTGGCTTTCGCAGTCCCTGCGGCATCGGTTCCAATGCTGAAGGTGATCTGTTTGGCACCGACCAGCAGGGCAACTGGGTGCCGACGAGTCCGATCATGCACATCCGGCGTGGAGCCTACTTTGGTCATGCGGACTCCATCACAGACATGAAACGTCCCGATTCTCCAGTGAAACCACCTGCCAAGGTGCTCGATGGCATCACGGTGGCCGAGGCTGTGTCACAGGTGCCTGGCTTTTGCCTGCCGGCGGTCTGGCTGCCCTACGTGAAGTTTGGCCAAAGCACCACAGGCCTGCGCTGCGATCAGACGGGCGGCAAATTTGGTCCGTTTGAAAAGCAGATGTTCATTGGCGAGTTTGTGCTCAGCGGCGTGAACCGTGTCTTCTTGGAAAAAGTCGGCGGTGAGTATCAAGGCGCTTGTTTCCCCTTCGTGAATGGTTTGCAGAGTGCCGTGCTGACGCTGAATTTTCTTGCCGATGGCTCCATGCTCGTCGGTCAGAGCAATCGCGGCTGGAATAGCTACGGCAGCAAGTCTTACGGGCTGCAGCGGCTCGTGCCGACGGGGCGAGTGCCGCTCGAAATCCAAAAGCTGGAGGCTATCTCCGGCGGATTTCGCTTCACCTTCACCCATCCGATTCAGCGGGCCGATTGGTCACAAACCCAGGCCCAAAGCTACACCTACCTGCACACCGCGAAGTATGGTAGTCCGGAGGTGGATTCGCAGCCTCTGAAGCTGAGCGATTGGAATCTAGCTGCGGATGGTCGTAGCTTGACGGTTCAGGTAGCAAACCTTCGTGCTGGTTATGTGCACGAGTTTGAGCTGCCTGAACTCAAGTCGAGCGAAGGCTTGCCCCTGTGGCATCGCCTTTGCGCCTACACGCTGAACAAGTTGCCCTGATCAGCTTCGGCGTTTGCCACCACGCTTGGGTTTGGGATAAGACGCCCCTTTGGGCTTGGGCAGCGCACCGCCATCATCAGGATTGAGGCCTGCTTGTTTCTTCAACTCACGGATCTGGTCACGCAGCAAGGCCGCGCGCTCGAATTCCAGCTTGGTGGCGGCTTCAGCCATTTCCCCTTCCAGTTCGCGGATGACATCGGTGATGACCATATCGCCCATGCCTTTGCCGCCTTCGCGGAGCACGCTCTCCTCGACTTCTTTGGCCTTGCCCAGGATCTGTAGGCTTTCTTGAACTGCACGGCGCACGGTTTGTGGCGTGATGCCATGCTTTTCATTGTAGGCTTCCTGCACCTCGCGGCGATGTTGGCTGATGCTCAGCAAGGTCCGGATGCTTTTCGTCTCAATGTCGGCAAAAAGAACGACCTCTCCGGCGACGTGGCGTGCGGCACGGCCTGCGGTTTGAATGAGAGAGGTTTCGCTGCGCAGGAAGCCCTCTTTGTCAGCATCCAGGATGCAGACGAGGCTGACCTCGGGAAGATCCAAGCCTTCTCGCAGCAGATTGATGCCCACCAGTACATCGCAGTCGCCTTTGCGCAGGCTGCGCAGGATCTCGACACGCTCGATGGCGTCGATGTCGCTGTGCAGGTAGCGCACCTTCATGTCGAGGTTGCGCAGGTAGTCGGTGAGATCTTCAGCGGTGCGTTTGGTTAGGGTAGTGACCAGCACCCGCTCGTCTTTCTCGATTCGTTGGCGGCAGAGCTCGATGGTTTCATCAATCTGACCCTTCAGGGGTTTCACGGTGATGATCGGATCAAGCAGGCCTGTGGGGCGGATGATCTGCTCGACCACGAGGTGCCGACCTTTCGTGCTGACATCAAACTTTTCCACCGGTTGTGCGCTGCCGCTGGTGCGCACGCTCAGCCCTGGCAAAGCGGCAGGTGCGGTCTCTTCCTGGCCAATGCGTTCGCGCTGATGGGGGATGTAAGTCGTGTTGCCGACGATGCTATTTTCGATCTCAAAGCGCGCTGGCGTGGCGCTGACATAAACCATCTGCCCGACCTTATCCATGAACTCCGGAAACTTCAGCGGACGGTTGTCGAGCGCGCTGGGAAGCCGGAAACCGTGCTCCACGAGCACCGTTTTCCGCGAGCGGTCGCCCTCATACATGCCGCCGATCTGCGGGATGGTGGCGTGGCTTTCGTCGATGAAAACGAGGGGCGGCTCGCGGAAGAAATCCAGCAGTGTGCCTGGCGTGGCTCCCGGCTGGCGACCCGTGAGATGGCGGCTGTAGTTTTCGATGCCTTGGCAGAAGCCCATCTCCTGCATCATCTCGATGTCGTGCTCCGTCCTCATGCGCAGGCGCTGGGCTTCGAGCAGCTTGCCTTCCTTTTCAAACCAGGCCACGCGTTCGGTCATCTCCTCTCGGATATGCACGATGGCCTTCTTCATCTTGTCGCCTGGCGTGACGAACTGTTTGGCGGGAAAGATGGTGTAGCTGGGCAGCTTCAGCGTCACCGTGCCAGTCAGCACGTCCACGGCGCTGATGCGGTCGATTTCATCGCCGAAGAACTCGATGCGGATCGCCTCGCTGTCGAGGTAGGCAGGCACGACTTCCACCACATCGCCGCGTGCACGGAAGGCACCACGCTTGAGTTGGATGTCGTTGCGCTCATAAAGCATGTTCACCAGCGAAGTCAGCAGCGCCTCGCGGGTCATTTCCTGCCCGATATGCAGCGGCACCATCATGCCTTCGTAATCTTCAGGTGAGCCCAAACCGTAGATGCAGCTCACGGAGGCGACGACAATCGTGTCTGGCCGTGTTAGCAGCGCGCCCATGCTGGACAGGCGCAGTCGCTCGATCTCATCGTTCACGTTCGAGTCCTTCTCGATGTAGGTGTCCGTGCGCGGGATGTAGGCTTCGGGCTGGTAGTAGTCGAAGTAGCTCACGAAGTACTCTACCGCGTTTTCGGGGAAGAAGTTTTTGAACTCGGAGTAAAGCTGAGCCGCTAGGGTCTTGTTGTGGCTAAAAATCAGCGCGGGTTTACCGACTTCCGCGATGATGTTCGCCATGGTGAAGGTTTTTCCTGAACCCGTGACTCCGAGCAGCGTTTGGTGCCGGTTTCCGGCGCGCACCGATTTCACCAGCTTGGCGATGGCCTGCGACTGGTCGCCACGCGGATGAAATTCAGGATTGAGGCGGAAAGGAGACATGAGAAAACCGATGGGGCTACGCTGGTTCGCTGGGCGAAGCCACGTGAAAGCCAAGACTCAGGCCGTTTTTTCCGCTTCACAGCTCCAGCATACTTCAAATCCCGCTGGATTTTCCTCACCACACTTCGTGCAGATCCACTCGGCGGTTTCACTGGTGGTTTCCGGGTAGTGATGCGGCTTCAAGAGTTCAATGGCCTCGTCATACCGGCTGTCATCGACGATGCACAGCGTGGGCTGGAAGAGTGGCGAGATGACGTTCAGCGTTTGTGCCCCTACGTCATTTTGGATGAAGCAGACGATGCCTGCCTCATCGAGCACCGACTTGTAGAAGCCGATGCGGCTGGAATCCATGCTGGTGTAGAGTTCTTTCATGACAGGTTAGACTTCGAATTCATCGGCTGGATCAAAGGGTGGCATGGGGATGTTGATGATCTTCAGCTTGCCCACGGCACGATGCACGCAGCCGGGTCGGATCATGACGCTCGTCATGGGCTTGAGTGGAATGATTTCACCATCTGCTTCGAGGTGGCCTTCGCCTTCCAGCACAATGTAGATCTCCGTCATCTTCTGGTGGTAGTGCGCCTTGCTGTCCGCGTGGATGTCGGTGAGATGAACCGTGGCGAGGGTGTTCCAGGGTTCTTTGAAAGCGCGCCGTGCCTGACCACAAGGGCAGGGAGTGGGTGGGATTTCATCGAGCTGGGCGATGGCGTAGCGTGGCTGGGGCATGATGCAGGATGTTTAAAGGGTGCTGGCTTTTCCGCAATGCCTGACACCTCTGTGCTAGCGAGGTGCAATAAGCAGCCTTTAGTGTGGGTATTGAAGGCTACTCGCATGAAAGTTTTTGTTCTTCCTGCCTTCTGCTGCGCTGCGGCTGTCATCGCCGCCGATTTGCCACCGGACTCGGGATGGCAGATTCCTGAATCGGCGAAACGGCCGGTTGTGGTCATGGCTCAAATCGCGCAGAAGCTGCCTCGGCACGATTTGCCCGATGGCTATAGTTTGGAACTCGCGGCTGCCGCGCCGCTGGTCACGCATCCCATCATGGGCTGCCTGGATGACCGTGGGCGTCTCTTTGTCGGCGATGCTGTGGGCGTGAATTGGAACAAAGCTCAGCTTGAAAAGAGCCCGCCCAATCGCGTGCTCATGCTCGAGGACACGGATGGCAATGGCATCTACGACAAGAGCACGATCTTTGCGGACAAGATGACTTTTCCTCAGGGCGCGTGTTGGCTGAAAGGAAGCCTTTATGTGGGCTCGCCACCTTCGCTTTGGAAGCTCACGGACACGGACGATGATGGTGTCGCGGATCAGCGCGAGGAGATCGTCACGGGCTTCGATTACACGGGCAATGCAGCGGACATTCATGGTCCCTTTTTCAACTCCAGCAACGGTCGTCTGTACTGGTGCCATGGACGCAAGGGACACCGCGTGACGCAGAAGGATGGCACTCTGGTGGATGAATCCATGGCTTGTGGTATCTGGAGCTGCTTGCCGGATGGCAAGGAGGTGCAGTGGCATTCTCTGGGCTGTGGTGACAATCCCGTGGAGGTCGATTTCACACCTGCGGGGGATGTCATCGGCGTGCAAAACCTTTACTACTCGCAGCCGCGTGGCGATACACTCATCCATTGGCTTTATGGCGGTGTTTATGAGCGCGCGGACCAACTGAAGGCCATCGAGCATCTGCCACGCACGCTGGAGACGATGCCTGTGATGCATAACTTCGGCCACGTGGCCGTCAGTGGCAGCTGCTTTTGGCGTGGGTTTGGGGGCAAGGCTCTCCAGTTCATGGTCACGCATTTCAACACCGGTCGTCTCGTCCGCATGGAACTGACTCCGCAGGGCAGCACCTACCGAGCGGTGGAGAATGAATTCCTGAAGCTGCATGACCCTGACATTCACCCCAGCGATGTGATGGAGGATGCGCGCGATGGCTCGCTGCTGGTCTTTGACACAGGCGGCTGGTTCCGCATCGGCTGCCCGAGCAGTCTCATGGCGAAATCAGACATCCTGGGCGCGATCTACCGCATCCGACCTGCACAGCCCAGCAAGCTGGCCGCCGAGCCGCGTGCCGAGCCCAAGTCCACGAAGGCCCTGGTGGCGGATCTCAAATCCAAGTCGGCGATGCTTCAGCGCCGTGCGCTGGAGAGGCTGGCGCAAGACTTGCCCGATGTGGCGGATAGCGATCATGCCGCGATAGCAAAGGCGCTCCAGCAATTGCTGCGCGCTGAGTTGGATCCTGCACTGGAGCATTCCGTCATTCAAATGGCACAGCAGACAGGCATGGTCAGCCTGGAGGACCTGAAGAAGGAAACTCAGCCCAAGGCGCTGCGGCGGATGCTGGTCAGCTTTGTGCCGGACGATGCCTCTAGCATGAATTTATGTCTCGGTGTCGCCGCGAAGCATCTCGATGCAAAGGATACCGCGCTTGCTCTTGTAGCGTTGAACCTTGTCACGGCGCATCAGGATGCAGACGAATGGATCACCCCGCAGCTGATGAAGTGGCTGGAAGCCAAATCGCTTAGCCCGGAGCGACAAAAAGCGATGGAAGGCTATGGCGCCGCCTTGCTTAGCCAGCCGCTGACGCAGCAGTTGATCACCAGCCTGCTGTCCAAGCCTGCCACGGAGTCCATCGCTCTGCGCGTGTTGGCGGCGCAGACCGCGGGTGTGGTGAATGAAGCTTGGCTCGCACCGCTGGAGCAAAAGTTGGTGTCTGCTCCCACAGCGTTGGTGTTGGATGCCATCCACAAGCTGCGCTCGCCGCACTTTGACCCGACTTTGCTCAAGTTGGCGGCAGATACGCGGCAGCCGCTATCCCTTCGCCTGAAAGCCATGGATGCGGTGCGCAGCATGAAGCTCACGGGCGAGACCTTGGCGATGGTGAAGGGAGTCATCGCTGATCCTGCCTCATCTGCGGCGGCGAAGATTCAAGCGGCCGGAATGCTCGCCGCTGCTCCGATGTCTCAGGAGCAAATTGCTGAAGTTGCACCCCTGTTTGCCAGCCTCGGCCCGGTGGAGCTGAAGACACTGCTGCCCTTGCTGAAAAAGCACAAGGACGCCGATCTGGCCCGCCGCATCGCTGCGGAGATCGCCAAAAATCCTGCCCTCGCTAGCCAGCAGGAAAGCCACTACCGCACCGCCTTGGCCGATCTTCCGGTGGACATCTTCGAGACCATCATTCACCCCGCTTATCAAAAGGCCACGGAGGCAATGGAGGCCAAAAAGCGCCAGCTGAGCACGCTCGCGGACAAGGCCGCCACGATGGGCAACGCTACCTTGGGTAAAGCCCACTTCACAGCAGGCAAGGGCACCTGCATCGCTTGCCACAAGATCGGCGACTGGGGACGTGCCATCGGCCCTGACCTGTCGAAGATCGGAGCCATCCGTACGGAGCGTGATTTGCTGGAAAGCATCCTCTTTCCCAGCAACACCCTGGCTCGCGATTACGAGGCCCACATCATCGAAACGGCGAACGGGCAGCAGACCGTGGGGGTGATCCGCAGCCACACGGCGGAGGGTTTGCTCGTCGTGGACATGACGGGGCAGGAAAAAAGCATCCCGCACCCGAGCATCACCGGTAATACCACACTGACGACCAGCCTCATGCCCATGGGGCTGGATCAAACGCTGCCGGAAGCTGAGCTTCTTGATCTCGTGGCCTATCTTCGAAGCCTGAAATGAAAAACTCCCCGATGGGGGGAGCGTGACAGTGGTGCCCAGGGAGGGATTCGAACCCACGACCAATTGGTTAAGAGCCAACTGCTCTACCACTGAGCTACCTGGGCAATGGATACATCCGATGAAAAGTGGTACGCGGGGAGGGGATCGAACCCTCGGCCAATTGGTTAAAAGCCAACTGCTCTACCGCTGAGCTACCCGCGCGGATGGGGGAGGGTAGATATTCACCTTTCTTCCTCTGGCAAGCTGAAAACGGCGGACAATGCAGGCTTTTTTTGACAAGCCCTTCCTGGAACTTGCCTAGTTTGTGCCCCTGGCTCAATCCGGGCTTCCCTCCTTGCGCGAGCGTAAGATGCCTCCATGGTGATTGGCTTTTTTCTATTCATGGCCACGCGCAAAGAGGTTTCCATTTCTCCGCTTTCTTTCCTGGTTCTGGCCATGGTGGCTCTGGGTTTGGGTTTTTTTTATCGTCTGCCGAATTTGGAATGGCGTCCCCTGCACACGGATGAGGCCATTTTGGGCGTGAAGCTGGCCGACTACTGGCAGAGCGGTCACTTTGACTATGATCCGAAGGACTACCATGGCCCTGGCTTACATCAGACCTCCATGCTCTGGGGTAAATTGACAGGATGGGGTGAGCCTTCCACGTGGTCAGAATCTCATCTGCGTGGGGTAGCTGTGCTTTGTGGCATCGGGGTCATGCTCTCCGGCTTTTTGTTTGCTGATGCCCTGGGTCGGCATGGTGTGGCGTTGGCTTTGTTGATGACCGCCGTGTCGCCGATGATGGTGTATTACAGCCGCTACTTCATCATGGAGATGCTGCTGACTCTCCTGGTGGCGGTGGCGCTGGGCAGTTTTTGGCGTTTTTCGCAGGGCGGAACTCGACTGTGGCTAGTGGGAGGAGGGGCTGCTTTGGGATTCGCCCATGCGACGAAGGAAACTTTTATCCTCAATGTGGCAGCGGCTTGGGTTGGTTGGGCCGTGGTTTGGCTTTTTCTGGGAGGTTTTGAACCACAGAAGACTCGCAGCCTCAGTTTGGGATCTGGGGGCAAAAAGAGGGTCATTCGTGCGCCTTGGGCCTGGGTGTTGGTGCCAGCGTTGGTGGTTTCAGTGGCTTCCTACTCGAATGGTTTTCAGGACTGGAAAGCGGTTCAGGATAGCTTGTGGACTTACGCTAGCTACCTGCAGCGCAGCGAGGGGAGTGGTCACGAAAAGCCTTGGTTTTATTACTTGCAGCTGTTGGTTTGGCGAAAGGATGGCTTGGTTTGGAGCGAGGCTATGTTAGTTTTTCTGGGGGCGCTGGGCATGATTCACGCGCTTGTGGGTCAACATCGCAATTCCGCGCATCAGGCGCTCCTCGTGTTTTTGTCCATCTACACCCTCGCCTTGCTAGCGATCTATTCTGTAATCAGCTACAAAACACCCTGGTGTATTCTTTCAGCCCAACATGCGTTGACGCTTCTGGCAGGCACGGGTGCGGCCTGGCTTTGGACGATGATGCGCGGCGGTGTGGCAGGTTGGGTTTACAAGCTTCTACTTGGTGTGGGCATCTACTTTCTCTGCAGCCAGAGCAAGTTCGCGACGCATGAATATCGTGCCGATCAGCGCAATCCATACGCGTATTCGCATACCACAACGGATCTTCTGCGCCTTGTCGCTGAGGTGCGCCGGCTGGCCGCAGAGCGTGGCGAAGCATTCCAGGCACAAGTGATCAATCGTGATTCAGGCTGGCCGCTGCCCTGGTATTGGCGCGCAATTCCGCACATCGGCTACCAGACCGAAGTGCCGGCAGCGGTGGAGGCACCGGTTCTGATTGTGGATGTCGATCAGCTGCCGGTGCTGAAGACCGTGCTTGGCTCCGCGGCGGTCGATTATGTGGAAAGCGGGCCCTATGGATTGCGACCGGATCTCTACCTCACGTTGCTGGTTCGGAAAGAGCAGGCAGCTGTCCAACCTAGAGCATCTATCCCTCTCTCTGCTGAAGCTGGAGCTCTTTCGCCAGCAACGGGCACTTTGACCGATCCGCCCAAGCTGACGCCTAACGTGCCGGTGCTGCCTGCACTGCCAGGCTCTGCCTCGCCGGGGGGGGCTGCTTTGCCCGAATCGCGCTGAATGGTATTGGCATGAGCAGTTCATCCCAGATGCTACGTTTTCGCACAGAAGCTATGGCTACTTCGTTCGAGGCCATTCTGTGCCATCACGACGCAGACTATGCCGCGCAGGCGGCCGATGCCGTGTTCACGGAGATTGCTCGGCTGGAGGACGACCTCAGCCGTTTTCGACAGACCAGCGATGTCTGGCGCCTCAGCCTGTTGAAAGCGGGGGAAAGCCTCACGGTGACGCTGGCGGTGTGGGATTGCCTTTCACTGGCCAAAACGGTGTCGGAGGAAACCGGTGGTGCCTTTGACATCACCATCGGGCCGCTGATGCAGCTGTGGCGTGATGAGGAAGGCCATCTGCGCACACCTGATGCTGAATGGCTTGCCCGTGCCCGCTCCAGCATCGGCGCCCATTTGTTCCAGTTGGATGAGGCGGCGCTCAAGGTCACCGTTCTCGCTGACCACATGGTTTTCGATCTGGGGGCGGTTGGCAAAGGTTACGCGCTGGACCAGGCTGCCGTCATTCTTCAGGAATGGGGCATTGAGCGTGCTTTTTTGAATGCCGGTGATAGCACTCTGCTGGCCCTACAGCCACCGCCAGGAGAGTCGGGATGGGAAGTCACCCTGGCTGATGGGACAGAGACACTCAGCCTGGCTGAACGCGCACTGAGCGGTAGTGGTTTTCAGGTCAAAGGTGCGCATATCATGGACCCGCGCAGCCTTCAGCCCTTGCCGATCCAGCCACGTCGCAGCTATGCCCTGGCCCCAGCAGCGGCCCTTTCGGACGCGCTTTCCACCGCCTTCATGATCTTGGGTCCAGAATCGACTGCCGAGTTGTGCCGCAGGCACGGAGGCCAGATTCAGGCTCTATGGATTTGAGGCAGCTAGGCCTCAATCTGCCTTCATCATATTTCAGATGCGCAGGGAAGGATTCATGCTTCACCATCTGCAGCTGTCTGAGCTGTTCCTTTCTCGGAGTCGCCCCTGACACAATTCTCGTCTGATCTGTGCCTTTCATGCCTCCTGGTCCAGACCATCCTCTCCCCCAAGCTGATGACGGCCTGCTGCCGGCGGAGGATAGGCGTCGTGTGGAGGTTCATGCCTCAGCAAGGGATAAGGCGCAAAGTTTCCCGCCTGCCTCGAAACCTGCCACCTCGCGATCTCGGCGAGCTCCTTCTTTCGGGCGATATCGTTTTGTGTTGGATCAAGACGGTAAACCTTTGCTGCTGGGCAGTGGTTCTGCCGCAAAAACCTATTTAGCGACTCATAGCCTGTTGAATCTGCCCGTGGTGTTAAAGGTCATTCATGAGGCGCTGGCTTTTGATCCGGAAACACGTCAGCGCTTTCTCAATGAGGCGCGGGCGATTGCGCAGCTGCGCCACCCACATATCGCAGAACTACGCGACTGCGGAGAGGAAGACGGTGCGCTGTTTTGCGCCATAGAATACTGTGATGGGGGAGATCTGGAAAGCCTGGTTCAGGCTCAGGGGCCCTTGCCGCCGTTGACTGCTTTACGATTTTGCCGACAGGCGGCGCAGGCGCTGGTTTATGTGCATCATCAGGGCTTTCTGCATCGGGATTTGAAGCCCTCGAACCTCATGCTTTCTCTGGTCTCAGGGCGGAATGAGGCGACGCTCAAGCTGATCGACTTTGGCTTGGTGAAGGCGTTGGGGCAGGCCTCTGGTCTCACGCAGCAGGGACAGTTTCGTGGCACGCTGCACTACACGAGTCCCGAGCAGCTGCGGGGAGATGCCTTGGATGAGCGCACGGATGTTTTCTCCCTCGGCATGACACTCTGGTACTTGCTGGAAGGACATCTGCCCCTGGCATCTGGAGCGCAGGACATTGCCCGACGTCGCCTTTCGGGCCTCAGTCATGCAGAAGATTTAGCCGAGAGTATGCCCGCTAGCCTGCGCGGTCTATTGTCCCAAATGCTGCAGCCGGACCCCCGCCTGCGTTTGAGCGACATGAATGCTGTGCTGGTTGCGATGGATGCCTGCTTGGGGGATTTGGGCCCATCGCACCAAGTTGCCTCGGCCGGCCATGCCTCTGCCCCCTCTAACCCGATGGAGTGGAAAGACGCTCTGGCCATCCCGTTGTTGCCCCTCTCCGATAGCGCCACGAAGCTGTCCAGCGCTGAGGCCAAGCGAGAGACGAGCCGGTCGCGGACATCGACCTCGAAGGCGGCACGTTTACGGTCCATGATGGAGCTCCAGGACGCTGCGGCCCCGTCCTCCTCCGTTGCGCAGTCGGCCAAAGTCTCCTCTTCATCTCGTCAGCGTTTCCCTGGCCTCACGATCATTGCGGCATCCATTCACACAAAGTTTGAGTTAAGGGAGGAAACCGAAGGCCTGCACGAGGAGATCGGCATCACCTACGAGGCGAAACGATTGCGCACGGGGGACATGTTGAAGCTCACCGTGCTGCACGATCATTTGGCCCGAAATGAGCGTTTCTTGAAGCGGTTGGAAAGCTTACAAAAGCGCGCGGCTGAGTGCCGTGGTGGCTTCATGGTGGCCAGCCTCGCCCTGTTGCGCTTTCAGGATCACGTCGCCTTTGCCGAAGAATGGATCGAGGGCATGAGGCTGCTGACGTTGCTAAAGGCCAAGCAACGGCTGTCGCTACAGGAAGCCTCACCCGTTTTGATGCAAATCGCCGAGGCCTGTGACCTCGCGACCAAGGCTGACATCCCGAGTCTGAATCTGACGCCACATGCTCTGATCATGCAGTTCCCGCAGCTTTATGGAGGCCGATTGAATGACCGTGATGCACGCAAGCTGATCAACCTCAGTTTGGCTCATTGGCCCACGCATCGCGTTCGTCTCGCGTTGGATTATCAGCCCGCGCTGAAGGCTGCTGCTCTTCATGAGCCAGTGACGGATGACGTGTCGGAGTTGGCTAGCCTGCCCTGTCGCTATGCGCATCTGCTTTATCATTTGCTGAGCGGCCTGCCGCCTTTAGCTGCTGCACAAATGTCGCGCGCTCGGTATGTCGCCGTGCCTAGCTTGAGTGAGGAAAGCAACCGCTGGCTCGCTCGCTGGATTTCCCGCGAGACGATGGCTGACACTTGTGTGGCGATCTTGCGTCTGCTCTTGCAGATGGAAAATCTGCCCCTGCCTCCCCTGCTTCGTGTGCCATGAGCCAGCCTCGCCCTTATGCAAGGACAGATCGACTACTTCAACGCCAGCGGGCAGATCGAAACCGCCTCTCTGGAAAAGGGGCGTGTACGGTGGAAGGGAGCGGTCTTTGAATGGCTGCCCGCGCGTGCCACCTGGCTGCTTAGCGGTGAGGCCGCGTTGCCCATGGAATGGAAGGGTCGCCCGCTCGCCCCAGGCAGTGCAGTGCCGCTGAATCATCTGGATGCGTTTCGCCTCGGCCCTGTTCGTGGGCGTTTTTTGCTGCGTCCGGAATGTCCGATTTTGCAGGGCAAACCCTGCGGCCAGGTGTGGCTGGGGAGTCGTCGTCTTCACCTGGGGCGCGCAGCGGCCGAAGTCCCTGCCGACCCGGAGGTGGATTTTTGGCAGCTCGATGTTGAAGATCGCGGGATCTCACCGCTGCACGTGGAGGTCTTTCTCTTGCAGGAGGGGTGGATGATCCGCGATGTCAGTTCCAAAGGCACTTACCTGAATGGGGCCCCTTTTCAGCAAAAGCTGCTCGTGCCAGGAGATCGCTTCACCCTGGGTGCCTATGCCTTCGAATTCACGGGTGCCTCTATCGTCTGGGTTGACTCACTGCTGGGCGCACGGGTCGAGGGTCATGCCCTGAATGTCATGGTGCCGCAGCGCGGAAAGCGGCGCTGCCTCCTCCATTCGGTGTCTGTGGAAATCCGTGCCGGTGAGTTTTTTGGCATCTTGGGGGGCTCTGGGCAGGGGAAATCCACGCTCATGAATGTTTTGGCAGGTCTGCAGCAGCCGCATCAGGGCAGGGTGACTCTGGATGGTGAAGCTATCGAACAAAAGCTGAGCACAGGCAGCCGTGTTGGTCTGGTGCCGCAGGATGACCTCGTCCATCAAGAATTGACTGTGCAAGAGGCGCTGTGGCTGACGGCACGTTTGCGGCTCCAAGCCAAGCCGCAGGATTTGCTCGCCCTCGTGCGTGGCACGTTGCACACGCTGGGTTTGGAACATCAGGCGTCTCAGCGCATTCAAAGCCTCTCGGGTGGACAGCGAAAGCGCGTCAACATTGCCACCGAGCTGTTGAGGCATCCTGCGGTGCTTTTCTTGGATGAACCGACTTCGGGACTCGACCCAGAGAATGAGGAAAGCGTGAACGCGACGCTGCAAAGCCTGCGCCTGACGGGTCAGACGGTGGTCTGCACCACGCACAGCTTGAACAAGGTTTTTCTGTTCGACCGCATCGCTTTCATCCATGAGGGGCAGTTGCTTTTCCTCGGGACTTTGGATGAAGCTCGCGAACATTTTTTGGGCGTGGAAGAAAGAGCCGCGCCTGGCACTTCAAATGCCCAGGGCGCAGTGGCGCGGTTGGAGCGAATCTACAAGCTCGTGAGTCAACCTGGACATGGGGACTTCTGGTTGGAAAAGTTCCGGCATTCCCGCTTCTATCCCTTTTCTGAGGAAGCCGCTCCTCCACCACGACCGGTGGTCGAGCGATCTGCACCCAGGGCGCGGCCAGGCTTGTTCAAAAGTCTGCGCGTGCTGGTGGAGATGCAGGCGCGGATCCTTTTTTCCGATCCATGGAACTGGCAATCGATTCTGCTTCAGGCGCTTGGCATTGGTTTGCTCGCCGGTATGGTGGGCCTGCATGACGCGGAGTTCCGTTTCTTTGCTTGCCTGATCGCCACGCTTTGGTTTGGCTGCAATCATGCGGCCCAAGCCGTGGTTCGTGAGCTGCCCATTTTCCGCCGAGAAAGACTCGCAGGCTTGGGTCTGCATGCCTACGCATTGAGCAAAACGACTTTTTTGTCGCTGCTGGCTTGGGCTCAGGTGCTGCTGCTAATTATCGCCCAAGCTTTGCCCGTGTTGGCCATGGCGCAGGATGGCCATCCTGCTCATGCCATCCTGCCAGGCTCGCTGTCTGGCCTCGCGCTTTTAGGGTTGGCGTTTCTGCTGACGGGATGGGTCGGTGTGCAGCTCGGTTTGGCGATCTCTGCGACTGCGCGCACGGCCACGCAGGCCAGCCTTTGGGTGCCGCTGGCCTTGATCCCGCAGATTCTCTTCAGCGGCTTTGTCGTCACTCGGCCGGAGATGCCACCGGTGGCACGGAGCATCAGCCACTGGGTGCCCAGCTCGTATGCCCAGCGACTCCTGGACCTCGCTTTGGTCGCTGAGCAGCGCGTGCCGCTCATGACCGATGAGACCGAAGTGCCGCTGTTTTTCTGGACAGATTTCACCAAGGACGCCTCGGGGCGCTGGGACATCAAGCCCGGCACCAACGCGGACCGACTCAAGCCTAAGCGCACCTCTGGCCAACAAAGCGAGGATGCGTGGGGTCGCCCAAGCCTAGATCGGCGCTACCGAGAGATCGACGAATCCAACACGGCTTGGCAAAATACATTGGTCGTGCCCGAGTTGGTGGGAACGCATCAGCCAGCGAAGGATTCCGTAAGCCAGGATTATGTGATTCGACGTAACGATGTGTCGGATGGAGTGACTGCTGGCGACCTGCATGAGTCGATCTCCCAAGCCAAGTTGGTGGGGCTGGAGCTGTTGGGCTGGGGCTTGGTTTTTCACCTGATCACCCTATTCGGACTGCTGCGAAGCCAGCCTGCCACGATGTTGCCGCGCTGGCTGCTGCGGTCTCGCTAATCGTTGCTTCGAAACGCAGGTTGATAAAAAAGGCTGCACCCTAAGAAACGAACGGAGGCGGATGCTTCGAGAACGAACGACCCAAGTTTCAGTTCCGTTGTCGTGACCGGTTTGAAAAAATGGAGCGGGTGACGCGATTCGAACGCGCGACATCTTCCTTGGCAAGGAAGTGCTCTACCACTGAGCTACACCCGCTTTTCTGGTGGGCCGCGATTGTCCGCCAGACCGACCGATGTGCAAGCGCTAATTTGCGCTTTTTTGGCCCAGGCAACCCGCAGTGTGGCGTTCAAAGCGGACGTTGATGGGTCAAAGAGCTGCCTTTTTGACACGTCCAAATTGGGTCCCCAAAAAGCGGCGGGCCATGGCCTCAGCTTGCTCGGATAGGTCGGTCAGGTAGATGTCGAGCGTGGTTTGACCTTGGGAGCGCCTGAGCAGTCCCTCCTGCTCTAGCACCAGACGGGTGTGGGCCGCGCAGGTACTGGCACTGTCCACGAGACGAACTTTTTTACCGAGCATCTTTTCCAACACCGGCATGAGCAGCGGGTAGTGGGTGCATCCGAGCATGAGCGTATCGATGCCTTTTTCCAAAAGCGGGTCGAGGTATTCGCTTAGCACGAGCTTGAGGGCAGGCTGGTCGATCCAGCCTTCCTCAATGAAGGGCACAAGCAGGGGCGTGGCTGCCGCATGAATTTGCAGTCCTGGGCGGCGCATGGCCAGGGCGTATTGGTAGGCGCTGCTGCGGATGGTGCCCGCGGTGCCGATGATGCCGACCCGTTCGGCTTGGCCATCGGCCAGCGTCGCCTCCACGCCAGGCTCGATCACGCCGATCACGGGAACACGAAAGGTGGACTGCAACAAAGGTAGCGCATGGGCTGTCGCAGTGTTGCAGGCGACAACGACGGCTTTGACGCCGTGGTTGATGAGAAATTGCGTGTCCTCCACGGAGAAGCGGCGGATCGTGTCAGGCGATTTCGAGCCATAGGGTACACGGGCGGTATCACCCAGGTAAATGATGGACTCTTGTGGAAGCAGCTCCCGCAAAGCGCGCACGACCGTGAGACCGCCGACGCCTGAGTCAAAGACGCCCAAAGGTGACTGGGAAAGGTCCGGTGTGGTGGGCATGATGAGGAGGCTCAGTTCAGTCACCTAAAATGTTGCGTACGCGTGCAGCTGTAGCAGCCCAAGCATCATCTGCCAGGGCTGGTGTGGCGGCTGATAGCAGTTCCAGACCGTCTTCAGGCAAATTCACCCAGGAACGGCAGCCACCGTAGCTCTTGGAATAAGGGAAGCTCCACAGCTCTGGCAGCCGCCACGCGCGCACCAGGGCCACATGCAGGCAGCTTTCTTCGTCGTAGGCGAATCGTTCGCGCACCACGTCCTCTTTCCAAAGATGCAGCGGAGCCAGCGCCGCCATGGCGGTCCAGTCGGTAACTTTCCAGACTTGTTCCATGGTCGCGAAGCCATGGATGTCCACGCTGGTTCGCTGTTCCTCTGGAGGAAAGGCCCTTTCTGCCTTTGCAGGAACCCAAGTCAGTTTTTCGCCCTGGGTATGAAACCAAGTTGGAAAAAGGAAGAAACCACGATGCTTCCACTCGAAACCGCCACGCCCCTCATGAATGCCACCCTTGCGCAGCACCAACGTCTGCACGCCCTCGACGAGAGAGTCGCAGACGTAGGACCATTCCTTGAAGCCGATCGCGGTGGTTGGGGCAGGGACAGACATGAGAACTAAGCCGCATACACAAAGCGTGGCTTGGGTGCAAGAGCCAGCCTCCAGCATCCCTTGGTCCGCAGCCTGCTGATATTTCCCTTGGAGATTTCGTGCGCGCATCCGTATCTTTTTGCATCCCGACGTCATCATGTCCCTGCGATCCTTTGCTCTGCGTGTCGCCACCCTCATGGGTACGGTGGTCGCACTAGCATGTCATGCGGCGGCTCACGATACATTGGCCGTGTTACGTGGGGTGCAGCAAAGGGTACAAACCCTGCTGCCACAGGTTCGTTCGGCTGTTGTGGCCATTCGCATCCAGGATGGTACGGCCAGTGGGGTCATCATCAACCGCAGCGGGCTTATTTTGACCGCTGCCCATGTGGCAGAAAAACCAGGAAAAGAGCTCCGTGTGGTTTTGCATGATGGTCAGGTTGTCCGTGGCACGACCTTAGGGCTAGACAAGGCAACCGATGCTGCGTTGGTTCAGCTGCTAGATACCGAGCGCACTTGGCCGCATGTCAATTTTAGCCGTGCGGTGGTTTCTGTTTCGCCGGGTGATTGGTGCTTTGCTCTAGGGCATCCGGGTGGTTTTGACAAAGAACGGGGTGTCGTCTTGAGGGTGGGGAAAGTCATCCGCCACACGGCGAATTCCCTGCAAACCGACTGCGTGCTGATGGGGGGCGACTCCGGCGGGCCCCTCTTCAATCTGAAAGGTGAGGTGATCGGCATTCACAGCCAGATCTGGGAAGAGCGCGATCATAATATGCATGTGTCCATGGCGCCCTTTCTCCGCTCGTGGGATGAGATGAAGAATAATCTCGTCATCCACGTGTGGGGGACGGGTAGTGGCGGTTATCTAGGTGCGGCTATCGATATGAATTCTGCCGGAAAGATTGAGGTGCTGCGCGTTTTGGAAGGCTCCCCTGCGCAAACGGCGGGTCTTCTGGCAGGCGATCTGGTCGAGATGCTTGAAACTCAGCCGCTGCGGTCGGCTTCGCAATTCTCCAATGCCGTCCGTGCCCGGCCTGCAGGTGAGGAGATCCAGCTGCGCGTGAGGCGCGGCGAAGTTGTGCGCGATGTCCGCGTGAAACTAACTTCACGTCCCAAGGAGGACGAAGGATGAGATGGAATCGTCCCATCGGGCTCTGTCTCGGGCTCCTGAGCCTATCCCTTCATGCCGGGCCGCGTGCCACGCCTAGCCCTGAAGAAGGGCCCCGTGGTACCCAGGCGTTGGGAAAGACCGTGCCACTGCTACCTGCGTTTCGCAGCGCTGTGGCGCGGATTGTGGCTGCAGATGGACGCACCCTAGCGGCTGCAGTTTGGGTAGGGCCTGATGGTTATCTTTTGACGAAGGCTAGCGAGATCCCTGAGCTCGAAAAAGCAAGAGTTCAGTGGTCAGGGGACCGTACCGCGGCACTTCGAGAAATTCGGCGCTTACCCGCGCTCGATCTCGTTCTAGCCCAGGCAGTCGGCGTGAAAGAGGTGGCCTACACCGACTTTAGCCAAGGGTTGCCGTTGCCATCGTACGGCCAGTGGCTGGCTTCACCTACCTTGGGGGGCAGCGAGATCCGCATCGGTGTCATCAGCGCCCAGCCCCGCGCTATTCCTGGACTTGGTCCGGCGATGGGCATCCGCATGGATGAAAAGCCCATCAAGCAAGGTGTTCGTCTTCTCAGCATCGCTGAAGATAGCCCCGCCGCTGCCGCAGGCATGGAGCCCGGCGACATCCTGACCCGAGTCGCCCAACAGCCTGCCAAGGATGTGAAAACCGTGCATGAGATCATCCGCCGTCATCAACCGGGCGATTTGGTGACCCTCTCCTACTTGCGTGATGGCGAGTCGAAAACAGCGCGCGTGCGCCTCGCCAGCCGCACGCGCATCATGATGAATTGGGATGGCGAAGACTTCGCCAACGGAGGCATTTCCATTCGTACGGACGATTTTCCCAGCATCATCCAACACGATCTTCCTTTGGGAGTGCAGGACATGGGCAGCCCGCTTTATGACCTAGAAGGACGAGCGATCGGTATCAACATCGCTCGGGTCGACCGCGTCACCACCTTTGCTCTACCTGCTACCGTTTTTTGGTCCAAAATCCAGCCTTTGATCGAAGCGGATCGCCATCCAACCCAAGCCCTTCTACCTCCATGAAGTTCAACTTCTCTGCGTTCGTTTTTTTCCTCACCAGTACTCTTCTGGCTGTTCTGCCAGCGGCGGCTCAAAAACAGAGCAGCCCCGCTTCTCCCCAGGGTTTCCACGAACTCCAACTCGGAGATTCTGCGCCTTCTTTTGACCTGCTCGGCATTGATGAGGAAAAGCACAAGCTGAGTGAGTACGCTGACGCGAAACTTTTAATGATTGTCTTTCTAAGCAATCATTGCCCCACCTCTCAGGCCATTGAACAGCGTCTCAAGCAACTCGTGAAAGACTACAAGTCCCAAGGGTTGCAGGTGGTGGCCATCAATCCCAATGACCCCGCCGCGCTGAGGCCAGATGAGCTCGGTTACTCCAAATACAACGATAGTTTTCCCGAAATGAAGCGCCACGCTGCTGAGCAAGGCTTCAATTTTCCCTACCTCTTTGATGGTGAAACCCAGGCTGTTGCCAAGGCCTATGGATGCCTCGCGACACCGCACGTCTTCCTTTTTGATCAAGAGCGAAAGCTCCGTTATCGAGGACGATTCGATGATTCACGCTATGCCGATGCTGCGACCGTAACCTCGCCCGATGCAAAAAACGCCATCGACGCCCTGCGTGCAGGAAAGTCCGTGGCGACCGCTATGACCAAGCCGCATGGATGCTCCACCAAATGGATCGAAAAACGTGTCGCAGTTGCCGCAGACCAGGAGAAGTGGGAAAAAAGTGAGGTGCATGTCGAGCTCATTGACGCGGCTGGTATCGCCGCTTTGCGGAAAAACGACACGAAGAAGGTACGCCTGTTCAACGTCTGGGCCTCCTGGTGCGGTCCGTGTGTGGAAGAGTTTCCCGAACTCGTCGCTACGGCACGTAAGTTTGGCCTACGTGACTTTGAGTTCATCAGCATCAGCATCAATGAGCCCAGCGAGATCCAGGAAGTGAAGGACTTTTTGGAAAAGCACAACGCCATCGTGCCGGACAAGATCAAGCCCACACTCAAGGCTGAAGGTCGCGCAGGCAATGCCTACATCTACAACCCGCCTGCCAATTCGCCGAACACAGACGCTTTGATCCAAGCACTAGATCCAGAATGGCCCGGCCCCATCCCGCATACTCTTGTCGTCGCCCCGGGCGGTCAGGTCATCTATCGGCACAACGAAGAAGTGAATGGCGATGAACTACGGTCTAAAATCCTCGAAGCCATGGGTCGCTACTACGTGCCCGAGAAGTAGGGCCGACTGCATAATCTCGGCACAGAGAGACCGTGAGGGAGCCTTCGTGAAGTCCCCGCGATCTGACGCGCGATGCATGAAACCAGTGCCCGCTGCTTAGGCGAACACGCGGCCTACTTCATCGGCACCAAGGCCTCAGCCTCTTCTTCGGCCCAGTCATCTACATAAGCACCAGCTTCTTCCTCGTCTTCTTCCAGAGGGGCAAAACGCTCTGATCGGAAGCCTAGCTCTTGCTTGACGCTGGAGTGAGGGTCTTCAGGATTTTTGAGTTCTACCAGCAGCAGCAAGATGTCGAATTCGGCATCGGTCAGCTTCAAGTTGGCCTCATCATCGACGGAGAATTTGGGCTGGCTGCGACCGGCGGCAATGGCACGGACCGTGTAAACTTTGTCCTTCTTCGGCAGAGTGCGGTAGAGATCGTAAACCCAGGGATCGAATTGATCATTGATGCAGACAACTTTTTGACCGGTGGTGAACATGAAGCAGTGATGGTGAGAAATCGAAGGCAGCCATTCTAGGCTGTTTATGCCGGAAATCTACCTTTCACCCTGTGATTCTAGATGCTCATTCAGCCTACGTGTTAGCTTGGAGACCATCACTGGCTTTTGCGCGGAGCCATGCCGGCGCGGAGAGTTTCATTTCAAGGCCGAATGTTGGCTCGGCTTTGCAAAAGCCCCAAGGTAACCTTTGCGCCCAAGGTGTATGGATGAAAAAGGTTACGAGTTAGACAGCCCTCGGTTTCGGGGGATCAAGGCACCTCAAAGACCTTTTGAGTGGTGGGATCTAGAGCGAGAGAACCGCTTGCAAGACCACTTACGTCAAGCTCGCGGTAAGGAGGGTAGGGGCTGATGACGTGTCCTGGCTTGGCCGCTTTTTTCCCCCGAAGAAAACTGCCGCTGTTGACCTTGGGTGAAGAAGCTTCGGTCTTGCTTGACGAAGTGCCAGCCTCCGTGTCGCTCACTTTGCTTTCCGGCGATGGCTGGGACATCGTCGATCTGGATGCCATCGTAGGAGATGGCTTGGTCGGGGGAGGAGCTGGGGGTGCCGAGGCATCACGAGACATTGTTGAAGGGCGATAATGGCTCGGCGGTGAATCCTGGACGGTCTTCTTTTTGACCGAAGGCGGTGAAGTGATAGGGTTCTTTTTCATCGTTGGGGCCGCTTTGCTACTGCCTGAATTCATGCGGCTGGTAGGCGGCATCGCTGGCGAGTTGGTGCGGGCAGGAGCCGTCTCATAACGTGGCACTGGCACCTGGTGGGAAACCTCTGGTGCTGCTTGATATTGCACCTGCGGTTGCTGAGAATAACCCACTTGTGGCTGTTGATAATAGCCAACTTGAGGAGGTTGGTCGAGTCGTCCTTGATTCCCGTAATAAGGCTGGGCTGGTGCAGTCTCTCCATAAAAGACTCGACGAAACATATTCCCAACGCGACGTCCCAAAGTGGGTAAAAACTGCAATGGACTCACATATCGACTTGGTTGCTGCGTTTGATAATATGAGGCTTGAGGGGCTGGCGCATAACCACTTTGGTATTGTGGCGTTCCCTGCGGATACTGAGGGAGCTGTTGAGTCCCAGAGTAGCCCGGATTGGTCGGGTAGCTGTATTGTCCTGGTGCGGGCGCGGGATCGTATTGCTGCGCCAGTAGAGCAATTGGCTGGGTGACATAACCTGTCAGCGCAAGGATCAAGGCGCTACGAAAAGCGAAGGTTGTATGCATAAGGTTAAGAGTTCTTAACTTTTTCAGTCCGGCAAGTGCTTTCTTAGAAGAGATTGGGGTCATTTTGACAAAAACACCAGCTTTCGATTCAATCCAAATTGCCCTCTTAAACTCGAACGTCTTATTCTGAGGTTGCCTGAATGCTTATTTTGGAGGCAAGGCTCGCCCCGAAGGAGAAAGATCCCGCTCGTTTTCTCCAAACGCGGCGGGGATGAGTCGATTTGACGTCAGGATGTCCCTGGTTTATCCCGTGATGGATGTTTTTGTTCTCCAGTCGGCAGCGTTCAGGCCTTTCCATACTTGAATCTCTTATCGTGATGGCGGTTTGTATCCTGTTGTTGCTCATCTCGGTGCCAGTGGCTCTGGTGCGCGCAGGCATCTGGAAACCTGCAAAACCCGTCGAAGTCGAACGACCCAAAGATCTCACGCCCAAAGATTTGCGTTCCGGCGATCCTGAGGTGCGTGTGCCTGTTCCTGAGGCGCCACGTTTGCCGCCTGACGCTCAAGTGCCCCCGCGCATGAAGTCGGATAACCCCATGTTTGAGGATCCTTTGCTGCCGCGCAATCCTACGGTGATTCCTGGTGGTGCACCGACTTCACCAACGGTCAAGGATCCTACCAAGGCCCCAGCGACGCCGGCCGCGGGGCCTCAGGTTCCGGCGGCACAACCTTCGGCCATTTCTCCGATTCTTCCCGGCGAGACTTCGAAGAAATAGAGTTTTAGGTTCATTGGAGAGGCCTTGCCTTCATCGCCCATGTCAGACGACAATCAGTCCGCGCCCGAATCATCCTCGCGGAGACATCGTCGTCGGATTTCGGCTGATGAAAAAATGTTGCTCGACCGCATCAAGGCGCGAGAAAACGAAGTCGCGCGTGAGCAGGCAGAGCCGAAAGGGTTTGTCCCCAAGCAGGTTAGGACTGATGCAGAAGACTCGGATGAGCCACGAGTCGCACCCCCTCCTGGAGATTTTGGGCAGGGCAAGTATGCCTCGGACACTCGTGGGGCGCTTAGTGTTTTTTTTAATCATCCCTTGGTGCGTGGAGCTTTGCGTTTGTTGAAGCTGTTGGTTCGTTTTTCCTGCTTGTTCTATGGGTTAGGTCTAGCCTTGGTGGCCTGGGCTATCCATCAATACGGTCAGTCCAATGTGACGACGGCTACACTGATGTATCTGCCGCCGTTGCTATGGCTGGCGCCTTGCTTTTTCCTGGCACCTGCCGCCTTGCTGTTTGATTGGAAATCTCTCGTGCTCATCCTCGTGACTACGTTTGCGTATCTCAATGGGCATTTGGACTTTCAGTGGCGTGCCGAAGCGGACCTGCCAGCCCCCGAACCCTTTGTCCAATTACGTCTGTTGACCTGGAACCGTGGCCAAAGTGGCTCCACCTCGCTGGGGCCCATCAAGGATGCGGTGAAGCCTGATTTTATCCTCCTGCAAGACGCGGCAGGAAGAGGTAGCCGCTACCGGAGTGTGCCTGAGTATGGTGAGTTTACCGACTTCGTTGACGCGGGAGAGTTTGTGCTGATGAGTCGCTGGCCGGTGCTATCATCGCAGTCACTGACCATGCCTACTGAAAATGGCAGCATGGTTCCTATCGGGGCAGCGCGTTTTGTCGTCATGCATGCTGGCCGGCGGGTGGCACTCTACAATGTGCATCTTCCGAGTCCGCGCGATGCGCTGGAGGCTACTGGGCGTGGAGCCTTTTTGCTCGGTGTTTTGGGCCTGCCTGGCACGCCTTGGGAATCGAAAAAGCTCCATTACCAGACGTTCTGGGACCTGCAGATGCGCAAAGCAGCCGAGATTGCACGTCGCATTCGCACTGACACGCTGCCGGTGATCGTGGCTGGCGATTTCAATACACCTGCGTTTGGACCGATCTACCGTTTGTATGCCGAGATGATGCAAGATGCCCATGTGCTCGCCGGCAGCGGTCTTGGGCAGACCTTTCCAGGTGACACACGGAATCCGCTCGCCTTTTTTCATCCCTGGTTGCGGTTGGATCAGGTCTTCGCCTCTTCCGAATGGGAGGTCCTGCACAGCCAGCCTCAAAGGGTGCGTTCGCAGCACTTGCCTGTCTTCACCGTGCTCAAGCACAAAGAAGCCATGGTGCGCCCTTCCAGCTTTTTTCCAGAAGGCATGAATGCTGCGCCAGCACATCCGCCGACCCCGTCACCACCATGAATTCCGCGCCACGCCTGCTTTGGGTGAATGTCCGCCTGCTGCATCCCCTGAATGGGGGTGATCGCTTGCGCACCTATCATATGCTGAGGCAGATGAAGCGATACGCACACATCACGTACCTCTGTCCCCGTACGCCACAGGATACCGCGGAGGCCGTGGAGAAGGCATCGGATTACTGCGATGAACTGATTACCTTTGATCTCAATCCCCCGCGGGGCGGTACACTGCGTTTTTACACGGAGGTTCTGAAAAATTGCCTCTTTGGCAGGCTTCCGTTTGCCTCTCAAAAGTATGCCTCGCTTCAAGCCCAGCAGCGCATTTCGCATGAACTTGCCACCCATCGGTATGACCTGGCTATTGCAGATTACCTCATGTCGTGGGTTCACTTTGCTGACATGACCCCGACTCCGGCCTGTCCGGTGGTGGTCTTTCAGCACAACGTCGAGTCTTTGATCTGGAAGCGTCACATGGAAAACGCAGCTCATGTTCTTCGCCGCTGGATTTGCACCCGCGAATGGCGGTTGACTCGTGCATTTGAAGAACATGTGGCGCGTCATGCCGCCGGGCAGATTGCGGTTTCTGAAGATGAGGAGCGCGCCTTCCGCGACGAGCGTGGCATGAAAAATGTGCTCGGCTGGGTGCCGACGGGGGTGGATTGCGACTACTTTAGCCCCAGCACCTCCGCAGCGCCTGTCTTGGCTTTCTTGGGCAGCATGGACTGGCACGCGAATGTGGACGCCATCGAGCATTTTGTTCGCCACAGCTACCCGACGATTAAGGCCCGTTGTCCCAAGGTGCGTGTCATTCTCATCGGGCGTAATCCGACACCATCCATCCGCGCCCTCGCTGTGCAGGATGCAAGCATCGAGGTCACGGGAACAGTGGATGATGTGCGCCCTTACCTTGCACAAGCGAGTATCATGATTTTGCCGCTGCGAGTGGGCGGCGGTACGCGCATCAAGGTCTTTGAAGGTATGGCGGCAGGATTGGCCTTGGTTTCAACTCAGATTGGCACCGAAGGTTTGCCAGTGGTGCATGGCGAACATGCCTTGCTCGCCGATGATCCGGCAGATTTTGCTCAAGCGGTGATTTCTTTGATTGAGGCCCCTGAACAACGCCAACTCATGGCCGCGACAGCGCGGGAATGGGTGCGTCAGCATTTTAGCTGGGAAACCGCTTCACGGAAGTTCCTCGATCTCTGCCTCAAAGTCGTGTCGAAGGCATAAAAAACCGCCTTTTCATCCGACTCACGTCTGCGATCAAAAGGCGGTAGGTTGGGGCTGGGGTAATCAAAACCTCAAACGAGCTTGGCTTTCACCAAGGTCTCAAGCCGATTCACGCCACGCCGAATGCGAGCTTTCACGGTCCCAAGGGGTTCTCGCAGTCGTTCAGCAACTTCGGCTTGGGTAAGACCACTAAAATAAGCGAGTTCAATGGCTTCTTTCTGGTCTGGATTCAGCTTCGAAACAGCACGCAAAAGGATGCTATCGCGCTCTTTGCTGACCAGCAATTCATGCCCTGATTCATCGAACTCAGGTTGCACGCCTTTGTTTTCGATCTCGAAATCGTCGTTGAGCTTCGAGCGGCGTTGCTTCGAGCGGATGCGGTCAATGGCACGGTTGCGGGCCATGGTGGTTAGCCATGTTAGGGGCTTACCTTTTCTTGGCTCGTAAAGGTGGGCTTTGTTCCACAGCTGAACCAACACTTCCTGCATCACATCTTCCGTATCGTGATGGTCATTCAGCACATTGCTGATGGAAGCATAAATCAAACCGGAGTACTTTTCGTAGAATGCTTGATAGGCCCGGGAATCTCGTTCGGAGATTCGTTGAATTAACCCGATGTCTTCTTGGACCTGGGCTTCTGCAAGAATTTCTGTCTCAGTCATAGTCTTTCGTGTTTTTGGGGGGTGTTTGACAAAACTGACCTTAACTGAGACAAAGAAGCTTTGTTGGGCTGATTTGTCAAAGATTTTGTCTGATTAACTTATTCACAAAGCACGAAATTCCCTTGGTAAAGCTATAATGTCTATGTTTTGACTATCTTCGTCTAACTTCAGGTTGACGTGATAAATCCAAGCATTTGGGCCTGTTCGAGAACATCGTCTTTCCCATGCCTGTTGGCAGGACCGATGAAACAATCAGACCCCTATCTGTTCGATGGTGAAATGAGGCTGATGAAAGGTTGGTTCCAAATTGGATTCGCCTTCATGGGCGGAGCTCAGTCTATGTCCCAGATGGCTCCCCAAGTGCTTTTAGGAGTGCTGTCGAAGTTCTTTCAGCTTGGCTTCGCTTTCCCTCCACGCCACCTGATGCGGCAGCCGTTTCGAAAGTGCTGCTAGGGCAGAAGTCACGCCAGCGGCCTCTCCCATCGCCACGGAGTTGCCTGTCACTCGGTAGCTCGCGTGAGAGATGAAGTCGCCGCTAATGCAGCGTCCGGCCATCATCAGTCCGTCCACGTCTTTAGCAAGGAGCGCCCGCAGCGGCACATCGTAGGGCTTCACTTTGACCCCGCCGTTATGATAGGCTGCGGTCTTGTTGGCCTCATGGTTCAGCGCGTGAATGTCCACTGGAAAAGTTGGGCGCACGACGGCGTCCTCATACCTTGCTCCGGCGATCAGGTCCTCTTTGTTCACCACATAGCGGCCTTGGATGCGGCGACCATCACGCACGCCGATCTGTTCGGCGGTAGCGGCGATTTGCAGGCCTTCCCAGGGCCCCCCGAGTTTACGCAGGCCATTGACGATCTTGTGTAATTCCGCACGGGCTTGCACGGTAGCTTCGGTGATTTTGGCCGCATCGAAGCAGGGTACGCCATACTGATGATTCATCATCACCAACAGCAGATTATCGCGCACCTGCCAGAGGGTAGGCTTGGAATACGAGGGAAAATGCCCCGTGCGTTTGATGGCAGCGAGCAGTGCTTCCTTGGCGATGCCGTCTGATTTGCTGGGGTCTGATTGATGAATGAAAGGGGCGAGCGCGGCAGCATCCTTGCACACGAGAAGCGCGTTCAGTGACATCGGCTGGCAGGGGCATGCCTCTGCCTCTCCATATTCAAAGCTGCATCCGGCGAGCGCGCCGAGATCGCCATCGCCCGTTGTGTCGATGAATGCCGGTGCCTGCCAAGCTTGGCGTCCAGCTTTTGACTCAGTGACCAGCGTGGTCAACCTTCTCCCCGCGCGATAAGCCGCTGCCACACGTGTGTGCAGCTGAAACGTGATGCCTGCTTCGACAAACATTTCTTCCAGAAGCAGCTTCATGCCCTCTGGCTCATAGCAGATGCTGTGTTTGCTGGTACCACGGCGCATGTCGCGTTCGTCCAGGCGTTTCAGTAGCTCTTGATTGAAGCCGGGTTTGTTAAAGTCGAGCAAGTAGCCTAGCAACCCAGCCGTCCAGACCCCGCCTAGGCATCCCCGCCATTCGAAGACCCGCACTTTGGCTCCCGCACGTGCCGCGGTGATGGCCGCTGCGATTCCAGCCGGGCCTGCGCCGCAGACAATAACATCCGCATCCTTCACGAGAGGCAGGTCGCGGGCCTGCTCATGAAAGCCATCGTTGCTTTCACCGATAGCTTGTTCGACCTCCGCTGCTGACATCAGGGCTGGTGTGATTGCAGCACTGGAAAACGCTGCACGCAACAGGCTGCGACGTGGCATGGGGGCAGGCAAGGAGGGCATAAGGACAGGTTTTCATATCTTCTTCTTGTCGGTATCTCGTATGCAAGCCTGAAACGCCCTTGAATATCGCTCTCCAAGAAACAGTTTAAGGACGCTGTAAGAAAGCCCACGCCATGAAACATGCCTTCCTCTTCGTCTCAGCCCTTCTAGGCGTCTCCCATGCCTTCGCGGCTGTGGAGATCGACGTGGAAAAGTTCGGCGAAAGCCTGGGCGGCTGGAAAGCGCGGAAAGGTAAGGCTGCCGAGTATGAAATCTCTGAGGCCACCTACCGCACCTATCAGCCGGAGTCTTCGCTTTCTCCAGATGGTGGTATTTTTGTCTCCATTCGTATCGATCACGTCAGAAAAAAATTACTCGCCAGTGACGACCACGCGAGCCTGGAGCTGAGTTTCTCCGCTGATGGCACTTTGGTCACTGCACAGAGCAGCCTCGCTCTTCAGGGCCGCACCATCACGAGTGAGCTCATCAAAGGGGGGGCTTCTGCTTCGACTTCCGTGGCCGCACCCTATGTCGATCGGGCGGTTAAGATCGGCACGGATTTGGTGGCAGATCTTTCCTCGAAGTTGCTAAGGGAAAAAATCGTCGAGCCTGGACGGGTATCCTTTCCCGCTGCCATACGGCACAACTACAACATGCTCTATCAGGCTGTGAAAGCCAAGGCGGAGGAACCGGTGATGACGGACGCCAAGCCGCCGGAGGCCTTGCCTGAAAAATCCACAGAACCCGCCAAGCAACCTCAGGCAGACCCCGAGGTTCCCGCGAAGCAGCCACAAGACAAAGGCCAACCAAGCACAGTCGTCGATCCGAAGACGGGCAAAAAGGTGCCGCTGCCGGATGTACAAGCCTACAACCCCAGCGGAGCCCCCAACACGCCCATCCTGAATAATCCGTCGATACACAAAGATCTGATTCGCGCTGGTGGTGAGGCATTGAAGCTGGCGCGTGAAGTTGTGCGCCAATAAGGCATGGAGTAGGCTTGCCAAATCATGCCACTCCTGGCATGCAAAGAGTTCACTTGCCAACGACCATGCTTTTGCCTGACCTCCGTGCCCAGATTTGTGAAGCCAATCGTGCCCTCGTGCCTGCCGGGCTCGTGCGGTTGACCTGGGGAAACGTCTCCGGAGTGGATCGTGCCAGCGGTCTCTGGGGCATCAAACCCAGTGGCGTGGATTATGGGGTGCTCAGACCTGAAGACATCGTTCTCCTGGATTTGGAGGGAAAGGTCGTTGAAGGCCACCTGCGCCCGTCTTCAGACACCAAAACGCACCTGCATCTCTACCGCGAATTGACTGAGATTGGCGGCATCACCCACACGCATAGCCTTTACGCCACCCTCTTTTCCCAGGCGGGGCGAGAGCTGCCCTGTTACGGCACCACGCATGCGGATCACTTTCACGGCACGGTCCCCGTGGTGCGCGCGCTGACCCCTCAGGAAGTGGCCCAGGACTACGAGCACTTCACCGGCGTCGCCATCGTGGAGCGGTTGCGTGAGCTCGGGCTGTCTCCCTTGGAGATGCCAGCGATCCTGCAGCAGCATCATGCCCCGTTCGCGTTTGGCAAAAACGCCATGGACTCCGTGAACAACAGCATCGCTCTAGAAATGTGCGCGCAGATGGCACTGGGCAGCCTATCGCTGAATCCAAGTCTCGGCCCCATCCCTGAGCACATTTTGGAAAAGCATCACCTCCGCAAGCATGGCCCGGGTGCCTACTACGGTCAGGTGGGCGCGCATTGAGGAAGCCAACCCTCAGAGCTTCTGTGGGGGCAGGCCGAAGAACATCATGTGCTGCCAGGGAAGTCCCTCAAACTCACGCACCAGCTTCAGGCCATTGACCTCCATCTCTTTCAAGATTTGGGCCTTCGACATTTTGTGTTCAGGCTTGATCGGCACACTGTCATCTTCGGCGCGGAACTCGACCAAAACGATCACGCCATTAGGTTTCAGGGCCTTTTTCATGGCCGTCAGCATGGCCTCGGGTTGGGAAAACTCGTGGTAAACGTCCACGAGCAAGATCATGTCGCACGACCTTTCAGGCAGCTTTGGATCATCGAGCGCACCCACGATGGGCACGATGTTTTTCACGCCTTTTTCGGCGATCCGCTCATTCAGCATCAAGATCATCTCCGGCTGCACATCCACGGCATAGACTTTGCCGGTGTCCCCCACCGCCTCGGCCATCGGCAGGGTATGGTAGCCATTGCCACTGCCCATGTCACAAACCGCCATGCCAGGCTTCAGACCCAGATTCGCGCGCATGGTGGTCGTTGCCTCCTCGCGCTCGCGTTTGTGCCGCACTAGCCAGGCTGCCCCTTGCCAGTGCATCGTTTGGGCGATGACACGTCCCTGGTATTCTCCAGGAGTGGAGGAGGGCTGCTGGCAAAGAGCTAAGCCAGGCAGCAAAAGAAAGGCGAGAAGGAGACGAGTAGGCATGCTCAGAACAAACGCAAAAGCTTCCCGAGAACGATCATAGACTCGGTTCAGGCCCTCGGTCTCACAGGCTGCCAGTCGCATTCACAAGCGTGCCCAGCGGCTCGCCGACCAGTGCGCGGCGGATGTTGTCGGGTTCATTCATGCTGAAGACGACGATGGGCATGTTGTTTTCCTGACAAAGAGAGAACGCGGTGGCGTCCATCACCTTCAGCTGCTTCGTGAGGCAGTCCTGGAAGCTTACGCACTCGTAGCGTTTCGCTTGTGGATTTTTAGCTGGGTCACTGTCGTAGATGCCATCCACTTTCGTTGCCTTGAAGACCACATCAGCGCCGATCTCACTTGCCCGTAGCGCAGCCGTCGTGTCGGTGGAAAAGAAAGGGTTCCCCGTGCCTGCGGCAAAAATGACCACCCGACCGAGTTCGAGGTGACGCATGGCCCGGCGACGGATGAAAGGTTCGGAGACGTTTTTCATCTCAATCGCGCTCTGCACCCGCGTCGGTACATCGATCGCTTCTAGCATGCTTTGCAGCGCCAGGGAGTTCATCACCGTGGCCAGCATCCCCATGTAGTCGGCGGTCGTGCGTTCCATGCCTTTGTTGCTAGCGGACACACCACGCCAGAAATTACCTCCACCGACGACGAGTGCGATCTCTAGCCCCGTTTGGTGGGCGGCCTTGATCTGCGCCGCCATGTCTTCGACGATGGGGGGGCTGATGTTATCCGTGCTGCCCGGCTCGCGAAGAGCCTCGCCACTGAGTTTGAGAAGAACGCGCCTAAATTTCCGGTTGCCGAGGGAGTCGCCCATGAATGGTGTGAATTGCCAGCGTCATACATGAACCACCCTTGCTTGCAAAGACATTTGTGGCATCGCGCTCACCACGCGGCAGCTTGAGTTCCATGGAGCACCCCTTTCAGCATTGTTCAGCCTGCGGTTCGTCAGAGCTAGAGGCGCGCAGCTTGCGCGAGTGGGTGTGCGCGGCCTGCGGCTATCGGCACTTCGTCACACCTATCCCTGCCGCTTGTGCGTTGCTCACCGATTCCGCCGGTCGCCTGCTCATCATCCGCCGCGCCCACGAGCCTGGACTCGGTCTCTGGGGCCTACCGGGTGGCGTCATCGAAGGCGGCGAAACGGGCGAGCAGGCCTGTGCCCGCGAAGTGTGGGAAGAAGTTGGCCTGCAGGTGCCTGCGGATCATTTCCAGCACCTCATTTCCTTACCAAACAACTACCTCTTCCAAGGCTTTGTCTGGCCCACCCTTGACCTCTTCTACACCGCTTCTGTTGCCGATTTCAGCGCCGTGGTTCCCTCCGCTGACGAAGTCTCCGAATGGGCCGCCCTTTCCCTGGATCAGATTCCGCTCGATGACTTCGCCTTTCCCTCCAACGCTGAAGCTGTTCGCCGCATGCGCACGGGGCAGCCCTTTTGATTCATCGTCTTTTCCCCTCCGGCGGGCTCGATTGATGAAAAATCGGCTGGTCAGAGGCGCAGGGTTTTGCTCGTAGTGGGGCATGGCAACATCTCTTTTTGATCTTTCGGGCAAGTGCGCACTTGTCACGGGCGGCAGTCGTGGGTTGGGAAAGTCCATGGCGAGGGGCTTTGCGGAGGCAGGTGCGGATGTGATGATCTCCAGTCGGAACGCTGATGAACTGCGTGCCGCGGCGGCGGAGATCGGGGAAGGCCTTTCGGTGAAGGTGGAATGGATGGCCGCCGACATGGCGGATCGGGCACAGGTGCGGGCTTTGGCGGCTGAGGCGGAAGCGCGGTTGGGCCGGGTGGATATTTTGGTGAACAACGCTGGCATCAACCACCCCCAAGCTATCGACGAGATCACGGATGAGGTCTGGGATCTGAACGTGGAAGTGGACCTGACCAGCGTGATGGGCCTGACGCGTGCGCTCGTGCCCGGCATGAAGGCGCGGCGCTGGGGGCGTATCCTGCACATCTCCAGTGTGCTCGGCGTGGGAGGACGGCTCAAACGCAACGTGTACTGCGCCTGCAAGGCAGCCCTTATCGGTCTGGCTCGGGCGAGCGCGTTAGACCTGGGGCCCTATGGCATCACGGTGAATTGCCTCTGCCCCGGACCTTTCCTCACGGATATGCCGGGGAAGCTGCTGAACGACGAGGAAAAAAAATACTTCGCTGACCGCACGGCGCTAAAGCGTTGGGCGGCTCCGCGGGAGCTCGTGGGGCCGGCACTGATGCTGGCGAGCGAGGCCGGCAGCTACATCACGGGCGAAGCGCTGGTGGTCGATGGTGGCGCGGCAGTGAACACGCTGTAAAAATCACATTTGGCGGCGTTCTCGAATTCGAGGATGGCTGCGGGCCGCATGGATTGGAAATGCTTCGCTTCTGCTTCACATGTCCTTTGAAATGCTCTTGATTGCTTTCGCGCTTATCATGCTGGGTGGGATCTTCGTCTTGGTGAAACGCCGGAAGTCCTCGCCACTCAGTGATAAGCGACAGCAGGCCTCGGTAACACATGCGGGCGACTCTTCCTGGGCGCCAGGCTACGTTGCCCATGGCCCGGAGACCCAGCTTGGCGTGTGGGATCGGGGTTCAGGTGCTTCTGTGCCTGAGGAGGGAGGAGTCAAAAGCGGGTTTGGCAGTTCGGCATGGGGCGCTGATGCTGGCAGCAGCAGTGGTGGGTTCGGTGATACCGGTGGCGGGGATGGCGCTGGCGGCGGGGATGGCGTGCCGTAACACCACAGCCGGCCGATGTGGCCTCGGAGGGAAAGGTTTCTTGCCAGCTAGGGTGTGCTTTGTTAATCGCTGAATATCTTGGTATTAATGAACAACATGCTGTGGTCACATTCGGGTGGATGCGAGCTAGGCATGCGTACTTTAAACTTGTCTTTTCATGCCGCAGGAATGTAACAAAAACGCACCGCCCCCTAGTCGGAAGCTGCGAGTCCTGCTGCTGAACCAATGCTTCTACCCCGATTCGGTATCTACGGCTCAGCATCTGACGGACCTTGCGCTGGGGTTAGTGGCAGCAGGGCATGAGGTAGTGGCGGTGTGTTCCAGCCGTGGCTATGATGACCCGAAACGCCGCTTTTCGGTTCAGGAAGATTGGTGTGGGATCGCGATCCACCGCATCTGGACGCCTGGGTTGGGCAAGTCGGCCCGCTGGCGGCGCTTTGTGGATTTCGCGTCATTTTGGCTGAGTGCGACATGGATCTTGCTGCGACTCGGGCGCTTTGATGTGACGGTGTGCCTGACCTCACCCCCGCTGATTTCCACCCTAGGTCAGGTTATGGCACGGTTGCAGGGTGGGGCTGTGGTTCCTTGGGTGATGGATCTGAACCCCGATGAGGCGGTGGCCGCAGGCTGGCTTCGTGAAGGAGCCCTGCCTGAGAGGGTCATGTCCGCCTTGCAGCGTTGGAGTTTTGGCCAAGCGGCGCGGATCGTGGCGCTGGATCGCTTTATGGCGAAGCGGTTACGAGCCAAGGGCGTGCCTCAGGATGTGCTGCATATCGACGCGCCCTGGTCTCATGATGATGCGGTGCATTGGGATGTGCCGGGTCGGGATGCCTTTCGTGCTCAGCACGGGCTCACGGGTAAGTTTGTCGTGATGTACTCCGGCAACCACAGCCCTTGCCATCCGCTGGATTCCGTGCTCGAGGCAGCCCTGCAACTGCGGGCGCATCCGACGCTGCATTTTTTGTTTGTCGGGGGGGGGAGCGAGCATGGGAAGGTACGTGCTTTTGCACAAAAGCACGCGCTGAAGCAGGTGACGTGCCTGCCCTACCAACCGAAAGACCACCTCGCGGCCTCACTGTCAGCGGCAGATTTGCATCTCGTGGTCATGGGTGCGCCCTTTGTTGGCATGGTGCACCCGTGCAAGGTGTACAACATCCTCACGCTCGGCCTGCCCTTCCTCGCCATCGGACCGGAGGAGTGTCATCTGGTCGATCTGGCGGCGCGGCTGCCCGACACGCGCTACGCTCGCATCGGCCGCCATGGCGATGTCGCCGGGTTGGTGCAGGCACTGGAGGAAGCAGCGGTCGTGGGGCCCTTGCCACCGTCGCCCCAAAGTCAGGCGTTGGCTGCGGAGTTCTCACAGAGCCGCTTGCGCCCTCGGTTGATCGACGTGATTGCTGAGGCCGGCGGCGCGAAGCCCGCGATGAACTAAATCCATGAGTGTGCTATCCAGCCTCGAACCAATGCGTGCCGCAGATGCCCTTGTGCTGCCTGGGGTGAGGGAGCTGCTCGCCTGCTTTCTGGGGGCTGCTTTGATCAGCCTGTGTGGCACGCTAGCCATCATCCGCACTCCGGGCAAGACGGGCATGGATGCTCCTGATGGACGACGCAAGCGGCATGAGAAGCCGGTGTCACGCCTGGGTGGGGGGCCCATCTTCTTGGCGCTGATGGTGGGCGCACTGGTGCTTCTAGGGCTTGGGTTTTTTGAGTTGCGCAGCCTTTTGCCCGTGTTGGTGAGTTGTGCGCTGATGTTTGCGGTCGGCTTCATGGATGACCTGAGGCCTCTGGGAGCGCGAGTGAAACTGCTGGGGCAGATTGCGGTTTCGCTAGTCCTTTACGGGATGGGAGTTTCGATTGAGGTGCTAAGCAATCCTTTTGGCGAGGGTGGCTTGCAGCTCGGCTGGTGGAGTCTGCCGCTTACCGTTTTTTGGTTGGTGGCTATTCCGAACATCATCAATCTCATTGACGGTATGGATGGGCTTGCAGGTGGCTTTGGTATGTTTTTGACCCTGACTTTAGCCCTCGTCGGCTACCTCGGGGGAAATTCAGAGGTGATGCTGCTCTCGGTGTTGATGGCGGGTGCCTTAGCGGGCTTTTTGTTTTTCAATCTACCTCCAGCCCGCATTTTCCTGGGAGATGGCGGTGCCTACCTCCTTGGCTTTTTTATCGCAGCGACCTCGCTACGCAGTTCACAAAAGGGGTCAGTCATCGCCGCGCTGCTGGTCATCATCATTGCATTGGGCGTGCCGATTTTGGACACTTTTTTCGCGATTCTGCGGCGCGCCATCCGCGGTGTGCCGATTTTCAGCGCGGATGCCGAGCATATCCACCACCGCTTGATTTTACTGGGCTACAGCAAAGGTCGTGCACTCTTGGCCATGTATTCCGTGTGTTTGGTCTTGAGCTTGGTCGGCATCAGCATCCTTTTGACCAAGGGGGGGGCTCTGCCTGTGGCGGGTGCCGTTCTCTTCCTGCTGGCGGTGGGTGCCGCTCGTTACCTAGGCTATGTGAAAAGCTGGACTCGTCTGCGCGAGCAAGTCCGCACGGCACTTGCAAGGCGGCGGCGGCTCGAGCACATCCGAGCTCATGCACGAGCGCTGGAGTTCGATATCGAACACTGCGACACGCTCGATGCCTTTGCTGATCTACTCCAAGATCGTTTCCAATGGGTTGGTTTTCAGCCGATCCCTGGGCCAGACAAGCGATTGCTGCATCTGCCGATCGGTCCTGATTTGTTGGTGACTCTTCATTGCCCCGCGGATGATTTCCTTGAGTCGGACTGGTTGGTGCGTGCCGATGCCTTTTCCACGCTCTTTGAGCGCTGCCTCGAGCGCTGGGGTAGCCTGCCTGCCTTTCTTTTGCCTACGCGCAAGACTGCCGTCACTCCACCCGTGACTTCGGTTGCGATAGCCCAGGCCGCCGCCCGTGAATGCCATGAGCCCTGACCCGACCCACGCGCCGAATACGAGCCAAGAACAAACGCAGAATGAGGCCTGTGATCTCAAGGCTGAATTGCCATCAGCCGTGGGACGTTGGCGTCACTGGCGGGCGTGGCTGTATGGACTGCTGCCTGTGGTGGTGATCCTGTTCGGGGCGGGGAGGAATCCCTGGGCACGTGGCCTGGCGCTGACTTTGATCGGTCTTGGCATCATGCTCGCGCCGCCGGTGCGGCAGATCGCTTGGGTGCCTCGGTTGGCTTTGCTAGCGTTGGCTGCTTTTGCCGGGTTGGGCTTGTTGCCTGCGGGATGGTTTGGCCCCTTGGACGAGTGGCGTGTGCATTTGAGTCAGGACTGGAGCATTCCTTTGCCCGGCTCCCTTTCCCCAGATTGGTATGGCACGCTGGAGGGCTGGATGGTCCTGCTGGCAGGTCTGCTCTGGTTTTCCAGCTGCCTCGGCCAGAGCTTGGATGAAGGCGGGCGTCGGCGAGCTTTGCGCCTCTTGGTGCTTGGCGCGATAGTCATGGCCGTAGCCTCGCTGATGGATCAGGCTGGATGGTTCAAGGTGCCGTGGTGGCCGCGCGGTTTCATCCGACCCGGTTTCGATGCAAATGTGTTCGGTCCGTTTGCGAACCCGAACCATAGTTCCAGTTTTTTTGCCCTCAGTTGCGTGCTCTGCGCCGCTGTGGCTTTGGACTCCTTTCGCCGTCGGTCGAAAGGCTTGCTGATTTTTGGCCCCGGCTTGCTCGTCTTGATCGCCTGTGTGCTATCTGCCTCTTCGCGCGCGGGGCTGCTGCTCACCCTGGGTGGGCTGATCCTTTGGCTTGGGACAAGCGCCATTCGTAGTGGAGGGCCCGCGCGGGTGGTGGTCAGCTTTTCCATCGTGCTCGCCGTGATCTCTCTGGCGATAGTGTCTGGAGGTCGTGTGGGCCAAAAATTGATCCAGAAGCCGGTGACGGAACTTCTTTCCTCGGATCTGCGCGTCTGGCTGGCTGAGCAGACGTGGAATGCCACCACGGGGCATTTGTGGGTGGGACGTGGCATCGGCGTGTTTGATCCTGTTTTCCCACAGGTTAGTACGGAAGCCTACCCGGATGCTCGGTTGTTGCATCCGGAGAGCGACGTGCTGTGGGTTCTGTTTGAAGGCGGCCTGCTCTGCCTGCTTCCTTGCGCCTTGATCGCGTTGTGGCTCTGGCAAGCCAGTGGCCCTTGGATTCGTAAGCGCCGACGTCGTCGCAGTGAGGAAGGTCGCTCCATGCGCCGGATTCAGCGTGCATCTGCCATCGCCGCCGGCATGGCATTGATCCATAGCGCGGTGGATGTGCCCCTGCACGCGTTTGGCTATGCTCTATTTTTTGGCATGGTGGCAGCGTTGGGCGTGCGGCAGCGGCACGAGGGGCCTGTTTTTGGAAAAAGAGGGCAGTGGATCTATCGTGGTCTAGGCGCACTGCTCACGCTCTGGGGGACGGTTTGGCTCGGTATGGTCTTTGCGGGTCTGCGTGACACGGGCCTCGCCACAGAGTCGCGCTTATTGCACGACCGTGCGGCGCTGGACACTGCTTCCGGGCGCTACGCCGATGCAATGCGTCGCATCAATCGTGCGATTGAGCTGAGCCCGCTGCATTACCGAAACTACTTTCTGCGCGCGCAGCTGCACCTTTTGGCCAATCAAGACAGTCAGGCTGCGCTGCTCGATTTTGGCCGCGTTCGAGCCGTGGAGCCGCGCTACGCACCCATCTGTTTTGAGGAAGGTCGCCTCTGGTTATCCTATGATCCCGCGACCGCCATTTTGCCATGGACGGAGGGCATGCGGCGCTACCCGCCAGTTCACAGCAACGCGGCGGCGCGATTCCAGTCCATCGTTCAGACCACGCGCCCCTACCCAGAACTGCTGGGCATGCTGTGGAAGATTGCGAACCGGCTCGATTTGCAGGTCATTTTTTTGGAGACTCAATTCCTCACGGGGGATCTTTGGGAGTCTTGTCTGTCCGATTTTTTGGCCACCTATGGTGCCATGGAAGAGCTGCCGCTAGGTGTGCAAGCCCAAGTTTTGCGCTACTGGCGTGACAAAGGCAATCGTGAGACGCTGGTGGATCTGATCCGCAAGCATCCGCACCTCGTACCCGCAGGCTGGCAGATCCTTGCGCTCGATCTCGCAGAAAAAGGCCAATACGAAGAGGCCTCTACCCTGGCGGGGCGTTACCTACCGCAGGTGGCCAAGCCTGCACTCGTCAGCGCGGCGGATGTGGCGCGGCTGGAGCGTCAGCGAGTCCTCCGCCCCACGGATCCGCTGGCAAGCATGGATCTCTATTACGCGCAGCGGGCAGCCGGTGATCTCGATGCGGCACGGCGCACGATCGAGGGTGCGCAGAAGCTTCCCGGTGCTCCGGGTTTCTTTTCCCGTGAATTAGCCAGTGTGCTGGCTGAGTTGGGGGACTGGCGTAGTGCTTGGGATCAGCTGCGTCCGCTCGTGGAAAAGGCTCCTCTTCCCCAGTCTTCCAAGGCACCATGAGTTCCGCTGCCAAGCGCCACGGCATTTCGCTCGTCACGGCCACTGCGATCGTCATCGCCAATATGGTCGGCACGGGCATCTTCACCAGCCTAGGCTTTCAGGTGGGGCCGCTGCCTTCGGGTTTCGCCATCCTGGTGCTTTGGGCGGTGGGGGGGCTCTGCGCTTTTTGCGGGGCGTTGGTGTATGGGGAGCTGGCCGCAGCGATGCCGCGTTCGGGTGGCGAGTATCATTTTTTGAGCAAGGCCTTTCATCCCTGTGTGGGCTTTGTCTCGGGCTGGCTTTCGGCCACGGCAGGATTCGCCGCCCCCATCGCGCTCGCTGCCATGGCTTTAGGAAAGTACTTGGGCGGCGTCTTCCCGCAGGTGTCAGCGGTCACCGCCTCCCTTGTTGTCGTTTGGGGGGTCACGCTCATCCACGTGGCTGGCATCCACGTGGGGGCTACGTTTCAAAACTTGGCTACCTGGATGAAAGTGCTGCTCATTTTGGTCTTCATCGTTTCAGGTCTTACCGTGGAACACGCACAGCCAGTGAGCTTCCTTCCAACGGTCGGCGACTGGACGCTCATCACGAGCCCCCCCTTTGCCATTAGCCTCGTCTTTGTCATGTATGCTTACGCAGGCTGGAACGCAGCGACCTACATCGTGGATGAGGTGCGCCAACCGCAGAAAAATGTTCCTTGGGCCATCGCCTTGGGCACCCTCATCGTCAGTGCCCTCTACATCGCGTTGAACGCGATTTTTTTGCACGTGACTCCGATGGCTGAGCTGGCGGGCAAGGTGGATGTCGCCCATGCGGCCGCAGATCGCATCTTTGGTCCTACGGGCGGGCGCATCATGTCAGGTCTGATCTGCATCGGCCTCGTCTCCAGCATCAGCGCCATGACTTGGGTGGGACCCCGGGTGACCCAGGTGCTAGGGCAGGATCACCGCATTCTGCGCCCTTTGGCTGCCTGCGATGAGCGCGGTGTGCCGGTCACCGCCCTGTTTGCCCAGCTCTGCATCGTCATCACTCTCATCCTCACCGCCAGTTTTGAGAAAGTGCTGACTTATGTGCAGTTTAGCATTCAGATGTGCTCCTTCTTGACCGTCTGCGGTCTGATCCGCCTGCGCCGCACTCAGCCGGAACTGCCACGCCCAATCCGGTGTTGGGGCTATCCTGTCACGCCTCTTCTTTTCCTGATCATCAGTGCCTGGATGATGGTGTACCAAATGAAAGAGCACCCGCGTGAGTCGTTAGCGGGCCTTGCCACCATCCTCGTCGGCGTGCTGCTCTGGGTCCTCTCTCGCAAACCAGCGACACCTGCCTCCCCGCCTGAGAAAGCCTGCACACCTGATGCCTGAGCATTTGCAAGGCTCGTGCCCGCACGCTAGGGCTGAGCACTCATGTCCAAACTGCAGACCATCGTCACTCTCGACCTTGAAGGCGTCCTCGTGCCTGAAATCTGGATCGCTTTTGCCGAAAAGACCGGCATCGCCGAGCTGCGCCGCACCACACGGGATGAGCCCGACTATGACAAGCTGATGCGCGGACGGCTCGCCATCCTGGATCAGCAGGGGCTGAAGCTGCCCGACATCCAAGAAGTCATCGGCACGCTCGCTCCGCTGGATGGGGCTCGTGCGTTTCTGGATGAACTGCGTGAGCAGACTCAGGTCATCATCCTCAGTGATACCTTTGAGGAATTTGCCCAGCCGCTCATGCGTCAACTTGGCTGGCCCACCATCTTTTGCCACAAGCTCGACGTCGATGCCAGCGGACGCATCATCGACTACCGCCTGCGTCAGCCCAACCAAAAGCAAAAGGCGGTCGCGGCCTTCCGCGCGTTGAACTACAAGGTTATTGCGGCCGGAGATTCCTTCAATGACACCACCATGCTCACCGAAGCCGATTGTGGGTTCTTTTTCCACGCGCCAGAGACCATTCGCGCGCAATTTCCTCAGTTTCAGGGCTTCGATCTTTACGCCGACCTACTCGCTGCCATGCGGGATCAGTTGAGTTAAAGGTACGTGCAAAACGTGGAACCGCTGTAGCCCAGGAGGCGCTGCCTATGGCTCAGCCGAGTTCTTTCTAGTTTTGACGAAATCACTCCACGGGTTGGCCTGTAAGCTGCTCAATTTCCCTAACGAGGCGCAAGCTTCACCACAACGAGCTGGACTGTCACTTCATGGTTGGGGACAGCCCGGTCACCTTAGCCCCGGCGGGATTTTGGTTGGGTCCCGCCGGGGCACTTTTTCGAGAGTGCCTCGACAATCTCTCCGTAGCCATTACAGGCTCATGCTTTCATGTCTGGCCTGCTTTGCCCCTTACGTGTCCTTTGCCTTCTGCTCGTGGCGCTGGGACTGGCCGGGTGTTATGATCGACCCACCCTTAACTTGACGGGATCCACCATGGGCACCACCTGGAGCCTGAAGGGGCCCAGGCTGACCAAACAGACGCATCGCCTTGTTCAGGCTCACCTCGACGCGCGTGAGGCGCTGCTTTCCCATTGGCGCAACGATTCAGTGCTGAGCCGCTTCAATCAAAACCCTTCCACGGACTGGCAGCCTGTGCCCCTGGAACTCGTGCAGGTCGTGCAGCTCGCTCGCCGTATCGCCCTGCAAACTGAGGGTGTACTGGACATCACTCTCGCACCCGTCATTGAGCAGTTCGGCTTTGCCCCCCGGCTGAGCGATCAGCCCGCCGTGACTGGCTGGCCGTATTTGCAGGATCGACTCGATCCCCCGGCGCTGCGCAAAAAGGTGGCCAACCTGCGGCTGAACGTGGCCTGTGTGACCGAGGGATTCGTCGTCGATGAACTCGTCGCACTCTTGAAAGAGCAGGGGTATCGCGATTTTCTACTCGAGGTTGGTGGAGAGATCGCCGCCATCGGCCATGCTCCCGGCGGCGGTCCCTGGCAGATCGGTGTGCAAAGTCCAGATGCCACGCCTGGTACGGCCCTACAAATGCTGCCGCTCAGCGATCAATGCGCAGCCACCAGCGGCAGTTACCGTCAGCGTCGCGCTGGGCGCACGCATCTCATCGACCCACGCACGCAGCAGCCCATCGCTCACTCGCTCGTCTCGGTGACGGTCCTGCACGACTCTTGCGCCGTGGCGGACGGTTTTGCCACCGCCCTCATGATACTAGGTCCGCAGGAAGGCCGCCGCATCGCCGAAAAGCAGGGACTGAGGGTCATTTGGATTGAAGAGACACCGTAACCCCACGCGGAATCACCATCAAAAGCATCGAAGCTGGCGACATTTGCGGCACAAGACCGTGTCGGGTTCTGCGCTTTCTTTTACGTATGATGAACCGCCGAACTTTGCTCAATCACACCTCCGTGCTCAGCCTGGGTGCCGCCTTCGCCTCGCCTCGGCTTCGTGCAGCTGACCGCGCTGGTAACAAGCTCAAGGTGGCCGTCATCGCACTCGGCCGTGGGATGGCGCACGTTCAGGCCCTGCTGGCCCTGCCGGATGTCGAGATCGCCTATCTCGCCGAGGTCGATCCTATCCGTCTTGAGCGTGGGCTTAAGGTGGTGGCGGACAAACAGACCCCTTCTTGTCAGGGGGTGAATGACTTTCGCCGCATCCTCGAAGACAAGACTGTGGACGCTGTCTGCATCGCCACGCCCAACTTTTGGCATACCCCGATGGCTCTGCTCGCGCTCCAGGCTGGCAAGCATGTCTATGTGGAGAAACCTGGTAGCCAAAACCCTGGTGAGGCAGAGGCGCTCGTCGCCGCCGCGAAGCATTCGGGCAAAGTCGTCCAGATGGGCAATCAGCGCCGCACCTGGATGAAGGAAGCCATCGCCGCCCTGCATGGCGGTGCCATCGGCCCTGTCCGCTATGCCCGAAGTGCGTACTACAACAGCCGCAAAGCCATTGGCCAACAGGCGATGCCTCCCTCTTCCCAACTTGACTGGAATCTTTGGCAAGGTCCTGTGCCTGATGACGCCAAACATGATCTGAAAAAGTTCGCCCACTACGATTGGCATTGGCTCTGGCACTGGGGCAATGGTGAGCTCGGGAACAACGGCATTCACACGTTGGACATCATGCGCTGGGGGCTTAAAGCCGACTATCCACTGAAGGTTAGCTACCAGGGTGGACGCTACTCTTATCAGGACGAGCAAGAAACACCCGACACAGGCACCGCCGTCTATGACTTCGGCCATGCCGGGTGTGAATGGGTGCAGAGCTCCTGCCATCCTCGTGCTGCTGAAAAACCCATCGGTGAGGTCATCTTCTACGGTGACAACGGCACCATGGCCATCGCGCGCGATTCTTGGACCCTATACGATCCAAAGGGCGTTGAGCTCAGCAAAGACAAAGGAGCCGGGGGCGGAGATCCCGCCCATTTTGGTAATTTTCTCGACACCATCCGAGGCAAAGCGCAGCTCAACAGCCCCATTGAGGAAGGTCAAAAAAGCACCCTTCTCTGTCACCTGGGTAACATCGCCTACCGCACACAAACCGTCGTTCGCTGTGACCCGCAAACCGGCAAAATGATAGACAACCCCGAAGGCGAAAAGCTTTGGAAACGTGCCTATCGCGAGGGCTGGGGTCTTTGAGTTGTGTCTCGGTTTGGAACATGGATGACTCACTCAAAGCGAGGAAACTTCCTAACTTGGTACATAGCTATCCTGATTCATCGCCGAGCTGAAGAGCATGAAAAGCATAAGCAAGTGCGGTGTATCAAAATCATCTTGCACAAATCAAGTCGATGAGGCGTCTGAATCGAAGCGCAAACATGCGTTGCCTTCTCTCATGCATCAGCCGCTGCGCCCAATGCCTTGAAAAGGCTACACAGAGCCCAAACCATCCAACGGAATCGTTTTGAAATCACCAAGCAGGGACCATGAAAATGGGGTCAACTGCCACACGGCCTAGCCAGTATCGTAGCGACGCAGGCAGGATAATGGCAAATTCAAACAATGAAAGTTTGTTAATCTAGAAACATCCCTGCTGAAGGCACTTTGAATGAGCTCAATCTTTAAGACGAAAGCGAAACCACTTTTTGCCACCGGTCATGGGCTGCGTGACCTCCAGTGGGGTCGCTACGGTTTCGGGTGTTGCTGACCAGTTCTGCAGGTCTTCAGAAGTCTCCAGTTGCAGGCGGATGCGCGCCTGATTGTCAGGGCCAGCTGTGATGATCACAGACCCCGAGCGTCCATCTAACATTTGCTGGAAAGTCGGACGCTGGGCGAGTTCGCGAACGAGAAGTTGCAGGTTGGCGTTGGCTAAATCCTGCTGATTAGCGGAGAGCGTGGGTAAAGGTTCAGATTGGCCCTGTGCCTGCCATTGCCCAAGCAAAGCAGGCGCCAAATCCAATGAGCCAGTCAGAGTGTAACCAACCTGGTTTGGTGGATTCTCGTTTTGGATTTGCCAGACGATGCTTCGCTCCACATGGTCGAACGTGCCTCCACCCAGGATTTGGTTAACGGTAAAACCTAAGGGGATGAACTCTTTCAGAACGCCTGAACCGAGCGGCACTTCCTCGGTGAGCTGCACCGTCCAGGTGGAAGAATTCGCATTCGCTTCTCCTTGTATGATTTGGCGTTGGACATGACCCATTGGGTTGTTGCCCGTAGGCAAGTAGCGGCGATTGTCTGCCCAAGCCTGGATTTCGTCAGCCGTACCTGGGTGAGTTTCCAATGACGGCAGATCAAAGCTAGCTGTAAACAAGTTCACCCAAGGGGTGGAAAGGTTGAGATTGCTAAGCCCGGGTATGATGTTGGAAAGCTTCAACGTGGCGCGTAAGCGTGCGGCGGGAACAACATCCATGTCCACTTTGTAACTCGCGTTGGAATACAGCACGCCGTGGTGATAATAGCGCTGCCCGGTGCGTGCAGTCTGAGCTGGGCTTTGGTCATCAACGGCCAATCCCTGGGTCATGGCGACATTCTGATTCGCAATGGATTGCGACCAAGTGGCTTGGCTATGCCTTCCACTGATGGAACTGACAAGCCAAGCATTATGCGGAGCAACATCTAGATCGAATCGATGGCCAATGAGTTCGATGTTTGCACGCATGTCACAGCCGATGCCCGCCAACCAATTTTGCCAAGCCAACCCCGTGTCCTCGTAGAGTAGTGTAGGTGAACCAGCGGAGGCTGAGGCCCCGTTCATAGGGGGATCAAAATGGGATCCCAGATCAAGATTGCGGCCAACGAGAGGATTGCTGCGTCCACGATTGAGGATGGTTTCATCAAAAAGTATCACCTTTAAGGTAATTCCTGCACCCGCCTTGATCACGAGCTCCTGACCGTCATGTAAATCACTCGTTGGCAGTCCTGCATCGCGATAGAAACTCGAATCGGCATTGATCGTTTCAATGGAGATGCTGGCATCAAAGGGGGTCTTGTCGGGCTGGGTGGACGTGATGTAGCGCGGCGAGGTCTCAACCGTAGCTTTCCAAGGAATGCGCACTCCCAGACCAAAGCTGGCGAAGACGCTGGTTCGGAATGAAATCCAACTCCGCTCATAATGCACTTCACGCGACCAATCTTCACCAATGGTGAAGCCATTGACGCGTTCGGCCGTGTAGGTGGACCGTGAGATGCCTCCCGCGATCAAAGGGGCCCTCGAATCCAAGGCTGGCGCACGCAAAACCATGGAGTTTCCCAAGCCATTCAATCCCGCACCAGACACAAGAGGAATGGTTACGCCTGCGGGTTCGTTGGCCAGGCGATTGCCAATGGCCGCGGCTGCCTCTGAGGCATCGTTGACGCGCGGGATGATGCGTCCAAACACAATCGTTTCTGTGATCGTCACGGGGCCGCGATCATTCGCCAATTCATTCAACAGCGCCTGTGCTCCTGATCCTGCTGCTGTCCGCGCTTGAGTGTAGAGCTGCAAGTGTCTGCCATTGGCAATGAATTGCGCTGCTTTTTGTTCAAGCTCCATTTGGCTGATGGCAGCATCATTCTCGTTCACCACATTGGCAGCATTGGCAAAAGTGGCACCATCTTGGTTTAGATAATCATGGAAGGCTGATCCTTGGATCATTTCGAAGGTCACGGCTTTCCGTAAAATCAGCCTATCCGTCCACTCTTCGAACTGAGAAGTCACCTGCCAGCCTGAAGCAATGATGCCGTTCCCTGCCTGACTGGCTGCATCTAGGGCCGTGAGCACTCGGTCAGTTTCACTGAAGAGTTGCTGCTGTGCGGAGCCTACAGAGAAACGAATGCCGCCACTTGTCACAATAGGCGTATCTGCAAACTCTTCCATGGTGCCGGTGCGGAGAAGCTGATTGGCTACTTGGCCCTGCAAGGATAGGAAGGTAGAGAAAAGAAAAAGCAGTAGATAACAACGCTTCATAAATTTTGGTTCGGCGCCATGTCGCTTAACCTAAAGCAGTACACGAACGCAAGAATCCACGCGCCTCTAAATGGGTTAACCCAGGCACCTGTGTAGAGGAGACCCAATGGCCGACTTTTCTGTTGTCTTGAAGGAACTAATGCTTCGTTTTTACAGCCGCTTTTTGGACTGCAGTAGGTTGGCTTTGGCGGCTTCGATCCGACGATCGGCCTGTTCGATCAGGGGGTCAAACATAGGAATCTCTTTAGCGTTCTGGCCCTGTTCGTGTTTGCGGAAGCCGAAGAGGTAGGTCTCGTTTTGCGGGCGCCAGCGGTTGAAAAAGAGTTGGTCTTTGGCGACAACGTCGCGGCGGATGGGTTCGATCTCGGCGGGGGTGAGGGTGGGTAGGGTAAGGCCGAGACCTTCAACGAGCTTGGTGGCGATTTTGTCGTAGCCTTCGAGGGTGTAATGTACACCATTTTCTGTTAGGGGCTTGGCTGGGCTGCCGGGTTTAGGTACGCCGCCCATGAGCTCGAAGAGGTCAATGAACCAAGTGTTCTGGCTAGCGGAAAATTTGCGCAAGGCATCGCGGAAGCTCGATAGACTTTTGTTTGCATCGGTCTGGTCGGGCAGTGGGGGCGGTAGGGTCTCCAGTGGCGGCGGAGAGACGATGATGATCCGTGTGCCAGGCGCATGCTTGCGGATAAGTTCAAGCAGGGTGCGATAGCCGGTGAGAAAGTCGGGCAGGCCGCCGAGTTTCTCAAAAGCAAACTCGGAACCGTAGCAGAGCATCACAACACTGGGCTTGAGTAGGTCGAGGTGGCCGGTGAGGCGCTGAAGGCCTTCCTCGGGTGGACCAAAGTAGGAGCGTGCGTGACCGAAGACGGTGTCCGCGCTCCAGGCCAAGTTTCTGACGGTGATCTTTGTATCGCCAAGGGCGAGTGCGAGCCGGGGTTCAAAGCAGCCGTAGCGCTGTTCACGTTCGAAGACCGTATTGCCCAGCAGGACGACACGATCGCCATCGTCGAACTCGAACACGGCCTTCTCTTGCCTCGGTTGCGGCGGCTTGATCTCCTGATCTTGGGCGGCGAGTGGGGCAGTCGCCAGCGATGCGAGAAGGAGGGCGGTGACGGTGGGGCGAATCATGCGGATGAGATTGGAGAGCAAAGAGTCGAAAGTGTCCAGAGTGGAATCAGGGTGCGCGGCCTGGTTATTCGTAGACTTAAATTCCTGCGAAGGAAGCGTTGTTCAGCCTCCGTTCTTTTCATCCTTTCCAACCTATCTCTATGCGTAAGCATCTTCTCCTCCCTCTCTTTTCGGCGTTGGCCATGGCCGCCCAGGCTGAAATCAAACTGCCTGCCATCATTGGTAGCAACATGGTCCTGCAGCAAAAGCAGGCGAATCCGATCTGGGGCTGGGATACACCTGGAACCAAGGTTACGGTCACTTTGGGCGGCAAAACAAAGACCGCTGTAGCGGATGCCAAAGGCAAGTGGACGGTGAAGCTCGATCCGCTGCCTGCGAGCGCGAAACCTGTGACGTTGAGCATTCAGGGAAGCAACTTGGTCAAGTTGACCAACATTCTGGTGGGTGAAGTCTGGATTTGTTCAGGCCAGAGCAACATGCAATGGAGTGTGTCACAGAGCTATGATGCGGACTTGGAGATCGCTACGGCAAAGTTTCCGCAGATTCGCCTGATTTCTGTGCCGCAGGTCGGCACTCAGGAGCCACAGGAGGACTTTAAGGGCGGCTGGGCGGCATGCTCGCCATCCAACGTGGGTGAGTTCAGCGCGGTCGGCTTCTTTTTTGGTCGCACGCTTCATCAGGCGTTGAATGTGCCCGTCGGGCTTATCGACAATGCCTGGGGCGGTAGCGCCGCAGAGGCCTGGGTGCGGCGTGATGTGTTGGAGAAGGATGCACGCTTCAAAACCCTCATGGACGGCTGGGTGACACGCGAGAAGGATCTGTCCAGCGAGGCTGCGAAGCAACGTTACGACTCTGCCCTCGCCGCTTGGAAAAAGCGTGCCGATGAGGCCAAGGCGAAAAAGGCCGAGTTCCGCGAGCGTGCTCCACAGAGTCCCCAGCAACAACTTTCTGGCAATAGTCGCCCAGGCAACATCTACAATGGCGTTTTGCTTCCCACCATAGGTTACGGCATCAAGGGCACCATTTGGTATCAGGGGGAGAGCAATGCCTCTCGCGCCCATGAGTATGGCTATCTTTTTCCGCTCATGATCCAACACTGGCGTGACGAGTGGAAGCAGGGAGATTTCCCCTTCTACTGGGTGCAACTTGCCGACTTTAAAGCGGAGCAACCGCAGCCTGGTGATAGCGATTGGGCGGAATTGCGTGAAAGCCAAACGAAGACGCAAAACGCCATCAAGAATGGGGGGCAGGCTGTCATCATCGACATTGGCGAAGGTCGCGACATCCATCCGCGCAACAAGCGTGACGTCGCCGACCGTCTGGTGCGCCTGGCACTGGCGAAGGACTACGGCATGAAGATCCCCTACCGCAGCCCTGAATACAAAGGCGTCGAAATCCAAGGCAACAAAGCCATCGTTACTCTCGACACCTTTGGCAGCAGTCTCTACACCTTTGACGTGCAGGAGGTGAAGGGGCTAGCTGTGTGCGGTGCGGACAAAAAATGGGTCTGGGCCACCGGTAAGTTGGTGGGCCATGACAAGATCGAAGTGAGCGCTCCCGGTGTCGCCAAGCCCGTTGCCGTCCGCTATGCATGGAGTGACAATCCGGTGTGCAATCTTTACAGCAAGGAAGGTCTGCCCGTGACGCCCTTCCGTACGGATAGCTTTGACATGATCACCCAACCGAAGTCGTGAGTTAACCCCGGTGGCTAAGCTGCCGGAAATGACAGGACAAGCACTTTGCAACGGATGGCGGCTGTGCTTGTCTCAACACTTCCCTGCCGGGCGGGTGGAGCCGATGCTCTACCGCCCGGTTTTCTGACCCACCGCCATGCCCACCTTTGCCTATCAAGCCTCCGATGCAGCAGGACGTGATGTCTCAGGCTCTGTGGATGCTCCGGACCGTGCCAGCGCGGTGCGCCTGCTGACGGGCCGTGGTTTGCAGCCCTTTCAGGTCAAAGAAGGCCCGGCGAAGACGGCCGTGCGTGGGGTGGGAAAATCCACGGCCAAGGCTACAACGGGGGCCAAGGGCAAGGCTGTCGTGCCGGAAACGAGCGGCCCGATTCGCATCAGCGGCAAGAATCTGCAGCTCTTCACCGAAGAATTGGCGGAACTGCTGGAAGCCGGCATGAGGCTCGAGCAGGCGCTGAAGCTGATGGAGGGCAAGGGGGCCACGGGCACGCACAGTCGCATCGCCGCTCGGCTGGGCTCGCTGATCCGTGAGGGGCATCCCTTTAGCAGTGCGCTGAAGCAGACCTCGCCTTCCTTCAATGAGCTTTACTGCGCTGTGGCCGCTGCGGGTGAGGCGGGGGGCTCACTGTCTGAGTCCATGAAACGTCAGGGCATGTATCTGGCCAAGGTGCGTGAGCTGAAGAGCCAAGTGGCGGTGGCTCTGATCTACCCGGGCTTCCTTGGTTTTTCCGCTGTCGCAGTCACGGTGCTGTTCACGACCTTTTTGATCCCCAGGCTCAGTGGCATGATGTCCCGCATGAGAGGCGGCGTGCCGCAGGGCGTACAGATCATCCTGAACTTTTCAGAGTTCATGCGCAGCTACTGGTGGCTGTTGCTGGCGGGCAGTGCCCTGCTCGGCCTGCTTTTCTGGGTCTGGTCGGGTTCGAAGCAAGGCCGCCCCGTGTGGGATGAGACGAAGCTAAAGATCCCCTTCGTCGGCAATGTGCTGATGGCGAACTTCCATACGCAGTTCCTGGAAACCTTAGCCTCTCTCACCGGGGGTGGTTTGCCACTGTTGAAGGGCCTGGAGCTCGCCTCTCGCATCTCGGCGAACCTTTTCATCCAAAGGCAGTTGGTGAATGTGATTGATGGCGTGCGGGATGGCACGGCGCTGTCGCGCTCTTTGGAAAAGACGGCGCTCTTTCCCGATAACCTGCTCGAGATGGTACGCATCGGCGAGCACACGGGGGACATCAGCGGCACGCTGCGCCGCGCTGCGGATCGCTGCGGTCGTGAGCTGGAAAAGAGCTTAGAGAAGCTCATGGCTATGCTTCAACCCATGATCATCCTCGTCATGGCAGCTCTCGTGGGGGTCATGGCTTACATGATGATCACCATCATCTACGATACGGTCGCTACCTTGAATTCGCGTCGATGATTTCGCGCGTGACGACTTCCGAACACTCTGCCAGCTTTGCGTTTCTGAATCTCTACCCATTACCCACTGACATGAACATCCACACCCTGCCTCGCCGCGCTTCGCGTGGCCTTCGCTCCGCCTTCACACTCATGGAGATGATCCTTGTGCTGGCCATCATTGCCATCCTCATCGCCATCGGGGCTGCCACCTTGGGGGACTTTGACGAGCAGGCGAAGATCACCGCTGCACGAGCCCAGATCGGCACCATTTCGACTTCCATCAAGATGTACAAGGTCAACAACCGCAATCTGCCGCCAAACCTGGATGCACTGGTGAAACCACCCGCCAACGTGCCTGTGAAAAAGCCTTTCATCGAAGCGAATGGCATTGTCGATCCCTGGGATAACAAATACATTTACAAGAGCCCGGGCAAAGAGGGACGTGCCTATGAAATCTTTTCCGCAGGCCCTGACAAGCGCGAAGGTTCAGACGATGATGTGACTCAGGATTGATTCGTGGGTTCTCCTCACAGGAACCTCTTCCTGTCCATGGTTCCTCCTTCTGCTTATGAAAATCTGCCGCCCTCACCACCCCGTCAGTGCGGCCTTCACCCTGCTGGAGGTCATCCTTGTCATGGGGGTGATGTTGCTCGTCATCGGTGTCGGGGCAGGCAGCTTTGCATACTTTGAGATGGTTGATCCTCTCGAAGAACCTGCCATGAAGCTGGGACAGATGTCCAAGGCCGCTCTCAACAATGCCGTGCTCCAGCATCGGGGCATGATGATCGGCTTTGAAAAGGAAAGTTTCGGTATCTTGGGGAATGCAAACAATACCCTGGCACGCTACAACCACGGCAAGCAGATCCGCGTGTTGATCAAGCGTTGGCAGGGTCGAGGTTGGGAACCCGCTGAAGGCCAAATCTGGCACTTCGGTGAGCAGGGCATTTGTGAGCCGATCACGGTGCGTTTTGAAAACGCCGAAGGCTTTCGTGAGGTGAAGTTTCAACCTCTGACCGGAGGTGTCGTGCCATGAGAGTCGGACGGTTTGCCAATCAGGCCCGATCTTCATCGCGTGGCATGACTTTGCTGGAGGTCGTGATCGCCCTCGCCGTGTTTTCGATCGCCACGGTGGCTCTTGTGGGTGCCATCAACAAGATCGCTGACACAGCCACCGATTCACAAAAGTTTCTTGAGGTGGAGCAGACGCTGGAATCGCTCATCGATGAGTATGGTAAAATGCCGCAGTTGCGTGAGTTGGAGGAAGACATCAAGCCTGGAAATGATGGTGTAGCCTACCGCGTGATCATCGAGCTCGTGCGGGATCTGAAAAACCAAGATGGCATCTTTCTGACGGACATGTACCGCATCCAAGCCATCGCCAGATGGAACGATGGCAGCGGTCCGACCGAGGTCTCTGCGGAGACCCTTCGCTACGCGGGTTCCTTTCAACCGCTATGAACCTGCCTGAGCCATGAAAGCTGTGCGCCATTTCCAAAGATCCCTCGGGCAGACAGCCAGGCATGGAGGCTTCACGCTCATGGAGATGATCGTGGCTCTGTCGATGTTTGTGCTCCTAATCACGGGCATTTACTCGATCTCTCAGGCCACCTTGGAGCTGACGGATAGCATCTCCCTCTCGCAGGATCGATCCTTGATTCGGCAGAATTTCATTGAGTTCATGCGGCGCTCCTTTCGCACCCTTCCCGGTGAGGCCGAGGTCAGGCTAAGCGTGAAGCAAAAAGGCAGCACCTACGTGCCCACGCTGAACATCGTGAATGGGGGTAGCTCTTTCACGCCTGGTATCTCCCTGCCTCCGGACACGAGCATGGATGTGTATGCGGAAGAGCGTCCGGGAGGCTATCTGCGCATCATGCTCCGCGTGCTGGATGAGAAGCAAACCCAGGCAGTGCGCAATAACCAAGCCGTGCGCTACACCCGTGATCAAATCACGCTGCCCCTGCTGGACAATGTCAGCCGCTTTGAGTGGCGTTTTTACAACCACACGAACAACCGCTGGGAAAACAACTGGCGTGATCGCCGCCGCCCCATTTTGGCAGAAATGAACCTTCAGCTCGACGATGGTTTTCAAAGCCGTTCGGTCTTCTGGCTGCCTCCTGTGATTCCGAATCAAAGTCAAAATCAGATTCCAAACCAAAATCTTCCTCAGAATCAAAACTCAAACCAAAATTTGAATCCGCCTCCTAACCAAAATTCCAATCAAAATCCGAGTTCAACTGCCAATCAGTTAGGTCAATAGGAAGCCATGTTTTGTCCCCTACTCTAGGTCTTTTTTTAAATGACAAGATTTTCGAAACCCTGCCACTCAAGCACCCGTTCCGGTGCCGCTCTGCTGGCGGTGCTTTGGGTTGTGGCCTTGTTGACCACGCTGGTCGCTGCAGCCTCGTTGTTGCTGACCCAGGATCTCGATGCCGCAGCCTCTAAGCGCCAAATCTTCCGCGCTCGCATGATCGCTGAGTCCGCCTTGGCCATTGCCTTGAATCCAGTGATCAAAAAAGATGATCCCTTGCTGAGCCGACAATTGTCCAATGACGAAAGGTATGAAGTCGTCGTCGTCGGTGAAGATGGCCTGCTGAACCCGAATGTGCTTTTGCAAACCGCTAATGGGCAGACGCTTTTGAAAAATCTCATCATGGCTTGGGGCGTGCCTTTGCGAGAGGCTGGGATCATCATGAACAGTCTCCTCGATTGGATCGATGCCGATGAATTCACCCGCCTCAATGGTGCGGAAAAGAAGGATTACCGTCGGAATGACATTCCCTTCAATCGCCCCTTCCGTAGCTTGGAAGAGATGGCCATGGTCCGTGGCATGGCGCTGGTGGAGCAGGCTTATCCGCAGTGGCGGAGTTGGTTCAGCATCTATGCCAGTGGCCTTCTGGATGTGAATGAGGCACGCCCAGAGATCATCTCGGCCGTGACTGGCGCGAACATCCAGGCGGCTCAGCGACTGAGAAATGTGCGACTTGGTCCTGATGGGCGGTTGAGCACCAAGGATGATAGCCCGATCCCTGATGTTCCTAATGCGCTTGCTATGCTGAGCATCCCCGTGGGCACACCGCAAGCGCTTGCTTTGCAATCCTTGATCAGTGTGCAGAGCGTCAGCAACCGCATCACGGTCCGCGTGCAGGTGGGAGATCTGCGCCGAGAGGTGGCGGTCCTGGCGCGTGGTGGAAGCATTGGCGGGGGAGTGACTGCCCTGATGGACATGCGTGAGCAGCAAGCGATGGAGCCCTTTGGCAATCCCTGAGGGATCCGTTGTTCAGTCCAGATGTGCGGCTTTGCTGATAGAGCGCCTTTGACCCAATCCAGTCCCTACTCCTTTCAGTCCGTGATCCGCACAGGCGTTCCGAGGGGAGCATTGGCAAAGAACACACGCGCCATGTGTGAGGGCAGGCGAATGCAGCCATGCGAATCCGCATAGCCGGGTAGATAGCCCTCGTGCATCCCGACCGCTCCTGTGACCCGCATGAACCAATGCATTTTGGCTCCATCGAATCGAGCGCCTGGTGGACGCGGGTCTTTGCGCTGGTCGATCTGGGTCTGTACGGCTCGTCCATAGGGGTCGATGTAATCGCCATAGATCGAGCTCAGGTGGTCGGCGTCTTTTTCGATGATGCGAAAGCTGCCTCGCGGCGTGGGAAACTCGGGCGACCCGGTGCAGACCGGAGAGGCACCGACGCGCTGATCCCCTTTGTAAAAGTAGGCCATCTGCTCGCGAAGGGAGATGTGGATGCGTGGCTTGCCGGTCACGCCATCGCCATGCCAGTAGGAGCCATCGCTCCAGGGCCGATGAATCATAGCGGGTTGATCGTTCCCACGTTTCACCAGTCCCCATGGGTGAAATTGCCAGCTCGGGGGTGACATTCCGACATAATAGCCCCCGCCAGGGCTCAAGCCGATATAACGCGAATTCTGCTGCACGCAGCTGGGGGTCATGCTGAGGAGGCCGATCCAAGGCAGGAGGCGTGAGAAAAAGGGAGAGAAGATCATGCTGCTCAGGTAGGTCAATAACCCATGGCTCAGGGACAGACAATGCCTGCCCTGTAAGGGCTTGGTCAGCGCGCGCTCATTTTTTGCCAAAAGCGCAGGCTTTGAAACCACCTTGGATGCCAATACACATGAAGTCACAAGGCAGTGGCGGACAGAGAGGGATTCGAACCCTCGGAACGTTTTACCGTTCATACGCTTTCCAGGCGTACCCGATCGACCACTCTGGCATCTGTCCTTTGCTGAAACCACTGCCGGTCGTGGCAGCGGGCCGCGATAGTGCTGCTAGGCTGGGAGTCTAGCAAGTTGATTTTCATCGGGCGAACAACTCAACCATCCTTCCCCGTAGAGAAGGCAGAGCAAAGCCAGCGCAAAAAACGTGCGAGCTTCTGCAATCGTGCTTAGTTCACCTTTCCTCTATGGACCCCTTGATCCAACTCCTTGCCATCAATTCCAACCGCTCTACGGCTGAGCTGGCTGGAATCCTCAGCCTGACGGAAGACGAAGTGCGCCGCCGCATCGCTGCCGCCGAGGCGGATGGGACGATCCTGGGTTACAACGCGGTCGTGGATCGACAAAAAGCTGGGCATCGTGGTGTCACGGCCTTGGTGGAGGTGAAAATCACGCCCGAAAAGGAGGGTGGTTTTGACCGGTTGGCACGGCGCATCGCGAAATTTGATCAAGTCCGCGAATGCTTCCTCATGAGCGGTGGCTACGATTTGGCGATTTTGGTGGAGGGCAAAGACTTGCTCGATGTGGCGAACTTCATTGCTGAAAAACTAAGCACCCTTGGCGGTGTCCTTTCCACCGCGACGCATTTCCAGCTCAAGGCCTACAAGCAAGCTGGATTCCTGGTCAACGCTAACGCGGATGAGGAACGTCTTCCCATCAGTCCATGATTCGATCCTGAGTTCTATCTATCAGTCTCTGCCCAACCTCATGGACTATTCCAACAAACTATGCACCCAGATTCAGGATCTGCCCCGGTCTGGGATTCGTGATTTTTTCGAGCTCGTCATTGGCCGTAGCGATGTGATTTCGCTAGGTGTTGGGGAGCCTGACAAATCCACGCCCTGGCCGATTCGCGAGGCGGTCATTCGGTCTCTCGAAAAAGGGCAGACGTCTTACACGTCCAATCTTGGATTGGAGCCGCTGCGTGTGCTGATCAGCGAGTATGTGGAAAAGCAATTCCGAGTGACTTATGATCCGAAGACCGAGATTCTCGTCACCGTTGGTGTCAGCGAAGCGCTGGATCTAGCTTTCCGCGCCGTGCTGAACCCAGGTGATGAGGTCATCTATCATGAACCCTGCTATGTCAGTTACTCGCCCAGCATCAAAATGGCGTATGGCGTGCCAGTGGTCGTCAATACCCGGGAAGAGAATCAGTTCGCCCTGATGGCGGAGGATGTGGAGAAAGCCATCACGCCCAAGACGAAGGTCATCGCGCTTAACTTTCCTACCAACCCAACCGGGGGCATCATGCCGGCGGAGGAGCTGGAAAAAATAGCAGCTCTTGCGGTCAAGCATGATCTTTTCGTCTTCACTGACGAAATCTACTGCGAGCTCCTTTATGACGGCCGACAGCACAAAAGCATTGTCGAATTTCCTGGCATGAGGGAGCGAACGGTGCTGCTTCATGGCTTTAGCAAGGCCTTTGCCATGACAGGCTGGCGACTTGGCTATGCTTGTGCGCCTGCGCCTTTGCGTGAGGCCATGATGAAGGTTCATCAATACTGTATGCTATGTGCGCCGATCATGAGCCAAATCGCTGGCATTGAGGCTCTGAAAATGGGGGCCAGTGCTTACGAAGAGATGCGGCAGAGCTATGAAATGCGGCGCAACATCATCGTGAGCCGCCTGAATGGCATGGGGCTCCATTGCTTCAATCCAGGTGGAGCATTTTATGTTTTCCCTGAGATTCGTAGCACGGGGCTGACTTCCAAAGAATTCGCAATCGGCTTGCTAGAAAAGAAAAGTGTCGCGGTCGTCCCAGGCACGGCCTTTGGCGCGGCCGGTGAAGGCTTTGTCCGCTGCTGTTATGCCACGGCACCGGAGTTGATCGTGAAGGCCATGGATTTGATGGAGGAGTTCGTGAACGAAGTGCGTGGCTAATCGACGGGGTTGAGTTGCCAACAATGGAGCCTTTTCTATGGCGGCATCTCGCCTTTTACGGCGTGCCGCCACCTCTGAGTGCAGCTGCGAGTCATGTGCTTTGTCACGGGCTAGTCAGAACATTTTATGAAGCGCTCTTAGCTTCGCTTTCTTCGGCTCGGGCTGCCTGATTCTCACAGAGCCTGAGGCAAGATCGATCACTGAAGCTCTGAGCCACGGCCCATGGGTTCGTGATCAAACGTTCCAGATGATCCTGCTTTGGGCATTAGACTGCTCGATCCAAGATGCAGTGATGAGGCAGCGCTGGCAGATCTTCTTTGTTCTGATGTGGCGGTCCATGCAGTGTGGCCGCAGCACAAGGTAGAATCTTGCAGACGGTTTTTTGAACTGACGCAGACATCACGTGTTGCCCTTTTTTGTCTTGTCACTGCACGATGCCCCAACTAAAACGCAACCCGCCCATTACCCGGACCACTCTGGATCGGTGTTGATGGCCAAACCAACACGACCTCATCATCCCACCCATCCTTCACCACTATGAGTGACAACAATCGAATGCGCCTCCTTTGGGCAGGCTTCATGGCCATCCTTGCCGCTGGCGTCGGCTTCGCCATCCGCGGAGGTATCTTTGACAACTGGGGCAAGGAATACGGCTTCACCGGTACCCAGCTCGGTGCCATTGGTGGTGCTGGGTTCTCCGGCTTCTGCTTCGGCATCATTTTTGGTGGCCTCATTGTGGACAAGATCGGTTACGGCAAGCTTGTTGCTCTGGCCCTCATCTGCCATATCCTCTCGGCTTTCGTTACCTTTGGTGCCAGCACACCTGAGAATGCCTACAATTTCCTCTTTTGGGGCATGTTCATTTTCGCTTATGCCAACGGCACCCTCGAAGCGGTTGCCAATCCGCTGGTGGCCACGCTTTTCCCGGAAAACCGCACGCATTACCTCAACATCCTGCACGCCTCTTGGCCTGCTGGCATGGTGCTCGGCTCCGTGGCAGGCTGGGTTCTTGACGATAAAATGCAGATCGGCTGGAAGACCCAGCTCGCTCTCTACCTCGTCCCCACCGTGCTCTACGCGATCATGTTCATGGGCCAGAAGTTCCCGAAATCCGAGGCGGCCGAAAAAGGTGCCAGCTTTGTCAGCATGCTGAAGCCCGTGGGCATCCTCGGCGCGATCGTCGCCTGCTACCTGCTCGCCAACTTCTTTGGTGACATCGCCAAGGCCGTCTCACCAGATAATGCGAAGGTCATTGGCTACACCGTGGGGGGTATCCTGCTCATCGCGGTGGCAGTGATCACGAAGTTCTCGATGGGCTCTTTCATTCTCTTCGTGCTCTTCGTGACACACGCCCTCGTCGGCGCGGTCGAGCTGGGTACTGATGGTTGGATTCAAAACATCACCGGTAACCTGTTCACGTCAGAGCAGGGCAAATACCTCTTCATCTGGACCTCTGCCATCATGTTCGGTCTGCGCTTCTGTGCTCACTGGATTGAAAACACCCTCAAACTCTCCCCCGTGGGTCTTCTCCTGGTCTGCGCTTTGATTGCTACCGTCGGTCTCGTACTCGCGAGCAGCATGCAGACTTTCACGGTAGCTCTGGTGGCTCTCGGCATTTACGCGGTGGGTAAGACCTTCTTCTGGCCTACGATGCTCGCCGTTGTGGGTGACCGCTTCCCCCAGTCGGGTGCGGTGGCTATGTCCATCATGGGCGGCATTGGGATGTTGTCCGCTGGCATCATCGGTGGCCCTGGCCTTGGCTACTGCAAGGACCGCTTCGCCGGTGAGGCTCTCCAAAAAACAGATGCGGCTCTTTACAGCGAATACAAAGCCGCCACACCGAGCGCCTTCCTCAACCTGAAGTCCACGGAGGTCTTTGGTCTTGATGGCACCAAACTCGCCGCTGCCAAGGAAGCTAAGGAAAAGACTGCGCAGCAGAAAACCGTCGTCGAAGCCGATCAGGCAGGGGACCGTGCTACGCTGAAAGCAGATGCCTACATCCCAGCCACCATGGCTGCGATCTACCTCCTTCTCCTGCTCTACTTCAAGAGCATCGGTGGCTATAAGGTCGTGAAGATCGACGAGCAAACGGCCTAATCCGCCGCCTGCGATTGGATTCAGTTCCAAGGCGTCTCGGTTCATCCGAGACGCCTTTTTTGCGCCGCTGAATCCCTCCGCGCCGTTCTGCTACTCAGACAGCCTTTGCGGTCCCGCATTTGACAAGCTCTCTGCCCCCCTCTTGATTCCCTCATGTCCCATTCCTCTTTTGAGATTCCGCCAAGCCTGATCCCGCCGCCTTCCAATTTCATCGTGCCGACGGTGATCGAAAGTGAAGGCCGCATGGAGCGTGCGTATGACATTTATTCTCGTTTGCTCAAGGATCGCATCATCTTCCTCGGCACCGATGTGAATGATCAGGTCGCCAACATCATCATCGCGCAGTTCCTTTTCCTGCAAATGCAGGACCCCAAGAAGGACATTCATTTCTACATCAATAGCCCCGGCGGCTCCGTGACGGCGGGTCTAGCCATCTATGATACGATGCAGTTCGTGACCTGTGACGTGAACACCTACTGCATCGGCATTTGCGCCAGCATGGGCGCGGTGCTGCTCTCCGCAGGCACGCATGGCAAGCGCTATGCTCTGCCAAACAGCGATATCATGATTCACCAAGTCTCGGGTGGTGCGCGCGGTACGGCTAGCGATGTCGAGCGCACGGTGGACTTCATGTATAAGCTGAAGCGCCGTCTGAATCGCATCCTTGCCCATCATTGTGGCAAGACCCCAGAGATCATCGAAAAAGATGCAGATCGTGATAACTACATGACGGCTGAGGAAGCCTGCGCCTATGGCTTGGTGGACAAGGTGCTGCAAAGCAATCGTGAACTGCCGAAAAAGGCCTAACCTGATTCATGAAGCAGGCCCGCTGCACTGCCGTTTTTGCGACCCCGCTAGGGGAACTCTGGATGACAGAGACAACGGAAGGGGTCAGCGGGCTTTATTTTCAGGGTCAGAAACATCAGCCCGAATGGATAGAAGCTAACAAAAACGTAGTGAGCCTCTGGGGCGCGGAGGTTCGACGCTGGCTAGACGCCTATTTTGCCAAGACCGATCTGCCGCCCCTACCGCCACTCCACGTGATCGAAGGCACGGCATTCCAGCGTCAGATTTGGCAAGCCTTGATGGGAATCCCTGTGGGCCTCACCTGTACTTACGCACAGATCGCTACTCGCTTGGGCAGGCCCCGAGCTCTTCGCGCTGTAGGTGCGGCGGTTGGAAGAAATCCGCTGAGTTTGCTAATTCCCTGCCATCGCGTCATTGGCGCTTCGGGCGCTTTGACTGGTTATGCGGGTGGGTTGGATCGAAAGCGTTGGCTTTTGGATCACGAGGCTGCCTTGTGCTGAGCGATTCCGGGAACGTACTTTGATCGAAAAGTAGGCTGCTTCGCTGGCGATCATTCAAGAGACTTCAGAGCATCATGCTAGGTAAGCACGATGCAGGATCAAAAAGAGGTCGTTATCATCGGTGCAGGAGTCGTGGGTCTCTGCACGGCTTTTTATTGTGCTCAGCGCGGGCTCAAGGTGACGGTCGTGGATCGTGCTCCACGGCAGCGGGATGGCTGCTCTTTTGGCAATGCAGGCATGATTGTGCCTAGCCATTTCATTCCTCTCGCCGCACCTGGCATGATCACGCTGGGGCTGAAATGGATGCTGAATCCCGAGTCCCCTTTTTATATTCAGCCTCGTTTCAGTGCAGGTCTGATGAAGTGGGGGCTCGCCTTTTGTCGGGCGGCGACTCCTTCGCGTGTGAACCATGCGGCTCCCGTGCTTCGCGATTTTAGTTTGCTCAGTCGTCAATGCTACGAGCAGCTGCCACTTGACCTGGGTCTGGTGAAAAAAGGCCTGCTCATGCTGTGCAAAGAAAGCCACACGCTGGAAGAAGAAGCCCAGACGGCAAAGAAAGCTCAGGCCTTGGGCATTCCTGCGCAGGTCTTGACTGCCAAAGAAACGGCAGCTCTTGATCCTGATGTCACGATGGATGTCATCGGTAGCGTTTTTTTCCCGCTAGACTGCCATCTTTCCCCTGCACGTTTGATGCAGATGCTGGAACAAGCATTGGATCGCGCTGGAGTCGAGAGACTTTACGATTGCTCCGTCGAGCGTTGGGAGAGCCGGTCGCGGGGTCAGCACTCCCAAATCACGGCCCTGCACACTACGCAAGGCCGTCTGCAGGCCGATGAATTTGTCGTCGCGGCAGGCATCTGGTCGGAAGGCCTGGCCAAGCAGCTGCGGCTGAATTTGCCGATGCAGGCGGGGAAAGGTTACAGCCTTACTTTGTCTAAGCCGCGCCAACTGCCGCAGCTTTGCAGCATCTGCACCGAGGCACGTCTGGCGGTTACGCCGATGGACGGTGCTCTTCGCGTCGGTGGCACCATGGAGCTGGCGGGCATCGACACCGGGGTGAATCCTGGTCGTGTTCGTGGCATCGTTCGTTCCTTCCCGCAGTATTTCCCAGATTTCCAAGAAACGGACTTCGAAGGCATCGAACCCTGGAGTGGACTTCGACCGGTGCCGCCAGACGGTGTGCCCTACCTTGGACGAACGTCGCGTTGGTCAAATCTGATCTTGGCGACAGGACACGCCATGATGGGGCTCAGCCTCGCGCCTGGAACAGGCAAGATCGTGGCGGACCTCATCACCGGTGAAAAACCAGCCGTCGATCTGACGCTTTTCTCACCTGACCGGTTCTGATTCGCGAGGCTTTGGGCTGTCGCTTTGCGAAGCTGATACATTCTTCGATTCAGACACGTTTCTGAAGTTGGAAATGATCCAAGCTGCCGAAACCATCAGCCCTAGGCTCCAGGCATGAAGTCTGACCGTCAAACGAACTTTCAAGTTCGTGCCACTCTCGTTCAGTTTCGTCACCTCATGATCGAACTTGGAAGTTCGATCTGCATGCTTGTTGCGGGCCCTCTCCTTGCTGCCCCAACGCCTCAACAACTCGAGTTCTTTGAGTCCCGCATCCGCCCCATCCTCGCGCAGGAGTGCTACGAATGCCACAGCACTGCCACGAAAGACAAAGGTGGCCTCGTCCTGGATTCGCGTGCGGGCTGGCAGGCCGGTGGTGACTCTGGCGATGCCATCAAGCCTGGAGATCTCCAAAACTCTCTCTTGCTTCAAACGCTCAAGCACGAGCATGAAGACCTCAAGATGCCCAAAAACGGTGCCAAGCTCGACGCCAAGGTCCTTGCTGACTTCGAACAATGGATTCGTGACGGAGCTCCCGATCCCCGCGATGCCCCGCCAAGCAAAGAGCAGATCGAAAAAGAAACGGCGTGGTCTGCTACGCTCGCACGGCGCAAGGAATGGTGGGCCTTCCAAAATCTGAAAGCTAAAAGCTCAAATCTCACATCCATCGATGACTTCATCGACATCGAGCTAAAGAAACAAAACATCCCCGCCGCCGCTCCCGCCGCTCCCGCCACGCTTCGCCGCCGCATCAGCTACATCCTCACCGGCCTCCCACCGTCGGACGGGTCCGACAAGTCTGCCCCGCGAGACCAGATCGACGCTCTCTTAAGCTCCCCCGCCTACGGTGAAAAATGGGCCCGCCACTTCATGGACTGGGTCCGTTACGCTGAGTCCTACGGCTCCGAGGGAGACCCCGCCATTCCTTACGCCTACCGCTACCGCGACTACCTCATTCGCGCCTTCAACGACGACGTCCCGTATCCGCAGCTCATCAAAGAAGCCATCGCTGGAGACCTACTTCCAAAGCCACGCCTCAAGAACGGCCTCAACGAAAGCGCCATCGGCATCGCGCAGCTTCGCATGGTGCTGCATGGCTTCTCGCCCGTCGATTCGCTCGATGAAATGGTCACCTTCACGGACAACCAGATCGACACCGTCACGAAGGCTTTCCAAGCCCTCACGGTGAGCTGTGCCCGCTGCCACAACCACAAGTTCGACGCCATCAGTCAGACCGACTTCTACGCCCTCTACGGCATCTTTACCAGCACCCACCCCGCCGTCATCGACGCCAACGCCCCCGGCACTGGCGATGCCATCCGCGCCCAACTGCAACAACTCAAAACCGAGATCAAAGCGACTCTCATCAACAACTGGCTCACCAAGCTGCCCCACGGCTCCCAACCGCAAAAAACCAAGAACGAAGGACCAAGAGCCAAGAACTTTGCTTTCCACGGCCTCCCTCACTCCAAACCGGGTGAGTTTTCTCTCACCGAAAAAGGCATTCGCATCCACCCCAGCGGCTACCTCTCCAACACGCTCACGCAAAAAGACCGCGCCGTCCTCTTCACCAACCGCTTCGAGAATCCCGGCGGCAAGCTGTGGTTCCGCGTCGCTGGAAACGGCGGCGTGAAGGCCAAATACGTCGTGCAAAACTACCCGCGCACCGGCACCATCCACAAGGCCATCGAGCTCAAAGACGCCAAAGACGAAAAACTCGGCTGGCGCAGCCTCGACCTCGAATTCTGGAAGGGCGACGAAATCTTCCTCCAGCTCACCACTGCCGCCGACATGCCCGCCGAATACAAAGCGGACTCGCCGTCGTGGTTCATCCTCAACGACGCCTTCATCACCCAAGACGCCACAGCCCCACCCGCTCCCGCTGCTTCCAAGGCATCGCCTCGCCAACTCATCACCGCCTGGCAATCCAACACCCTCACCGATGTCGACGCCGAAGCCCTCGACGCCCTCATTCAATCCAAACAGCTCTCCCTCGACTCCATCACGCCACTCCTCCAGCGCTACCGCGACCTCGAAGCCAAGCTCCCGATTCCCACCCGCGTCCCCGGTGTCATCGAGGCCGATGCCAAAGACGCGCCGCTCTTCGTCCGCGGCGACCACAAACAGCCCGCCGAGCTTGTGTCGCGCCGTTTCCTCGAAGCCCTCGATTCCAAGCCCTTCGCCACCAAGCAAAGCGGCCGACTCGAACTCGCCGAGCGCATGGCGGACATGAAAACCAACCCGCTCACCGCCCGCGTCATCGTGAACCGCGTCTGGCATCACGTCTTCGGTCGCGGCATCGTCGCCAGCGTCGATAACTTCGGCAAACTCGGCGACCTCCCGACACATCCCGAGCTACTCGACTTCCTCGCCCAGCGCTTCATCGACTCCGGCGGCAGCATCAAAAGCCTGCTGCGGGACATTCTGCTGTCGAAGACGTTTCAGAGAGCCTCCAGCAGCAACGCCAGCGACCCCGAAAACAAGCTCCTCAGCCACTGGAGCACCCGCCGCCTCGAAGCCGAGGCCATCCGCGATTCCATCGTCACCCTCTCCGGCCGACTCGATCCCACGCTCTACGGCGAATCCGTCGGCAGTGGCGATGAGCGACGCAGCCTGTACGTCAAAGTGATCCGCAACGCGCTTCCGCCCTTCCTCACCACCTTCGATGCGCCCGTACCCTTTGCCACCCGAGGCAAGCGCGACTCCACCAACGTCCCTGCGCAATCACTGACCTTGCTCAACGATCCCAACGTCATCGACTGGGCGCGCAGTTGGGCTCTGCGCACCCTCAACGACGCCAAAAACCGCCCCGACGACCTCCGCCTCCGCCGGATGTTCCGCGAAGCTTTTTCCCGCGAAGCCACCGACGACGAGATCCAACAAAGCCAGGCCTACCTGACCTCTCTCCAAGCCGAAGCGGCTCAAGAGACGCAAAAGCTCACCCAACAAGAAACGCAGCTCGCCGCGCTCAATCGCCAGATTAGCGCCATTCTTGAACCTGCGCGTGAAAAGCTCCTTAAGGCCAAGCCCTCCGTCACATCGGTCCCATCTCCTCTGGCCGAATGGACCTTCGATGACCTCAACGACACCCGTGGCCAACTCCCGCTCAAGCTCACCGGCAATGCCCGCCTCGAAAACGGAGCCCTCGTCGTCGATGGCCAGTCCATGGCCGAAAGCGGTTCGTTGCCCAAAACCCTCACCGCCAAGACCCTCGAAGCCTGGGTGCAGCTCGATGACCTCAAGCAGCAAGGCGGCGGCGTCATCACCGTGCAGTACAAGGATGGCGGCTTGTTCGATTCACTCGTCTTCGCCGAGAAAACCCCCGCGCACTGGGTCGCTGGCAGCAACTTCTTCGAGCGCAGCGAACTCTTCGAAGGCCCCGCCGAGACCGAGGCCGTCACACGTCCCGTGCATGTCGCCGTCGTCTATCAAGCCGATGGCATCATCCGCGGCTACCGCGATGGCCAACCCTACGGTCGCACCTACCGCAAAGCCCCCGGTGCCACCTTCGAATCCAACGAAAGCCAGATCCTCCTCGGCTGCCGCCACGGCAACCCATCTGGCAACCACGGCCTCCGCGGCCGCATTGACCGCGCCCGCCTTTACGACCGTGCCCTCACATCCGAAGAGATCGCCAAGACCGCCACCCTCGAAGCCAACACCCTTCGCGAATCCGACATCCTCGCGGCTCTCACGGAGTCTCAGCGCCAGCAACTCCATGCTCTCCAATCCCAACGCGACACGATGAATCAAGCCCTCGAAGCCGCTCGCACCGCGACGAGTACGGACTCTCCGAAAGTCCAGGCGTGGACGAGCCTCGCGCAGTCGTTGATCAACCTCAAAGAGTTCATCTACCTTCGATGAACCCGAATCCCGCAGTCCATGGAGGCAGGAATGCCTCTGCGACGATGTGATTCAAGGCGTGGCGGGGTAGAGCAGAAAAGCTTCGCGGCGTTGCAGAAACGCTGCTGTTTCGGTTTCCCAGCGGGATGCCGTCGCGCGCCAAGCTTGGCCGGCGCGGAGGGCCTGAAGGGTCTCGCGGTGATTGAGCAGAGTGCCGACTTTGTCGAGCGCGAAAGCTTTTGGGTAAAGACGCTGCAGGGTGCTCGCGATGGCGATTCCCAAGGCCACCGGGCGCAAGGCTTCGCGGTCCGTGATGAAGAGTCGCACGCCAGCGCAGGTTTGCTCCTTGAACACACTGCTGGCTGGCCGAAAACGAATCGGCGTGAAGCGTATGCCAGGCAGGCCTAGTCGGTTCAGTTCATGGCTGAGCCGCAGGTCGTCCACGTAGGGCGCGCCCAGGATCTGGAAAGGCGTGTCTGTGCCGCGGCCGACGCTGAGGCTGAACTCCAGCAGCCCGATGCCAGGGTAGAGCAGCGCAGCTTCCAGTGAGCGCATGTTGGGTGATGGATTCTGCCAGGGCAGCCCTGTCTCATCTTGGAGTTGCTCTCGCCGCCAGCCTTGGCAGGGGATGATGTGCAGCGTGGCTCCGATCTTGCGTTCGGCATTCATCAGCTGCGCCAGTTCACCCGTGGTCATGCCATGGCGGATGGCGATGCCATGCGTGGCGGTGAAGCTTTCCTCATCGAGCGCGCAGGGGCCTTCGACAGCAAGGCCCCCGACGGGATTGGGACGGTCGAGCACAAAGCAAGGCTTGCCTGCCTTGGCAGCGGCTTCCAAGCAGAGACGCAGCGTGGAGATGTAGGTGTAGAATCGGCAGCCGATGTCCTGGATGTCGAAGACCAGTGCATCCAGTTCCGCCAGTTGGGCTGGCTGCGGTGCACGATGCTCACCGTAGAGGCTATGGATGGGCAGACCGGTCTTGGCATCTTGGCCATCGCGGATTTGGGCTTGATCTAGCTCGCCGCGAATGCCGTGCTCAGGGCTGAACAGGGCACGCAGCTTCACCTCACGCGCAGCACGCAGCAGGTCGATGGTGCTACGCCGTTGGGCATTCATGCCCGTGTGATTGGTGATCAGGCCCACACGCAGACCTTTCAGAGGCGCAAAGTCCTGCCGCTCCAGCACGTCGATGCCATTCAGCACGGTCGGCACTTCATGTTCGGCCCTGGGTTCGAGGGCATCGGCGACTCGGCTGAAGTCAAAGTCCGCGATGCAGCCTGCCGCTGCGGTGCCCACGGCTTCGTAGAGATCGCGCACGTCGCCTTTGCCATCGGGGTGCAGACGTGAGCTGAGGAAGATGACAAAACTGCGCGAGGCGGGATCGATCCATAGGCTGGTGCCGGTGAAGCCCGTGTGCCCGAAGGAGCCCAGTGGGAAGATCTGACCGCGTGGGCGACTGTAGGTCGAGTCGATGTCCCAGCCATAGCCACGGCGCGCACTCACCGTCGCAGGCGTCTGCACCTGGCGCATCTGGCGGACCGTTTCTGGCAGGAAAAGGCGCACGCCATCCAGGCTGCCTTCGTTCAGGATCATCCGGGCGTAGCGGGCCAGATCCGCTGCGGTGGTGAAGAGCCCTGCATGACCTGCCACGCCGCCCATGCGCCGGGCCGTCGGGTCATGCACCACGCCGTGCAGCATCTGGCCATTTTCATCCCGCTCGGTCGGGGCGATGCGGGCGCGCCAGTTGGCCGGTGGGTTGAAGCGCGTGGCCTGCATCTTCAGCGGTTTGAAAAGGCGGTCCGCAGCCAGGGTATCTAGCTTTTGACCTGAGACCCGCTGCACAATCTCCCCTAGGAGAATGAAATTGATGTCGCTGTAGCGAAAGTCGCAGTCCGGCATCGCCTCCGGCACGGAGCTGAGCGCGAGGCGTAGGCCTTCGGTGTAGCCTTTCCAAGAAGGTTCCCGTGGGATGCTCGGCTTGAGTCCCGAGGTGTGAGTCAGCAGATGCCGCAGGCGCAGGTGTTCGCGCCCTTCCCCTTCGAATTCTGGCAGGTAGCGGCTGACCGGGGCATTCAGGTCTAGCCGACCCGCTTCCACGAGTAGCATCACGCAGGGCAGGGTAGCTACCACTTTGGTGAGAGAGGCCGCATCGAAGATCGTGTCCAGCGTCATCTCCTCGCGCGCGGGCACGAGCTCCCGGGCGCCATGCACGCGGGTGTGGACTTGGCCTGCCTGCTCCAGCCAGAGGACAAGCCCTGGCGGATTTAGGTGGGTCACGGCCTGCGTCACCACCTTGTCCAGTTGGGTCAGTCCTTTCGGGTCAAAGGCCTGCGCCCAGGCCAGGGCAGGGACCACGAGCGTCAGGCAGGAGAGGAGGGTGCGCTTCATCATGGGTCGGGGTACTAGCCTAGCGGGGCTCAGGCAGCTTTGCCAAGCCTGCATATCCCAGTAGCCTTGCCCATCCGTATTTGAAAAAGCCTGCCTTCCTGGCAAAGGCAGCTCATGCCCCCTGCTGACGACATTTTTGTTTACGAATACCTGCTGCGCAGTGGTGTGGCGCTGAACTCGGCCTCGCATCGTCGGCTCTTCGCTGGCGCCCTGATTCGAGTGGGGGCAGGTTACGGCTGCATTCATCCCTGGCCAGAGTTTGGCGATCCGCCGGTCGAGGAGCAGCTGCGTCTGCTGGCCGCAGGGCAGACCACCCCAGTCACCGAGATGGCGCTGCGCTGCGCGGCGATGGATGGTGCCGCGCGCGAGGCCGGTGTCAGTTTGTTCGAGGGGCTGGAGATCCCGCCCAGCCATTACTCCTGGAGCTTTGCCCAGCCCACGCAGCCACAGATCGAGCGGGTGCTGGCCGAGGGCTGGCCTGCGCTGAAGGCCAAAGGCTACGCGAACTACGGCGAGACGCGCCGCTTTCTGGAGCAATGCGTGCGTGTGGCGGAAGGCACCGCGCTGAAGCTGCGGGTGGACTTCAACGGTTGCCTGGATGCCCACGGCTTTTCGCAATTCATCGAGTTCATGCCGCTGCGCACCTACCAGCGTCTCGACCTCATTGAGGATCCCTTTCCCTACGAGCCCGCCGCCTGGCAGCAGGCGCAGCAGCAGTGGCAGGTCCGGCTGGCGCTGGACAAAGGCTGGCGTCAGGGCACGGAGGGCTTTGCGGCCGTGGTGGTGAAGCCTGCGCGCCGCGATTGGCGGCTCGTGGCGCAGCGTCATCCGGGTGTGCCGCTCATGCTCACGTCGGCCATGGATCACGCCCTGGGTCAAATGTTCGCGGCGTATGAGGCCGCGCTGGCTCGCCAGGAACTCGGGGATGCCATCGGCCTTTGTGGTCTCTGCACGCAGCATTTGTTCGAGCCCGATGGCTTCTTCGAGCGCGTGCTTTCCCCTGGGGGGCATTTGCAGCCTGATCTTACGGGGGGAGGTCTGGGCTTTGGTGATGTGCTGGAGCGTCTGCCTTGGCGAAAGCTCTGAGTCCATTGGCGACGGCGCGTAGGGTCTTGGCTTGTCTGGATCCGCTTTTGCAGTCCCATCGCTCATCACGGCGTTGCGTTTGCCATGGGGCGCTCCCACAATGCAGCTTCCGGTTTTTCCATGCTTCGTTTTCTCATCAGTCGTGTCGTTCAGGGCGTCGTCGTCATCGTCGGCGTGCTCTGCATCACGTTTCTGCTCCTCAGGATGGCTCCGGGCGGACCCTTTCAGGGAGAGCGAGATGTGCCCGAGCACATCCGCCGCCAGCAGGAGTCCATGTATGGCCTGGACCGACCTCTGCCCATTCAGCTGTGGAATCACATCGTGAATTTCGCCACCTTTCGGTTCCCACCCTCGCCGAAGATGCCGGGCCGCAGCGTCGGGGAAATCATCGCCGAGGGATTTCCCGTGTCTGCTCAGGTGGGTTTGGCGGCTTTGCTCATCGCGTTGGCAGTCGGTATTCCCGCCGGGGCACTGGCAGCTCTGCGTCCGGGCAGTCTGGAGGATCGCGTGAGCACGGTGGCCGCCACGCTGGGCATCTGCACGCCAAGTCTCGTGCTGGGGCCCGTGATCACCCTCGTTTTCGGCCTAAAGCTGCGCTGGTTCAATGCTTCCGGCTGGTATGATGCGGACGACTGGGTGCTGCCTGCCCTGACCCTCGGCCTCATTTACAGCGCCTACATCGCCCGCCTGACTCGGGGTGGTCTGCGTGAAACCCTGGCCTTGGAGTTCATCCGCACCGCGCGAGCCAAAGGCGCCTCCGAGATGGCGGTGGTCTTTCGCCATGCCTTCAAGCTCGCCTGCCTGCCCGTGCTGAATTTCCTGGGGCCCGCGGCCGCTGGGCTCATGACCGGTTCCATCGTCACCGAGAGTGTGTTTCAGCTCCCTGGCCTGGGTCAGCATTTCGTCGGTGCCGCTGTGAACCGGAACTACGAGCTCGCCATGGCCACCGCAGCCTTTTACGCGCTGCTCATCGTCGCCTTCAATCTGCTGGTGGACATCATCCAGGCCCTGCTGAACCCCAGGATCGGATTCAAAGAGGACGCATGAGCGCGGCATCGGAACATCTCACTCCCACTCAACTCGCCTGGCGGCGACTCTGCCGCTCTCGCGTCTCCGTGGCGGCCCTGCTGCTGCTCGGCTTCATGATGCTCCTCTGCGTGGCGGGACCGTGGTTTTCCCCCTACGGCCCGAACGATCAAGACCTCGAACTGCGCGCCGTGCCGCCGAATGCCGCCCACTGGCTCGGCACCGATCCACTCGGCCGCGATCTAGCCACGCGCATCCTGCATGGCGGCCGCATCTCCTTGCTCGTCGGAGTCATGGCCACCGCTGTCGCGGTCGTCATCGGTGTGGGTTATGGCCTCGTGGCAGGTCTGTCAGGCCGCCGCGTGGATGCCCTGATGATGCGCGCTGTGGATGTCCTCTACGCCTTTCCCTTCATCACCTTTGTCATCCTGCTTGTTGTCATCTTCGGCAGGCAGTTTGTGCTCATCTTTGTCGCCATCGGCGCGGTGGAATGGCTGACCATGGCGCGTGTCGTGCGCGGGCAGGTGCTCACGCTGAAAAAGCTGGAGTATGTGCAGGCGGCGCGTGCCGCTGGGGCTGGCTTTGGCCGCATCCTGTTTCGCCACATGCTGCCCAATGTCATGGGGCCCGTGATCATCTACGCCAGCCTGACTGTGCCCGGCGTCATGCTGCTGGAGGCCACGCTCAGCTTCCTCGGGCTCGGCATCCAGCCGCCGGATGCCAGCTGGGGCGTGCTCATCAGCGAGGGCGCCGCCAGCATGGCTGTCTATCCCTGGATGCTCATCGGACCCAGCGCCTTCTTCACCCTCACCTTGCTCGCGCTGAATTTGCTCGGCGATGGCTTGCGCGATGCGCTCGATCCGAAGTCGGTGCTTTGATCCGACCCGTCTTCACTTCGGCAGCTTCGTGAAATCAAACTGGCAGCAGCCCAAGACAGGGAGGTCTTTTCATGACGTCGACCGCCTCATCGACGCCCGTCCACCTCTACGAAGGCTCCTGGAAAGAATACGTCTGGCTCGATGGCAAATCGCTCCCCGCCGAGACCGGCGGCAAGGCGGCGGGGAAAAGAAAGCGGTGCCCAGCGCCATGAGGACAGGAGGCAATAGTCACACACAGAAGCACAATCCAAAAGGCTTGATGTAAACCGGGCTGAGTCCATCCTCACCCGTCGATGAAACGCGCCCTCCAGATTTGCCTGATGCTGCTCCTGCTGCTGATGCAGACAGCGCCGCTGACGGCCTTGCAGGCTCCCGTGAAGGCAAAATGCACCATGGACTGCTGCGCGTGGCTGGCTGAGGAGGGCCCGGGAGACTGCGCTTGCTCGGCAGGTCCTTCAGAAGGGCAAAACAGCACTCCAGCTCATTTGCCGCCACCTTCTTCGAACCGCGACCACATCCCGTTGGTGGTTTGGAAGGAGCTGCCTCCTTTGCTAATCCTTTCTTCAAAAGAGACGAGCCGCGCAAACCGGCCCGTTTTCAATGAGCCGACACGCACCCCGCCGCATGTCCGGCTGATGGTGCTGTTTTGCTCCTTCTTGAACTGAATGCGGGCCTGACACAGACGCATTGTGCCCGCGTGGCATGATCCCCTTCGTGGATCGTCATGCACAGCGGGCGTGTTTCCTTTGTGACCAACGCTTTGATTTAGACTCTTCGTGAAAACATTCCCTCTCCTCGGCTGTGCCATGCTCATGGCACCTGCGACCGTCCTTGCCTGTGATGAATGCGGGAAGAACAAGCCCGCTCCCGGCCAGCGCGTCGTCGAATACGATCTGCACATCGCCGAGCACACGCAAAGCCCCGCTGGCAGGCCCGTCCACGTGCTCGCCATCAATGGCAGCATCCCCGGCCCGGTGCTGCGTTTCCGTGAGGGCGACTTTGCCCGCATCCGCGTCCACAACGACCTCAAGAACGAGGAAACCTCCACGCACTGGCACGGCCTGCTCCTGCCGAACAAAGAAGACGGCGTGCCGCACGTCACCACGCCGCCCATCAAGCCGGGCAGCACGCATACCTTTCAGTTCACGCTGCGACACAGCGGCACCTACTGGTTTCATTCGCACACGCATTTGCAGGAGCAGAGCGGCGTCTATGGCGGCATCGTCGTCGAGCCAAGCGGCGGCGAGCCAGTCAAAGCCGACCGTGAACAAGTGCTCATCCTCTCCGACTGGACCGACACCGATCCCATGGAGGTCATGCGCATGCTCATGCGTGGCAGCGACTACTTCGGCCTCATGCGGCGGAACTCGCAGTCCATCCTCGGCGCGTGGAAACGCGGCAACTTAAAGGACTACTTCCGCCGCGAGTGGGACCGCATGATGCCGATGGATGTGTCTGATGTGGGCTACCATGCCTTCCTCATCAATGGACAGCGCCAGACACGCATCGAAGGCCTTCCCGGTGAACGCGTGCGCCTGCGCATCATCAATGCCTCCGCCGCCAGCTACTACTACCTCAGCTCCTCCGCCGGGCCGCTCACCATCATCGCAGCCGACGGTCCGCCGGTGCAGCCGGTGAGTGTGCCGATGTTCCTCATGGGCATCGCCGAGACCTACGACCTGCTCATGACCATTCCCAAAAGCGGCCAGCATGAGCTGCGCTTCACCACGCAGGACGGCAGCGGCCACAGTAGCGCCCTTTTTGGCAAAGGCGAGCCTCATGCCGCCCCCGTGCCGCCACGGCCAAATCTTTACCAAATGGATGAGATGCTCAATCTCGCCCTCGAAGAGCAGGAAGATGATCCGCGTGCCTCTTTGAACCTCCCACGCCCGGGATCGCCCTATCGCCTGCTCAAAGCCATCAAAGACACCTCTTTGCCCAAGAACCTCCCGCGTCGGAAAATCACCCTCCACCTCACTGGTGACATGAATCGCTACATCTGGAGCTTTGACGGCAAAACCATCGCCGAGCAGCCCTATGTCATCATCAAAAAGGGCGAGATCATCGAGCTGGAACTGGTGAACGACACCATGATGCACCACCCCATTCATCTGCATGGCCACTTCTTCCGCCTGCTCATGGGAAAGGGTGCCCGCTCACCACTGAAGCACACTGTCGATGTCCCGCCCATGAGCAGCCGCACCGTCGAGTTCGAGGCGAACGAGGCGCACGACTGGATGTTCCACTGCCACATCCTTTATCACATGATGAGCGGCATGGCCCGCGTCTTCCGCTATGAGGAAAGGAGTGATGCGGGCACTCCTGCCCGCATGGATTCTGTCCTGCAAGAGATGCCGAAATCACCCACCGCGCACGTCGCAGATGATCGAGTTGGAAAACTCGATCCACATGGCCTCGGCGAGCACGCCCACGACATGAGCTACGTCTGGGGAGCCGCCAGTCTCCAGACGAACATGAGCGAGGGCCTGCTCACCTGGATGAACCCGAAGAACGACATCCAGCTCGCCTGGGAGGTCGGCTGGGAGCGCGTGGACGAGCCGCAATACGAGCTCGACCTCCTCTACCAGCGCTACTTCAACCTGAACTTCCAAGCCTTCGCTGGCTATCGCCTCACCAATGATGAGGACGCCAAAGATCGCGGCCTCATCGGCATCAACTACCGCCTCCCGCTCATGGCCTGGCTCAACGTTAGCCTCGATACCGAAGGCGATGCCCGCTTCAGCCTCGCCAAGCGATTTCAGCTCACCCCGCGTCTCGGCGCTTGGGGAGATGTCTTTTACGACACCGGCACCCGCTGGGAATGGAGCGCCGGAGCCGACTACACCCTCACCCGGCACACTTCATTGACCGCCTCCTACCACTCCGACTACGGCCCCGGCGTCGGCGTGCTCATCCGCTTTTGATGACCGTCCGTCATCACAAAAACCCCCAAGCAAACACACCCCATGAAAACGCTCCTCACCACCCTCCTCATCGCCCTCGCCAGCACCGGCCTCGCCGCCGACAAACCTTATCCCCTGCCGACCTGCATCGTCAGCGGCAACAAGCTCGGCAGCATGGGCAAGGTCATCGTCAAATCGCACGAAGGCCAGGAGATCAAATTCTGCTGCAAACCCTGCGTGAAGAAGTTCGACGCTAACCCGGCCAAATACCTCGCCAAGCTCAAGTAGGCTCTGCAGCACCCCACCATGCCACCCGGCCGCCAGATTGCCGCCAGGTGGCGCAGCTCATTTCCCACCATGAACCTCCCCCAAACCTTTCCGCTCTGCGGCATGAGCTGCGGCTCGTGCGTCGCCAGGATCACCGCCCGCCTTCAGGAGCACCCGGACATCACGGAGGTCACCGTCACCCTCACGCCGGCGCAGGCACGCATCGTGACCCGCGCCGCCTTGAGCCGTGCCGAGGTCAATGAATGGCTCCAGCCGCTCGGCAAATACCGCGTGGCCGAGGAAGCGGCTCCCGCCATGCCCGCTTCCGCCTTGCCACCGAAATCCGCGCAGACCTACAAGCCCCTGCTCATCCTGCTCGCCTACCTGCTGCTCGTCATCTTCGCCGCCAGCATCGCCAGCGGTCATTTTCAGCTCATGGAGGCCATGCGCCTCTTCATGGGCGGCTTCTTCGTCGCCTTCTCCTTTTTCAAAATGCTCGACCTGCGCGGCTTTGCCGATGCCTACCGCAGCTATGATCTCGTGGCGAAGGCATGGCCCAGCTACGGCTACGTTTATCCCTTCATCGAGCTGACCCTCGGACATGCCTACCTCGCCGCGTGGCAGCCCTTTGGCGTGAATCTCGCCACCGCCTTCATCATGGGCATCAGCCTTCTTGGCGTCATCAAAGCCGTCACCTCCAGGCAGACCATCCGCTGCGCCTGCCTCGGCACCGTCTTCAACCTCCCCATGTCCACCGTCACCATCATCGAGGACGGCTTGATGCTCGCCATGGCTCTCCTCGGCCTGCTTTTGCCGCATGGATGATGGATGTCAGCCCCTTCGCACCGCGCACGGAAACCACGCCTGCCTCCACGAAGGCTCCTGGAAAGAATACGTCTGTTTGCAGGGCCAGTCGCTGCCCGTGGAGACCGGCGGCAAGGCGGCGGGGAAGTGGATGCAGAATAGGCTGACTGAAGGCCGATAGCAGAGCTGCCAGCCCTCGTTGCATCAAGACCTTAGCAGGTGCGTTTCGCGCTTTTCGGAAGCACGACTCTGAGCACCGTGGAACGAACTTGGAAGCTCGCTCTACGGCCCTGCGCTCCCGCTGGGCTGCCGCTTGATCCATGCAGAAATGCCCATCACCGAGATGGCCAGCACACTGCCAAGGGCTCAGCCCGACCGGGATGAGTGTGTGGGAGGGTGATCGCGGCATCGCAGGTCCGTCCGATCCAGACCAAAGCAGCCAGATGTGCTGTGGGTGCAGGCGGGTAGGGTGGGTCAGGCAGCGATGGCTTTTCTCAGGGTGGGAAAGATTCTTCTGGAAAATGACCGCCGCTTTCGGGCGGAAACGGGCTCCCTTCTTTGAGAAAAGAGTCGTTCAAGCCTTGAAGGGAAGCCCTCCCTGACACGAGGAGCGGATTCCCGGTGGGAGGGAAACAGTTTTCGTGCAGAAGCGAATGGTCTTCGACGACAGCAAAATCAGGGTTGGCAAGCTCTGGAGAAGCGGAGATCAGGAGGGATGCCCCGAATCTGAACGCGCATGGGACGCCCCTTCAGGGCTCTGGCGGGTAGAGGGTGGCCCAGGTTCCCCAGGGCGTTGCCCTGGGCTGAGATGGGACGCGCCGTTGGCGCTGGGAGGGGGCGGAGATGCTGGCTTCTTTTGCATCCAAGCTGGCAGGAAGGTTGAAGGACGGCGGTGGCGGTGCGTAAGCTGGGAGGATTGATGACGCTGAACCTGACCTCACGCTGCTGGACCCTGCCTGCTTGGCTGGGAGGGGTGCTGCTGCTGGGGGGTAGTGCTTGTCGAAAGGAGTCGGTGGCTCCAGGGCCGAAGCCGGCGGCGGATGCCCCCGCGCCGGTGCGCCCTGGGCGGGCGATGTCGGATCGACTGGTGGTGCGGCTGCCAGGGGCACTGCCGCTGCTGAATCCCTACGTGACGGAGGAGGTGGCCGGTCGTCAGGTACTGGATTTGCTGCATGAGCCGCTGGTGCGCTACGATCGCGAGGGCAGGCTGGCCCCGGCCCTGGCGGAGGAGTGGATGTGGCGCCAGGAGATGACGTGCTGGTTTGCCAGCCCCGAGGCAGCGCGTGCGGCAGCGCATGAGCTGCAGGACCTGCCGGCGGAGCGTCGCAGCCGTTGGGATCTGGAGGCGGTTGCTACGGAGGCGGAGGCGCTGCACCTGCGCTTTACCCAGCCGGGCGGCATGGTGGCGGCGGATGTGGGTCGGGTGCTGGCGGCGAGCGGACCGCTGCGGCTTTCTCGTTTACGCATCCTGGCACCGCCGAGCGCACGGTTGGTGCTGGAGTCCTTTGCCCGCGATCCTGAGCATGCTGCCACCACGAAGCGTCTGTGGTTCGCGGAGGATGGCACGTGCGAGATGGTGTGCACGCGACCGGCGGTGCAGGCGCAGCAGCAGCTAACGCAGTGGCTCGCCCCACGTCATCATCCGATGCTGGAGATCCAGTTGATCGATGAAGCCTCTGCCCTGGTCGAGCCGGTGCTGGACTTTCGCTTGCGTGCTGGGGTGACGTGGCCAGATGGCAGTGCCATCACGGTGGAGGATGTGCGGGCCACGCTGACGCAGATGCTGGCACGTCCCTGGCCGGTGGTGGGAAAGGAGGCCTTTCAGCACATTCAGGAGGTGACCTCTCCTGAGCCTGGGCTGGTGCGGGTGATCTATCGCCGGGCCCATAGCCCCGCCCTGCCGGGGTGGACGCTTTTGCCCATCCTGCCGGCGGCGTGGCTGGCGCAGCATGTTTCTGATTTTGCAGAGTCGGAGCCGCCAGGGGCTGGGGCCTGGCAAGTGGCGCGACGAGACGCGGATCAGTTGATGTTGGAAAAGCGGTCGGGTCAGGGCCTGGCGGTGCCGATTCGCCAGATCGTGGTCCTCAGCACTCAGGTAGATACGGCGCAGGGGGATGATGTGTCCTGGCCCGTGCCGCGTCCGCTGACGAGCCGTTACGTGCCGTTGCGCCTGCCTGCACGTCACCAGCTGATGCTGGTGTGGCACACGGAGGCCGCGTCGCTGAAAGATCCCCGCGTGCGTCAGGCGCTGAGTCTCGCCTTGGATCGTGAGGAACTGCTGAGCCGCCTGCCCGGCATGGCCCTGCGGGTGCAGGATGGTTTTTTCCCCCCTGGGTGCTGGTTTTCCCCACTGCAGCCAGCGCCGGGAGCTGGGCTGGTGCCTGCGGTGCGGCGCTCTCAGGTGCTAGAGCTGCTGAAGTCGGCCGGCTGGGGGCAGGATGTGGAGGGGCGGCTGCGTCAGCTGGCTCAGGCGATGCGACTGCGGCTGGTGATCCCAGCGGAGAATGCGGAGCGCCAGCGGCTGGCGGAGGCGCTGGTCACTAGCTGGAAGTCGCTGGGCGTCGAGGTGGAGGTCACGGAGGTGCCTGCGGGCAGTTATTTGATGGAATTGCAGGCCGGGCGGTTCGACATCGCCCTGGTGGCGGCGGGTTTTGTCCCCGGGTGGGATGTGCTGCCATGGTGGCACAGCAGTCAGCGGTCTGGCCTGGGGCCCAACGTGAGCCAGTTGGCTGATTCGCAGCTGGACCTGCGGCTGGAGGCTCTGATGGCGGAGTTCGACCCAGAGCAGATGCCAGCGCGGGTGGCGGCGGTGGAGGCACGCCTGCGCCAGCTGCAGCCAGCTCTGCCACTCTTTAGCGATGAAGAGCGACTGCATGTGCTGACGAGCCGCTTTCCCGCGCTCGCAGACCTGACTTTTCCCCGTGGCTGCACGCTGCGAGATCTGCTGCCTGCGCTGATCGATGCACCAAGACCGACACGTCCGCTGCGCATGTTGGCCCCGGATTGAGCAGCTGCACTGCGACCTTGTCTTCCTCTCCCTGCCACCGCATCATCCGCCATCATGCCTGACACCCCCTTGCTGCGCATCCGCGATCTGAAGATCGACTTTCGCCGTCATGACGCGCCCCCCACCCCGGCTGTGCGTGGGGTCAGCCTGGATTTGGCCCAGGGCGAGTCCATCGCCATCGTGGGGGAGAGTGGCAGTGGCAAAAGTGCGACCGCCCTGGCCCTGGCGCGGCTTTTGCCGGAGCCCCCGGCCTGCATCACGGCGGCAGAGCTGAGCATCGCTGGACATCGAGTGCTGGAGATGAAGGAAAAGCAACTGCGGCAGGTGCGTGGGCGGGAGATTGCCTATGTTTTTCAAGAGCCCACGACCTCACTGAACCCCGTACTGACCGTGCGTACGCAGATCGGCGAGGCGCTGGCCCTGCATCGCCCCGAGGTGAAGGACCGCGATGCGGAAATCCTCCGCTGGTTGGACAAGGTGGGCATCACCGAGCCGGAAAAGCGCCTGCGTGCCTACCCGCATGAACTCAGTGGCGGCATGCAGCAGCGCGTGATGATCGCCATGGCGCTGTGCTGCCGTCCGAAGCTGCTCGTGGCCGATGAGCCGACGACAGCGCTGGATGTGACGATCCAAAAGCAAATCATGGAGCTGCTGGCCAGCCTGCGCCGTGACCTGGGCATGAGCTTGATTCTCATCACGCACAACCTGGGAATCATCCGCGAGGTCGCTGACCGTGTCGCGGTCATGTTCCGTGGCCAAATCGTGGAGACCGGGCCGACGGCGGAGATCCTGACCCGGCCCCAGCATCCCTACACTCAAGCTCTGCTCGATTGCGTGCCACGCATGGGCGCGCGACAGGAAAGACTGCGCACCATCGACTACGCCGCCCTGGCGGCAGCCACGGCATGAGCAGGCGACGCAGGATCCGAAACATACGAGTCTGGCGTTGGCTCATCATGGCCGCACTCGGCTGGTTAGGCTGGAGCCAAGTCGTCGAGCCCCCTCGTGCCCCGGAAAGGTCATCCATGCGCACCTTTCAGGTGTTGCTGAATGCGCGCCTGCATCCGCATCGTGACAACGATGGGGACAGCTTTCATCTCTTGTTGAAGGAAGGTCAGGCGCAGCAGTTCCGCCTCTACTTTGCCGACTGCCCAGAGAAAAAGCGCCACGCGAAAAACGGTGACCGGCTGGCTGATCAGGGTCGCTACTTTGGTGGACTGAATGAGGCGCAAACCGTGAATGTGGGCCGACAGGCGGAACACTACACCCGCCAACTGCTGACCACGCAGCCCTTCACCGTTTACACGAAATGGCATGAGGTCTATGACAGCGGGCGCTACTATGCCTTCATCCTCTTTGCGGATGGCGAGGATTTGTCGGCCAAGCTAGTGCGGGCGGGTCTGGCCCGCATTCACACCACCGGCACCACGCTGCCCGATGGCCGCAGCACGCGCGATTACCAGCAGTACCTGCGCGAGCTAGAAGCCAGCGCCCGTGCTGCCCGCCAAGGGGCTTGGTCTCTGCGCTAAGCCAGCTCGGTCCTCCAGCCAATCAACGGGTAGCGCTCGGATCGTGTGCGTGGCCCTGACGCACCCGACCTTCTCGTCACGTAAAGAAGGATCAACTCAAGGTTCGGTTAAGTTTGGTGACCAAAGCGTGCCTTCGCTCAGGGCTGGCGTTTTGCCATTCGGCGGGAAGCTCGCTTTGGCGGCGGCCCGCAGCTGCTGGCTCAGTTCGGTGACCGTGGCTTCATGCTCGGGTTGATTTGCCAAGTTGGTTAGCTCTTGAGGATCGTTGTCATGATCGTAGAGCTCACGGCCAGCACGGCCTTCATCCCATTCGGTGTAGCGCCAGCGTGCGGTGCGCAGGCTGTAGCCGAAGAAGCCTTTGCCCTTGTCCATGACTGAGGGAGCCGCGCCCTGGCGGTTAAAATTACCACCTCGCATGACTTGGCTGAGTGCCCAGCCACGACCCTTGGCGCTTGGATTTTTCAAGAGAGGGACCAAGCTCTGTCCCTGAAGATTCGCGGGTGCTGGAACGCCTGCGAGCTCTGCCAGCGTGGGATAGAGATCGAGGTGACTGACGGGTGTTTTCACCACCGTGCCTTTCCCTGCGGTGCCGGGGGCCACGATCAGCAGGGGCACGCGCGCACTGCCTTCAAAGAGGCTTTGTTTTTGCCACAAACCATGTTCGCCCATGTGATAGCCATGGTCGCTCGTGAAGACGATGATGGTGTTGTCAGCCAGCCCATGGTCGTCCAGCGCCTTCATCACACGGCCGACCTGTGCATCCATGAAACTGATGCTGGCATAGTAGGCTTGCAGGGCTTGGCGACGCAGGTCGTTTGTCAGCTTGTCCTGTTCTTTTTTGTAGCTGCCCAGTGCGGCGGCCGGCACCTCCGGTGGGTTTTGATCGATCGTGGGATGCAGCGGCATTTCGGCTTCGGGATACCAACCGTAGTAGGGCTCCTTCGGCGCGACGTAAGGCGTGTGGGGGCGGAAAAAACCAAGGGCGAGGAAGAAGGGGCGATCTTTGCGCCGCCCGCAGCGCTCCAGCACCCATTCGGCATCGGCTGCCATCAGGCCATCGGTGTGCAGGGCGTCTTCTTTCGGCGAGGCATACCAGCTCAGCGTGCCGCCAAATTGGCCGGGCGTGAGCGAGAAAATCTTGGGTTCTTCCTCCAGTCGATCCACTCCGGCTGGATTCAATTCCAGCTCCCAGGACCCAGGATCATCATGGCCATTGGTGCCGATCGATTTGGGCACGTTGTAGTGATACAGCTTGCCAATGCGTCCGGCAAAGTAGCCCGCTTGGCGGAAAGCCTGCGGTAGGCTCACGTGCGTGGGGATTGTCTGCCGGAAGACTTGCGCATTGCTTAAGATGCCGGTGCTGTTTGGATAAAGCCCGCAGAGCATCGAATTGCGGCTAGGGCCGCAGAGCGGAAAGGTGCAGTAAGCTCGGTCAAAGCGCACGCCTCGTGCCGCGAGCTTGTCGATGTTCGGTGTCTTGGCCCGAGGATCGCCATAGCAGCCCAGGTAGTTGTTCAAGTCATCTGAGATGATGAACAGCACATTCGGCTTCTCCGCCGCGGTGGCTGGGATCAACGAACTCAGAGCAAGGATGAAGAGCAGTAGGGATTTCATGAGCAAAGGAGAAGAGTGAAGTTAGGGTTTCTTTTTCCGTGATGGGCTTTTCCACTGAGGTTCCCATTCCGCTAGGGGAGTGCGTGCCGTTTTCAGATAGTCGCTGATGCGTTTAGCCATCTCAGGATGTTGTTCCGCCACATTCGTTTGTTCGGCGACATCATGCTGCTGATCAAAGAGCTGCACGGGAGCATCGGCACCGCCCTGACGGATGCCCTTCCATCGACCTTGATGCAGCGCGGCTTGCTTGAAGCCACCTTCATGAAATTCCCAGTACAGAAACTCATGTTTTTTCTGCTTCATTGTGTCGCCGGTCAAGAGGGGCACAAGGCTGAGGCCATCGGTTGTTTCGGGACAAGCTGCGCCTGCTAGCTCGGCCGCTGTTGGCATGAAGTCGGGGAAATAGCCGACATGATCTGAAACGCTGGGCGGAATGTGTCCGGGCCACCAAACGAGGAACGGCACGCGAATGCCACCATCCGTTAGGCTGCGTTTGATGCCAGTGAATGGACCGTTGGGATCAAAGCGCTCCAGGTTGTGCCGACTCTCATCATGGGGGCCATTGTCACTGGTGAAAATGACCAGCGTGTTTTTGGCGAGACCCAGTGACTTCAAGTGCTGCATCAGCCGACCCACGTAGCTGTCCATGCGGGTGATCATGGCGGCCTGTCCTTTGTCCTGTGGGGGCCAATCTTGATCCGCATAGGGGCCATAGTCGGGCACATGGGCACCATCGCCTAGCTCCCGAGCACGCTCGTTGTTCGCATGAGGGATGACCATGCTCCAGTAGAGGAAGAAGGGGCTTGTTCGGTTTTCACCGATCCATTTTAGAGCTTCGTCGGTGAAGAGATCGTCAGCGAAATGCACCGCTTCCTTGGCATAACCTGCGCCATCTCCACCGATGGGAACGATCGTGTTCGAGATCGCCTCGCGGGTTTCATTCCTCCACAAATAATCCGGGAAGTGATTGTGGGCGTGGTGCTGGTTCAAGTAACCGTAGAAGAAATCAAAACCCTGCTTCCTCGGTAGGCCGCTTTCGGTCTCACCGACATCTCCCAAGCCCCATTTGCCGATCAGTGCAGTCTGATAGCCTGCTTTTTTCAGTACGGAAGCCACGGTGACATCGCCCTCCTTCAGCGCTTGTGCCGCGGGGTTGGTCTTGCCGGCATTGCCTCGCACGCGGGTGTGGCCATGATGCAGACCTGTCATCAGCACGCTGCGAGATGGGGCACAAACGGTGGCACCTGCATAAAAGTGCGTGAAGCGCATGCCCTCCGCAGCCATGCGATCGAGATGAGGTGTTTGGATGACCTTCTGCCCGTAGCAGCCGAGGTCTCCCCACCCCAGGTCATCGGCCATGATCCAGATGAGATTGGGCGGACTCGCGGCAGAGAGCGGAGAGCAGGACAAAAACGTCAGCAACAGCAGCAGATGGCCGCAGGAGAAAAGAGAGCACATGAGGTCGTTGATGATGAAGGGAAGGTGATGCGATCAGGCCTTCTTGGGTGCTTTTTTCTTCGCGGGGGCAGGGGGCTTGGGCAGATCATCGCTAGGCTGATCCGAGAAGCGCCATGGGTCTTCGTGGCGTCGCATTTCTTCCAAGAGCAGGGCTTTCATCTCTGCCAATTTTTCGGCGTGTTGTGAATCATCCGCGAGGTTCGGGCGACCGTGCTCGGGCAGGAGTTCGTCCGGATTTTCCGCGAGGTTGAAGAGCTGCACATGCTTCGCTTTGCCGTCGGCGGATTCATACTGGATGAGCTTCCAGTCTCCACGCTTCACGGCTCTCATGCCTGGCTTGGCTCCTCCCGCATAGACGCCGTAGAGCACCTCGCGCAGACGTTCGCGTTCACCCGTCAGCACAGGCTTGAAGCTCAGGCCTTCGTTGGTCTCAGGGGGAGTTACGCCGGTTAAATCACAAAGGGTGGCCAGCACATCGAGAAGGTAGATGTTTCCTTCCACACGCCTCCCGGCGGGGATGCCAGGTCCTTTCACGATCAAAGGCACGCGCCACGTGTGTTGATACAAATTTTGTTTGCCCATCAGGCCGTGCCTGCCGATGGCAATGCCGTGGTCGGAGGTGTAAAAGATGTAGGTGTTCGCCAGCTCGCCCATTTTCTCCAGACGCTCCAGCACGCGCCCGATCTGGATGTCGATGTTCTCGCTGCAAGCATACTGCCGCCCGATCTCATTGCGGATGCTAGCTTCATCCCGCCTTTTCCACACACCGCTGACGGCGACCTCATCGCGTACGTTGAGTTCGGTGTTGTCAAAAGGGTGGCGTTCTAGGTAGTTGTTCGGCAGCGGTGGCTGCAACGAATGCAGGGAAGGTGGGTTCGCCTCATCGGTATGATTCGTTGCGCCATACTTCGCCAGCAGTTTGGGTGTGCCATCGCGCTCGTCATGAGGATGGGAAAGGCCAAAGTAGATCAAAAAGGGCCGCGACTCTTGGGCTGATTCGCGTTCATTCAGATAATTCAACACTTGCTCGGCATGCCAAGCGCTGCCCGTCTCTGCCGTAGGACCGCGCTTGGTTGCATCTCGACGCACGGTGAACAGCTTGTTCGCGGCTTCGTAGCTGTTGCCCATCTTGCAGGTGCGCATCGTGGCGTAACCTGCCCGATTGAACACGGCGGGTATGGTTTGCTGCTCCAGCCTCGGCGGGCTCGTGCGTGCTCCCCAGGGTGCGGGGGGCAGGTGCCAGACGGTTCTTCCGCTCATGATCATGTGTCGGGACGGCATGCACACCGCCCCGCTGAACGACCCCATGTGATAAGCGCCATCAAACACCACTCCCTGCGCGGCCAATTGGTCCAAGTGAGGCGTCTGAAGGGTGGATCGCGGGTTGTACATCTTCAGGTCATCGGGCGATTGATCATCGACCAAAATGAAGAGCAGGTTCGGTCGCTTGCCTGACGCTTCTACCGCAGGAGCATGCCCCACCCAGGAAGCCCACAGACAGAGAAAGAGGTAAAAAGTATGACAGCGCATGAGCCTCCCCAAACGTGGGGAAGTGCATCAATGATTCATCAAAACACCCCCACAGCTTAACGCCCCGAAGGCTCTCCAAACCAACACGTGGGGGTGAGCTCCACGGACTGATCTCCCGAAGTGAGCCACCAGCTGCCTTCCTGAAGAGTGAGCTGGAGGTCCATGGTTTTGTCAGCTAGCCCGCTGAGGGTTTGCACTTGATCGGCAGGGAGTTGCCAGACGGTGAGGTTGCGGACGCGGGCGAGTTTGGCGGAGACCGAGGCCCACCAGGTCGCCGAGGTGTTGCTGTAGGTGTAAACGGTGACTTTTTTCGCCCGTCCACAGGCACGGACGAGGCGCTTTTCCTCAGGCTGACCGACTTCGATCTCGTGCACGAGTAGCCCCGTCAGGTCTTTTTGCCAAAGGGCGGGTTCGTCCGGTTCCCACATGTCCTTGGCGAATTCGAGCGCGCCGTGATCATGGTTCGCAGGTGCGTTGAGCACGTAGGCGATCAGGCGCAGCAACATGCGTTCTTCCGTTTCGGAAGGATGCCTGGCGAGGGTCAGGGTGTGGTCGCTGTACTGATTCCGGTCGAGGTCGGAGACGTTGACCGTTGCTTTGTGAATGATTGCCTTGAGAGCCATGGAGGGCGATAGGTCGGTTTGCTCAGGCAATCCAGTCGCGGATGACTCTTCCGGCCACATCGGTGAGGCGGAAGTCGCGGCCATTGAAGCGATGGGTCAGCTTCAGGTGGTCAAAGCCGAACTGGTGCAGCATCGTCGCGTGGAAATCGTGAAGATCCACGGGATCGCGGGTGATGCCCCACCCGATTTCATCTGTTTCACCATAGGTTAGGCCACCTTTCAGGCCACCGCCTGCGGCGAGCATGGTGAAGGCGAAGGGGTGGTGATCTCGTCCTGTGCTCTTCGGATCACCCCCACGGTTTTCTCCGAGTGGCGTGCGGCCGAACTCACTGCCAAAGACGACCAGGGTGCTGTCCAGCAGGCCGCGTTGCTTCAGATCGCTAAGCAGGGCGGCAATGGGTTGATCGGCCATGCCAGCGTTGTAGGTGAGCTCGTTGTCTAGGTTCGAGTGATGGTCCCAGCTGGCGTGCATGATGCTGACGAAGCGCACGCCACGCTCGACTAGACGACGAGCCAGCAGGCAGTTGGTGGCAAAGGCTTTGTACTGTCCAGGGCCGCCGCCGCGCGCGGCTTGGATGGGTGGATCCTCGCGGTTCACGCCATACATCGCCAGCGTGCGGTCTGATTCATCCTTGAGGTCGATCAGCTCGGGCGCGGCGGCTTGCATGCGAAAGGCCAGCTCATAGGCGGCGATGCGGCTGGCGATTTCAGGATCGCGGAACTGGTCGTAACGGCTTTGGTTCAGCTCCATGAGTGTGTCCAGGCCTCGGCGCTGGAGCTGCATGGGGATGCCGGGTGGGTTTTTCAGGTTCAGCACGGGTTCGCCTTGGTTCCGAAACAGCACCCCCGCGTAGGAGGAGGGCAGAAAGCCACTCTGCCAAAGCGAAGCCCCGCCGCTGGTGCCGCGCCCGGCGGTCAAAACGACATAACCCGGCAGGTTTCGTGATTCACTGCCCAGGCCGTAATTGAGCCAAGAGCCGACGGTGGGTAGGCCAAACTGCGCACGCCCGCAGTGCAGGACGAGTTGCCCAGGGTGGTGATTGAACTGGTCCGTGTGCAGGCTGCGGATCATGAGCCAATCGTCCGCATGCTTGGCCATGTGCGGCAGCAGATCGCTAAACTCCATGCCGCTCTGCCCATGTCGGCGAAAGGTGCGCTTGCTGCCCATGAGGCGGGCGGTCTCTTTGCGGATGAAGGCAAAGCGCACGTTCTGGGTCATGCTTTCGGGCAGGGCCTGACCATGCAGTTCATTGAGCTTCGGCTTCGGGTCAAAGAGGTCCATTTGACTCGGGCCACCTTCCATGAAGATGAAGATGCAGTTCTTCGCCCGAGCCGGAAAGTGGGGCTGCCGCACGGCCAGCGGATCAGCAGCCGTCTCGGCGCTCAGGATGCCTTCCTGCGCCAGCAGTGCACCGAGTCCCATCATGCCGAGTCCATTGGCGCTCGTGGTCAGGAACTCACGGCGGGTTTGCAGGATCTGGTGCTCGACGGGATGCATGATGTCAGGAGGAGTCCAACGCGTTCAGCCGTGCGGATGTTGCCATCAGGTCTTTGCTGTCGCGGGGTTTGACATGCGCTTGCCAGATTTTTATAAAACCCACGTTTCCTATCGTCCATACGCCTCATGAAAGCTTCCTTCCTCGCTCTTGGCCTCAGCGCTGCTTCTTTCCTCTCCTCCTGCTCGACTTGCCCGATGGGACATGAGATCACCTCGCCCTCCAAGGTAGAGCACGTGGTCCTGATCTGGCTGAAAAAGCCCGGCGATCCGACCGCTCGCGAGCAAATCATCCGTGAGGCGAAAAAGTTCCAGGCGGAGATCCGGGAAATCAAACACTTGAGTGTGGGCACTCCGCTGGCCAGTGAGCGCTCGGTCGTGGACGATAGCTTCGATGTCGGTCTTGTGATGCGCTTTGCCAATGCAGCAGACCTTTCCGTTTATGAAAAGCACCCCGTGCACACGGAATCGGTGACCCAGGTGCTGCGTCCCTTGTCGAAAAAGCTGCTGGTTTATGACATCGTTACGCACTGAGGGACATGCGAAAAACCGACCGCAACGCTTGCCTTAGGCCCCTTCTCGGCGACGTCTCAGGGCACTGAGCAGTCGGCGGCTAGTCGAGGGGCGCATGGCAACCAGCTGCGTACCCTCCCGCTCGCTACCCGACAAGATGTCTGGGTCGCCACAGTCAAAGTCCTCCGCGCGTGGCAGTCCGGGCGGTAGTGCAGGTTCTTCAGGCATCTCTTTTTTCGCATCACCAGGCGCTGCATCCGCAGGGAGTTGGGCATGAATGTCGGGCTTCGTGGCGGGCGCAGAGAGGCGGGTGGGGACCACGAGTCCGCCGGAAAAGATCAGTTTCATGGCATCTTCCACCGTCAGCGGAGCATCGGTCAGCTGCTCCAGCGGCACCACGAGCAGCAGCCCGGTCATGGGGCTGAGGGCACCGGGCACAAAGACCGCGGCCAATACTTTGTTCTGTTGAGGATCGAGGTATTGCCCCGTAACAAAGCCAAGCATTTTCATCTCCGCCGCAGGGTAATCGACATAGACCACACGTTTGAAGTTTTGCCGTCCTCCTAAGCCTTTGAAGCCATCAATGACCTGCTTCATCATGCGATAAATGAAGGAGGCGACCGGCACGCGCAGGAAGAGTTTGTCGATGGTGCCGACGACGCGAACGCCGATCACATGCGTGGCCATGATGCCGAGGATGATAAAGGCGACGACGGGGATCAAAAAGCCCGTCAGGTTCACCACGTGGCGAAAGCTTTCGCCGGATGGATCGACGACGATTCGACCTTCGAGTTCATTGATTTTTAATGCCAAAAATTCAATCGCCGGTTCGCTCCAGCCATGCAAAAGGGCATAGCCGTAGCTAAGCACCCAAAAGGTGATCAGCAGAGGAAGTGCGACCGCCAGCCCGGCAAAGAATTTGTTCCGCAGCCAGACAAAGGGGCTGCGGATCGTGGGCAAGGAAGACTGAACCATGGGGGCGGGCATTGAAAGAATCTACGCCACAGACTGTCGTCTCCGCACCAAGATGTTCAACCCTAGCTTGGAGAGAAAAAGCCAAGGTCAGTCATTCGAATGTGGAAGTTTGCGCGCACCGCAAGAGAAGCTGGCTGCTGGTAGTGCTCGGAACCCGTCTGCGAGAGTTCTTCAGGCTTTGGGGCTAGGTTGGGTCAACCAAGGCTTCTAGAGCGGACGATGCTACCATGCCGCAGATCACGCGCGGCATGCGCTTGAGTAGGAACAACACGCCCATTGGGGGCTTAGGGCTTGAGCTGGGCGCGTTGAAGATATTCGACACCGTAGAGTCCAGCGGGCACCCAAAGGTCAAGTGTGGGGGTAAAGGCGGCCTGATCTACCTGGAGGAAGAGATTCGAGGGTGTGTCGAAAGAAGCGACTGGCGTCAAACTGCCGTTGCTCGAATCGACACTGGCGATTTCGAGAATGCCTTGGCCGCTTGCTAGAAGATGACCATGGCTGACATTGAGCAGCCATGGCATGCTGCTGACGGTCCATTGGCTAAGCTGGGCGAGGCGTCCGGTCGTGGCCTGATAACCGATGGCGACGATGCTAGGTGAGCCTGCTTCGCGCACCAAATACAGGCGTGTGCCATCGGTAGCTGCGGCGCTGTAGAAAGGCGTGGAGGTGATGTAGCTATCCAGCTGCCAGGCATTCAGGCCATCGTAAGCGCTGGCCTGAATGACGCGCACGGGAGGATGGTTCTGCGAAAGCTGGAGGTCGCTCTGGGTAAGCAAAACGGCTCCCTGGGCATCGGCTTGATGAACCCCAAGCAACTGACCTGGAACACTGACCGGTTCACGCTGCACAGCGGTCTGAGTGCGCCAGTCGATGACTTGAAGCCAGGACGCTACGCGTGGGCTGACCTGAACTGGGGTGACGTTGGGTCGGCGTGGAGTTAAGGCGCGGGTGAGTCGTGCTGGGCTGACCGTCACATCATGGCTAAAGAATACAAAGCCACCTTGGGCGATCGCTGTGCTGATCTGGCGCGCATTTTCGCTGCTACTAATGAGGGTGCCTTCTCCCGCGCGGGTGCTGTTGTCCGGGGTGAGTTCCACTGGGAATTGCAGGGCCAGGCAAAAGCGGCTGGTTTTTGGGGGAAACGTCGGTGGGCTGATGACTAGAGGAGAGTTCGCCAGAGAAGCGAGAGGTTGAGTGCTGGGGATGGTGGCGATCTGGGTGTGCGAGATCGCTGGGATATAATCCCACCACCAGAAGTAAACGGGACGCGCGGGCAGATGCCAGACGAGGCGGTCTGCGCTGGGCCAGAGAGCCTGCACACGGTTCAGATCGGGCATGAACAGAGGCTCGCTTGACGGACATGGCTGGAAATGTCGGGCGATTTCGCGGACGATGGGGTGGGCTGTCGCGAGTTGGAGCACGAGCGTGCTCAGCCCCCTTTGCCCCTTGGCGTCGGTGCTCCACTGGGCAAGGTAGAGACGTTGCCCCTGTTGCGTCATCGCCACGATGGGAGCTTGGCCCAGGTCAAGCTGTTCGAGCACGTGATCAGGATCGGAAGTTGAGCTGATGCGTAGCGTGGCGGCGCTGGTTTTGTTTCCCAAAAGGGGCATGGAAAGCTGCAGCCAGCCATAACCGCTGTAGATCGGCGGTCCGTCCTCAATCTGCACCAAGTAATCGCCGACAGGCACGACGCGGTCCACTGTCCAGGAAAGGGGGAGGCGCACGATCGGTTCATCGGAGACTTCGGGATCGAGGGGTTGGAGACTGTGAACGAGAAGTTCCTGTCCTGAGATGGTGACCCAATGGTCCGAGATCAGGCTGCCGCGCCGTGGATTGAAGTCATGATTCAGCGTCTGCCCTAACCTCAGCGTGTCACCTTCGTGGTGAATGACCTGCATGGCTTTTTTCCAAACAGGGTGGCCTGAGGCGTCCGAAGGCTCCCAGCTTTCGAAAGGCACCAGCAACAGTCCAGAGTCAGGTAGGTATTCGACCGCTTTTTCGTCGTAGTTTGCCTCACTCCAGCTCGCTGCGCCTGGGCTGCCAAGGGAGACGCGTGACAGCAGGCTAGGGCGGCTGACATCGCTCACGCCAAAGAGGGAGGCCGTGACGCGTCCTTCCTCAACCCCGACGGCGAGCAGGCGATCTCCCTGAGGTTTCAGGTAAGTGCTCCATCCCGGCACCTCAAGCACGCCCGAGAGCACTGGGGCGGCGGGGTTGGCTAAGTCCACGATGAAGAGTGGGTCGATTTGCCGGAAGGTGACGACGTAGAGACGATCACCATCCAGGCGAGTGGCGTGCAGCGACTCTCCGCGTGCCGCCTCTAGCTCCAGGGCGGCGAGTGGGTTGGTGGCTGTGCCGGCGATGGGGAAGGTCTCCACCCAAGTCTCAGAGCCATGGCCCGGCTGGAAGTCTTGGGTAATGGTGACGATGGAACCCTGAACGATACCGACCTTGAATTTATCCGCGATGTAACCACGCGGTGATACCGTTTTGACCCATGCCGGTGCATGGCTCCCCGTCTGGATCAGGTGCAGCGCACGTTCGTTGTGATTCCAGTGCCAAGTCGCGAGCAGGAGGTAGTCGCCACTGCCCTGAAGGACACGAAAATCACCTGGAAACCGCAGGCTGCCCTGGGTGCGTGGCTGCGTAGGATCGCTAAGGTCAAAGCTGGTTAGCACCGATTCTGGCGAGGCACCGCCGGTGCTGCTGGCGACATGAAGCTGAGTGCCGATCAGCCGACTGTCTTGAAAGTAACCCTCTAGCGGCAGCTCTTGAACCAGCATCGGCACGCCCTCATCCATGCGGATGATCCAAAGGGCGGCCTGCCCCTGCCGGGCCTTGTCGTTTGACCGACCTAGCAGGGCTAGATGGCTACCGGCTGCATCCAGGAGATACATTTGATCGCCACTGGCTGGCAGGCGCAGGCTGCCAAGACGCTGAGGTTGGGTTGGATCCGTCAGATCAAGGACCTGCAGGCCGCGGTATTGATTGAAGAAAAACACGCGTTCGCCCTGGATTTGCCAGATATCGGATTCGATCACGGCAGGCAAAGGCGTGCTGGGGGTGGACGTGCTGCTGCTGAGAAGCCCACTGCTTAGGGCGCTGACAGGCAGATCAACTCCGGTGCGGCCGCTATTGGAAAAGTCCTTTCGGTCAAAACGGCGGCTTCCTTGGCGAAAGCGTGCTGGAAACTTGGGAACACGGTAGCCCACGGCGCGCAGTTGGTTGGCAGGGATAGCACGTGGCATCTGAAAGACGCTAATCCGCGATGCCCCAGGTGGGATATGCGAGACGGCCAGCGGCTTCCAGCCAGCCCCTGATTTTTCCTCAAGAGCGACCTGCTGTACAGCTCGGTCGAGAATCACCGTGGCGGTGTTGTTTTTCACGATGACGCGCAGGGCGATGGGCTGACCACTGAGCGGCACGATCGGCGTGCTAGGTGCCGCTGCTTGAGCTGGCGAGAGACTCATCAACAAGGCTACGGCAAGGAGGTTGAGTTGCAGATTCATGACGGAGTTAGGTTGGAAAAGGTGTGGGTAGAGGATCTTTGGCCGAAGTCTGGAGTTCAGGGCGGCGGTTGCGTCGTCGGAATCGTCACGATGACCTGAATCGTGTTGGTTGCGTTGGGGTCAGACAAGACAAAACCTGATCCTTGGCTTGATGCTGCATAGGTCATGGGTTTCGGGGGTTGGCTAGAGACGGGACCTATTCCGGCACGGGTGCTGTCGATCGGAAGAGTTCGAGGGTCTGAGATTTGGCGGGGGCTGTTGTTGGCGACCAAGGGAGTTGTCGGTTGGTCCTGAGGCAGGGGTGATGCGTTCAACGCGATCCGGATCTCCGTGCCATCCGGAATGAGCACGATGGGCAGCGTAGGATCGGCCGCATCCGCACGTGGGATGATGATTTGATCTGGCCTCCGACCGATGCGGGTCATGTCTTCGATGAAATCTTCCGCTTGTTCAGGACTCAGCACACCTGCGCCTGTCAAAGGGGCCTGATCGGCGGGCAAGTTATAGACCGCAAAGGTTGGCAAAGGCAGATTGTTGAGGTAGTCGCGGCTGTCCATGAGCTGGAGCAAGGCTGCCCATTGCCCGCTGGAAAGCATCGCTGTGCCGTCGTTCGCTGGCACGATGCCCAGCATCGCGGCATCGTCCATCAGAGCTTGGAGCCTGAGCGGGTCCTGCTGCAACGGTGTGCCGTCTCGTCCGACTCTGCCCACCAGTAGATCAGTGATCTTCTTTTTTTCTACCGCGAGCGGGAAGATGGAGGGATGCAGGATGATGGCGATCGTTTCTCCCGCCGCCTGTACATCACAGCCAGCGAGGGCTGCGATCGCGCGCACGGCTTTCAGGAAAGGCAGTGGCGTCTGGGTGTGAAAGCTGACACGGCGGGCCATTGCCCCGGCTGGCACGGTGATGTGAAGGCTCGTGAGCCGCACGCGCCCTTCGGTTTCTTTTTCCTCCAAAAGCTGACGCAGTAGGCCCATGGCCTGCCCAAGCGGTAAGGCATCGATCGACAGTGGGCCGATGAAAAAACCATCGAGTTGCTCGATCAAGGTCATTGGGCTGGTCTTCAGATGGGGCTGGCCTGCCAGCCCTTTCGTTGTCAGAGCCGGCACAGGTCGCACAGGTGCCACCGGGGTCCGTTCAGGTGCAGAAGGCCGCAGCGACACGGGGGACTGACCTACCCATGGATGCGGAGGTGAGGTCGGCCAGTATAACACGGATAGCATGCCCACCAGGGCAATGGCTGCCGCTAAGGCGAAGGGGCGCCACGAGGAAAGCCCCGCCTTCACCTCCACGCGTGGTAGGGCACGCGTCGTTTCATGGCTCCGTGGGGTCAGCGCGAGCTGTCGGCGCGCTTCGTCTTCGATGTCTCGGGCCTTGATGGTCTCAGCCAACATTCCATGAAAGCGGCTCGCCGCCGCCAACTCGCGCGCGCACGTCCTGCTTTCGCTGACCCACTGCCAGAGTTGGGCTTCCTCCTCCGCGGTGGCAGTTTGTTCCAGCCAGCGTTCGAGCACCGTTTGGAAGGCCAATGAATCAGCAGTAGGGATCATAGCACAGGTGGGTTTAGTCGATCGCGAGCCCCAGCCTACGCTGAACGCATTCGCGCAGCTGCCGCCGCAAGCGGCTCAGGCTTTGATAAATGGCATCTAGGCTCAGGCCTTCTTGCTCAGCGATTTGTTCGATGCTGTGATTTTGGTGGTAGCGTTCGCGCAGCAGGCGCGCACTGCGGGGTGGCAGTTGATCTAGGCATCGGTTCAATGCCTTTTCGCGGTCCTGCCAAGAGGCCTCGGCCTCATCCGCCGCAAAACCCGCTGACAGCGCCTCCAGCTGCTCCGCCGTGCAGGCCGTGGGTGATTTGTCCCGCACGCGGCGGTCCTCTAAGATCTTCCGGATGGCGATGCCGCGTGCCCATGCTCCGAAGGGGCGAGAAGGATCATAGACCTCAAATTTCTTCCAGAGCACGACCGCCACCTCCTGAAAAATGTCATCCCGTGCCGCAGGATCACGCACCGCCGCGCCGATGAAGGCGCGCAGGTCTGACTGCACGGGCAGGAAGAGCGGTAAAAATTGATCGTGGCTGGGGGCAGACATGGGGTCGGTTCTGTGACGCTTTGAAGCCGATGAGAGTTTTCTGACACTTTTTTTTGCGCGAATGGGCCTTAAACACGGAAAAACCGCCTTCGGACTTCGTGAGGTTCAATCTAGACAGGATTCTCGGGCAAAGCACGTTTGGCAATCATGCGCCTGACTCTTCCTTCCTGCCTTTTCCTACTGTTGCTTTCCTCTTTGAGTCACATCCTGGCTCAGGCCAATGATCCGCAGAAAGCCGAGGTGCCCCGTGAGCTGATGCAGCGCCTCTTTAACCCGGGTGCGACAGAGAAGGAGCTGCTCGAGGCAACCAAAGCAGCAAACCAAGCTGGCGTGCCGCGTCAGCAAATCATTGAGGCTAAGCTGATTTGGGGATTGCGCGCGCAAAACAGCGCTTGGCTCATCAAGATGCTGCCCGAGTTGGAAGTGCTCGCCACGAATTTTGATGCGACCCAATCGGCCGGGATCAAGACGGCGGACGATATCCGCGCTTTCATCGAATACACCAAAGCGCTCCAAGCGCGTGATCAAGGAGACCAAACTGCCTTCAAAAAGCACATGCAAGAAGCCTTTTGGTTAGCTCCCACCCAGGCTCAGCTCTTCGCTCAGACCCTCGATAAAGGTCGCCGCGAGGCCAAGATGGCCAGCATCAAGATCGACATGCAGTTGGTGCTTGCCACGAGCGGAGGTGAGACCGTGACGTTGCAGGATCTGGTCGCTGGTCAAAAGGCCCTCCTCATCGACTTTTGGGCTTCCTGGTGCGGCCCTTGCATGCAGCTCATGCCTGAGCTGAAGAAAAAAGCCAAGCATCTAGCCCCCCAGGGCGTCGTCGTTGTCGGCATGAATAAGGATGATGAAAAAGCAGAGGCCGTGGCCGAAAAAGTGCGCAACGAGCAGGGCATCGAGTTTCCTTGGTTGATTGAACCGAGCGATCGTCCCTTCACGCAGATGCTGGAGATAGATAGCATCCCCCGCATGATTCTGCTTTCTCCCGATGGGCGCGTGCTTTTCAATGGGCACCCCCAAGATCCAGCCCTTTGGGCGGCCATGAAGAAGCTTGTTCCTAACCTACAAGAGCCTGGAGCCTGAGGGCTTTGGGCCAGAAGCAATCCCCATCTAAAGAAACCTTGCTGGGTCCGAGAAGGCCGATCTTCGTCGATAGCGGGTGCCTAGCGTAACAAAAAGCCGCATCTTGGGATCAGATGCGGCTTCTGGTGTCAATTCAGGTGACGGATGTCACGCCGAAGGATGCCTGAGGATTATTCTCCTTTTTTCTTTTTCTTGGCAGGGGCGAACTCTTCTTTGCTCAGCTTGCCGTCTTTGTCTTTGTCACGCTTGCCGAAGCTTTCTTCAGCCTTGGTGGCGTCTTTTTTCGCCTGAGGGCTGTTCAAGAACTCTTCCTTGCTGACGGAGCCGTCGCTGTTGGCGTCCAGTTTGGCGAAGGCCTTGGCAGGGTCCATCTTGGGTTTCTTGGCGCCTTCTTCAGCGGCGTTGACGAAGCTGGCCAGGGCCAGCACGGAGAGCAGGGTGGTGATGACTTTCATGATGTTGGGGACGTGTGATGCTAGGTTTGGGGCCTGGGGGCTTTGGCAAAAGCCATTCCCTTGCGCGTGCCCCCTCAAACGCGAGCCCGGTCTGACAGTTTCATCGTTTTTTCGAGATTCTGATCCGCTGGCCTCCCGAGCGCCATGAAGTTGTGGATTTTTCTCCTGACATCCGGCCTTCTGTGGGCGTTTCCTTCGTCATGCCTGTTCCGACTGTTCGCTTCAAACACGCCCGCTTTTCCGCCCGCTTTCCAGAGACCTATCGCTACTCACGCTCCCACTACTGGATGTGTCCGGTGGACGATGGTCGCGAAGGCGTCTGGCGGGTTGGTTTTACCAAATTTGCGACACGGATGCTCGGAGAACTGGTGGACTGCGGCTGGAAACCTGAACCCGAGGGGCCGGTGGAGCCGGGTCAGGTGATTGGTTGGGTGGAGGGCTTCAAGGCCGCCTCAGATGTCTACTGCGTCATGCGCGGTGCCTTTCAGAGCGGCAATCCTGCGCTGAAAGCGGATGCTTGCATCGTGCGCAGCGATCCCTATGAGGTTGGCTGGCTTTACGAAGTGCGGGGTGTGCCTGAGGAGGACCACCTGGATGTGCATGGCTACATCGGTCACTTGTCCGCCATCATCCAGCGCATGGCGGAAGAAGGCCATGGCGAAGAGACGCCTGAGGAGGCGGAGTAGGACTCAGCGGCGGCGAGGCCGTGCTGCTGAGTGCTTCTGCACATGGGCCTGAGGGCGTGCTCCGTGCAGCACCTTGAATCCTTCTTTTTCCAGGATCGTGCGGCTGTGCTCAAAGCAGTCGCGCATCATGTTTTCGTACGGCAGGTGCTTGTTGGCCACCAGCCATAGTTCCCCACCACTGCGTAGGCTGGAGGCGGCGGTGGTGATGAATTTGATGCCCAGCAGCGGGTCGGCGTCTCGCCCATCGTGAAAGGGCGGATTCATGACGATGAAGTCATACTTGGAGTTACCGAGGCCGCTGGTCACATCGCTCCACACGATGCGTGGGCGGATCGGCGTGGGCACGTTGCCCAGGTTTCGGCGCAGGCACTCCATCGCCGCACCATCGGCTTCAAAGCAGTCCAGGCTGCGCAGGTTGGGGCAGGCACGCAGCAGATGATCGCTGAGGAAACCCCAGCCTGCGCCCAGATCGGCCCCCGCGCCGCTGAGGCTGGAGGGGAGTTGCTCGGTCAGCAGCCGTGAGCCCGTGTCGATCTCGTCCCAATGGAAAAGGCCCGGCGCGGACCAGAAGCGGCCTTCCAGCACCCGCTGCATGGCGGCAGCTTCCTTCCAGGAGGTGAGCTTCGTCGTGTCCCAGGCTTGTTTTTTGACCGTCCAAAAGACACGGCTGTGGTGCTTCGAGACCGTTTGCACTTCTCCCGCCACTTCGGCGAGCTGCTGCTCCGTGCGTTTGGCTCCCCAGTCGTTGTGCAGAGCCACGATCAGCGTGCCGCCTTCTGCCAGCAGGTCATGTGCACGAGCCAGATCCCCCAGGATGGTTTCGCGCTGCCTTTCGGGCAGCAGCAGGATGGTCTGGAATGGCCCCGTGCTATCTCGACTGACGGAATGCCCCGCTGCCTCCAGGGCCACGGCGCGGGGTTTCCACGGCTGTTCGCAGGTGAGGCGACCTTTGAACCTTTCCAGGAACGGCGCAGGCTGACCGCGCAGGAACAGCACACGACCCTCCGCGCCCAGATCGGGCTGTTGGTCCAAGACATAGGTGAGTGCGTCGAGAGCGTGCATGAAACAGGATTTTAACAAATGGGGAACGAACCGGAGCCTCTGCCAAAGCCGCAGAACGCATGACTCATGCCTGGAACCCGAGTGCGCCTTGGCGCTGGAGGGGGGACAGAGTCATGCACGTGCCGGCGCTGGCGTCGTGCCTCACGGCACCTCGTAGGTGGCGAGGCTGGCGATGTCAAAACGGCTGGCCTTCACCTCATCGGCGATTTCATTCAGGGCCTCGACCTCGGCGGTGCTGAAGAGCAGGCCGCCTGCCTTCGCGGTGTGCGCGGCGTTTTGCGCCTCGGGCTGGCCGGGCAGCATGCAGCCTTCGTTGCCGTGGCCCAGGATGTCGTCGATCACGGCCTTGACGTTCTCTTGGAAGTTGCGGCCTTTCGCGAAGAGGCCGCTGCTGATGGCATCGGGATGGATGACCTGGAAGTAGAAGCTGCTGGTGCGCTTTTCATCTGCCGGAAAGGCCTGGGACTTGATGTCGGGATGGGCACCGCCTCCGCGCAGGGTGGGCAGGCTGCCGCCGATCATGCCGCCCATGACCTCGATGAGCAGGCTGAGGCCGTAGCCCTTGTGCGCGCCGAAGGGCAGGAGCCACGCGGCTTCGTTCGCAGCGGTCGTGGGTTTGCCGTCTTTATCGACCGCTGCTCCAGGAGGCAGGGGCTTGCCCTCGCGCTTGAGCTGCTGCACGCGGCCCATGGCCACGGTGCTGGTGGCCCAGTCGATCACGATCGGGAAGCCACAGGCATCCTGCGTGGGCAGGCCCCAGGAGTGTGGGTTGGTGCCGAGCACGGGGAATTTGCCACCGAAAGGCACGACCTCGCCCAGGGTGGAGGTGCAGTTCGTGTAGGCGATGTAGCCTTTCTTCGCGGCATCCATGACGTAACCGCCACCCCAGAGGTAGTGGAAGGCATTGTCCACGCTGACCTGGCCGATGCCATACTGGTCTGCCAGCTCCATGCAGCGCTCCATGGCACGGAAGGCGACGCTTTGGCCCAGCTTCAGGTTGCCGTCCCAGGCCTCGCTCGCGGCGAATTTTTTGTCGATCACCTTGATCTCAGCGCCGGGCTTGCAGCCACCGGTGGCACTGCCGAAGAGATGATCCAGGTGCAGGGCCTTGATGGCATTGTGCGTGCGGATGCCATGCGCGCTGGCCATTTCACAAAACCGCGCAGCGTCTTCGGCCTCGGCCGCAGTGTAGCCGCGATGTAGGTAAGCGGCGCGGACGAGGTCGTTGTGCGCCTGGGTGGGGACAATGTGGTAGAGGGTGGGCATGGCGGGGCGGTCAGGTTTGGAAACGGGCGCTCTGTTTGAAGCAGGATGCAGGGCAGGTCAAGAAGGGCTCCTCCGCCTGCATCCGGCGCTAGAACCGGCGTACTGGCTCCGTTCCCGCCGCCCGCCATGAGACTTTTGCTATCTTTCCTCCTGCTCGCGCTGCTGCCGCTGGCTGCCACCGCCGCTGACACGCCGCCGAACATCGTCATGATCATTTCTGACGATCAGCTGTGGAGTGACTACGGGTTCATGGGCCATCCGCAGATTCAGACGCCGAACCTGGACCGGCTGGCACGCGAGAGCCTGACCTTCAGCCGTGGCTACGTGCCCAGCAGCCTCTGCTGCCCCAGCCTGGCCACCATCATCACCGGTCAATATCCGCACCAGCACAAGGTGACCAGCAACGACCCGCCGATGCCACCCGGGGCCAAGGGGCGGAAGTTTCAAAACAGTCCCGAATTCAACGCAGGCCGCGAGGTCATGAGCAACCACCTGGAACAGGCCGGCACGCTGCCCAAAAGGCTTCAGCAAAAAGGCTACCTCAGCCTCCAGACCGGCAAGTGGTGGCAGAAGCACTATTCGCGCGGCGGCTTCACCCATGGCATGACCCAGGGCGGACGCCATGGCGACGCCGGGCTCGACATCGGCCGCAAGACCCTGCAGCCGATTTATGATTTCATCCAGGAAGCACGCAGCGCGCAGAAGCCCTTCTTCGTCTGGTATGCGCCCATGATGCCCCACGATCCGCACACCCCACCTCAGCGTCTGTTTGACAAATACAAAGCCAAAGCCCCTAGCGAGCACGTGGCGAAGTACTGGGCCATGGTGGACTGGTTCGACGAGACCTGCGGTGATCTCGTGCGCCACCTCGACGACCAGGGGCTGAAGGAAAACACCATCGTCGTCTATGTGACCGACAATGGGTGGATCACCAACCCGCAGACCGGGCGCTACGCGGACAAGTCCAAGCAAAGCCCCTACGATGGCGGCCTGCGCACGCCCATCATGATCCGCTGGCCGGGCACGGTGACGCCGAAGATGTCCCAGGCGCTGGCCAGCTCCATCGACCTCGCACCCACGCTGCTGCGTGCAGCAGGCCTGTCCCCCACGCCTGCCATGACAGGCCTGAATTTGCTGGACGAGACCGCCGTCAGCGCGCGCCAGACGCTCTACGGCGAGTGCTTCACCCACAACTTTGTCGATCTCCAGGTGCCCGCCTCCAGCCTGCGCTGGCGCTGGATCATTGAGGGTCATGACAAGCTCATCGTGCCGCACGCGGCGAATCAGCCTCAGGACGTCGTGGAGCTCTACGACCTGAACGCCGACCCGACCGAGGAGAAAAACCTAGCCCCGGCGCGTGCGGATCGCGTGCAGGCGCTGGCGGCCAAGCTGGATGCCTGGTGGAAGCCCTGAGCGGCTCGCGCAGGTCACTTCCATACCAGCACCGGTCCTGCGGCGCGCTAACTTCATCCCTCGGGCGGCGTATTTCATCCGCATGAACGGGGCCACGCGCCGAACCCTCCTGCAGCACAGTGCCAATGGCTTCGGCCTGCTGGCCCTGAGCTCCATGCTCGCGCGTGAAAACGCCAGCGCGGCGGCCGTGAATCCGCTCAGCGCCAAGAAAACGCACTTTCCTGCGCGGGCGAAGCGCATCGTCTTTCTCTTCATGAAAGGTGGCCCCTCCCATGTGGACACCTTTGATCCCAAGCCCCTGCTCCAGCGCGATGACGGCAAGGATTATCCCTTTGCCACGCCGCGCGTCACCTTCGCTGCCACGGGCAAGCTGCTGAAGTCCCCGTGGACGTTCCGCCAGTACGGCCAAAGTGGCCTGCCGGTGAGCGAGCTCTTTCCCCATGTGGCCCAGTGCGCGGATGAGCTCTGCGTCGTGCGCTCCCTCCATGGCACGAACCCCGCCCACGGGGGCGCCTTGCTGAAGCTTCACACGGGCAGCGACACGCAGGTGCGGCCTAGCTTTGGCTCCTGGGTCACCTACGGGCTCGGCACGGAGAATGAAAACCTGCCCAGCTTCATCACCATCTGCCCCACGCTCGCCCACGGCGGCGTGAACAACTGGGGCGCCGCCTTTCTGCCCGCCTGGGCGCAGGGCACCCCCATCGGCAATGCCAGCATCCCCTCCCGCCAGGCCTTGGTGAAGCACATCCACAATCCTCGGCTTACTCTCGCGGACCAGCGCAGGCAGCTCGACTTCCTGGCCGAGGCAAACGCCGAGCACCTCAGCCTCACCGGCGCGGACCTTGCTCTGGAAGGTCGCATCAATAGCTTCGAGCTCGCCTTTCGCATGCAGGGTGCCATGCCCGAGGTGCAGGACATCTCCGCCGAATCGGCCGCCACGCAAAAGCTCTACGGCCTGGACAATCCCGTGACGGAAAACTTCGGCCGCCAGTGCCTCATGGCGCGCCGTTTTCTGGAGCGCGGCGTGCGCTTCGTGCAAGTCACCCACAGCGACAGTGAGGTGCAGTGGGATCAGCATGGGAACCTCTACAAAGGCCACAGCAAAAACGCCGCTGAGGTGGACAAACCCATCGCTGGGCTGCTCAAGGACTTGCGCTCTCGCGGCCTGCTGGATGACACGCTCGTCCTCTGGGGCGGCGAGTTCGGCCGCACCCCCACCGCCCAGGGCAAGGATGGCCGCGATCACAACCCCTACGGCTTCACGATGTGGCTCGCCGGTGGCGGCGTGAAGCCCGGCCATGCCCACGGTGCCACCGACGACTACGGCTGGTTCGCGCAGGAAAACAAAGTCCACATCCACGACCTGCACGCCACCCTGCTGCACCTGCTCGGCCTGGATCACGAACGCCTCACCTATCGCTACGCGGGCCGCGACTTCCGCCTCACCGACGTCCACGGCCACGTCGTCCGCGAGATCATCGCGTGACGCCCCTGGATGCACGCCGCTTCTCCAGCTTCCCAACTGGGCCCACCGCCGAAAAAAGCCCTTCCAAGCTCATCTCGGCGGTGATCCAAACTCTGCGGTGTTTTACCGGACTAGACTCTAGACTGGGGTTGCCTACTTTCGCGGGTCACGGGCTTCGGAGGGGCTTGGGACGCGATGGGAGGGCGGACGAAAAGAGTGCTTGGCAACGGCAGGGTCGGGCGGGTAACATCACCTCATTCACCTTTTGAATGTCCCATGACTCCGAAGACCTTTGCCGAACAGATGCGTCAGGCGCGCTCGAAGTCGCCCTTGCTGAAACGCGAGCAGGCGCTGAAGCAATTCGCCGAGGTGGAGGCCTTTTTGGTTCGACACAGCTTGCGGCCGAGTGTGAGGCCCTCCGCCAGTGGGCTGAAAGCACGGGATGCCTGAGGAGTTTTGAGGAGACGGACCGCCCTCCCGATGCCTTCGGTTATGAGCATGAGGTTTGGTTTCCGTCGTCCGGTGAACCAAGCGGTTTGGTGATCAAAGCGACCTATGGGAACTGCTTTGGTCATCTGCCTGATGGCAGTGAGGCGAGTCCCATCGGCTACTTGGAGCGCTTGCGGTTGTGCAACGAAGAACTGGGAGACCAGATTCGGCTGTTGGGAGTGGAAGAGACACGGCCCGGCGTGATCCGGGTGATCACCAGCCAGCCCGCCATTGAAGGCCATCCGGCCGAAGCCGACGAGGTGTTTCAGTTTTTCACCGAATCTGGGTTCGAGAAACGCCGCTGGGGAGCGAACACCGTTTGGTTTCGTCCGCTCGACGAGTTGGTCGCCTCGGACACGCACGGCGGAAACGTGCTGCGCACCTCCAGCGGAGCCTTGGTGGCTATCGATGTGCCGCTGATGCGATGGATGCTGGGAATGAAAACGCTGGAAGCAGTGTAACAAGCAGCGCAGTGGCCGCAGGAGTGCCAGGGCCAGGGTGCCTACTTTCGCGGGTCACGGGCTTCGGAGAGACTTGGGACGCGATTGGAGGGCGGAAGAGTGTCGGTCAGTCAGTTGCACCTGGTTGCCATTCCCCTGATTGGAACCCCTGATATGACGCTGATGAATTCAGAGACATATGCATGGGATGAGCGTCAGGTCAGCGTCTCATCAGCGGTTAGAATCGTCCGTTCTCGCCGCACGTCGGGAGGTCGGGGCTTGCGGCGTCTCCAGCTTCCCAACCGGGCACACCGCGAGAGGTGGGATAACCGCAGAGAAATTCCATTCAAAGCTCATCTCTGCGGTGATCCCGAGCGCCTTCGGCGGCTTCCGCGGCGCTCCAGAGCGGTGGTGTTTCACCTGTCTAGGCCTGGGTGCCGGCCTTCGCGGGTCACGGGCTTCGGAGGGGCTTGGGACGCGATTGGAGGGTGGAAGCAATTCTGTCAGCCAGTTGCCTGCGCCTGTCTGCCCATGCGTGCCCCTTGTTTGTCAGCGTTGAATTTGCGAACTGCCTCGGGTTTCAGGGCGGTTCGGCGCACGCTTCCATCTGGCTGCTTTTCGAGCTTCCAGGCACGGGAGGGTGCTGTTTTGCCTCTGCGGAGCGCGGCGATCTCTGCATGAATGGCATTTAATTCGGAGGTTTTCATGGCTTGATCTGCGCACTGATCCTCTGAATGAGATCAGGCGGCCAGCAATTCAGGAATGACGGTGATGGCAGCGTATTCAGCGCCCTTTTCCGCCTTTGCCAGCCGCATGTCGTAGTCGTGTTGAAGATTGAGCCACAGCTCGGGTCCGGTGCCCAGCGCGGCCCCGAGACGGATGGCGGTGTCTGGTGTGATGCCGCGACGCCCTTTGATCAAGTCGTTGATCCGACTGACCGTGATGCCGGCGGCTTGTGCAAGGCGATACTGACTGACACCAGCCGGCTCAAGAAATTCGAGCAGGAGCATCTCGCCAGGATGCGCGAGGTGGAGGTTCTTTTTGGCTTTGGTGCTCATGACGTGTGTTGGATGAATGTGGGTCGTGGTTCAGGAGGGGCTACGGCTCAATGGTAGTCTGTGAAGTCGGCGTTGCGGATTTCGAGCGGAGGCTCGGTGCAGGTGAAAGTGATGCGCCATTGGTCGTTCACGCGGATGCTCCAAAGCTCAGGCTGCCCCTTTTTCTGCCCGCCAAGCTTTTTGCAACGCAGGGAAGGCACCGCCTGCAAGCTGGCGACGGATACAGCCGCATCCATCAGGCGCAGCTTGCGAAAGGCGCTTTCTTGCAGCGCCAGCGGCACGCTTTTGATGGGCTTGCCCGCAAACAAGGCAGCCGTGTGCTGGGTGGCAAAATGAACGATCACGACCAAATAATACCCAATATCGGAAATAAGGCAAGAACGGAAGCCCTGTAGCCTGAATGCTGGAAAAGTGTCCGCTGGGAGGCGGAAGGAAGGCTCGGACGATTCGCTCACTACAGTATATCAGCGGCTCCTGGACTCGCTGGATGACGTTCGTCAGCCCGTTGCGTCCTGATACCATTTCCTTCGGCTTGCGGTCACCGGGATGAGGACGCGGGGTGGCGGCAGGCACCGTGGGTGGGCCGGCGTGCCTTGCTGTGCGGGGCACTGACTTCGGAAGGGATTGGGATGTGATTGGATGGCGGAAGGCATTTAGTCAGCCAGTTGCAGCCTGACCCGCTTTTCCACGAACGCCTCACCTACCGCTACGCGGGCCGCGACTTCCGCCTCACCGACGTCCACGGCCACGTCGTCCGCGAGATCATCGCGTGAGGCCCCTGGATGCACGCCGCTTCTCCAGCTTCCCAACTGGGCCCACCGTCGAAAAAGGCCCTTCCAAGCTGATCTCTGCGGTGTTTTACCGGTTTAGGCCGGGGTGCCTGCCTTCGCGGGTCACGGGCTTCGCGGGTTGCTGGAAGGCCGAATAAGTCTGCTCAGCCAGTGCTCGCCTGCCCCCGAACGTCCGTCCTACTTCTGCATGAGCCATTGATCGAGCGCCAACGGCGCGATTCATCCCAGCCTGGGGCGATCAGCCCCAGGTATTGAGCCACCTCAAATTTGCCATGACCGAGGGCTGAAGGCCCGAGCCATGCACGGGGCGCTGGGAGCATCGGTCGGGCTTTCAGCCCTCCACTAACCCGGCGGTCGCCGTACTGGTTTCCTGGGCCGTTGGCCCAGGCTGGTATCGAGCGGGCCTGTGGCCCTGAGAATTCCGTGGTGAGACCGAGGCTTTGGAGATTCGGGAGGCCCCGCTGCGCTGGCGGGTGTTTGATGGGCGTGTGCGTCGCTGCCTCGTTCCTCGCTTCCCTGACATGACGGACTCTGTGGTCGAGGATGGCCTATGAGATCAATCTGTCAGCCAGTTGCAGCCTGACCCCGTTATCCTGACCCCGTTATCCGTGACCCCGTTATCCCGTTCTCGGCAGTTGCATCCACCGAGGGGCCTGGCCTCTACAACAGAGGCTCTTTTGGCTCATCCATGAAGGTCACGACCGTTTTACCGTCCTCTCTTGTCTCTGTTCGGTAAGGTGGCCGTTCGGCGAACAAACGAGCAAATATGGGTCTGAGAAACCAATGACTTAAAAAAACTGCAACCAACGCAGCAACAAATATCGACAATGCGATTGGGCTTGGGGGTTCAGCCCAGACAGCGTTTCGCAAT
>CANNQP010000005.1 GCA_947507875.1 Verrucomicrobiaceae bacterium | reverse complement strand
GCGCTGTCCACCTTCGGCTTCGGTTTGAAGACCTCCGGCGGCACAACGCGCAGCATTTCCACGTCCCAGTCGCGCTGCACCATCAGGCTCAGCGCGCCATAGCCGTCCTGGCCGACCTTGGCCGCGAGGCGGTCGCAGACCTCCTTTTGCAGCATGAAAACGGCGCGGGTGACGGGCGTCGGCGGCGTGAGCAGGTGCTTCAAAATCTCCCCGCCCACCGAGTAGGGCAGATTGCCGATGACGCGCACATCGCCGTGGCGATACCAGCCCTTCGTGCTGACGCGGGTGGCGTCCTCGTGCAGCACGGTGACGTCTGCTCGGCCTTCGAAGCGCTTTTGCAGCTCGGGCGCGAGCGCGTGGTCTTTTTCAATGAGCACGAGCTGCTGCGGCCGCCCCACCAGGTGCTGCGTCATCGCCCCCAAGCCCGGCCCAGGCTCGACCACAAAGGGCGCGCCATCCGGCTCGATCTGATCCGCGATCCAACGCGCGAGGTTGTCATCGACCAGGAAATTCTGCCCCATGCTGCGGCGTGGAGCCACCTCCTGGCCGCTGATGATGCGGGTGCTGCGTTTGCCGTTGCCGTAAGATCTCATGCCCTGAGATGCACGGGACAGGCCCCGCGCGCAAATGGCGAAATCCACAGCCTCACGGCTTAGCCGAGCTGCGTTCCCACTGCCAGAGGATGACCGCGGAGGAAATCCGCCGCAGGCAGGCGTTTGCCCCCTTCCGCCTGCACCTCGTCCAGTCGCAGCAAACCCGCGCCGCAGCTCACCACGAGCCCGGCTTTGGCATCCGACGAAAGGACTGTGCCGGGCACAGGGCAGGCATCACCGGTCAGCAGGGAAGCTCGGTGGACCTTCAGCACGGCAGGCTTTTCTCCCGGCAGCAAGCAGCTCGTGCCTGGCCAGGGGGAGTAGGCACGGATCAGGCGCTCCAGCTCCACCGCCGAGCGAGACCAATCCAGTCGACCATCCTCGCGGCGCAGCTTGCCGCAGTGGGTGGCGCGGGCGTTGTCCTGCGGCATCCGCGGTGGTTGGCCGCTGGCGATGTCGTCCAATGCTTTTTCCAGGCTGGCGGGTGCGGCGAGGGCCAGCTTGTCATGCAACGTGCCTCCCGTGTCGGTGGGCAGGATGGGCATCGCGTCCATGCGCAGGATGTCTCCTGTGTCGAGGCCCTCGTCCATGAACATGATGGTCACGCCCGTCTCCGCATCGCCCTCACGGAGGGCCGCCTGGATGGGCGAGGCACCGCGATGCCGGGGCAAGAGAGACGCGTGAATGTTCAGGCAGGCCAGCCGAGGCACCTCCAGTACGCTTTTGGGCAAAAGCTGCCCGTAGGCGACGACGACGGCCACATCCGCCTGAAAGGCGCGCAGCTCTTCCACGATGTGCCGAATTTTCGGTGGCTGCAGCACCGTCAGGCCTGCGGCGAGTGCGCGCACCTTCACCTCCGGTGGTGTCATCACCAGCTTCCGCCCGGCAGGCTTGTCCGGCTGCGTGACGACCCCCACGACCTCATGCTTGGTCGAGGCCAGCAGCCAATCCAAGGAGGGCAGGCCGATGTCACCCGTGCCGATGAAGAGAATGCGCATGGTAGCGTTGAACGAAAAGCCAAGGACAGAGGGGAGAAAACCGTCAGCTTTAGATTCTCATCTTCTCCAGCTCACGCCAGGCATCGAGCGTCATGACTCCACCGATGATGTCGTAAAGCACCTTGGCGGGCGGCTGGCTGGCGTCGATGTTCACGATGCGCTCATCCTGATAGTAGTCCAGGATTGGCTTCGTCTCGGCCTCATAGGTCGCGAAGCGCTGCTGGATCACGGCCTCATTGGCGTCATCAAACCGGTTGTCCTTCAGCGCACGCTTGCGCAGACGGCGCGCCAGCTCCGTGCGGTCGGGGCAGCTCAGGTGGAAGACCTTCAGCACTTCGATGTCTTCCTCCATCAGCCTGGCCTGCTCCACGTTGCGCGGGATGCCATCCAGGACCAGAAAGTCGATCTCAGGCTTGAATTGGTGGCTATCCACCCGCTGCTTGATGTTTGCCCGCCAGAGCTGCACGGTGACGTCATCAGGCACGAGCTCTCCCCGGCTTGAGTATTCCACAAACTTCTGCCCCAGGAGCGTGCGGGTATCCAGCGAGCGGAAGACATCACCACAGGCTAGGTGATGAAAACGCGGGATCGTGCCCAGGACCTTGCCCTGAGTGCCCTTGCCGCTGCCGGGGGCGCCGAGAATCAGAATGGTGCGAAATTTGCCAGTGTGAGGAACCATAAGCTCTGCCTTCTAGCACGTCAGCGTTCCGTCACAAGCCGCGCTTTTGTCTCAGTTTCAGCAAAAACAGTCGTCCAGCAGCGCCAGCGCCGTGTCCTGCACCGCCTCCACGGGCAGGCCGTTCAGGTCGCCGCCGGGTGCCCGCAGCACCCGCACTCCGGCCTGGGGCGGAGCCCAGGTCGCCGGATCGGTGGGGCCAAAAAGCAGCAGGCAGGGCAGCCCACAGGCTGCTGCTAGATGCCCAACGCCGCTGTCATGACCCAGGTATAGCGCGCAACCGCCTAAGCGCTCGGCTAGCTCCGACAGCGGCACACCATGCCAACGGGGAAAAGGTAGATCGGCCGGCAGGGTACCGCGTTCTTCCTCAGCCTCGCCACTGAGAAAGACCACCTCCACCTCAGGACGATGCGCCTGAACGGCCTGCGCCACGGCAAGCCAGCGCTCCAGCGGCCAGTTTTTGGTCAGCGAGCCACTGCCGGGATGAAGGGCCACGCGCTTGACCGTGCCCAGCTGCGGAGTTCGGGGAGCCCAAAGCGGCGCTCGCCAATCGCTGTCCTCCAGAAAAAGCGCCAACTGCTCCAGCGGACGCGCCAGCTGCTGGCAGGCATGACCTTGCCCCGGCAGGACCTGATGTGGGGCCTGGAGAAAGGTGCGCACGCCGACACGCTGCATGTTTTCCCGCAGGATGCCATCCGGGTCGTAGAGATGGCTGATCACCAGCGTGCAGCGACCGATCTCGGTGGCCAGCTCGGGGTCGATCTGCCCGCCTCGGGCAAAGAAACGCGCCAGCCGCACATCGCCGAGCGGCCGCACCGCATCCGCCAAGCCAGCCTTCAGGGCGAGATCCACCCAACCCCGCTGGCTCATGACCTCCAGGTGCGCCTTCGGCATTGCCTGCCTGAGGTAGCGGATGACAGGCAACGTCAGGATAAAGTCACCGAGCGCCCCACCCCGGAGGTAGAGCACCCGAGGCCGATCCAAAGACACCTCGGGCAGCCTCATTTCCCCATCCGGTAGAGCGCGCCATTCCAGTCGAGCACCAACATCTCGCCGGAAGCATTGGCACAAAAGGCCGTGGGCTTCACGAGTACCGTCGGCTTTTTCTTCGGATTGTCGGCCGGGGTCTGCGGGCTGGTGTACAGCAGGGTGTTGCCCGCCACTTTGCCGCTGTCATCCAGCTTCAGGCTCCAGATTTTGCCCAAGACAAAATCGCCATAGACGTAGCTGCCCGCCAGTTCCGGCAGAGCTTTGCCGGTGTAAACGAGACCACCGGTGATGCTCAGGCCTTCGCCGTGGTGGTATTCAAAGATCGGGTCGATCAGCTTCGCGCCTTCAGGCGGTGCATCCGTGCGCAGCGGGAAGGACCGGGCTCCTTCGCGATAGCTCCAGCCGTAGTTGCCGCCTTTCTCGATCCAGTTGATCTCCTCCCACAGGTCCTGACCCACGTCCGCTAGCCAGAGGCGACCTTGAGCGTCAAAGCTCATGCCCCAAGGATTGCGAATGCCATAGGCGTAGATCTGCGGCAGCGCATCGACTCCATCCGCAAAGGGATTGTCCGCCGGAATGCCATACGCGTTGTGATACCCGCGGCTATTCACGTCGATCCGCAGCACCTTGCCGACCAGCACCGCATTCAGCTGCGCCATGCGCTTTTCATCGTTGCGCTTCGAGGTATCCCCCACGCCGATGTAAAGGTAGCCATCGGGACCGAAGACCAGATTGCCACCATGGTGATTCCAGTTGATCAGCGGGATCTCCAGCAGCACGCGCTCGCTGGTCTCGTCGGCCTTGTCACCGCTGGCCTTCATCTCCGTGACGATCAATCGCTTGGGTTTCTGCATCGTGTAGCACAGGTAAAAGAGCCCGTTCTCCGCGAACTTCGGGTGAAAGGCCATGCCGTTCAGCCCTTCCTCGAACTTGCCATTCGTCGCCTCCATGCCGCGTGCACTCAGGTCCAGAAAGGTCTTCGCCTCACTGGCCTGCTCGTCTTTTGGCAAAATCAGCACCTGACCGCGCTGCAATGCCAAGAACTCACGCTGACTGCCATCGGGCGGCACCAACAGCGCGATCGGCCAAGGCGTGCTCAGCTTTTCATAGACGCGCGTCAGTTGAACAGCATCAGCAGCGAGGGCTGACCCACTCAGGGCCAGCGCGAGAAAGGCGGAAACGAAGAACTTCATGAGCGGAAAAAGAAAACCAACATGGGGCGAAACGCAGCCACAGAGCAATCCCTAACGAAAGGGTCGCAGAAAAAAGCGCAGCGTGACGCTCAGCCCCCGAATTCACGAAGCCCCGATCCCTGCAACTCCGCAGATGACGGGGCTGTTTTCTTCGACACTCTACTCGGCTGCCGCCATGCCTGACGATCTCTTTGCCGCTGACTCTTCGACCCCTGCCTCCGGGACGGTGGTGGACCCTGGCGCGCCCCTCGCGGCGAGGATGCGGCCTCGGACGCTAGCAGAATACACCGGGCAGGCGCACATTTTGGGAGAAGGGCGGCTGCTGCGTCGCGCGATCCTGGCGGATCGTTTCTCCTCCATCCTGCTCTATGGGCCACCGGGTGTGGGCAAAACCACCCTGGCCAGCATCATCGGCCATGAGACCCGTGCCCGCTTCGTGACGCTGAGCGGGGTAGAGAGCAGCGTGGCGGACATTCGGCGAGAGGCTGAAGCCGCGGCACGTCTGCGCCAACTCAATGGCCAATCCACGATCCTTTTTGTCGATGAAATCCATCGCTTCAACAAAGCCCAGCAAGACGTGCTGCTGCCGCATCTCGAGCGCGGTACGCTGCGCTTCATCGGCGCGACCACGCACAACCCGTTCTTTTATGTGAACAGCCCGCTGGTCAGTCGCTCACAGGTCTTTACCCTAGAGCCGCTGGGCATCCCCGAGCTGCAAACGTTGATCGAACGCGCACTGGCTGATGAAGAACGCGGCCTGGGTCAAAGCAAGGCCAGCATCAGCCCTGAGGCAAGCCTGCACCTAGCGACGATCTGCGATGGCGACGCGCGCAAGTGCCTGAATGCCCTAGAGCTGGCCGTGCTCTCCACCCCAGCCGGACCGGACGGACGCATCGTCATCGACCTCGCCGCCGCCGAAGAAAGCGTGCAGCAAAAAACCGTAGTCTATGATGGCGATGGCGACGCGCACTACGACACGGCGAGCGCTTTCATCAAATCCATCCGCGCCAGTGATCCCGATGCCGCCATCTACTGGCTGGCAAAGATGCTGCACGCGGGCGAAGACATTCGCTTCATCGCCCGACGCATCGTCATCGCCGCCAGCGAGGACATCGGCTTGGCGGACAGCCATGCCCTCCGGGTGGCCGTTGCCGCCCAGCAGGCGGTGGAATTCATCGGCATGCCTGAGTCGCAGCTCATCCTGTCCCATGCCGTGCTTTACTTGGCCACCGCGCCGAAGAGCAACAGCGCCACCCAGGCCATCGGTGCCGCGATGTCGGATGTGAAGCATGGCCGCACCCTGCCCGTGCCGAAACACCTTCGGGACAAACATTATGCCGGGGCCAAAACCCTGGGCCACGGCGAAGGCTACCTGAACCCCCACAACTACGAAGGCAGCTTCGTGCCGCAGCGCTGCCTGGAGGGCGGACGGCAATACTACGAGCCGACCACGAACGGCCTGGAGGGGCGGATCAAAGAACGCCTGGACCATTACCGACGTCTCTGGGAAGAGGCAGCGCCGCAGGGATCCTGACCGCCCGTGGCCGATGGAGATTAGACGCCTGCCCTGCCCGAGGCGGCGCTAGGGTAAAGAAAACGCGTGGGGCAGCAGAGCTGAAATGGGCTGCGTCAGCGCGGTGCCTTTTTGCACCCAAGTCACCTCCGTGACGCCCCCAGGCAGGGAAAACTCTGCGATGACCTGCCGACAAGCGCCGCATGGAGGGAACTCGCTCTGGAGGCAGATGACCGCGATCTGAGCAAGCTTCATCCCAGGACCTTCCGCCGCGACGGCTTGGCAGATGGCCGCGCGCTCCGCGCAGATCGTCAGGCCATAGCTGGCGTTTTCCACATTGCAGCCCGTGAAAAACTCGCCCTGGGTGGTCAGCAGCGCGCAGCCCACCTGAAAGCCGGAATAGGGCGCATAAGCGCGTCCGGCAGCTTCGCGAGCAAGAGTCAGCAAATCTGGCATGATGCGGAACGTGGCACAGGCTACCGTCACCGAAACTAGAAAGCCGCAGAAAACCAAGAGCGACAGCCCGCGAACCTCAGGTGCGTGATCTCCAGCGCAGTTGCAGGCTTGGAAAGCCGGTTTACCGGATGCATCCGCATGACCTTTGCCCATCCCGCTGCTCTGTGGTGCCTCGCAGCACTGCCCGTCGTGGTGGCTATTCATTTCCTGCAACGACGCAGCCAGAGGCAGATCATCACCACACTGTTTCTGCTGCAACCCTGGCGGCGAGAGTCCGAGGTCGGGCATCGGTTTGAGCGGCTGCGCACCTCCCTGCCCCTGCTGATGCAACTGCTCAGCGTGCTCGTGCTGACCTGGCTGCTTGCCGCGCCGCGCTGGGCGCATCCGGATGCGGTGCAGCGACTCGCCCTTGTGCTGGATAGCTCGGCCTCCATGACGGCCTTTCGACCTGAGGCCGAGCAAGCCGTGGCTGAGGTGCTGAACCTGCGTCTGCCTCAGGTGCGCGCTGAACTCGCCCTGCTGGTGTCCGATCCCAGCCAACCTGCCCTTTATCACGGCGACTCAGCCACCGACTTGCTCACGGCCCTGAGCCGATGGCAGCCCGATCTGGGCGTGCACGACGTTTCTCCCGCCCTGCGGGCAGGCCGCGAACTAGTCACCGCACGGGGCAGTCTGGTGCTGGTGACGGATCACACCTCGCCGCAGCCTCTGCCCTGGCAGGCGACGTGTGTGGCGGTGGGGCACGAAAAGGCCAACGTCGGCTGGGCAGGAGCCCGCGTGGAGGAGCGCGAAGGGCAACTCCACTGGCGCGCCCTTTTGCACAATCCCAGCCGCACGGCCCAAACCCGCGAGTGGCAAGTCGAGGCAGGGACAGGAACCTCCGCCTGGCAAAGCATCACCCTAGCCCCCGGCGCGACTCATGCCCTGAGCGGCCCTTTTCCTCCCCAAGAGGAACTGCGACTGCGGCTGAAGCCGGATGCCTTTGCGCGTGACGATACCCTGCCGCTGGTGCGCCCGAAGCCGAAGCCCCTGAGCCTGCATTTGCCAGCCCCGCTGATGCCAGATGGCACGGCCGAACTGCGCGAGTGGATGCAGCGGCTGCCAGGCTTTCAAGCCACCACGTCCTTGGCCCAGGCAGACCTGCGCGCCTTTGTCTGGCCGCCGAGTGTCGCGCTGGAAGACGACCAGCACGCCATTGTCTTTGCCTCGCCGCCGAAAGGCGATCATCCCGCATGGCTGCGCGGCGAAGTCGTCGCCGAAGCTCACCCGCTGATCGAAGGCCTGAACTGGCAATCGCTGCTCGCCGCGGAGGGCATGATCATTCCGCAGGACGAACGCGAGCGCGTGCTGCTCTGGCAGGGCAAGCGTCCGCTGATCACGCTGCGACGCAACCCAGCCGGGGCGCAGCAGCTGTTTTGCCACTTTGACCTCACCCGCAGCAATGCCCTGAAGCTGCCCGCCATGGCCATTTTGCTGCACCGTTTCCTCAGCCAAGTGCGGCAAGAAAAAATCGCTCCAGAGGCGGCCAACTACGACACCCGCCAGCGCCTGAATCTGGCTCATGAACGCGGCCCAACGGCACCAGATCTGGAGCTGCGCACGCGCGAGGCGGCAGTCAATCTACGTCGGCCCGTGACCCAGGCGCATCTGCTGCGGGCACCTTCCGAGCCTGGCTTTTTTGAAGTCTGGCAGGGGAATCGACGCCTGCTCCAAGCAGCGGCCAGCTTTGCCGATCTGCGTGAAGCCGATTTGCGCGAGGCCAGCGCGCAGAATGACCTGACTCGCCTGAGCCTCAGTCAGAGCGATGAAGTCCTGCGCCCTGATCCTTGGGCAAGGCTGTGGATGCTATTGCTACTCGCCCTGCTGCTGGCCAGCTGGTGGTGGAGTCGGGACAGCACCCGCCAAGAGCCTCGTGTGGTGAGCCATTAAGTTAACTCCGCCATCGTGCCACGGGTGACGCCGAGCTGACTTTGCGCCTTCAGGTCGCGCCAGATGTCTTCGCCTCGCCGACTGCCGCGCAGCAGTGCTTGGTAGGTCTGCAGGATCTTTTGGGACTCGCTGCGATCTTGCTCCAGCAGCTCGACCCGATAGTGGCGCAGACCGGCCTGCATGAGACCCGGGAAAAACTGTGCCCCGGTCTGCGGCACCGCGTTGAAGAGCGTGTTTCGGCAGCCCACGTCCGCCTTCAGCGGATGCTCCACGCCCACACGATCTCTCAGGCGCACCTTGTGATGCTCGCAGGGGCGTCCGCAGTTCGTGAAGTCGGTACCTTCGCTCAAGAAAGCCGCAAAGGCGCAGTGCTCCATGTGAAACATCGGCATGTGCTGATGCAGCGTGATCTCAAACCATGAGGGCGGTGCCGCTGCCAGCAGATCCAGCACTTGCTCCACGTTCAGGTCGTAGCTGATCGTCAGCCGTTGTAGGCCCGTTTGCTTCAAAAATTCTGCCGTCAGGGGATTGGCGACATTCAAAGAAAAATCCCCCGTCACTGGCAAGCCGACCTCTCGAAAGTAAGCGATGGCTCCCAGGTTGCGAATCAACACCCCATGCGGCTCAGCGCGCTCGATGAGCTTGAAGAAACCAGCTTCGCCGGACTTCTGGATGCGCGGTGTCGCGAGCCAAATCTGCGCGCGGCCATCGCTGCGCACCTGGCGAACGGCCTCGGCATACTGGCGGATGTCCTCGAAATCCACGTAGAGCTGCGTCACCCCACACTCGATGGCTGCCTGAATCTGATCGAAACTGCGGCACAGCGCCAGCAGCCTGGGCTCAGCGACGACCGTAGCGAGGGCTTCCTGATGCGCGGTGGCCAGGGGTGACAGCAGCGAACTCAAGGTGATGGCCGATGTCGCCACCTGAGATGCACCCGATTCGGCAGGCAGCTCAGAGGCTGAGGCAAGCCGATCCACCAGGGCACGCCGCAGCCGATTCAGTTCACTCACGGGCAGGATGACCTCGCCCTCCAGCACCACGTCCAAGTCACCGAGTTCAAAAGCTGTGCCGCCCAAACGCCCGAGCTGATCCCTCAGGCTGTCCAGGGTCAGGGGACGCTTCGCCGCGATCTCTAGCGCCATGGTGGAAGCCACCTGCACGGGCGTTCCTTTCACCTCCAGCACCAGGGGTTCCCCCGCCCTGCCGGTGACGCGCAGGTTGAGCACTTGCTTCCGGCGCAGCGGAATCTCGCCCTGGAAGCTCTGGCGCAGCTTGTTTTCCAGCACTTGGTCGCCCGTTTTGAAGACCCTCATGCCCGGACGAAGGTGCTGTGCCTTGAGACGTCCGCGTTGGAAGTCGATCCAGCGCCCGCGGATGCCGTAGATGCGTCCGCCTTGCTCATCATTCGTGTCAGCGAGGTTCTCAAAGACCACGCCATCGCCGTTCTTCAGATGCTCGGGCACGGCATCCAACTGCACGCTATCGCGCTCCACCGCACAGACGGTGCCAACGAAGTAGCCACGCTTTTTGCCATACATGGCTCCGACCAGCTTTTGGTGATTCACGCCATGCATCCAGCCGGAAAAAAGCCCACGGGAAAAGGTCATCTCCAGCTCATACCAATCCTCATCCGTGATGATCTGCTGCACGTCCTGATCTGCCAGAGCAGCGTCGATGGCCTTGCGATACACCCGAGTGACCGCAGCCACATACTCGGGTGTTTTCAGTCGCCCTTCGATCTTAAAACTGCGGATGCCCAGCTCAATCAGGCGCGGGATTTCATGCACGGCCGCAAGGTCTTGCGGGCTCAGCAGGTAGCGTTTGTCCCCCAGATCACGCAGCTCTCCATCCACGATCATTTCATAGGGCATCCGGCAGGCCTGCGCGCACTCACCCCGATTCGCACTGCGGCGCCCAAGCGACTCACTGGTCAGGCACTGACCGCTGTAGGCCACGCAAAGCGCGCCGTGCACAAAGACCTCCAGCGGCAAATGCGGCGCATCGTTGGCTTGGAAGCGCTCCAGCTCCCGAAGGCTCAGCTCCCGAGCCAACACCGCCTGGTCAATGCCAAGCGTGCTGGCGAGCTCCAGGCCTTCGGGCGAAGTGATCGTCATCTGCGTGCTGGCATGAAGGCGCAGCCGAGGCGCTAAGGCCTTCACCAGCCGCGCCAACCCAAGATCCTGAACGATGACCGCATCCACCCCCGCCTGCTCGAGGAGCTGAAGCTGGCGCACCGCATCCTCCAGCTCACCGGTGAAAATCAGCACATTCAGCGCGCAGTAGCCCTTCACGCCATGCTGGTGCAGAAACTGCATCAAGACCGGAAGATCCTCCTCGGTGAAGTTGTCCGCCCGCATTCGGGCATTGAAGCGTGGCATGCCGAAGAAGATCGCATCAGCCCCATTGGCCACTGCCGCTCGCGCACACTCCCAGTTGCCAGCAGGAGAGAGAAGTTCAGGCAGATGAAGCGGACGTGACATGTGCAGCTTCGTTAACCGGCTCTCGCCAGCTCTCAAGAGCAGATGCAGCTCTGCCAAAAGCATTCCTTGCACTAATTCATGCACATCCAAAGACGTTTTCAGCATCGACAACCGCCAGAATGTCCGTTCAGATGTATTCAATAAAATGACCCAAATTCAGCGCGAAGCCCTCTTTGATCTCCTAGCCTTGTCGATTTATGCCGATGCGCATATCTCGCTGGCTGAGGAAGACCTTCTCCAGCAAGCCTTTGTGAAAAAAGGCTGGAAGTCCACCTTGCCAAAGCAGCACTTCATCGAGCTCTCTTTCGCTCGCGCCCGAGAGGCTGCGGAGAGCGATGATTCCATGATCGACTACCTCACGGAGCGTGCGGCTGCCTTTGACACGCTAAAGGCACAAAAGGAAGCCTGTGCGGTCATCAAAAGCATCCTGGAAGCTGATGGCGAGACGGCAGAAGAAAACGAATTCTACGCACTGTTTGAGCAATGCCTGCCGCAAGCAGACTGAGGCACCCATCAGCCTAAGGTCTTCTCTTGCATCCAGGCTTCAACGCGTCCTCATGAGCTTGCCGTGCGTTTCCACGGTTCCGTTTTGAGTTCAGACAAGGTCCTGCCCCCCAAAGCGGTGCGCCCGCGCAAAAAGCCAGCCGCACCCGCCAAGAAAGCTGTCCCCCCTCCCCCCCCGGAAGAAGCACAGGTGGAATGCCACGCCCTCGTCCGCACCGTGATGCAGGTGCGCGAATTCAAGGACAAGCTCCAGGCGCTGGGAGGAGAGACCCCGATCTATCTCGACCATGTCACAGCTGAGGCGCATGGCTTTGGCGTCGCTCTGGTCGCGGCACGTGCGCGTCAGATGCGGCGTCGCCTCTGGGTGCTGTGTCCCGATCCACGAGCCCAGGATCGCATCCAGGCCGAACTTATCGTTTGGCAAACCCCAGCCCTCTACTTTCCGCGCCACTCTCAGAGCTTCGGGGAGGAGGCCCTGCCCGACCCGGATCTACTGGCAGAACGTGTCGCTGTGCTCGAACGCTGGTCCGGGACAACGTCTGGAGCGATCCTACTCTGCCAGGACAGCCTGAACGAAACCGCCCCTGCAGCGCGGGAGCTGGAAAAGCAGCGCCGCCCCATCGAAGTCGGGCAAAAACTGGACATCGAAAAGTTCATCGAGCAGCTGAGTGAAGCCGGTTACGACCGTGTTCCCGTCGTCACCGAGCGTGGCCAATTCGCCCGACGCGGCGGACTCGTGGACTTTTACTCATGGCAGGCGGAGGAGCCGCTGCGCATCGAGTGGTTTGACGAGGAGATCGAGTCCATCCGTGCTTTTGATCTGCACAACCAATCGTCCGTGAAGCGCCTGGAGCGTGCGAGCTTGATCCTTCAGCTCAACGATAGCGCCGCTGAATCAGGTCAGGTTCGCGATTACCTGCGCCCCGACGACCTGGTCTTGCTGATCGGCGATGAAGCCTTGGGGGTGAAGGTGGATGCGCAGCTTTTGATCGGCGCTGTTCCTGCCGATGGCCCAGAGAACTTTGATTCCGCAATCCACGAGAACCCCCTCGGCGTGTTCGATGCCTCCGACTTTGTGCTTCATGAAGCCCGGCGGAAGCAGTTCGAGATGCAGGTGGCCGAATGGCAAAAGCTCGGCTGGCAGGTCATCGTCTTCTTTCACAATGAAGCCGAGCGGGAGAGGTTCGCGGAGCTGAGCCCAACGAACTTCCAAGTTCGTTCGGAGTCGCAAAGTGACACCCCGAGCCACGGATTTGAGAGTTCGTTTCACGCCACGCTTGGCCTGCTTTATCGCGGCTTCACGGTGCCTGCGGCGAAGCTGGCGGTGCTGACGGGAGCGGAGATTTTTGGACGCCATCAGGTCTCCCGTCGATCCCGTGGCTCCAAGCTCGCTGATCCTGAAAACCTGCGCAAAGCCCGCGACATGCTCAGTGAGCTGCGCGATGGCGACCTCGTCGTGCACTCGGAGCATGGCATCGGTCGCTTCGCTGGCGTGGAGACGCGCACAACACCGGGCGGCAGAAAAGAAGAGGTGCTCGTGCTGCATTATGCCGATGAGGCCAAGCTCTTCGTGCCTGTCGTGCAGGCGCACATGGTCAGTCGCTACGTCGGAGTCGGCGGGCGTGCCCCCGCCTTGAGCAAGCTAGGGGGCAGCAGCTGGCAAAAGACGCGCAAGACCGCCGAAAAAAGCGTTGAGGAATTCGCCGCGAAGATGCTCAGCATCAGCGCCGAGCGGCGCAGCGTGAAGGGCTTCGCCCATGCGCCCGACACGAAGTGGCAGGTCGAGTTTGAGCAATCCTTCCTGTATCGCGAAACCCCCGACCAGCTGCGCTGCGTGGAGGAGATCAAACGCGACATGGAAACGGAGAAGCCCATGGATCGCCTACTCTGCGCGGACGTGGGTTTTGGCAAAACCGAGGTCGCCATTCGCGCTGCCTTCAAAGCCGTGATGGGCGGCAAGCAAGTCGCCATCCTGGTACCGACGACCGTGCTCGCGCGCCAGCACTGGCAGAACATCCGCGAACGCATGAGCGAATTCCCCGTGACGGTGGAGATGCTCTGCCGACTGACGCCGAAGAACCGCGAAAAAAAGATCCTGCAAGGCGTGCGCGAAGGCACCGTGGACATCGTGGTGGGCACCCATCGGGTCATTTCCAAAGATGTGCGCTTCAAGGATCTCGGCCTCGTGGTCATTGATGAAGAGCAGCGCTTCGGCGTGAAGCATAAGGAAAAGTTCAAGGAGCTGTTCCGCCTCGTGGACGTGCTCACGCTCAGCGCCACCCCGATCCCGCGCACGCTTTACCTCGCTCTCATGGGCATGAGGGACATGAGCACCATCGAAACACCACCGCCGAACAAGCAGGCCGTGGGCACCATCATCACGCCGTATGACGAGCGCGTGATCAAGCAGGCCATCGACGCTGAGCTGGACCGTGGCGGTCAGGTTTTCCTGCTGCACAATCGTGTCATGACCATCGAAACAACCGCGATGCGCATTCGTGAACTTTGCCCTCAGGCTCGCGTCATCGTCGGGCATGGCCAGATGGATGAGGAGATCCTCGAAGAGGTGATGCACAAGTTCGTCGATGGTGAGGCGGATGTGCTGGTCTGCACCACCATCATCGAAAGCGGTGTCGATATTCCAAACGCCAACACCATCATCATCGACCGTGCCGACCGTTTTGGCCTCGCCGATCTCTACCAGCTCCGCGGTCGTGTCGGCCGGGGTGGTCAGCAGGCCCATGCCTACCTGCTTTTGCCACGCGATGCCGTGACGGCGGGCGATGCCCGCAAGCGGGTGAATGCCATCAAGCAATACACGGGCCTCGGCAGCGGCTTCAAAATAGCGCTGCGCGATCTGGAGATCCGAGGCGCGGGCAATCTGCTCGGCACCGAGCAGAGCGGACACATTGCCGCCGTGGGCTTTGACATGTACTGCCAGATGCTGAAGCAAGCCGTGGGCCGCATGCAGGGCCGCCGTGTGCCACGCCCGGTCGATGTCGCCCTGCGCGCGGACTTCCTGGTACAGAGCGAAGCCCTGATGACGCAGGCGGAAAAAGGTGCCACCGGAGCCTTCCTGCCCTCCAGCTTCATCGAAGACACCCGCCTGAGGATCACAGCTTACCGTCAGTTGGGCGAGGTGATGACACGCAAGGAGCTGGATGAACTCGAAGCTCAATGGCGCGACCAATACGGCGACAAGCTGCCCTACCCTGTGCAGAACCTGCTGGCCTGCGCGGCGCTCCGACTGGCGGCTGCCCATGCAGGGATCAACGAGATCGAGATCAAGGACCGCAAGCTCATCCTCTCTCGCAACGGCGGCTACGTCATGATCAACGGCAAATTCCCGCGCCTCACCGAGCGCGCCGGCTTCAAGCAGCTGCAAGAAGCGCTGACGATGGTGCGCAGCCTGTGATGCCTAGACCAATCGAACATAGCGCCGACCGGGCAAGGGGCGGATGAGTCGCTTCATTTCCAGGCGCATCAGCGTGACATTCACCGTGGCTGGAGTCAGCCCGGAGGCAGCGATCAACTCATCGACATGCTTTTCCTGATGATCGATGCTCTTGAGCAAGATCTCTTCATCCAACTGCAAAGGCACCGGCGCACGCACGGGCTGCACATCGGGTGCTTGGGGCGCCGTGGGAAAGAGGCACATCAGATCATCCAGCACGTCCGCTCCATCCATGACCAGCTTCGCTCCCTGCTGAATCAATCGATTGCAGCCCGCTGAGGTTGGGCGGTCAATCGGACCGGGCACCGCATAGACCGTGCGCCCTTGCTCGGAGGCCTGCTGAGCGGTGATGAGCGATCCACTCTTCAGCGGAGCCTCGACCACCAGCAAGCCGCTGCTCCAGCCAGCCACGATGCGGTTGCGGTAGGGAAAGGTCTGCCGATCGGCGATGCGATCCACCGGGTATTCGCTGACCACCGCTCCATTCGCCGCGATCCTCTCCGCGAGCGCCTGATTTTCGGGCGGGTAGAGTTTGCCAATGCCAGAGCCAATCACCGCCACCGTCCGGCCTTTGGCAGCCAGCGCCGCCTCGTGCGCCGTGGTGTCGATGCCACGCGCCAAGCCACTGATCACGGTGAAGCCTGAATGAGCGATCTGAAAGCTCAACTTCTTCGCTGCATTCATGCCATAGAGGGTCGCATGTCGGCTACCCACGACGCCAATCGCGTGATGGTCACGTGGCGTCAGCTCTCCGCACACGTAAAGCACCAGCGGTGGATCGTAGATGGTGCGCAGTGAGGCCGGGTAGAGCTCATCTTCTTGAGTCAAGATCGAAAGGCCACGCTGCTCGATCTTGCGCAGCTCCAGAGCTAGATCGACCTGACTTTCCCACTGCGCTAGGTTTTGTGCCTGGCTTTCGCCAAAGCCTTCCACCGAGCGCAGTTCGGAGGCCTTGGCCGCTAGGATCGCCTCGGGTGTTCCAAAACGGTCCAAGAGCTTCCGCACACGCACAGGGCCGATCTGGGGAATCAGATTCAGAGCGATCCAGGCTTCTCGGCGTGTCATGCCTGCACTTGAGAGGAACACGCCCCACAGACAACCTTAAAAATGCACACCGTGCAGGTAAGCCTGCATTCAGGGCTCGCTGAGTCAGCTTGATCCCTGAAGCCCAGATTGCCGATGGCCTTTGAGTCAACGTCGATCGTGCTGCTTTGAACTTGAAGCTGCAAGAAACGCCTATCCTTGCAGCACTTTGCCATGGGCTACGGCAAAGCTGGAAGGATGCTTCCGATGAATGCCGTTATGGGAACTGACGTTACGCTCGCGACGCTACTCCTCCTGCTTCCACCCCGCCCTACTGCTTGACCACACTCACCTTTCAGCACCCTGATCGCCTTTGGCTGGCCGGCCTCTTGCTGGCCTTGGTGGTAGGCTATCTGGCAAAAGGCTATCAGCGCGCCCCAGGGCACGCGCGGCTGCGTCTGGGCGCCCTGTTTTGTAAAACGGCGACCTGGGCCTTGCTCCTGTCCTGCTTGGCGGATCCCATGATGTCTCGGCGATTGCCAAAAAGCGGTGAAAACGAGGTGGTCATCTTGGTCGATGATAGTGCCTCCCTCTCAGTGGCCGAACTTGAGGATGGAAAACCGCGATCGCATGCAGTGCAAACAGCCCTGGGTCGCTCAGGAGAAGATCAACCCGGTTGGATGAATGAATTGGAGCGACTTTTCCGACTCAAGCTTCACTCCATGGGCACCGAGCTGCGGTCCGTGACGAATTTTTCGGAGCTAAAGTTCGCCGCCTCGGCCACACGGCTGGAATCAGCCCTGGCTATGGTGAGTCGCAGCCCATCCGTCGCCGCGGTGGTGGTCGTGACGGATGGTCAGCCCACGGATCGTGGTGCTCTGAAGCGGGCGGCTGATGCACGCCAAGTGCCCATTTTTCCAGTGCTGGTGGGTGAGCAGGCCCCAACGCCCGATCTCCGCCTACTGGAGACTTCAGTCGCGCAGACCGCCTTTGAAGATACGCCCGTGACGATCACGACGCGAATCGAGGCCATCGGCTTTGTGAACCGAGAGCTAGAGGTCGTCGTGCTGGATAGCGAGGGAAAAATCGCCACACGTGAAACTGTCCATCTGTCGCAAGATCAGGAATCGCGGACGCTGCGCCTGAAGCTGCAAGCGGCCAAACCAGGCGTGAGTTTTTATCGAGTGCAGGTCCGTGAAACAGAGCCGGCTGGCCAAGGGGGCCAGAAAGACAGAAAGGCCCCCGTGCGAGAAGCCACGCTCGCCAACAACGAACGCCATGTGAAGGTCGATCGCGGCGGCGGCCCCTACCGCGTGCTTTATGTGGCCGGGCGGCCAAACTGGGATTACAAATTCATGCGCCGTGCGCTGGCAGAAGATCCAGAAGTACAGCTGCCTGCGCTCATCCGTATCGCCAAGCGCGAGCCCAAGTTCGAATGGCGTGGCCGCACGGGCGAAAGCAGCAATCCACTGTTTCGTGGTTTTGGCGATCAAGCCAACGCACAGCGCTACGACCAACCTGTGCTGATCCGCCTTGGCACCAAGGACGCAAAAGAGCTAGCAGAGGGCTTTCCCAAAACCGCAGAGCAGCTCTTCGGTGAATATCATGCCATCATTCTGGATGACGTGGAAGCCGACTTTTTCAGTCAGGAGCAGATGAACCTGATCGAGCGCTTCGTCAGCGAACGTGGCGGGGCTTTGCTCACGCTCGGCGGACAGGAATGCTACCAGCATGGCGGCTACGAAGGCACTCCCGTGGGACGCATGATGCCCGTGTATCTCGACCGCCGTTCCAGCGATCCAGCGGTGGAAAATGCGCGACTCGAACTCTCACGCGAAGGCTGGCTGGAGGCCTGGACACGGCTACGCCAAGACCGGACAAGCGATGAGCAACGAATGTCGCAGATGACGGGCTTTTATGCGGTGAATCAGACTTCTTCCATCAAGCCAGGAGCCAGCGTGCTGGCGACGGTGAGAACTTCGGATGATCGCAGCCTACCCGCCTGGGTAACGCAGCGCTTCGGCGAGGGGCGGGTGATGGCGGTGCTGATCGCCGACCTTTGGCGCTGGGGCATGCAGGATGAGGCGGCAAGGCGTGATCTTGACAAAGCCTGGCGACAAATGCTTCGGGCGCTAGTCGCCGACACACCTAACCCAATGCAAGTCACATCGCACACCGATGGCGACCGGATGAAGATCGAGGTGCGGCTGCGTGATGCGGCCTTTTTCCCTCAAGATGATGCCATGGTGCGGATGGAAATCACGACGCCCGACGGAAAGCGCAGCGAGCTGTTCGCTGAACCTAGCCTGAAGGAACCTGGTCTCTACGAAACCGACTACTACCCACGCACACCCGGCGCCTATCGGCTCGAAGCTCAAACTCAACCCGCAGTGGCAGTGGCCGAGTCTGCACCTACCTCAGCGACACAAAGCCGCCAAACCGGCTGGGTGCATGATCCACTCGCCGCTGAATTGGCGGACCTGACCCCAGGGCGAGGGTGGGCAGAGCAGATGGCCAAAACCAGTGGCGGTCAGGTGCTGAACTTGACCGATCTATCACGACTACCGGAGCTTTTGAAAAACATCCGCCCCCCCGTGGAAGAGACCATCACGGCCCCGTTGTGGCACTCGCCCTGGATCTTTGTAGCCCTGCTCATGTTGCTCGGAAGCGAATGGTTTCTGCGCCGGAAAGGAGGGCTAGCATGAGGGCACTTCTCACCGCAACGATCATGCTGGGACTGGGCCTGCTGACCGGAGCATCTTTCGGCCAGGAGGCAACCACCAGGAAGCGTAGAGCTGAACTGGTGCTGGTGGTGGGTGCGCCAGGAACGACTGAGTATGAGGCCTCATTCAGAGCCCAGGCCGAGATCTGGCGGCAAGCCTGCGCCAAAGCAGAAATCACGCTCAGCGAAATCGGCAACAATGACCGCGCCGCGGAAGAATTGAAGGCACGCCTCCGCCAAGCCAGCACAGTAACGCAAGGGCAGCTTTGGTTGGTCTTCGTGGGCCATGGCAGCTACGATGGCCGTGAGGCCAAGTTCAATCTACGCGGCCCTGATTTAACCCCGACTCAGCTAGCGGAATGGTGCCAGTCATTGAAGCAAGAGTTAGTTATGCTTCACGGCGGCTCTTCAAGCGCAGGTTTTCTTCCTGCCATGGCAGGCAAGGATCGCATCATCGTCACTGGCACCAAGAGTGCAGATGAAGTTTACTATGCTCGCTTTGGCGAATTCTTTGCCCAAGCCATCGCAGGTGATCTCGCAGCTGACTTGGATCAGGACCGACAGGTGACGGTGCTAGAGGCCTTTCGATATGGCGGCCGCGCCGTGACCGAGTTTTATGAAAAGGCAGAACGTATCGCGACTGAACATTCGCTGCTGGAGGATGATGGCGATGGCACCGGCACTCGTGCGGAAATCTTTAGCACGCATCCGACTCAGGCCAAGGATGGTCGCCGCGCAGGCCAGATCGCGCTTGTTTTGAGCGAGGATGAAAAACGGCTCTCCGAGCTAGCTCGCAAGCAACGCGATAAGCTGGAGCTGCAGCTCGACGACCTGAAAGCGAAGCGTTCACAGATGACCGAGACCCCCTACTATGAAGCGCTGGAAAAGCTGCTTCGCGAGCTTTCGACCCTTTACACCAACCCTTGATTTCCCCGCCGTGCTTCGGCACGTGTCGGGCCTTGACCAACCCATCCACTCAAGTCCCCAACCCCATGTTCTCCCTCGCTAAAAAAACCGCTATTGTCACAGGAGCAGGCTCTGGCATAGGCCAAGCTGTCGCACGCCTCTTTGCCCACCAAGGAGCCCAGGTCGAGGTCGTGGACCTCAAGCAGGAAGCCGCCCAAAACACCGTGGATGAAATCATCGCCGCTGGGGGTCGTGCGCACGCGAACGCGGTGGATGTGGGCGACCATGCTGCCGTGAAAATGCTCTTTGCTGACATCGCCACGCGTCACCCGCGCCTGGACATTCTGGTGAACAATGCTGGCATCGCGCACATCGGCACCCTGCTAACGACCCAGGAGGCCGATCTGGATCGGCTCTACCGCGTGAACATCAAGGGTGTGTTCAACTGCGCTCAAGCGGCGGTCGAGCGCATGGTAATCCAAGGTGGCGGCGTGGTGCTGAACCTGTGTAGCATCGCTGCCCAGATCGGCTTAGCCGAACGTTTTGCCTACTCCATGACCAAAGGGGCGGTGCTGACCATGACTTACTCGATTGCCAAGGATTTCATCCAGCAAGGCATTCGCTGCAACTGCATCTGCCCCGCTCGGGTACACACGCCTTTTGTGGATGGCTACCTGGCTGCGAACTACCCAGGTCGAGAGCAGGAGATGTTTGAAAAACTCAGCGCTGCCCAGCCCATCGGCCGCATGGCCAAACCCGATGAAATCGCAGCGCTCGCCGCCTACCTTTGCAGCGATGAGGCCGCATTCATCACGGGCAGTTCCTACCCGATTGATGGCGGTGCCGTCAATCTGCGATAAACCAGCCACCACAGCCCCACGACGCCAAACCGCGCCCATTCAATGGATCAGTGAACCCAAGCAGACCAAAGGGCTCTCTGCGGGCCGCTCTTGCACTGCCCGTGCTCTGTGCCAGTAACAAGACATGACTCACGCCGAAGCCGCCGCCCGCGCCGCCTTTCTCAGGGCTGAACTGCACCGCCACAACCGACTTTACTATGTCGAGGCGCGGCCCGTGATCTCGGACAAGGAGTTCGATGGGCTGCTGCGCGAGTTGCAAGACATCGAGGCACAGTTCCATGATCTGCTCACTCCGGATTCGCCCACTCAACGCGTCGGTGGCGCGGCCCTGGAAGGATTCACGCAGATTCGCCACGCCGTGCCGATGATGAGCCTCGACAACACCTACTCCGAGGAGGAGCTCACGGCCTTCTTTGCCCGCGTGCAAAAGGGTCTCGGTCGTGGATCCGTGGCCTGCGTCATCGAGCCAAAGGTGGATGGCGTGGCCATCAGCGTGCGTTATGAGGATGGCGTGCTCAAACATGGCGTCACACGCGGCGATGGCACCACGGGCGATGATGTCACGAACAACCTCAAGACGATCAAGACGCTCCCGCTGCGTCTTCCGAAAGACGGTCCGCAGACCTTCGAGGTGCGTGGCGAAGTCTTCATGCCGAAAGCGGGCTTCGCGAAGCTCAATCAGGAGCGTGAGGAGGCCGGTGAATCGCTCTTTGCCAACCCACGCAACTCCACCGCGGGCACGCTGAAGCTGCTCGATTCAAAGATCGTGGCGAAGCGCCCGCTCGACATCGTTTTTTACGGCCTCGCCGATGCCAGTGGCCTGCCGATCGAATCGCAAAACGACGTGCGCAAGCTCCTCGAAGCCGCCGGCTTGCCGAAATCGAGCCTGCTGTGGCAGGCCGACAGCGCGGAAGGTTTGTTGACGGCCATCCGAGAGCTTGATGAGCAGCGCAAAGTCCTGCCGTATGAAACCGACGGCGCGGTGATCAAGGTGAACGCCTTCGCCGATCAGCGTGAGCTCGGTGTGACGAGCAAGGCCCCGCGCTGGGCCATCGCCTACAAATACCAGCCGGAGCAGGCGGAGACCAAGATCCTCGCCGTGGACATTCAGGTGGGCCGCACGGGCGCTTTGACGCCGGTGGCACGATTGGAACCTGTCTTTGTCAGCGGCAGCACGGTGAGCAATGCCACGCTACACAACTTTGAGGAGATCGAGCGCAAGGACATCCGTGTGGGTGATCGCGTCATCATCGAAAAAGCAGGTGAGATCATTCCCGCAGTCGTCAGCGTGAAAACTGAGAAACGCGATGGCAACGAGCTGCTCATCAGACCGCCCACGCATTGCCCCATCTGCGGCAGCGGCGTGCATCGCGATGAAGAACAGGTCGTCATTCGTTGTCCGAATCCGAAATGCCCGGAGGTCGTGAAGCGACGCATCGAGCACTTCGTGAGCCGTGCCGCCATGGACATCAGCGGTCTCGGCGAGAGCGTTGTGGCCCAGCTCGTCGATCTGCGACTCGTCGGCGATGTCGCTGATTTGTATGCGCTCAACGAACTACTCCTCGCACGCTTGGAGCGAGTCGGCACGAAGAGCATCGACAACTACCTCAAGGCCATCGAGACCAGCAAGCAGCAGGATCCATGGCGACTTGTCTTCGGCCTCGGTATCCTGCATGTCGGCGCGGGCGGCGCTCGCAAGCTGCTGGAGCACTTCGGCGGCATCGACGCCGTGGCGAAGGCCAGCGTCGAGGAACTCATGCAATGCCCCGATATCGGCGAAATCGTTGCCGTGAGCATCCACGCCTGGTTCCGCGACGAGTCGAACATTCAGCTCCTCGACCGTCTGCGTGCCTCCGGCCTCAATTTCGTGCAAAAAGCCGTCGAAGCCGCCAGCGACAAACTCGCTGGCACCACCTGGGTCATCACCGGCGCGCTCAGCCAAGAACGCGAAACCATCGCCGACATCATCCGCAGCCACGGCGGCAAGGTCAGTGGCAGCGTGAGTGGCAAAACCACCTACCTCCTCGCTGGTGCCGATGCTGGCAGCAAGCTCGACAAGGCCGCGAAGCTCGGCGTGAAGGTGCTCAGCGAGGCGGAGTTTCGGGAGATGATCGGGTGAATCCTCTCACCGAACCGCTGCTTCCTTGACCCTCATCTTCAGCACTGCATCATGCTTAACCTTTCATGAAACGCCTTTATCGCCAAGCCCAGATTGCCACGGAAGACAGCCCCAAACTCGAACTCGGAGACGTCCTGGTGGAGGGTGAAAAAATCATCGGAGTCGCCCCACAAATCACCGGCGTAACCGACTGCGAAGTGATCGACTGCCAGGGCCGACTGCTGATGCCGGCGATGTTTGACATCCACGTGCACGCCCGGGAACCCGGTCAGGAGGACAAAGAGAACATCGCTACTTGTGCCGAAGCCGCCATCAACGGTGGTGTCACCGGTTTTGTCATGATGCCGAACACCGCACCAGCCATCGACAGCGCAGGCATCGTCAGAACCGTGCTCGAAAGCGCACGTCGCACACGCATCGGCAGCGGCATTTACACCTCAGGGGCCATCACGAAGGGACGCAAAGGCGAAGAACTCGCCGGCATCGCGGGCATGAAAGCCGCTGGCGCGGTCCTGCTCACGGACGATGGTTTTCCCGTGGACAATCCCCAGGTGCTTCGCCGCGCCATGGAGTATGCCCGAGACCACGATCTGCCTCTGGCCAGTCATTGTGAAGTGAAGGAATTGAGTGGCAAAGGCTGCATGCATGAGGGCAAAGTGAGTTACGCCTTGGGACTTCCTGGCATCCCCAGCATCAGCGAGGAAATCTGCATCTCTCGCGACATCCGACTGGCCGAGTTCACCGGCGTGCATCTCAACATCCAGCACGTGACCACCGCCGAAGGCATGCGCACGATCAAGCGGGCCAAAGATCGCGGCATCCGCGTGAGCTGCGAGATTGCCCCGCACCACCTCATTTTTAACCACGAGGACGTGGGCAACTACGACACAAACTACAAAATGAACCCACCACTGCGCACCGCGGAGGACAATGCCGCTCTGCTGCAGGGCCTTCGAGAGGGTTGGTTTGATGTCATCGCGACCGATCACGCGCCGCACACCCCATTCGAGAAAAACCAAGACTTCAGCAGTGCCCCGTTTGGCATCACCGGGCTCGAAACGGCTCTCCCCAGCCTCTACCACTACTTCATCTCGAAGGGCCTGCTCGACTGGGGATTGATCGTACGTCGTTACTCCGCCGAGCCGCGCCGTCTCATGAAGCTACCGCCCGTACCTATCGTCGAAGGTGGCATCGCTGAATTCATCGTGTTCAATCCCGACCGCGAGACCCTCTTCACACGCGAGTTCATGAAATCGAAGAGCATCAACACCCCCTTCCTCGACAAGCCCCTTCGAGGGATGGTCGAGCGAGTGATTCACCGAGGTCAGGAACTGCTCGCACGCTGAGGTCCTAGCCGAGGGGGCTGGCCTTCATGGCTACGAGGCGTCCTTCACCCTGCCATCAAAATGGAACATGATGCCGAGCTGAACCCATCGTACATCTCGCTCAGCGACACTTGCACTGCGCCTTAACTTTCTTGATGCATTAAGGCTAAGTCTCTTGGACGCCTGTGAGCGCGTTGAGGAATCCATTGAGCACAAAAAACCCGCTTCCATGTAGATCATTCCTCGAAGAATGAAGGGAAGCGGGTGATCTGAAGGCTCTTGGCATCAAACCAAGAACTGCACATTTTAGCGGTAATAAGGCTGTCCGTTCGGGTAGTAACCGGCAGGCTGACGATGCTGAGGATGGGGGTAGTAGCCTTGCTGATTCTGGTTTGCCGCATTGCGTTGATCCTGCGAGTTACCGATAGCATTGCCACCTAGAGCGCCAAGGCCAGCGCCGATGGCTGCTCCTTCCAGACCGCGTCCGCTTTGGTTCCCAATGATACCGCCGATGGCAGCTCCACCGAGGGCTCCCATGACAGATCCGGTTTGAGCATTAGGGCCAGTGGCGCAGGAAGAAAGACCAAGAATGGCAATCAACGAGAGAGTGATGTGTTTCATGAAGGGGTTAAGTGTTGGTGAACGGGTAATTAGTCGAAACTACGCGTCATTTGTTCACAGGAAACTTAGAATTTTTAAGCAAGCTGCTCTTTTCTTGTGCGTTTCGGAGCGACCATGAAGCGCCTTTTTTCCTGTTTTCTGTTTCTGCTAACCTGTGCTCAAGCGGGTGAACCTCGTCCGCTACTCGCTTTGCCTGGAAAAATTCTGCACGAATCAAAACTGGAGACGACGCCAGGAGCCCCCTGGCGAGCAGCGAAGGGAAAATGGGAACTGTCCAACGGGGCATGGCTGGGAGCCGAACGCCCAGAAGACAAGCACGGGGCTGTGATTCGCCTCCCAGTTCAGCTCAAAGACTTCATCATCGAATATGAGTTCCAGTGGCAAGGTGCCCGTAGCACCAGCCTGTCCATCAATGCAGTGAAGGATCATATGGCGAGGATCAACCTGACGCCGAAATCCGTGACGATCCAGCGGGATGATCATGATCATGAGGGGCCGGACAAGGCGGTCGTCTTTGCTCGTTTTTCGGCTGAGCTTGCTCCTGGCGTTTGGCACAAAGTTCGCCTGGAGATGGTCGGCGATGCGATGACGGGCCAGGTCGATGACATGGCGGCCTGGGGTAGCGATGCCTTGTTTTCGCAAATGAAGGCAGCACCAGGGTTTACCGTGGGCGGGCAGAGCGTTGCCTTTCGAAACCTCGTGATCCGTGAAGCCACGCTGAATCCCGAGTGGGACAAGCGAAAGGCAGAACTGCCACGCCCGGGACAAATGGTGGCCCCGCTGGCTGCTAAAAAAGGTCCCGGAAAAGGCAAGAAGAAGGTAGCCCCCTAATTCAAAGCAGTGGTTCGCTTGCTCTGACGGCCTCGCCAAACAAAGGCGAGCGCAAACAAAAAGCTCTGAGCCAGCACGATGCAGGCTCCCGTGGAGCCATTGATGAAAAAGCTGACGTAAACCCCCAGGCAAGAGGCGATGACTGACGACAGCGTGGCAAGGACAAGCATGCGATCAAGACGATGGCAGAGCAATCGAGCCGTGCACCCAGGGGTGACGAGCATGGCCACGACGAGCAAAATGCCAACCGCCTGCATGGAGGCGACAATGGTTCCCGAGAGCAACGCGAGCAGCAGGTAATGAAGTATGACCGTGCTGAGCCCGATGGCCCGTGCATGGGCGGGATCGAAGCAGAAGAGCATAAGGTCTTTCCTCAAGATCAAGACCATGGCGAGCGTGAGGAACGAGACCACCACGGTCTGGATGAGATCTTCACGCTCGATGCCGAGAAGATTGCCAAACAAAATATGATTCAAATGCGCCTCCGTTTGAACTTTGGTGAACAAGACAAGCCCAAGAGCGAACATGCCAGTGAAGACGATGCCCATGACGGTGTCTTCTTTGATGCGTGTGCTGCTTTTGATCCAACCGATGCTCATGGCACAAATCAAACCGGCAGCAAAGGCGCCCACAGCCAAGGGAAGGCCACAGAGATAAGCCAATACGATACCGGGAAGCACAGCATGAGAAATGGCGTCTCCCATGAGCGACCAGCCTTTGAGAACAAGGTAGCAAGAAAAGACCGCACAGACGATGCCGACCAGCGCACTGATCAGCAGTGCCTCAACCATGAATGGATACTGAAAGGGAGCGAGCCAGTTCATGCGAGGTTCGATGCAGCTAAGCGACGGATCCGACGTGAGGCGAGAAGGCCATGCTTCGGCGCAAAAACAAGTGCCAGCAAGAACACCAGCGTTTGCAGCACCACGATGCAGCCACCGGTGCTGCCATTGATGAAGTAGCTGAGGTATGCCCCAAGAACGCTGCACCCCGCCCCAATCGCGGTCGCCATGCCTAGCATACGACCAAAACGATCCGTCAGCAGATAGGCGGTGGCTCCGGGAGTGACCAGCATCGCCACCACAAGACAGGCACCCACCGTTTGCAGAGCAGCGACCGCGGTAGCTGAAAGCAAAGCGAGAAGCAGGAAGTGCAAAAAGCTGGTGTTCATGCCGAGAGAGCGAGCATGAGCCTCATCAAAACAATACAGCAGCAAATCACGCCACTTCAGGGCGAGAACCAGGATCGATATCCCCGCAATCACCACAACCTGTAGAATATCAGGATCCGAGATAGCCAGGATGTTACCCAAGATGATGGTCTTGAGATTCAAATGACTGGGAAAGAGCGATAGAAGCAACAGCCCGAGGGCGAACCAACTGGTGAACACGATGCCGATCACCGCATCCTCCCGAAGGCCTGATTTTCGCTTCAGCCAGCCCATGGTGATGGCGGCAATCACCCCCGCAATGAACGCCCCTAGCGAAAACGGTAACCCTGCGAGCCAAGCCAGCGATACCCCAGGCACCACGGCATGAGACAAGGCGTCTCCCATCAAGGACCAGCCTTTCAGCGTGATGAAGCACGAAAGAAAAGCGCAAACGGCACCAATCAAACCGCTGACCAGGATAGCTTTGAGCATGTAATCATACTCCAGTGGCGTGAGCAGATTCATTCCCCAACCTCCTCTTTGCGTTTGTTAACGAGATCCTCACGGCCGGAACGATCTTTGTATTCCAAATGACCGTCTTTGCCGAACACAAGCGGGCGTTCGTCATCCGTCAGCAACTTCACCGTCTTGCCGTCATGATCCTGGATCGTGCTATGCTCAAAGTGGAATTGGCGCAGTGCCCCACCAAAAGCCTGACGCAGATTTTGTTCTGTAAAGACTTCTTCCAACGGGCCTGAGGCCAAGACCGTTCGATTGACCAAAACAACCTGGTCACAAAACTCAGGAACACTGCCTAAGTTATGCGTCGAAACGAGGATGATCCTCCCCTCATCACGCAGGGTTCTAAGCAGAGCGATGATCGCTTCTTCTGTCGTCACATCGACACCTGTGAAGGGCTCATCCAGAAGGATGATTTGACCGCTTTGCGCCAGAGCACGAGCCAGGAAAACTCGCTTTTTCTGACCGCCACTCAATTCTCCAATTTGGCGCTCCTGATACTCCTTCATCCCCACGCGTTCCAGGCTTTCCGAGACCACACGCTTGTCCTCTGCTGACGGAATTCTGAGGAAATTCATATGACCGTATCGTCCCATCATCACGACATCCCAGACACTGACGGGAAACGTCCAATCGACCTCTTCCGACTGTGGAACATAAGCGACCAACTTTTGCTTTCGCGCTTGTTCGACGCTCAATCCCGCGATGTGGATCTGACCTTTGACAGGCTTCACAAAGCCCATCAAAGCTTTGAAAAGTGTGCTTTTGCCACTGCCATTGATGCCGACCAAGGCAGCAATCGTTCCTGCCCCCAGCTTGAAGGTGGCATCACGCAGCGCGGTGTGGCCATTCGGGTAGGCCACCGTGACGGAGGAAGCTTCGAGGGAAAGAATCACGGTTGGACAAAAAAGGATTTCACCAAGGTATCGGCATTGGTTTCCAACAATTTCAAATACGTCGGGGCAGGCCCTGCCGCATCCGTCAAAGAATCGACGTAAAGCACGCCTCCAAAACGTGCCCTTGTCTCTTTAGCGACTTGCTGCATGCCTTTATCACTGATGGTACTTTCGCTGAAAACGACGGGAATCTGATATTGGCGTATTGTATCCACCACTTTTTGCACCTGCTGTGGAGTGCCTTCTCGGTCAGCATTGACAGGCCACAGATAAAGCTCCTTAAGGCCATAATCACGGGCTACATAAGAAAAGGCTCCTTCACAAGTCACCAACCAGCGCTGGCGCTGTGGGATGCTTTCGAGCTTGTTGCGGACAGGCAGATCCATGGCTTTTAGCTTGGCGATGTAAGCTACCGCGTTTGCCCTGTAGTTCGCTTCATTGGCAGGGTCCAACTTCACCAATGCCGCACAAATGTTGTCCACGTAACGAACCGCGTTCGCAGGTGACATCCAGGCATGAGGATTGGGTTTACCGTTGTAGGGCCCTTCCCCGATGCTCATGGGGACGATGCCCTCGCTGATGACCACCGCTGGCACATCCCGCACTCGCTGCAAAAACTTCTCAAACCAACGCTCCAGCCCGAGCCCATTCCAGAGCACGAGATCCGCATCCTGCGCTTTCACCAAATCCATCGGTGTGGGCTCATAATCATGAATTTCGGCCCCTGGCTTCGTGATCGACTCAATGATCGCCAAATCCCCCGCCACATTTTTCGCCATGTCCTGGATGATCGTGAAGGTGGTCAGAATGCGCTTCTTACCCACAGATTTCGCGGGGCGTTCACATGAAGTAAAGAAAACCATGGCGGCTAGGCTCGCCAAAAGGAGATTGACCCAGCTTTTGAGTCGGCATTGGCGTGATGAATGCCATGGCGCTGAGCAAAAAGTATGATCAAAATTCATAGCGTAAACTGGCGTAGAATAAACGAGGCAGACGGGGACCATAGATGTAGGTCGCGTCATTGAAGGGACCGCGATCCAGATCACCCTGAAAGCTGTTGAATACATTTTTCACACCGAGACTGACTGTGAGGGCTGTGCCCTGCCCTGTGTCAAAGCGTTTGTTGAGCCCCAAGTCCACGACAAAAAAGACTTCCGTCATCTCGAGCCGATTGCGGACAAGCGCACCCGTCGAATCGCTGACGATGTGGGGCATGAGCATAGGCCCGATCAAACGGCCTGCCGTCACCAGCTCACAAAACCCGACATCATAAGTGAAGCGAATCTGCGCAGTGCGCTCAGGCAGACGTGTGAAGCGGTCGGTGAGAATCAAGTTATCTACAGGATCTCCAGGATTCCCCAGCAGAGACTGCGCCTGATCATAGATTCCCCTTTGCTCGAGATAACTGAGTTCGAGGCGCCATGCTTCGCGCTCAAGAATTGCGCTCAATTCGGCACCATAAACACGCGAATTTCCGCCATTTTGCTTGAGAAATTCAATCACATCAGAAGTGGCCATGTTGTCGCGCTCCACCGTGATAAAGGTATTCGTCAACCAAGTGTGGAACAGGTGTGCCTCCACATGGAGAGACGGTGTCACTTCCCATTCGGGGGCCAGCGTTAGCGTTTGCGAGCGCTCCTGACGGATATGAGGCGAGAGTGAAACGCTTTGAAGTTCGCCGCCCACATTCGTGATATGCAAGTCTTCATCAAAGATCTCAGGAGCACGAAAGCCGGTGCTCCATCCGGCACGAATGCGCAGCTTGTCGCTGATTGAATACTTGGCGGCAAGCCTGGGAGAGACGATGAGTTCTTCCACCTCCGAATGTCGATCTAACCTCGCACCATAAACAATATTCCACCGTGCATGCGGTGTCCAATCGTGCTGAAACATCAGGCCATGATTTTGGTAAACCTCATTCACGGCCCGGCCTACACTTTCAGTTTGGTCCCGCAGATGCTCCGAACGCTGCTGATAACCTAGGGTCAGAATGTGTTCTGGGGAAGGTCGCCAATTCACAGCTGTGTCCACGATATGCAGTTGGTTGCGCGTGCTGCCAAATCCACGTTCTTCAGTCCAAGTGGGATCGAAAAAAGGACTTCCTGTACGACCACTGCCTAAAGCTGCCTCACCGCCGTAGTAGCTGTTGCGCTGCACGTCGCTGAAAGAATAGGCGAGCCGGTAGTCCCAGACGTCATTTAGTGCGTGGGTCCAATGCAGGTTCGCCGTTTGCCGAAAAGTATGAATTTCCTCAGCGAGTAAGGCCAAGTTGGGAGCGCTATCCAAGTCACCGCTGCCCCCGCGACGTTGTTCATCCGTCACGTTGTAGGAAAGTCTCAGCTTTGCCTCTGGATCGGGCTGCCACCAGAGCTGAGCTCCACCGGCCCACAGTTCGCGTCGTCCAACATCGGTGAAGCCATCACCGTTCACGTCCACCGGAGCTGCAAAGTTTCTCATGCCGTGTAGGGTCCAAGAAACATTCGAGGTTTCGGGGGCATGATGCCAAACGATAGAGCCCGAAGGTTGACCTGCCTCTGGCTGACCGTCCAGGTATTCATAACTCGTCTGGATTTCACTACCACTGACCAGCGGCACTTTGGGAATCACATTGATGACGCCTGCGACTGCATTGGGTCCGTAGAGTGAGGACCCTCCACCTTTGACAACTTCAATGCGTTCCACCAAAGCCATCGGAATCTGGTCTAAACCATAAACACCAGCCAAACCCGTGAAGTTGGGAATGCCATCATCAAGAATGCTAACGTAGCGTTGTGGCAAACCGAGCATCTGCACCGAAGGCGCGCTACAGTTTTGGCATGTGACTTCTGTCCGCAAACCTGGTGTGTATTCAAGCGCATCGGCTAAGGTGGTCACACGCACCTCGCGCAAATCGTCTGCACGCATCACTTCCGTTCGGACGGCCGTATCAATGAGCTTTCTAGCCGTGCCGGTACCAGTAATGACGATCTCCTCGAGCACTTCAGCTTGAGGAGCGCTTGAGGGCATCTTTTTCTCCGTGGCCGAGTCAGACGCGTCCTGACCATTGACCATCAGCACTGGAATCAGCAAACAGGCAACCACCTGGAATACATTGTTACCAAAAGAGACTGACATAGGATGAAGGGCTTCAAAACAAAGTTAGCTCAGACTAAGAATGCTTTCCCCGCCATACGCACTTCCGCAAGGCCTAGTTGAGCTTCTTTTTTTCTTTTTCCTCGAAGATTCTATTTGGCCGCAGCTGCCCCTCGACTCACTTGTTGAGATGCCCGCAGCCAAGCGACAGGAAACGACCGCGCACGTTCACTCACCCGCGATCGAAGATTACCTCGAGCAGATTCACAATCTGATTGAGGGCAAAGGCTATGCTCGCGTTGTGGATATTGCCAAAAACCTGGGCATCTCCCAAGCGAGCGTAACCAACATGATCCAGCGCTTGGATGCTGAGGGCTACGTCATCTACGAACGCTATCGTGGGGTAGTCATGACCGAGTCAGGTAAAAAAATCGGCAAAGAGATCGCGCGACGCCATGAAGTGCTCACGCGTTTGCTGTCAGGATTTGGTCTCGATCCTCAAACCGTACATGAAGATGTGGAAGGCATGGAGCATCATATGAGCCGACAAACGCTGGATGTTCTGACCCTGCTTATGGAGGAGCTAGAGGGGAATACCAAGCTCATGAATCGCTTGAAGGAACGACTTTCGAGCCGTGGGACAGCTTGATGTAGCCTCACGACTCTACACCATGCCAATTCATGCCTCGTCGTTCCCCTACCTCTCTCTCTCCGGCAGCTTCTGCGTGTGCGATTCTCGGCATTGAGGCCGGAGGCACTCGCACCTCGGTCATTTTGGCGACGGTTGACGGCAAGGTTTTGGCTGAATTTCAGACCGGTCCTGCCGTGCTGCCATTGATGTCAGATCGTGAGCTACAATGGCACCTGAAAGAAATTGCCTCTCGCTTGCCTCACGCTCCGGTGGCGATTGGCATCGGCATGGCCGGTGCCCGGAGTGAGGCTGACAAAGACCGCCTGCATCGCGCTGCCTCGCGCATCTGGCCGCAAGTGCCTTGCCTGGCCACAAATGATCTCGAAACGGCCCTCGCTGCCGCGCCTGAGGCGCCGAGGGATCGACCTTACGTCCTTGTGCTGAGCGGCACGGGTTCTTGCTGTTTTGGCCGAAATGCACAGGGGCGCACGGCTAAGGTCGGCGGGCGTGGCCATGTGATCGGAGATCGAGCGAGTGCCTGTGACATAGGGCTACGTGCCCTGCGGGCTGTCATGGCCGATTTGGATCAAAAAGGAAAGATGGGAGCTCTCGGAACGGCGATGCTGAACGCGCTCACCTTCAATGAGCCCGAGCAACTGATCCCCTGGTCCGTGCAAGCGAGCAAAACAGAAATCGCGAGTTTGGCGATCACGGTCTTTACTGTGGCTAGTCACGGTGACCGGCTCGCACGCGCTCTGTTGGCCGAGGCAGCAGAGATGCTGGCTGAAGATGCCGTACTGTGCGCTCGACAGCTCACGGGTGGCAAAGAAGAGCCCGTGGCCTTTGTCATGAATGGAGGTGTCTTGCTGAAGAATCCGACCTTCCTTCAACAGGTTTCACGGCTGATCCGCAAGAAGTGGCCTGAGGCGAATGTTCTGCCGCTCCAGCAATCCTCGGTGTGGGGGGCAGTGCGTTTGGCGGCATCGCTAGTGACATCGTCTCCCACTCTGCCAAGCTCGGCACAACCTACGGCCACAACGTCCTTCCCCGCCGAGATCGCTGACCTTACCGTTTTGGCGAAATCACCCACAGAAAGGCGCAATCCACGCAGCCAGCGACTCGACCGAATCTCGCTGACAGATGGTGTCGATTTGATGTTGAGCGAAGATGCCACGCTGCCCGCCGCCATCGGCCAAGAGCGGCAGGCAATCACGCGCCTCATTGCAAAAGTCGCGGCTGCTTTTCAGAACGAGGGTCGCTTGTTTTATGTCGGTGCGGGCACCAGTGGTCGCCTTGGTGTGCTGGATGCCAGCGAAATTCCACCGACCTTTCGTGCCCCACGTGAGCAAGTGCAAGGGATCATCGCGGGCGGTAGGCAGGCGCTATGGAGTGCCGTCGAAGGAGCTGAGGATGATGTTCAAGCTGGAGCCCAGGCCGTGGCTCATCGCTCGGTGAGCCAAGTTGATGTTGTCGTCGGGATCGCGGCGAGTGGTCGAACTCCGTTTGTCTGGGGAGCCTTACGCGAAGCCAAAAGACGTGGGGCTTTCACTTGCCTACTGTGCTTCAACCCAGCCATGAAAAAGGCAGCGGCGCGCCTGAAGGACCCGAGCTGGAAACCAGCGCTAATGATCGCCCCCGACCTGGGGCCAGAGGTTCTCACAGGTTCGACCCGACTAAAATCTGGCACCGCCACGAAGCTGATCCTGAACATGGTTACCACGCTCGCCATGACACGTGCAGGAAAGGTCATCAGCAATTTGATGGTGGATGTGAACCCCTCCAATGTGAAGTTGCGTGACCGTGCCGTGCGTATCATCAGCGAGCTGACACAAGTCACACCTGAGCAGGCCCGTGAGGCATTGGCTCGCAGTGGCTGGGTCGTCAAAAAGGCCTACGAAATGATTGTGGCTAAGAAACGCTGAATCAAGCGAATCACCACAGCAAAAAAGTCGCAGGTGGGCTATCCTTCACGGCAGCGGCAGCTTCGGTGCGGATGACTTCCTCGATCTGCTTAGACCACTCACGGCAGGCTTTGCGAAAGTAGCTGTAAGTCGTGTAGTCATGCACGTAGAGGATGATGCCAGAGCGGTTTTGTTCAGCATCGGCAAACTCGTAGAGCACCTTACCGGTGCGTTGATCACGCAGGCGACCTTCGATGGCCATGTATCCTTTCAACTTGTGCGAAACCGCCGTCTCTGCCCCTGGCCAGAGAAGGATGTTGATGCCCTTGCGCATCAAGCCTCCCATGATGGGATTGGGATTGAATTCGGTGATGGCCAACTCCAACACAAGGGAGTCTCTGTCCGCAGGATCAACGACTTCCCTGCGCTCTTCAGCCGCCTTGCGAAAGGCCTGGGTCAGCGAGTCATGAAAATAAGCAGCCAGCTTGCGAACGTTCTTCTGCCGGGATTTTTCCCTCACCTCAATCTTCGAAAGTGGCCGCGACATGGGACGCAGGTGATCGAGATTAACCGGGGCGATGTGAATGTGCGGGCGCTTTTGTGCTTGAGCCCAAGCATGATTATTCCTGTTCTTCCAATCGAGCAGAAACGGTGATTTCTCGGCCTCGGTTTCTTTCAACTCCTTGGCATGAATCAAAAAGGCAGATGGTTCTGCTGGAAATGCTTTCACCAACCGCTGGGCGGAACGGCAAGAAACCATGGTGAGCGAGATTAACAGAACGGAGAGGAGTCGAAGCGGCATCAACAGAATCGGGTTGGAACTGAACAAGTAGAACTACTTATACGCCGGGAATCATTCTCCTTGCCGAGCGAGCTTCGCAGCGAGCTGATAATTTCGCCGGGTGATTTCGCCCAGCTCTCGCGAAAGTCGGGTTTCCGCGACCTTGTCACGAGACCGAAGGGTAGCGCTGATGCTCCCCAGGGCTTGCTCGTAGCGAATGCGATTCAGGTCATGAAACACCGCCGTGGCGTGGCTGGAAAAGCCGCTGCGAGCTAGATATTTCCAGGCCTCCCGTTGCTCATCATGAGTATCGACACAAATCACGCGCAGGAGGAATCGCAGGGCGGTGAAGGCACCCGCTGTCCACTCAGCCCGGTAAGTGAAGGCACGTGCTTGATCATACGGCATCTCACGGCCATCACTCATGCGCTCGAGATGCGGACTTTGATAAAGGTCGCGACGCACGGGCAGTCGGCGCAGAGCGATTTTTTCAGGCCCACCCGGCTGACCGGCACGATATCCCCAGAGCGTCTGACCTTTTGCACTCAGCACGAATTCCATGAAGGCCGTAGCCAGCTCGGGATCAGGAGCGCCCCGCATCATGGCGATGGGGTCCACGCTGATCGAGGTGCCTCCGACCGGCATGATGAAACCGACCCGCGACGTGCCATCCGCCTTGCGCACGGATTCCTCAGCCGAACGCCCGTAGAAGTCGATGCACATGCCCGCTGCCGCATCTCCGCGCAGCACGTCCAGGGGGATCTTGGTGGAGGTATCGCTGAAGTAGCGTGCATTTGCACTGATGCGCTGGATCAGAGACAGTCCGTTCAACCAGCCGCGCTCGACAGCGGCAGACTCCTGCGCGTCGGGCTTCAGGTGTTTCGGATCATGCAAGATCCTACCTAACTCCTTTTGCATCTCCTGCTGAATCAGCATTTCAAAGGCCTTGGTCACTGAGCTGCTGCGGCCTGGGTCGGCCAGAGCCACCATGCCCTGAAGTCGTGGGTCGGCCAAGTCACGCCATTGCTGGGGGTCGTGCTCGATGCCAAGACGGCGTAGCACGTCCCGATTGAAGACGATGCCAAAGCTGGAGAGACAGGTGCCACACCAGCGGTCCTTGGGATCACGAAAGGGCTCGCCGCTGAGCTTTTCAGGAATGATCGCTTCGCTGAACCAGTCGGGGTGCTTTTGCCGCAATCCCACCAAGCCCGTGCGCTCGCCAGCCTGTGCAACGAGCGTACCTGCGTCCGCCTGGTTCTGAAAATCAAACGCGCCACCGCCAAAAAACAAATCCACACCGATGCTCACGGGTGAGGCCAAAAAGGCCACGCGGGCAGGATCCTCGGACGGGGCTTTGGCATTCAGGCAAGCCTGCGCGACCTGAGGCGACCACGGACGGCCCAGGGTCTCCGTCCAGTATTGCTGAAAAGCGGCAGTGTATTCTGACTTCAGCATCACCGCGATCTCGGAGGTGCCGCCAGGCACCCGCCAGTCGATGAAAACCACTTCTCCTGTGCGGGCCTTCCATTCTCTGGCAAAGGCGCGGCCAAACTCGTCACGGATGGATTCGTGATGCGGCGTCAAAACAACCAGACGGCGGTCGTAGCGCAATGGAGCCGTGCTTTCTTTGGGTTTGAGCCAAAAGGGACCCACCAGCGTCATCAGCAGGGCGATGACGACAGCAGCTTCTTTGCGCCAAATGAAAAAGGTGGAGGCGAGAGCCATGTGTGTATGCCCTCCATGCAAAGCGGAAACCCAAGACAGGAGCAAGCATGAAGCAAGAGGACGGTCAGTCGCTCATCTCCGCCCTAGCAGGGCCAACATGCGACCTGTGCGACCTTTTTCCTGCCGGTAGGAGTAATAGCGGGCCGGGTCTGAACTCGTGCAGAGGCCGCAGTCGTGATAGTGTGCGGGTTGAATGCCAGCCTTTAGGCAGCTTTGCCGAATCTGGGCAGCGAAATCGATCTCATAAGCAGGCGGGCGAATGCAAGGCGCGAGCTGAACGCGGATGTTTTCGGGCTTGGCACCAAAGTGCTCCTGCATCAGCCGGATGCCCTCCTCTGCGATGCCGAGCTCGGAGCCTTTTTTCCCCGAGTGCAGCACCCCCCAAGCACCGCTGACTGGATCAGCGAGGTAGATGGCCCCGCAATCGGCCACATAGATGCCGATGAGTAGGCCGGGCCGAGCTGCGATGATGCCATCCACCTGCGGAATCGGCTGGCTAGGGGCCTCGTGCACCACAGCGACACCGCGGCCATGCACCTGCTCCGCGATGCAGAGCGACTCGGGCGGGAAGCCCATGGCCTCCGCCTGCTCACGGTGCCAGGCCCAGAGCCGCTCGACCACCTCAGCACGCTCAGCATCCACCGGAATCGTCGGGTGACGCAGGGTGAAGCGGTGGACAAAGCCGGGCAAGGCATCAAGCAGGGGAAATGTCATCCAAAGGGGATCATCCATGCCGAAGCGATGGCACAAAAGACACGACTTCGCACGCAGGAAGGCCAAGTGGAAACGAATGGCAAAAAGCACGATCAGCCCGCAACCAGCGAGCGTTTCTAGGCTTCAAACCGCACGCCATGCACCCTCGCCTCTCCTTAGCCCTTCTGCTGCTTCATCTACCTTGCCTCAGCTCGGCCGCCGATTGGCCGCGCTTCCTGGGCCCCAAAGGAGCCGCCGTGGTCGAACAGGCCAAGATCCCCATGCAGTGGTCCAGCCGCGAAAATCTGGCCTGGGCGTTTGAGATGCCTGGCCCAGGGTCCTCCAGCCCCATTGTCGTCGGAGACAAGCTCTTCGTGACGTGCTGGACGGGTTATGGGGATCAACCCGGCAACAACGATGCCAGCAAGCTAGAGAGGCACCTGATTTGCCTCAGTCTGTCGGAGGGCAAAAAGCTCTGGCAAGCGACGGTGCCCTCCACGGCGCAGGAAGATGAGTATCAAGGCTTCATCACCGAGCATGGCTACGCCACCAGCACCCCCGTCAGCGATGGCGAGCATGTGTTTGTCTTTTTTGGCAAAACGGGAGCGCTGGCCTTTGACCTGAACGGCAAGAAGCTCTGGCACACACCACTGGGCACGGGCTCCAGTGGACGGCGCTGGGGCTCGGGTGGCAGCCCGATCCTTTACCAAGACACGGTCATCGTGAATGCGACGGATGAGAGCAAATCCCTGGTGGCTCTGGACAAAAAGACCGGCCAAGTCCGCTGGCGGGCAGGCGGTGACATGATCGAGCTCGCCTATAGCACGCCGAGCCTCATCGAGAGCCAAGGCCGCACCGAGTTGGTCTTTCCCATCGCCCAAGAGATCTGGGGACTGAACCCCGACACCGGCAAGCTGCGCTGGTTTGCCACCCATGGCCTGCCAGGGAACATCTCCCCAGCCTTGATCCAAGATGGCGATGTGGTTTACTTATTCGGTGGTTATCCCACGCAGGGCAGTGCTGCGGTTCGGTTGGGTGGCAAAGGCGACGTGACCCAGAGCCACCTTCTTTGGCAAAGCAAGTCGAGCAGCTACGTGCCCACGCCTGTGCTGCATGAGGGTCACCTTTATGTCGTGAATGACGCAGGCTTTGCCCTCTGCATGGAGGCCAAAACTGGCCGCGAGGTCTATCGCGAGCGTGTCATTGAAAGCGGCAGTGGCCGTGGCCGAGGGGGCAAACCCTTCTATGCCTCGCCCGTGCTCATCGGGGACAAGCTCTACGCGGTCTCTCGCAGGAATGGCACGTTTGTCCTGCGCGCCAAACCCAGCTTCGAAAAGCTGGCCAGCATCCCTCCGCTGGATGAGTCGCAGTTCCACGGCACGCCTGCCGTTGTCGGGGACCGCCTGATCCTGCGCAGCGACAAGGCCGTTTATGGCATCGTTGGCCAGTAAGATGGCTCGATTCCGAGCGGGCCCAGATCCTCAGCCTCCTTGCACGGGAGGCATGATGGCGACCTCGCAGCCATCAAGCAAAAGCTCGCGACGATTCACGTAGGTGCAATTCACGGCCAGTAGCAGGCTGGAGTCCCAGGGGCGCAGAGCGGGCCATTTTTCAAACAACTGCTCTAGCAGCCAGGCCACGTCAGCCCCAGGTGGGCAGGTCCACTCCAGCTCCTCGCAGCCGGTGATGTCCTTCAGGATAGAGAAAAAAAGCACGCGCAGTTTCATGGCCTCAGGATGCCGATGCATGGCAGGTTGCGAAAACGACCTTGGTAATCCATGCCGTAACCGACGACAAACTCGTCCTCAATCTCAAAGCCGCAGTAGTCGATGGCACACGCGCTGGCGCGAAGCCGCTTTTTATTCAGCAGCACCCCCGTGCGCAGGCTGGCAGGCGATTCCGCCCGCAGTCGCTCATGCAGCGCGGCCAGCGTCAGGCCCGTGTCCAAGATGTCGTCCAGCAGCAGCACATGCTCGCCCTGGAAAGAGACGCCGGCCGGCCATTGCAGGCGCACTTGACCAGTCGATTGCGTGCCGCCGTGGTAGCTGCTTGCGCCCAGGGTTACCAGACGGATGGGCAGATCGATCTGGCGCAGCAAGTCCGCGACGAAGAACAAAGCCCCATCCATGAGCACGACCACCGTGATGAGCTGCCCCGAGTAGTCCGCGCTAATCTGCCGCGCCATGTCTGCCACGCGGGCATGGATTTGATCCGCGCTGAGCAGGACGCGGTCGAGGTCGCTCAAAATTCCAGTTGGGGCAGCCATGACAAAAGCACTGCACGAAGGCGCAAACCTGGGATTGCCGCAACGGCTCGACGCACGTTTCTTCTCTCCCTGCCATGATTGACTTCCCCCCGAACACCCTACGCGACCTGCGCGTGAGCTATGAGCTCGACAATCTAACTGAGGACAAGCTGCCGGCGGACCCGCTTTTGCTCTTCAACGCTTGGCTGGAGGATGCCCTGACCCACAAGCTGCCTGAACCGAACGCCATGACCCTGGCCACGCATGGGCTGGATGGCTTTCCCACTGCCCGCACGGTACTGCTGAAAGGCCTGGATGCTGAAGGCGGCTTCCATTTTTTCACCAATCACGACAGCCGCAAAGGCGCGGAGATCGACGCGAATCCCCGAGCGGCGGCGGTCTTCCTGTGGACGCTACGCCACCATCAGGTCAGCCTGCGCGGCAAGGTGGAAAAATTGCCTCGCGATGAAGCCGAGAGCTACTTTTCGGTGCGCCCCCGCGGCCACCAATTGGGAGCCTGGGTGTCTGAGCAAAGCCGCGTGATCCCCGATCGCACCTGGCTTGAACAACGTCTCCAGGACATGGAAGCGCGTTTTGCCCAGACTGACATCCCCTGCCCGCCCAACTGGGGCGGCTATCGGCTGCTGCCGCATGAAATCGAGTTTTGGCAGGGCCGTCCCAGTCGCCTGCACGATCGCATCCGCTACACGCGGCAAGAAGACGGTGGCTGGCGCGTCGAACGACTCAGCCCGTGAAATCCGGCCTCAGCGCTGACCGATGATCAGGTAATTGTTGAAAGGCGTGCCGCCCCACAGTGGGCGAAGGCTCACGCTGAGTCCTGCCTGCTCCAGCGGACGACGAATTTGCTCAGCATCGGGGTAGCTCGTGGGGCTGGCTTTCATCCAGCGGGTCAGCTTCGCCAGGTGATCGCCCAGCACCGTGACCTGAAAGCGCCACGAATCATCGCGCAAAGTCGAGCGAATGATCAATCGCCCGCCTAGAGCCACACGAGCGGCTGCTGCTGCTAGCAATGACGTCTGCTGCTCAGACGTGAAGAACTGCAAGATGTCCAGGATGACGACATGCCCCGAAAAATCGGGCATGTTCGTTCGGGCATCGCCAGCACTGAAAGACATGTCCGTGTGACCCGCCGCTGCCGCCATGTGCCGCGCAGAGCGGATTTTCCGCTCATCGTAATCAAAACCCGTCACCGGCACCGAATGCCCACAGGCCTTCAGGTAATGCCCCAGCAGGCCGATGCCACAACCCATGTCGAGCACGGGCAGCGAGGAGCCTTGCAAGGCCTCTGTCACCGCGCCATACACGGGATCGCTGCGCAGCTTCGCGCGGGTGTAATGGTAGTCCCAGCGCCGCGCACACAAACGGGCGATGGCATCCAGAGCCTTCAGGCTGGGCGTGCGTGCAGTCATGAGGGCAAGCTTATGCTTAGCTTCCTGCGCAGCAGGAGAAAGGGAAAGCGCCAGAGAAAGCCGAGCAAGAGGCGAAAATGCATCCAGGTCAGCAGCGAATTGTCCCGCAGGTAGCGGAACTGAGAGACGCCACCTTCCTCCTGACTCAGGTAGCGCACCGGCGTCGGCACCTCCAGCATCGGCACGCCCTGCCAGGCGAGGCGCACGGCGATCTCCGTGTCGTAATCGAACCGCCGTGCCCACAGCGTGCCACGAAAGGCACGAAGCAAAGCGGCGATGGGATACAGCCGCATGCCAAAAAGGGAATCCGGGATGCCCCAGCCGAGCGTCTCCAGATTGGCCCAAGCATTCGAAATCTTCCGCCCCTGCACGCGCAACTGCGGCGCCTCAGGCCCGAAGACCGGCCGTCCCATCAGCGCCGCCTGTGGATGTGCCTTCATCAGCTCCAGGTACGCGGGAATCTGTTCGGCAGGATGCTGGCCATCCGCGTCAATGGTCAGCACATGGGTAAAGCCAGCCTTTTCGGCGAGTTTTACCCCATGCAGGACCGCAGCCCCCTTGCCCGCGTTTTTTTCACGTCGGATGACTTTCAAGCCAGGATGGGCTGCCTCCAGTGGACGCAGCAGCTCAGCACTGCCGTCCAGGCTGCCATCCACAACCACCCAGACGTCGTGCCAATGCGCCAACACCGCCTGCACCGTCTGAGGCAGGATGCGTCCGGTATTGTAAGTAGGAATGAGAACGAGGGGCTTCAAAAGACGTTTAAGGCAGGGATGGAGAGAGAGAAATCGCCGGCTGTCCATCGCAGGAAGCATTCAACAAGCTGCCCTTGCCAGTAAAGGCAGCGCAGCCTAGACCTGACGCTGCCCATGGCCCATACCCCAGCCACAGCCTCTCCGCTCTCTGCCGTCGATGTGCATCGCACCTATCACCTCGCGGGCCACGACCTACCCGTGCTGAAGGGTGTGAATCTGGAAGTTCAGGCAGGAGAGCGGATCTTCCTGTGCGGCCAGTCTGGCGCGGGCAAAACCACCCTACTCTACGTGCTAGGTGGCCTCGAAAAACCCAGCCGCGGCGATGTGCTCGTGCATGGCACCTCTCTCTATCATGGCCCTGCCAAAGCACGTGCCGTCTTGCGCAATCAGACGATGGGCTTTGTCTTTCAGCACTACTTCCTGCTGCCAGAATTGACCGCTTTAGAAAATGTCTGCCTACCCGCCATGATCGGTGGCAAGAAGGCCGAGGCCCGTGCCCGTGAATTGCTTGACCGCGTCGGCCTGACTCAGCGACTGGATCACCTGCCCACCGAGCTCTCCGGCGGTGAGCAGCAGCGCGTCGCCATCGCCCGCGCATTGATCAATGACCCTGGCATCCTCTACGCCGATGAACCCACCGGAAACCTCGATGCCTCCACCGGAGCTGGCGTCATCGACATGCTCATGCAAATCGTCGCAGAAAGTCGCAAGACGCTCGTCGTCGTGACTCACGATCAGCAGCTTGCCAAGCGCGGTGACCGTCGTTTGATCCTGAGAGATGGTGCCCTTGTCGAAGAATGATCAACTGCCAAGCATAGGCTAATGGCCTTGTCCCAGCTCTTGGTAATAGCGCTTCACGAGATCACGAAAAGCCGGAGGCACGGGATCCCGATCCACGGGAACCATCGGGTTCTTTGCATCCCGTTTGGCCAATTCTTCTGCCACCCGATCTCGAAGCTCCATCAGCGGATTCAAGATGCGCATCTGCAAATGTTCCGCCTGAGGAGCCACCTCGTTGCGCTCATGATCGACCCTCATCTCACGTGCTTGATCCAGCACCTTCGCCGCTTCATTGCGCAGCTCAGGTCGGTTCAGAAGCTCTTCCACATTGCGCAGGCGATCCGTCCAGCCCTGATACCCTTCACCGGTCAAAGGCCCTGGCTGAGCGACTTCGGAACCTTGCTCGAAAAAGAAATCCCCAGCGCCTTCCGATCCACCCGTGCCACTAGTGCCTGAACTTCGGTTGGCTTGCCCCCTTCCCTGCGGCGCAGAGGAAGCCTCGGCCGATGACGATGCGGCCCCTTGAGCCTCAGCAGCATCGGAAGCACTCGGAGCTGAATTTCCAGCCTGGCCTTTCGAGGGAGCTTTTCCAGGCATTCCCGCCAGGTCGGGGCGACCTTTCGCCTCCGTTTGACTCTCTCCTGGCGGAGTCGGTGCCGCTGCCTGGGCTTGAGGCTTGGCTTCGTGAGTCTTGTCATCACCTGTCGCTTGGGCTGTGGATTGGTTGGGTTCCGCCTTGGAAGCATTCGACGGGTTCATCGCAGCAGACTGTTCCTTCGCGACTTCTTCGATCAGCTTGTCCAATTCTGCCCGAGCCATGCGCAGCGCTTCGGCCTCACTGCCGAGCACACTTTCCGCTGCCTTTTCCACGCCCTCCTGAAGCTTATCCACGAGCGCATTCGCCTTCCGCTCCGCATCCTGCGCTTCGGCTCGCTGACCATAGCGCGATTGCAGCCGGGCCTCATCCAGGTGTTCCTCCAAACCGCCCGTCTTCGCCTCACGCACCGCCTCATAAAGCCGACGATGCAGCAGCGGATGATTGCCCTCCGCCTGCTCGCTGACTCGCTGCATGGAGTCGAGCAAGTCCGCGACCTTGTCCTGCTGCTTTTGAATCTGCCGCGCCACCTCGCTGCCTTTCAGCATCTGATCCAGCTCTTGCCGGGTGTCTCCGGTCGGTGCCTCTGTCTTTTGCCGCTCCAGAGTTTCCGCGATTTGTTTTTGCTGATCAGCGGCTTCACGAGCCTGCTGCCGCATTTGCTTCATCTCTTCACTGAAGCGCTTCGCCGTCTTTTCTGTGAAGTCTTCCTGCAGTTTTTCCAAGTCGCGCTGAGCGCGCGTGGCTGCATTCGCCGCATCAGCCAGCTTTTGCTGCTGAAGCTTCTCCGCCGCCTCACTGACCTGCTCGCGCGTTTGCTCCAGCTGCTGCTTCGCTTCGGCCATGTTGGCGGCTTGATCTGGCTGCTCCATGCGCTGCTGCAAGTCGTCGATGTCACTCAGCATCCGCTTTTGCTCTTCTTCGAGTCGCTTGAGTTGATTCTCTAGCTCTCGCTTGGCTTCCTCCGTTTGGGGCTTGGCCATTTGAGTTTGCCGTTCCTTCATCTTCTCCGCCAGGGCCTCTTGTCGCCGCGCCAATTCCTTCAGCCGATTCAGCACCTGCAGGTTCTCCTGCTGCTCAGCGGTCTGCTCTTCCGTGGCCTGCTTTTCTTCTTCATAGCGCTGTTCTTCCTGCTTCAGCTCCAAGTTCATCAACTGATTTTGCATCTGCTTCTGCTTTCCAGACGCCATCTTCGATGGCTTTGCGCGCATGATCTGGTGTTCACGGCTCTGCGCCTGGTGCAGCCATTCCAGCGCACTTTGTTCAAAGGTGAGCGCCTGGTTCAAAGCGGCCCGCTTTTGCGCTTCCGCCGCTTGCTCCAGAGGGTCGAGTGCATCCTTCATGCTCTTCCACGCCTCCGTCAGCGCCGTTTTGATCTCGGCCTCGTCCGTCTTTTCCATCGCCTCCTTGGTCTGCTCTAGAGCCACGCCCTGCGAGGCCTGAAGCACCTTCGCATCAGGCGCTACCGCCTCCATGCTTTTGCCTGCGTTTGTGTCGCGGACGATCCGCCACGTGGCATTCACGATCTGCTTTTGCAGTTCGACCAATTCATCCATCTGTCCTTTGGGCTCTTTCCGTGGCTCTCCTGGCGGAGATTCCCCTTCACGAAAAATGTCTTCAAAGTGCCTTACTTCGGCGAAAAAGAGATCACTCATCGCGCGCCGAACTTCACCCTGCGGGCCTCTGTCCTCTGCCCAAAAATGATAGCTCACCAACTGGCGAGGTTGCGCCTCTTCCCCTTCAAGCACCAGCAGTTCCTTCACGGCCTGCTTTGTTGCAGGTTCCGTCGGCGGGTGTTGGAAAATGACCTCCTTGGTCTTTCCTGCGAGGCTAAAACTTGCTCCACTTCGGATGACGCCAAGATCATCCCAAACCTTTGCCTCGACGGGCAACTCTTGAATCTGCGAGACCTGAACATCCCGCTTCGGAAACACGACCTCGATCTTGGCGAGCTGATTCGTGACCGCGGTCACCTGAACCCAAGGCGGATTCTGGTTGGCGCGCTCTTGAGCATCCACCAGATGCACGCGCCACTTTTGCGTTTTCTCGGCCTTCATCGTGGCCACGAGGCGAGTCGGCTCTTGCGCTGAGGGTTTCAGCGGCAGCACGGTTTTGTCCTCACCGAACAGCTCCGCGTCTTTCACGGGCTTGTTGATCTTTATGCTGAAGTCGATGCGGCTGCCTTCCATCGCCGTGATCTTCATCGTATTCTTGATCTCCTTCGGCGGTAGCTTCGTGTAGTCCGGTGGCGTAATTTTCACATCCACCTGCTCCAGCTTGGGATAAACAAACGTCGTGATGCGGTGCTGCTTGGATCGACCTTTGCCAAACTCGACAAGATAACGGGCATCCTTGTCCACCTTTGAAATCCATCCGCCAAAGACCTGTTCATCCACGGTCAGCTTCATCGGAATGCGCTCCCGCTCCTTGCCATCGAGTTCCAAGACGATCAGCGTCGCTTCTGCAGGCACCTCGTTGGCAAAAGTGGCCTCGACAACAAGTCGCGAGCCCTTTTCGACCTCCACATCTCCAGGGGTCAGCGTCACAGCGTCGTGGGTTGGCGACTGGACGCTAGGTTGAGTCCGAAGGGCGTCGGTAATCTTGGCGTAATGCTGCTCCACACGGTTCATCCAAAGCACGGCGAGATTCGCGCAAAGCAGAACGACAAAGATGAACAAAGGCGTGGTCCAAACCTTCTTTTGCCAACCCAGAAGCAGCCTTTCCCAATCCTGAGTCGCGGCACGGTCCGTGAACTCCGAAAGAACACGACCATCCAAGAAATGGAGTTCCGGCTTATCCAAAAGTTCTGCTGCGGTGATGGCCAATCCATTCAGGGTGGGGTCCGATTTCTCCAACTGCCGCGCCAAGTCGCTTTGGCTTTCCCGCATCCTCGAACGACAAAAGGCTGCCAATCCACCCAGCAGCGTCAGCACAGCGAAGAAGGCCGGAACCATCCAGGGCTGCTTGGATTCAGGGATCCAAGTCGGATGCAAGGACAGACCATAAAAGCCAGCGCATAGGAAGCTGAAGACCAGAATGCCTATGCGCAGGCTACGCACTTTGACCACGGAGTGGGACAGTCGCCTGAATTTCTCTTGGAGGATTTCAGCCTCGATCATGGAGTGCTCCTTTCGTGAAGTGTCGGGCGATTCGGATAATCCCCCTCACTGCGGTGTTTTTATTGGATGAAGAAGATCGAGGGACAGACGACGCATCACACGCCGAACCAACCCGGCCTCTGGCGGCAAAGGCTTCGCAAGGATCGAAGATCTTCATGTGGCCGAGAAGGTGGGTTGAGGCTGAGACGGTCTGATTCTTCCAGCCAGCCAGGTTTCCCAAGCGAGGATGACAAGCAAGGCGCCGAGCAGCCAAAGCCACGCACGCTGCCGCGCCTCCTGCTCCGTGATGGCCAGTCGTTGTTTGTCCTCTACTCGGGCACTTGGCTTGCCCTGGGGTTCACCTTCTCCGACAGGCACGCCGAGTTCGCGGAGTTTGGCCAAGTCCATCGGAGCGATGCGCCCTTCTTCAGCAGCGACGTTGACGGCAATGAGGCGATCTTTACCCACGCTATAAATGCCGGGTAGCTCGGCACGAATGGTTCCACCGGGTTTGAGGCGGAGAGTCTGGCCTTCGGGAGTCATGAGAGACGTGGCAGACTCTGCATGAATCACATCACCGACCGTCAACGAAGTTGAAGACTTTTGTTCTAAGCCTGCGGCTCCAAACCAGCCAAACAACAGCGGCACAAACTTAGTGCTCAGCGCGAGCTGGCTATCTGCAGGATGCCAGCCACTGGTCAGCAAAATCACGCGACCTTTTCCCACCTTGCCAGCAAGAATGGCAGGATCGCCTTGATCAAAGCGTGCGAGCACCTCCATGGATGATGCATCCTTGGCTAGGGCCAGCGGCCGATGTTTCCAAAAACGAAGCTTCGTGAAATCACGCATTCGCTCATCGTCAAACGTACGCAGCAATGGATGCGCTGTCTGCACATCGGCAAGCATTCGGTAATCCTCCATTGAGTCTGATGAGACGCTGGGGCCGAGTTTCCATGCGCTTGCGCTGAGACCGGTCAAAGCCTCAAGATCCTGCGCAGAAGTTCCATCGCTGATCACCGAGACAACGAAGCCACCGCGCTCCATCCAAGCACGCAGACTTTTCTCCAACGCAGCACTGGGACGACTCCCTGAGATGAAGACCCACTCGGCATCGACAGGCCATTGCTCAGCTGTCGCCGACACAACCGTAAGTTCAGGGCGTAAGGTAGAACTCGGCTGCAAAGCGCGACTCAGGTAATACAACGGTGAGGCAGCCTCATCGCGCGTCTTTTCATCACCGATGAAAACGATCTTCACCACCTTGGGCTGCACGGGGGCGATGTAGAGGCGATTGTCGAAATCCCAGGCATCGCCGGAGAGCCTCAAGGTTCCTGCCGTGCCTGTCACGCTCAGCACGCGGCTAGCTCCAGGCGGAACATAACCTGGCGTGGATGCTTTGCTGCCCGACTCCCAAGCGAGCTGGAAATCACTCGCCTGCGAGTCACGACTGTTGCTGACGCGCACTCGATGAAATGAAGCTCCACGTTCATTTTGCAGCAGACCACGCGTTTGTTCCTCATCCACCTTGGCAGCGAGACTGAGGGTGAAATTGTCCGCCGTCGGAGTCTCTAGTCGAACGACCTGCACAGCCATGCTTTCGGGCCAAATCATGCCGCGCAGGGCTTCCAAGCTAGCTCCTTCTTGAAAATCGCTGATCAGCACCACCTTCTTTGTCCATGCGTTTAAGCCTGAAGCAATGGCGAGCTCATTCCCTGCCTGCACCAGAGCCTGCCCGAGATGAGTGGCGGCCCATCCAGGTTTCAGTTCACGCAGCTTGGGCTTCAAAACTGCTCCCCGCGTACTGGCAGAGACCTTGTCTTGATCGAAGGACCAAAGCCACTCCAGTTCGCGATCAAAGGTCGCCACGGCGATCCGATCCGTCATGGCCGACTGATCGAGATGCTGCATCGCCGCAGCGATGGCTTGTTTCCACAAGTCGCCACGCTGCATTGATGCGCTGCGATCCAGCAACAGAATCGTGGCCTTGTTCGGCACCACGGCAGCCTCGCTTTGAGCACGCCAGAGAGGCCGGGCAAACATGAGATCGAGCAGCAGCAACGCGAGGCATCGAAGCAAGAGCAACAGCCAGTCCTCCACACGACGTCTGCTCACGGGCATGGGTGTTTGCGCCTCCAAAAACATGAGAGAACTGAACTCGACTCGATTCTGCGGTGGACGACGGCGCAGATGCATGAGAATCGGCCCCAGGATCGCTGCACCTCCAAGAAGGTAGAGTGGAAAAAGCCAAGTCATCGCCGGGCAGGCCCTCCTTTCGGTCGGATGCGATTAGACAGAAAATCGAAAAGAACCTGCTCCATCGGCATGTCCGTTGGCGTCCAGCGATAGTCGATGCCCTGGCGCTCACAGGCACGGCGGATCTGGTCTCGATGCCCATTCAGCCGGTTCAAATAAACCTCGCGCGCTGAAGCAGGATCGATGAAACGCTCCGTGCCAGTTTCCACATCACGGAAGTGAGCGGCCTTGTCGAAGCGAAAGTCGATCTCGGCACGATCCATGACATGAAAGAGAACCAGATCATGGCCCATGGCCCCCAGCAGAGCGAGCTGACGTTCCAACATTTCGACAGGCGCGAGGAGATCTGAAATGAGGCAAATGAGACCTCGCTTGCGCAGCAGATCGGCTAGTTGCTGAACGCTCAAGTCCAATGAGGTGCCACCCGTAGGTGCTGGCTTTTCGAGCTCCAGCATGAGCCGACGAAGATGCCCAGGGCGGTTTCGTGCGGGGATGTGATCTTGCAGCGTCTGGCCAAAGGTGGTCACTCCCACGGCATCGCCCTGCTGCATGAAAAAAAGCGCCATGGTGGCCGCGAGCGTCGCCGCATAGTCGGCCTTCGTCATCGGCCCCGAGCCAAAGCCCATTGAGCGACTGTGATCGACGACAAGCTGACAACGCAGGTTCGTTTCATCTTCAAATTTCTTGATGAAGGTGCGGTCGCTGCGCGCCAAGACTTTCCAGTCAATGTAACGCGGATCATCCCCCTGGACATAAGATCGGTATTCGGAGAACTCGACCGAGAACCCATGGTAAGGGCTGCGATGCAGGCCACGCCAAAGCCCCTCCATGATGCTCTTGGCACGCCATTCCAGGGAGCGAATGCGGGCAAGTGCCTGAAGATCGAGCGTGGGAGACATGCGTGCAGATAAAACGCGGACAGCAGAGAGAACTCGCGGCAGATTTTGTGCCCGCTTGTGGCTAAAATCATGGGGAGGTCAGGCCGAGGCCAAAAGCACCTGAGGTCGTCCTTTTGGCCAAGCGGTGGAGGAATCCACCACCAGCCTCGCCCCGCAGGCGTAAGCTGTCCTGTGCCCTTGCTCGAAGCCTCCGACCTTGTTCGAACCTATCCCCTGACCGATGCCCCCGTGCCTGCCCTGCGCGGGGTAAGCCTGACGGTGAACCGGGGTGATTTTGTGGCCCTGATGGGTCCCTCTGGCTGTGGAAAGTCCACCCTCCTGCAGATCTGCGGTGGCATGGACCGCGCAGACGGCGGCCGCTTGTGCCTGGATGGCCAAAACGTGGCTGCCATGGGCGATGCGGAGCTAACCCGCCTGCGGCGAGAGCGCATCGGCTTTGTCTTCCAGTTCTTCAACCTGCTGCCCACGCTGACCATTCAGGAAAACATCGCCATGCCCCTGATGCTGGCGCGGTTGCCCGAACGCGAGGCGTTTGCCCGTGCCGCGAAGCTGGCGGAGCGTGTGGGCATCGGCCACCGCCTGGGACACTTGCCCGCCCATGTGTCGGGTGGCGAGGCCCAGCGAGCGGCGCTGGCACGTGCGGTCATTCATGAGCCCGCGCTTCTCATCGCCGACGAGCCCACGGGTAGCCTGGACAGCACGAACGGCGCAAGGGTGCTGGAACTCTTCCGCGAACTGAACCGCGAGCTCGGCGTGGCAATCCTGATGGCCACGCATGACGCCAGCGTGGCTGCCGCCGCAGGAACAATCCTGCGCATGAAGGACGGGCGCATCCAGTCCGAGGAATAACCCTGCCGACCATGCCCGCGCTTTTTCGTCGCCTCATCCTACGCCCCATGCTGGCGCATCGTCTGCGCACCACCGTGACTGCCCTGGGCGTCACCCTGGGCGTGGCGGTCATGCTGGCCATTCAGCTGGCCAACGCGGGTTCCCTGCGCGGGTTCAGCGCGGCGCTGGATGCCGTGTCTGGCAAGGCCGCGCTGGAAATCTCCTGCCCACCGCTTGGTCTGGAGGAGCGGCTGGTGGCGGAGATGAGCTGGCTGCGTGAGTTTGGCATCGCCGCCCCCGTCGTGGAGGCGGATGTGGCGCTAGCGGAAGGCCGAGGAGAAGTCGTACGCCTGATCGGCATTGACGCCCTGCGCGATCCTGCCCTGCGCGATTACGCCCTCGCCACCGGAGAACAAAACGACGCCTCCTCTGGCATGGAGCTGATGCGCTTTCTCGGCGAGCCAGATGCTGCCATCATCACACGAAGTCTCGCCGATCGACTCGGCAAACGTGAAAAAGAGGCGCTGGGTCTGCTGGTGGGCGACCGCAAACGCCAGGTCAAAATCGCAGCCATTCTCGGTGGTGAGGAAGGCGCAGCCGCCAGCCTGGCCCGGCAATCCTTGGCCGTCATGGACATCGCCAGCGCCCAGGCATTGCTGGATCGTCCTGGCTACATCGACCGTCTCGAACTTCGCTTGCATGATGGCGTGGCCGTGGAGGCAGCCGAGGCAGAGGTGAAAAAGCGCCTGCCCGCCGGTCTCACCGTTCAGCGCCCGCAGCGGCGCACCGCCGCGGTGGAAAAGATGCTGGCCGCCTTTCACTTCAACCTGACCATGCTGTCGGGCATCGCTCTCGTGGTCGGGGTCTTTTTGATCTACAACACCATTTCCGTGGCCGTGATGACCCGGCGGCCTGAGATCGGCATGCTGCGCACCCTGGGGGTGACTCGACGCGCCGTGCTCTGGCTTTTCCTGGGGGAGGCGCTGGTCCTGGCTGCTGCCGGAGCCTTGCTAGGGGTGCCTTTGGCGAAATTGCTGGCGCATGGAGCCATCGCGCTCACCTCGACCACGGTGGACACGCTCTACGTGGCCACCGCCGCCACGGTACCGCCGCTGACGATCTGGCACTGGCTGGCGGGCTTTGGCATCGCCGTGCCGCTGTCGCTGGTCGCGGCCGCTTTGCCTGCCCGGGAAGCGGCGCAGGTGACACCGGTGGAGGCCATCCGTGGCAGTGAACGCGCCGCAGAGAATCTTGCCTCAGCTCGACCCGCACAGGCTTGGCGCTCGGTCGTCTGGCCCTTGGCTTTCCTGGCTCTCGGCGGCTTTGCCGCCATGCAGGGTCCGGTGGGTGAACTGCCGCTCTGGGGTCACTTTGCCTCCCTCTGCGCCATCGCCGCCGCCACCTGCGCGGTGCCGGGTATGTTGCGTTTCACTGCAGGGACACTGCGCCCGTGGTTGGGTCGTTGGTTCGGCATCGAGGGACGGCTGGCGGCTTCTCAAATCGCTGCTTCGACTCATCGCCTGTCCATCTCCGTCGCCGCCTTGACGGTCGCACTGGCGCTGACGGTGGCCATCGCGGTCATGGTGGGCAGTTTCCGCCAGACGGTGCTGCTGTGGGTGGATCAGACGATGGGCGCGGACCTTTACGCGCGACCCGGCACGCCACCGCGCAGCAAGAACGCGCCCACCTTTTCCCAGGCCACGCTGGACCGCCTGCGTGATCACCCCGCCGTGCAGGCGCTCGATGGCTATCGCTCGCTGGATCTTCCGATGGGGGATCGCATCGTGAAGCTGGGCACGGGAGACTTTGATGTGCAGCTGCAGCACGGCAGGCTGGCACTGAAGACGCCGGGCAATGTCTCCGAGAGGCTCAAGCAAGCACGCGATCAAGGTCAGATCTTCGTTTCTGAGAGCTTTGCCCTGCGCTTCAAGGTGCGTGAAGGGGATCGCATCACCTTGAACACGCCCAAAGCCGGGCCGCGTGAGTTCACCATCGCGGCGCTGTTTTACGACTACTCCAGCGACAGCGGCACCATCACCATGAACCAGCGCGAGTTTGAAAGATGGTTCGGCAGCAGCTTGCCGACCCATGCCGCGATTTATCTGAAGCCTGGCCGTGATGCAGAAAAGGTGCGCGAGGAACTGATGGGACAATTGGACGGTCTAGGCCTGGTCTCGCTGTTCACCAATGCCGGGCTGCGGGCGGAGGTGATGCGCATCTTTGACAGCACGTTTGCCATCACCTGGGCGCTGGAGGTCATCGCCATCGTCGTGGCCATGGCGGGCGTGGCGGCCACCATGCTGACGCTGGTGCTGGAGCGCCGGGAAGAGCTGCGCCTGCTGCGCATCGCCGGAGCTGAGGCCGGACAGGTGCGACGCACGATCGTCATTGAGTCCGGCCTGCTCGGCCTCGTCAGCCAAGTCCTTGGCTTAGCTGTCGGCATCTTGCTCTCGCTGGTGCTCATTCATGTGATCAACCCCCAGAGCTTTGGCTGGAGCATCCGTTTCCACACGCCCTGGGCCTTCCTCATCGGCTCCACCGTGCTGGCGCTGGTGGCCACGATGCTCGCGGGCCTGTGGCCTGCTTGGCGCGTCACGCGTGCGGGAGGCCTGATGCTTCTGGCGCTGCTGCTGGCTCACGCAGGAAGCCTTTCCGCCCAGCAGCCCGAAGCAGGCTGGAAACCCGCGCGCCCCGGCTACCGCTACGCCTTTCCCCGCGACCATGGCCCGCACCCCGAGCACAAGATCGAGTGGTGGTACTTCACCGGCAATGTGCGCACCCAGGATGAGCGTCGGTTCGGCTACCAGCTCACCTTTTTCCGCATCGGTGCCACGCCCGAGCCCGCGCTGAAGAGTCCCTGGGCGCTGCGTGATGTGTGGATGGCCCACTTTGCCATCAGCGACCTCCAGGCCGCCCGCTACCACCATGCCGACCGCCTGAACCGCGCGGGCCCCGGCCTGGCAGGAGCCAGCGAGGCACGGGTGTGGAATGAGGACTGGCAGGTGCAAATCTCCCCCGAAGGCCGCATGAAGCTGCAGGCGCAGGATCGTGGCTTCTCCTTGGAACTGGAGCTGGAACCCGGGGCCGCGCCTGTGATCCACGGCCAGGAGGGCATCAGCCAAAAAGGCGCCGTCGAGGGCAACGCCAGCCACTACTACTCCCACGTGCGCATGCCCACCCAAGGCAGGCTGCGACTGGACGGCCAGGAGCACGCCGTGACCGGCCTGAGCTGGATGGACCACGAGTTCGGCACCAGCTTCCTGGAAAAAGGCACGCAGGGCTGGGACTGGTTCAGCGCGCAGATGGACGATGGCAGCGCCCTCATGCTCTTCCAGCTGCGCGGGGCCGCCCCCGGGGCCAATGCTGGCACCCTGATCCGCCCAGACGGCACCGCCCTGCCCCTGCGCTCCGGCGATTTCACCCTGACGCCCAGCGAGCCCTGGCGCTCCCCCAGCGGCGCGGCCTATCCGCAGGTGTGGCAAATCCACCTCCCCGGCCAGCAGATGCAGCTCACCTGCCGTGCCGCCATGCCCGCGCAGGAATTCACCGCCGCCTCCACACCCGGGCTCGGCTACTGGGAAGGCGCCGTGGACTACCGTGGCACCGCCGCTGGCAAACCCATCACCGGCCAAGGCTACCTGGAAATGACCGGCTACTCCGGCCGCTCGATGAGCGCATGGTTTGGCGGGGAATGAAGCACAGAACTGTGCTTGGCAGTTGCCTTGTCAAAGCATGGCGCGTAAATGGCCTGCGATGAGCGACTTACCCAAAATTCACGATAAACAGCCCTGCGCCCTGGAACTTGAAGCGGGTGACCACTGGTGGTGTGCCTGTGGCTTGAGCGGCCATCAACCTTTCTGCGATGGCAATCACAAGGGCACCGGCTTTGGGCCGAAAAAGTTCACGCTGACGGAGAAAAAGAAGGTCTGGCTGTGCAACTGCAAGCACACGAAGAACCCGCCCTTCTGCGACGGCAGCCACAAGGCCTTGGCATGAACTGCCTGTGCCGCCCTTGCTGAGCCGCTTACATCTTCTTTTCCGCTAGGTAGCGCTGCTGCTGCTTCACCAGCGGCGTCGGGAACAGGATGGCGACGCTGATCGTGACCAGCGTGCCGAGCGTGATCCGCCAGGGGAAGGACAGCATGAAGGGCTCCGTGATGCCCAGCTTTTGCTGGATGCCGAGGACGTTGCTCAGGAACAGCACAGCGGCGATGCCCGCGCTCATGGCGACGAGGTTCCCCGCATCGCTGCCACGGCCCCGGGTGAGCACGGCCAGCAGGAACACACCGAGCAGCGAGCCGAAGGTGAACCCAAGGATGCCGAGCACGAGCGGCAGGATCTCCACCTTCGGGTTGTGCGCCATGAACCAGGCCGTGGCCACGCCCACGGCGATGATGAGCCCGGCAAAAAGGACCGTGCTCCAGCGCAGCACGGCGACCTGCTGCTGATCCGTGGCATCCGCCCCGAGTCGAGGCAGGATGAAGTCGCGCGAAAGGCTGGTAGCCAGGGCATTCAGCGCGGTGCTGAGCGATCCCATGGCGGTGGCCAGGATGCCCGCAGTGACGAGGCCGCGCATTCCGGCAGGCATCTCGTGCATGATGAAGAAGGGGAAAACCTCACGCGTCTCCGCAGGCAGGCCTGGGGTCGGATGCGCCTGGTAATAGGCGTGTAGCATGACGCCGATGAGGATGAAGGCCGAGACGATGGGCAGATCGACGATGCCGGAGAGGATGGTGGCAAAGGCGCTTTGTCGGCGGTTCTTGGCCGTCAGCATGCGCTGCACGGTATCCTGATCAATGCCATGCGTGCTCATGGTGACAAAGGTGCTGCCGATGATGGCGGCCCAAATAGTGTATTCGCTGGTGAAGACATTTTTCACCCAGGCCCAGGTGCCAGACTGGGCAGGCTGGGCAAAGTCAAAGAAGACCGGGCTCTTGATGGTAGCCGCCACGGTGTCCCAGCCGCCGGGGATTTTGCCAAGCAGGTAAGGAATGGTGAACCCGAGCGAGGCGACAAGTACGCCCACCTGGATGAAGTCCGTCCAGATCACCGCGCGAATGCCACCCACAGAGGTGTAAAGCGCAGTCATCAGCGTGACGACGACAACGGCCCCGGCATACAGCCAGAACTTTGTCTGCGGCTCCACCGCGCCTCCCTGCCACATGGCCACGGCCAGCACGAGGATGATGGCGGACACATACAGCCGCGTGCCCATGGCCAGCACGCGCGTGACCATGAAGGTGATGGAGGCAAACTTCCGCGTCAGGGGGCCAAAGCGCGTCTCCAAAAACTCATAGAGGGAGATGACCCCGTGCTTGTAGAAAATGGGGATGAACAGGAAGCTGACGATGACGCGCGCCATCACCGTACCAATCGCGAACTGAGCATAGCTCCAGTTTTGGCGGCTATACCCCGCCTCCGGCGCGCCGAGGAAAGTCGCCGCGCTGATCTCGGCCGCCAAGATCGATGCCAGCACCGCCCACCAGGCGATCTGGCGGTCACCCAGGGTAAAGCCCTCCACACTACCGCTATGGCTGCGTTGCGATAGTCCGATGCCGATGATGATGCCAAAGTAGGCGAGGATGACGATCGCGTCGATGAAGTAAGCCATGCGCTCGACTATGCAGCGCGACGGAGGCTACCGACAAGCAAGAAAGCCGGGGGCTGGTGGCGTTTTCTTCAGACTGTGCTTATGCCCCGTCTTTCCCTGCTGCTGATTCTCTCGCTCACTGCTCCATTCGCGGGAGCGGTGGACTTTTCTCATCAGGTGGTGCCCATCCTGAAAAAGTACTGCGCCGAGTGCCACGCGGGGGAGAAGAAGAAGGGCGGCTTCTCCTTCAACACAAGGGCGGCCGTGATGGCAGGCAGCGAAAATGGGCCTGTGATGGTGGCTGGCAAACCAGAGGCCAGCCGCTTCATCGAAGTGATCGCCTCCATGGACAGCGACGAGCAGATGCCGCCCAAAGGCGACCGTGTCAGTGCGGCGGAGCTAAAGCTGCTGAAGGCCTGGGTCAGCGCGGGATTGCCCTGGGAGGAAGGTTTCGCGTTCCAAAAACCCGCCTACGAACCGCCGCTGAAGCCACGCCGCCCCATGCTGCCGAAAGCCAGCGCCCCTGACCGAACCCACCCGGTGGATCGCATCCTGGACGCCTACCTGAAAGCTCACCAAAAGCCGCTGCCCGAGCGTGTGGACGATGCCACCTTTGCCCGCAGGGCATCGCTGGACCTCACAGGACTGCTGCCGAAAGCGGAACGGCTTTCAGCTTTCCTCAATGACAAAGCTGCCGACAAACGCGCGCGCTTCATTCAGAGCCTGCTGGCCGATGACCTCAGCTACACGGAGCACTGGCTGACGTTTTGGAATGACCTGCTGCGCAATGACTACGGCGGCACTGGCTTCATCACCGGCGGGCGAACGCAGGTGAGCAAGTGGCTTTACGAGGCCTTGGTGACCAACAAACCCGCCGACCAGATGGCGCGAGAATTGATCGCACCGATCACGGAGGAAAGCCGCGGCTTCATTGATGGCATCAAGTGGCGTGGCGAGGTCAGCGCCGGCCAGACCGTGGAGATCCAGTTCGCCCAGAGCGTGGGGCAGAGCTTCTTGGGCATCAACATGAAGTGCGCTTCCTGCCACGACAGCTTCATCGACCGTTGGAAACTCGACGAGGCCTATGGCCTGGCCGCCATCTACGCCACGCGCCCGCTGGACATCGCCCGCTGTGACAAGCCCACGGGCAGGCTGGCCAAGGCGGCCTGGCTTTTCCCTGAACTGGGCCAGGTGGACCCCGAGGCTCCCCAGCCCACGCGACTGAAGCAACTGGCCGCGCTGATGACGCACCCCGGCAATGGCCGCTTCACCCGCACGCTGGTGAACCGCCTCTGGCATCGCCTGATGGGTCGGGGCATCGTGCATCCGGTGGATGCCATGCAGACCGAGCCGTGGAGCGCCGACCTGCTGGATCACCTGGCCACCCATCTTCAGGAGAACGGCTATGATCTGAAAAAGACCCTGGCCCACATCGCCACCAGCCAGGCCTATGAAAGCCAGGCCGAGGTGGTGGCCAAAGGGGCTGATGACCATGGCTACACCTATGCGGGCCCACGGAGCAAAAGGCTTACCGCAGAGCAATTCGTGGATGCTATCTGGCAACTCACCGACACCGCTCCGGCGAAGATGAATGCCCCCGTCATGCGGGGAAAACCGGACCCAGAGGCAGTCAAAAAGATCCAACTCACCGCTCAGTGGCTGTGGGGAGACAGCGCCAGCCAGGGCACCCCACCTGCAGGCGAAAGCGTGGTGCTGCGCAGAAGCTTCACGCTGCCCCAGGCCGCAATCACCGCCAGCGCCGTGGTGACGGCCGACAACGGCTTTTCTCTCTACGTGAATGGCCGCCTGGTGAGCCGGGGTGATGACTGGAAGCGGCTGGAAGCCGTGCCCCTGCACGACCGGCTGAAGGTGGGAGAAAACACGCTGGTCATCATCGCCAAAAACGCCGGCAGCGGCCCCAATGCTGCCGGAGCCTACTTCGAGGCACGCATCCGCCATGGAAAAGAAGAGACGACCGTGGTCTCTGATGCCAGCTGGGAGGTTCACTCCGCCGCGCCCGCCGGCAAGGAAGGCCGACTGGGCGCTCTGCCTGCTCAGGGCTGGAAACCTGCCACCGTGGTGAAGGCCCTGCCCGCCTGGACCCAAGTCATCCGGCGCGAGGCCCCAGCCCTGCTGGCTCAGGCTTCGCTGAACAGCGAGCTTCCCGTGCGTGCCAGCTTGATGAAAAGCGATTTCCTCATGCGCACCCTGGGCCGCCCGAACCGCGACCAGATCGTCTCCGAGCGCCCCAACGACCTCACCACCCTGGAGGCCATCGACCTGTCCAATGGCGCGATTTTGACCGAAACCCTGGCGCGTGGGGCGAAGAACCTGCTGGGTCGGAAATCGTGGCCCGACCTGCCCGCCTTCACGCGCTGGCTCTACCTCAGCACCCTGGGCCGCCCCGCGACGGAGGCCGAGGTGCGTGAGATCACCCAAAGCCTGGGCACCGAACTGACCGAATCCACCCTGGCCGACACCCTCTGGGCCGTGGTCATGCTGCCGGAGTTTCAGCGCGTGCGGTGACTCCCTGGGGCGGGAATGGCATCACCAGCGTGTCGGCCCTGCCCGCGGATGCATCCTCTGATGCTTGATGACGAGAATGCGCGTCACTTCCTCTTTCACGCGGAAAAGGATCACATGAGGAAAACCCGGGACAAACGAACGCTGATACCTGGGGGCGGGTGGATAAGACAAAAAGCGCTCAGGGTGTGCGGCAATCTTGGCCAACTACGCTTGCACCGCTTTGAAAAAACGCTGCGCCAGCGCAGGGCTGCCTTGCTTTTCATAGTAGGCCACCGTCTCGTTCACATCACGCTGGACAGCTGGATCAAACTCCAGGTTCATGCAGCTTCGCTGGAGAACTTCAGGCCAGAAAGAAACTGATCATAGGTCATGGTACGGATGCTGCCGTTTTCCAGCATGGCATCACGCTCATCAGCAAGAGCTGCCAGAGACTCCATGCTCCAGTCATCCTCGCCCAAACTGTCGATGAGTTCGGCGGCTGCGATCATGACTTGAGTCATAACAGATCGAAACTGCCAGAGCAAGCAAACCCCGGTGAATTCCCCCTGCAAGTCACGCGGAAGAACCGCGTTCCAGGGCGCGCCATGAAACGATTTGCCCTTCTTTTGCTCTGCCTGCTCCAGTTCGCCACGGCGGCGGATCGACCCAACGTGGTCATCATTCTCAGCGATGACTTCGGCTGGGGCAGCCTGGGCTGCTACGGCGCGAATCCCGAACTGGTGAGCACGCCAAACCTCGATCGTCTCGCCAAACAAGGCCGGCGCTTCACCGATGCGCTCACCACTTCGTCCGTGTGCTCGCCCACGCGCTACTCGCTGATGACCGGACGCTACTGCTGGCGCACCTCCTTGATCAGCGAGGTGCTGGGCACCACTGCGCCGCTGCACATCGAGACGACGCGGCTGACGATAGCTTCGATGCTTAAATCACAGGGCTACCACTGCGCGGCGGTGGGCAAGTGGCACCTCGGCTATGGCACGGCGGAGAAATGCGACTACACGAAGGAGCTGAAGCCCGGACCGCTGGAGATCGGCTTCGACTACCACTTCGGCGTGCCGGCGAATCACGGCGACCTGAGCGGCGTGTATGTCGAAAACCACTGGGTCTATGGCTTGAACAAGGAAAGCCCGTCGCAGCCCAGCCCGCCCTACGTGACCATGGGCCAGCAGAAGGGCAAAGCGGTGAAGACGCTCGACCTGAACGCACCCAAGCGCGTCGATGAAAACGTGATGGAGACGCTCACGGACAAGATCGTGAACTGGATCGGCCAGCAAAGCGCGGAGAAGCCCTTCTTTGTCTATTTCACGCCCGTGGCGGTTCACAATCCCATCACGCCCTCGAAGGCCACGGCGGGCAAAAGCAAGGGCGGGCCGTTTTGTGACTTCATCAGCGACCTGGACCTCAGCGTGGGCCGTGTGCTGGAGGTGCTGGATCAAAAAGGCTTCGCCAAGGACACGCTGGTCATCTTCAGCAGCGACAACGGAGGTGTGAACAAGCCGGAGAATGCGAACTTGGTGCAGACCGATGCGCAGAAGGCTGGCCTGAAGCCCGTGGGGCCGTTCCGCGGTGGCAAGCACGATGTGTGGGAGGGCGGCTTCCGCGTGCCCTACCTCATGCGCTGGCCCGGCCATGTGCCCGCAGGCACGGTGTGCGATGAGACGATCAGCATCGTGGATACCCTGGCCAGCGTGGCCGCGATCACCGGCTATGCTTTGCCCAAGGCTAGTGAAGGCGCAGAGGACAGCCACGATGTGTCAAAAGCCTGGCTGGGCGAGAAGTATGAAGGCCCGCAGCGGCCGGATGTGATCGTGCACAGCGCAGATGGCGTCTTCGCCATCCGCAAAGGCTCGCACAAATGGATCGAGGGCCTGCCTGCGGATGATGTGAAGCCTGCGGCCAAGAAGGCGCATGCCGCGCAGTATCAGCGCCTGCTTTTTGATCTGAAAAACGACATCGCCGAGGCACAGGACATCGCCGCGCAGCGTCCCGAGGTCGTCAAGGAGCTCGAAGCGCTGCTGAACCGCTACCGCGATGGGGGTTACAGCCGAGAGCTGCCGCCGGCAGGCGTGAAACCCAAGGCCGCGTTTCCACCACTGCCGCCGCTGAAGAAGGCCGAGCCTGTGGACCTGAAGGCCTTCCCATCCAGCCAAGGCAAGGTTTGGGCCGCCAAGGGGGATGCGATGTTTGGCCGCGCAGGAGACAAGGGCAGCGCGCTCACGGGTCCGGTCGCGCTGCGGGATGGCGTGCTGGAATTCCAGATCCTGCTGGGCGAGGCGGATCGCCATTCGCTGCGCATTCACACGGAGGCGGGAGAAAGCTTCCGCATCGTGCTGTCGAGGGCCTTTGTGGAAGTGGCGAAAAACCCGAGCAAGGGCGAGAGCACCGACGCCACCGTGCCGCTGGGCAAAACTCGGGTGAAGTTCAAAGCCAGCGAATGGCAGACGCTGCGCCTGACCTTCCGGGGCGATGCTCTCACGGTGGAGTTTGCCGGAACGCAGACCACGGCCAAACATCCCGTGCTGGCAGCGCTCAAAGCGCAGCTGAACTTCATCGCCTTTGATGGCGAGGTGGGTCTGCGTCAGGCCCTGCTGGCACCGCTGCCCTGAAGCCCTCAGGCCAGCGCGGACTGGATGGCGGACATCCAGTGGCGTGCCTTGTCGGCGTAGGTGCTGCCCGCCTCCAGCGTTAGGATGCCACGCGAGACATTGACCAACAGCGGGGCTTGGCGGCCTGAGCCTTTCAGCGACTGAAGGTCACCGCCCTGGGCACCCAGGCCAGGGATCAGCAGCGGCACGTCGGGGGTTTTGGCCAGTACGTCGCTGGCAGCATTGGTCAGGCCAATGACGAGTCCCATCTGTGGGCTGGCCTGGGTCATGCCGGCGACGATTTCAAATACCTGCCGTCCATCCGCGAGCGTTTGCAGCTCCACGTCCGCGGCTCCGGCGTTCGAAGTGACGCCCAGCAGGTAGATACCCTTGTCGGCATATTTCAAAAAAGGCTCGAGGGTGTCGCGGCCCATGTAGGGATTCAGCGTCACAGCATCGACGCCCAGCTCGTCATAGGCGGCCTTGGCGTAGTAGCCTTGGGTCTCGCCGATATCGCCACGCTTCACATCCAGCACGATGGGCACTTCGGAAGGAATGGCCTTCAGGGCATCGGCCAGCAGCTTCACCCCACGCCAGCCCAGCGCCTCAAAGTAGGCGGAGTTCGGCTTGTAGGCAGCAGCATAGGGCAGCGTCTCTTCGATGATCCTCTGAATCAGGGCCAAGGAGGCGTCGTCGGCCTGAGTCACACGGAGATCCAGCCCCACGCAGAGATTGGAGCCGGTGGCGGAGATGCGTTGTTCGAGCTTGTCACGAAAAGTCATGGATGAACTGGCTTTAGGCCAAGTTTCCTTACAGGCAAGGCCCGCCAACACCACGAACGATAGATTTCAGGCCACCAGACGCTGAAACTCGCCAAGTCTGGCCCGACGCTTGGGTATGGGCAAGACCACCGGCATGCATTTCCCCTTCCCTGCTGAAGGCATCTGCGCTTCGATGTCGCCATGCACATTCCCACGCTCATCGAACGCAAGCGCGACGGCGGCGAGCTGCTGCCCGAGGAAATCCAGTACCTGATCGCGGCTTTCACCGCCGGAGACATGCCAGACTACCAGATGAGCGCACTGGCCATGGCCATCCTCCTGCGCGGCATGACGACGCAGGAAACCTCTGCCCTCACGCTCGCGATGCTGCGCAGCGGCCGCACGCTGGAATGGCCCCACAAGGCCCCCCTACGCGTGGACAAGCATAGCACGGGGGGCATTGGCGACAAAACGAGCCTCATCATCGCCCCTCTGCTCGCCTGCGATGGCGTCTGGGTGCCCATGATCTCGGGGCGCGGGCTGGGCATCACCGGCGGCACCCTGGACAAACTGGAGGCCATCCCCGGCTTCCGCACCCGGCTGAGCGAGGCGGAGATCCATCAGGTGATCGAGCGCATCGGCTGCGTCATGGTCGGCCAGACGGATGACATTTGCCCCGCCGACAAGAAGCTCTATGCGCTGCGCGATGTGACCGGCACCGTGCCTAGCGTGCCGCTGATCACGGCCAGCATCTTGAGCAAAAAGCTGGCCGAGGGGCTAGACCGACTGGTGCTGGATGTGAAGCACGGTAGCGGTGCCTTCATGAAGACGGAAGCCGCCGCGAAGGAGCTGGCTCAGAGCATGGTGGCAACCGGCCGGGCCCTGGGCGTGCGCGCTGAGGTGCGCCTGAGCCGCATGGATGAACCCACGGGCGAGGCCGCTGGCAACGCGTTGGAGGTCATCGAGGCCGTGCGCTGCCTGCGTGGCGAAGGCCCGCCGGACCTGGAAGCCATTGTCATCGACCTGTGCGCCGCCGTTTCCATCTCCTCGCCCGAGCAGCTGCGCCAGCTCCTGCACAGCGGCGCGGCCTGGGAAAAGTTCCAGGCCATGGTGGCCGCCCAGGGCGGACGGCCTGCGGACCTGCTGCGGCTGGCTGACATCCACGCGGCACCCGTCATCCATGAGCTGCGCGCGGACAGAAGCGGCAGGCTGATGAAAATGGACGCCCGCGCCGTGGGGCAAGCCGTGCTGGAGCTTGGCGCAGGTCGTGCCCGGGCGGCAGACAGCATCGACTTCGCCGTGGGCTGCGACCAGATTGCCAAAACCGGTCGTGAGGTGACCTTGGGTGAGACGCTGCTACGCATCCATGCCCGCAGTCAATCCGCTGCCGAGCAAGCTGCGCACACGATCAGCAGCGGCCTTCAGATCGAGTGAGCCACCGATGCGGATTTGCCAAGCCTGCCGTGCGCTGCTTCAGATGGTGAATACATGAACCCCGCCAAGCCCCCTGCCGAACCTCCACATCCGATGATGGACCTGCTGCTCACGGTCATCCTACCCTCCGTGGTGCTGGAGAGCTTGAGCAAGCCAGAGCGTCTAGGCCCCGCCTGGGCTCTCGTCGTGGCACTCCTCATGCCACTCGGCTTTGGTGTCTGGTGTGTCATGCAGAAGCGCGGGCTGAACTTTTTCTCCATTCTCGGCCTCGTGGCGGTGATCATCACGGGAGGTCTCGGGTTGCTGAATCTCAATGCGGTTTGGTTTGCCGTGAAGGAAGCCGCCTTTCCCATCTTCCTCGGCCTGGCCTTTCCCCTCAGCTTCCGCTTTGGCAAACCCCTCGTCTCGGAACTGCTGCTAAACCCGCAGGTGATCAATCATACGATGCTGAATGCCGCGCTGGAAACAGGTGACCGACGCCTGCGCTTTCAGGCGCTGCTCAGCCGAGCCTCGTGGGCGCTAGCCGGCACGATGCTGCTCTCCGCCATCGCCAATGCCGCGCTGGTGCTCTATTACCTGCAAGGCACCGAACCCGGCTCGGAAGCTTACACGAAGGCCATCGGACGGCAAAATTGGGTAGGCTTCATCGTCATCGGCGTGCCCATGATCGCCGCCACGATGGCCCTGCTGCTGTGGCTGCTGCGCCGGATCGAGCAGCTCACCGGCCTGGAACGCGCCGACCTGATGAGCCCTGGTCAAACCGTGCGCCGGAGGGTGGGCTGAACGCTGAGATGACACCCGACTGGCAGCGTCTTTTCCCTGACCGGGATCACCGACCCGCGATGGGCCTGCGTCGAGGTGAGGCAGGTGCTTTTTGGCAGGATTGGGATGCTAGGGGAAGCTTGGCCAGGCAGCGCCAGCACTGGCTTGAGGAGTCGCCTTCGCTTTATGCGGCGAGCTTGGCTGAAGCTGAAGTCGCGCTGGCAGAGGCAAGGGCCTGGAGGCTGCGTTTCTCTGACCAACCTGAGCCGGATTGGGTGCTGCTTGCGGCACCTGAAGAGCGCAGCCCGCTGAAGGTGATCGCGGGAGAAGTGGTCTTTCCCTCGGCCTGGTCTTTGCCGGAGAAGCTGGGCCAATCGCTGCCTGAGGTTCACGGGCCTGTGCCGGATCTAGAAACCAAGCTTGGCTCCAGCATCGCGACTTTTTTTCAGAAGCTCGAACCCGGACCGCTGTGGCTGCGCGAAAACTGGGGGCTGGCCGCCGATGCGGAGCTAGATCATCATCCCTCACGCCAAAGGCCGCGACTGGGCCCGGAAGCCACGCTCGACACAACTTGGCTGCGGCTGGAACACCAATGCCTGCTGCGTCTGCCCGAAAGCCGAGCGGTGCTGTTCGGGATTCGCATCACTTGCCACCGGCTGAGTGATATCGCGGCACTTCCCGGCCTTGCCCCACGGTTGCATCGCTCCCTGTCGAGCATGACGAGTTCGATGGCCGCCTACAAGGCCCTAACGGCCGCGCTTCCTGCGCTGCTGGCCGAACTGGAAGCACGGCCATGATGGCGGGTCACTTGACGTCGATTTGATTCAGCGCCGCTGAGACGTTTTCCACTGACAAAAGCTCGGGCAGCACCACGGGCTCATCACGTCCTGGCACGTAAAGCACATTCACCGGCACCGCGGCTTTGCCGAGGTCCGAAAGGGCCTGGGTGATGCGCGGGTCTTCGTTCGTCCAGTCGGCCTTCAGCAAAGCTACTTTTTTGTCAGCGATGAGCTTCTTCAGCGCTTCGTTTTTGTAGATGCGCTTGTTCACCTGGCAGGTCACGCACCACTGCGCGGTGTAGTCGATGTAAACCGGCACGCCTGCCGCGCGGAGTTCGGCGACTTTTTCAGGCGACCACTCGGCCCACTTGTCCTCCTTCATCGGCCAGCCTGCCCACAGGCCGCCTGCCACGCTGAGCAGCGCGAGGAGCAGGGAGACCTGGCGCGTGCGCGCTTTTTTGTGAGGCAGGCACCAGCGGCCGTAGATCCAGCAGCCCATGGCAATGAGCACCAAGCCGAGCATGGAAAAAAGCAGAGGCTGCCCCTGCACCATGCCCGTGAGTACCCAAAGCAAAAACCCCACCGTGCCGAACAGCAGGAAGGACAGGCCCTGCTTGAAGCTTTCCATCCACGCGCCGGGCCGTGGCAAAGCAGACACGAGAGCGGGGAACAGTGCCATCAAGAGGAACGGGCTGGCCAGCCCAAGGCCGATCATGGAAAACATGACCAAGGCCTGCAAGGCGGGCAGCGTGACGGCATAGCCCAGGGCCGAACCGAGGAAGGGCGCGGAGCAGGGCGTGGCCACCACCACGGCCAGCAGCCCCGAGAAGAAAGAGCCCGTCAGGCCTTCCTGCGCCTGCAAGCCCTGGCCCACGCCGACGGCGGAGGCGCCAATCTCAAACACGCCCGCCATGCTGAGGGAAAAGATCATGAAAAACGCACAGAGGGCGAAGACAAAGCCTGGTGATTGGAGCTGAAAGCCCCAGGCCTTGCCAAACGCCACGACCAATCCACCCAACGCCCAGAAGCAGACCAGGATGCCCAGGGTGTAAATCAGGCCATGCATGAACACGTGCTTTTTGTCCTCGCCCGCCTGCTGCACCACGCTCAGCACCTTGATGCCCAACACGGGGAAGACACAAGGCATGATGTTCAGGATCAGTCCGCCGATGAAGGCGAAGAGCAGGTAGCCGGCAAAGGAACGCTCAGGTTCTGCTTTAGGCTTGGCTGGGACGGGTGAGGTTGCTGAAGGTTTTGCAGACGTGAAAGCCTCAGCCGAGGCGACATCGGGCACGGCTGTCATCCCCAGCGAGAGCTTGAGCGAAGCCACGGGCTTCACCGGCTGGCAGTTGCTCGGGTCACAGGCCAAGGCATCCAGCATGACAGAGAGCTGAACTTCGTCGCCAGGCTTGCCAGCAGGCGTGATCTTGGCTGGCAAATCGACCGTGCCATCGTAGCCCACCGATTTTTTGCCATCGGTGGATTCGACCTCATGCGTCGCAGGCCAGGGCAATTCCTCGACAGACCATCCTTCAGGCAGAGTCCACCGGAGCTTGGTCGGCTTGCCGATGACCTCAGGCGGTAAAGTTTTCCCATAAGTGTGCCAGTGCTCCTGATGGGTGACACGAACAGCAACCTGGAAGGCTTGCCCAGGAACTGCGGTCTTCACTTCAGAAAGAAGCGAAATCGAAACCGGTGCGCTTTTCAGAACTGGAGTGACAAGATCAAGCTGGGCCAAGCCCGTGGTCACGCAGGCGCCCCAAAAGGTCAGTATCAAAAAGGCGGTTCTCATAAAAGTCTTCAGGGTGAGAAATAACGCACGCGCGGGATATTCCGTGCGCTTTTTGCCCAGCTTATCCAACAAAGCTAAGCAAGGCCTTCGTCGCCTTCGTTTGATAGCTCGGCTTCAGTCGAGTCTTCCTCGTCTCCCTCCTGAGTCGCAAGAGAATCGACTGCTGTGGGTGAGGCATATTCCGTCACTTCGGTTTCTTGGCTCGCAGGCTCATTGGGCTCAACCGCCTGAGCGGCCTGGATGGAAACAAGCTTGCCTTCCGGCGTAAATTCCATGCCAGCCACCTTGGCTGCATCAGCCGCAGGCCCCCCAAAGCCCAAGAGCATAGCGACTTCATCCTGGACCTGGGCCAGCTCATCGAGTCGCAACTCTGGATCACGGACCAAGAAGACTTCACCCGTCTTTTTGTTCTCGTAGAAGAGCATCTTGGCTCCATCGATTTCCTTGGTAGCGGTGGGGCTCAAGATGCGTTTTCGTTCAAGCATCAGCGCTAGGATGTAGCGTGCATTTTCAGTGATCGGATTATCTTCCTCAATGAAGCGCTGGAGTAGGGCCATGGCGCTTTCTTTGCTCGTGACCTCCGGCTTAGCCTCCACCACCACAGGCGTGTAGGCGGTTCGCCAGTAAGCGATGGGCTTTCTCTCTGCAATCTCCTCCCGCCAAACGTCCATGCCAACGTCTCGACGCAGGTAGCCGCTGGTTTCAGGGTCGAAGTAAATGGCGGTGTGAAACACCTCGCCTTCAGCAAAAGCACGTCCCGAATGAGCGCAGTGAGTTGCTCGGGAGCGGATGGACCAGTTTTGAATCATGCGTGGGAAAAATCAGCTATGCATTGAAACAACCACAAGGAAAAGGCAATCACGCAGGTGATTCCCCGAGATAATCCATCAAGCAGCCTGCCGATTGCGCGGCCGGACGATGCGGGTGCTGGCCTGCCGGAAAAGCTGGGAAAGTCGGGGCAAATCTTTGTTCTGGGAGCGAAAGTGCAGCAAAACAAGCCCCAGGGAGCAGAACAGAAGGTGCGGAACCCATGGGCTCAACCAACTAGGCAGATGCCCACCTTTGCCTAGATTCAGGCAGAGGTTATTCAAAAACAATAACGCGAAGAAAATGAAAATGGAGCCTGCGATACCACCGACAGCACCACGGCGCGAATAAGCGATGCCAAGAGGAGCTGCAACCAGCGCCAAAGCAAATGACTGCCAGGGCAGAGCAAAGCGATGATGAAGGTGGGCGTAAAAGGGAGCAAGACGACTCGGATGATCTTCCGGGCGTGCCCGTAGGTAGGAAATGATTTCAGGCACGCCCATGAAATCAGGCGTTAAATCATGACTGATCATACTCCATGGCGTCTCCGTGAAGTTGCTGATGTCAATGCCCTGCCAGCCGGCAGGATTGCGGGGAAAATCACGAAGGGTCACAGGCTGTCCATCTTTGTAGAGCACCTCTTTGCCATCAAAGTAGCGCCAGCCTCCCCCCGGAAACCAAGTTGCTGAGTCGGCATGAATCACCCGAGTGAGCTGCGAATGCGCATCGACTTCACGCACTTGAACACCACGCAGCCGACCGTCTCGAAGCGAAAACGGCATGGAAGCGATGAACCAAGTTCGCCCGGAACTAGGATCACGATACATGATGGAAGATTGCATGATGCTATCCTTTTGCCGACCTTCTAGGCCACGGAGCACCGCTTCTTTTTTCCCCTCTGCACGCGGAGCCCAGTGATAATTAGCAGACATCGACAGCACGGAAACCGCAGCAGAGACGACTAACAATGGCCCTAGCACCTGGAGCACGCTGCGACCAGCCCCAAGCATGGCTATGATCTCATTGGCCCGCGACATCCGCGTGAGGGTGTAAAGCACAGAGAGCAGTAACGAGGCAGGCATGACCGAAACAAAAATAAACGGCAAAACGCCAAGATAAAACAACAGAACCCTACCCATCGGTGCCTCCGCTTCTTGAAAATCCTTTAAGTTATCCAGCAGATCCATAATCAGCCAGAGTGAGGCAAACGCCACGAAACAGAACAACAGTGGCGCCAAAAAAGTGCGCATGGTGTAGCGATCCAAGGTGCCACAGCGATGATAATAGTGCAGAAGGCCACTGATGCAGATCGGGGCGATGACCATCAGCAACAATTTCCCATAATAAGCTGATAACGACAGAGGCTCACCAAGCTCTGTCATCTGCATCACTCCAAGTTGATGGGCAATGTCGGTCGCGACGGCCCAGGCAGCCACAGAGATCGCCGCCACCCAGCTCGGCACCACGAGCTTTCGTGTCACTCCCCACTGACGCAAAAGGATAGAAACATAAACCAATCCGCCAAAGACCATCCAACGATCCAGGTAAGGAAGTAGAATCGAAATGACGTTCAGCAAACCACTGGGTGGAGGTCCTCCATGCTCGGCGACCAATTGACCGTTCTGAACATCATACCCGGCGATATCCACCGGGTTGTCCAGATGGTGTCCCTCCTTGACCAGCAACATCATAGCCAGCAAAGCAAGCGCGAAGGCGACACGCCCCGCATAGAGCCAACTTCGCGAGTGCATTTGCAGCTCGCGAAGCCGATGAATGATTTGGCGGGTCCATGACATCCTGACGTTTTCTGTCCCTTGGCCTCAGTTGACGAGGGAATCAAGCTTCAGGAAAGTTCACTACGGACTATCATTGTCAAAAATCACCGAACCCGAGAGCACAGGCTGACGCGTGGCAGGCACCTCAGTGCTTAGGCTCGGAATTTGTGGCAGCATGAAATAGCCGACCCCCCGGTGCTCGTTGCCTTCAGGAACGATCAGTCCCTGAAAATTGACCGAACGACGAACCTCTCTGGCGTTCACTAGATTGGTGGTGATATCGTCATCTTCGAGAACAAAAGTCCCGCTAAAGCCTCCCGTGCGCACGATTCCATTAATGGTAGTCGTTGGAGAGGTCGGGAGCTTTTTGATTACATTCCGGGAGTTGATGGCGATCAAAGGAACATTGACTCTTGGAGACGGAACATTCGCTGCGCTGAAGCTCAAGCTAACATTGTCAGCAGTATCAGAAGGAGCAACCACCTTTAGCAGAACCGCCGGCGGCTGGTAGAGGCCACCAAATGGCTCAACGATTACCGGATCAGTGACATCTGGAGTTAGCGAACCAAGGCCAAAACCGGCACGATAAGTCCTTGTGGCGGGAGAAGTCGAAAGCGCCACGGTTGCAGGTGGCCTTACCCAATCCATATCTGCCAAGTTACTGGCCGTTATAACATTGTCCGTAAAGTCACCGTCCACTCCTTTGTTGATTCTCAAAACGCCTTGAACGGACCCTTTTCGGGTCGTGGTGTAAAGACTTTGATAGAGCATCACCTCGCCATCAGGACCGATAAAGGTGGCACAAGTGATGCGCTCACCATCAGCAGTTTGTCCCGCAATAGTGAGGGTGCCTCTAGCCGCTATCGTGAAGCTGCCAAAGCCTGTCCCTTGAGGCACAAAGGTTGATCGGGGCAAGCTACGATTTTCGTTAGGAGACCCGTTGATGGACTCCGGTAGCCTGATACCGAAATTATAAACCCCCACGTAAGGTGAAATCACCGCACCAGCTCTCCAGCCAACCAAGGCTGAAGTGGCCGTGCCCACAGCAGTAGGTGTGGTCAGACTCGCATTGATGAGACGATCCTTGGTATCCGATTTGATTTCAAAGCGAAGGGTCAAAGGTGTGGCGATACCAGGGCGCGTGAGCAAAACTGTGGCATTGTAGGGTGCTTTGGCCACGGGTGGAACAGCTTCGTTATCCACGGCAAAGTCAAGATTGCCACTTACAGGCAAACGTTCTGCTCCAAGCAGCAAGGCACCAGAAAAGGAACCTGTCTTTGTGACGGTCAGATCGAAACGACCTCCGGCGTCAGCATTGATGTCATCCTGTCGTTCGACGATGCCCGTGTAAACGCCATCCAATCCAGAAGGCATGTCCACAATCTGCAATTGAGCCGTCACCCGGTTCGGGTCGGGACGGAGTCCATTCGACGCTCCCAACGAAACGGTGTAATTGCCAGCCCGGGTCGGGCGACCACTGATGAGGCCTGTTTTGGCATCAATTCTCAATCCAGGCGGCAGCGCAGTCGCTGTGTAAGTCGTCGGCGTTTTCGCAACATCTGTAGAGACCACCATCTGATAACGATACAAGGCCCCTACGACTCCAATGGGCATGTTTTGAACCGCATTGATCTCAGGAGGTGCAGTGAAGATGCGTAAAACCGTGGTGCCACCCGCCACTGTGCCCGCAGGTCCTGACACCGTGCAAAAATACGTGCCGCTGTGTGTCGGCTGCACATTCCTAAGGGTAAGCGTGCGAGTGTTCGCACCGGTAGCGTTCGCCAGAGTGCCCTCAGAAAACTGCCAGCTGTAGCTATTGATCGTCCCTGCAGCATTGACCGTGAGGCTGACAGTCGCCCCCACTCGACTGACGATAACTCGTGGCGCAGGAGTAAAATCTTCGACGACGAGCAATTGAGCTGCATCGGTGATCGCCGAGCCGCCAGGTCTCACATTATTGGTAAAGATCGCGCTGTAACTGCCAGCATCCTTAAGTTGAGCACTCCAAAGATAAAGTGGGTTTCTCGTAGCCCCAGAGATTGGCGCATTGTTTCTGCGCCATTGCATCGCGAGTGGTGAGGTGCCAGTGGCTACTGCATTGAAGCTTAAAGGCTGACCCACCTTCACTGCCGCCGAAAGCGGATGCGTGGTTACCGTTGGATCCTTTGAGCATACGCCACTCAGATTGATAACAAATTGCGGAGTTTCTTGATCGGAACTCAAAATCGTAAGGGTTGCTTCTCGGGCACCCCCTTCTTTTGGCAGAAACTGCACCTGCAGTAGGAATGGCGCTGCAGCGGTAATCGAAGTGGGCAGTTTGGCAGAAACAATCTTGAAATCTCCTGCGTGACGCCCCGCAAGAGTTGCTGCCAAGTTTCTTAAAGGACTGATCCCCGCATTCGAAATTCGAATGGATAAAGTCACTCCTGGTGCACCAAAAGAGACAGGTGAACTCGGAGTAAAATTGACCGTATGTTCTCCGCTTTCAGTCAAATAAGTCCCCAAGGGTTGCTCAAGCGCGATTTTCGCAGGAAGTTCCGCGATTCTTGGCTCTTGGCCATATTGCGAATCGGCAGCTGAAAGGTAAAGATTCGTGCCAAAACCAGCGAGTGAGGACGGGTTGGAGGTCCGATCTCCAGGAAGCAAATCCTCAAGCATGAAAGTGCCGGCACTGCTGCCATCAGAAACCCAGACCTCGCGTCCACTCACGCCATCATCGGCTGTAAAACAAACGATGTCACCCACAGCGATGAGATCCTGAATGTCAGGGCTAGCGGTTCCAGGAGCAATATTTCGCACCAGCACTGTGCTGGCTGCCGTTCCAGTGCTCGTCCACAGCTCACGCCCATTCACCCCATCGTCTGCTAAAAAGAAAATCCGCCCATTTGCATTCACCAAATGAGTGGGGGCTGACCCCTGAGTCAGGCCTATTCCTGCGGATGTTGTGCGGATATCTTTGACCAAGGTGGCATTCCCACTAGCGCCTGTACTGACCCACAGTTCCTTTCCTGTTTTGGCATCATCGGCAACGAAGAAAATTCGGTTGTTTGATAACGTCACCCAAGCGTTACCTGCCTCCAAGGAGGACGGTTCCAACAAAATGATATCCTTTACGACGCTTGTTCCTGGATCAGTTCCATCCGTCATCCACAATTCACGCCCGGTATTGCGGCGAAGATTTGTCGGAGCGAAACCAAAAACGGTAAAAAACAACCTCTGGCCAACGCCAGGAACATTCATCGCCACCAAGTCCTCAGGATCTGAACTTCCAGCTCCTATGTTGAAATCGAGTAACCTCGAAGTTGTGGCCTCCGTACCTTCAGTCTTCCATAGCTCACGTCCGTCAGTGGCACGCGAAGCGGCAAAATACACCGTGTTCCCTAAAGCACCGAATGAACCTGGATTGGATGGTGGAACCCCTTCATTGATATCCCTTACCAGAACTGTACCTGCATTCGTGCCATCGGAAATCCACAACTCTTGATCGCCACTCGAAGCAGCAGCTGAGAAATAAAGCCGGCCAGAGCCTGAGGTTCGCTGATGCCAGAACAGTTGATTCGGATCACTGCCTGCGCTTGAATTAATTTCCTTCACTTTCGTGACCGAGGTGCCGTCTGTGACCCACAGCTCACGGTTACTGTCTGTATCAGCCGCAGTGAAGAAAACACGACCATCCGACGTGGCGGTCAAATCTTGCGGATCTCCATCCAATTCCCCAGCAACCACCTGAGGTAGAGCGGACGTCACACCATCAACACTCGTGATCCACAATTCACGTCCAGCAGCTTCGGTAACAGCAGTGAAGACCATTCGGCCATCGCTCATCCTAGTGAAATCGCTTGCTTCAGAGCCTTGTGAACCGCTGCGAAAGCGATGAACAAGATAGGTTCCCGCATCGCTAAGCCCATCGGTGATCCACAACTCGTCAGCCCCCAACAAAAAGAGAACTTGAGTTCCCAACTTCACAGGCGAACGAAACCGCTTGGCATCCAGGCTGGCGGTACCTGTGGTCTCGGTTAGAAAATCTTCCACCACATTCACATCAGAGCCATTCGTGGAATAGAGGGTCAGCGTTCCATCGGCAGACTCTTTGGTAAAAATAACCCAGCCAGGTGAGGTTTGTATAAAATTGCTCAAAACAGAGGAGCCAGGCCCTGGCTCTAAATCACTCACAAGGGTTGTTCCGATGCTCGTTCCATCACTCGTGTACAGCTCGGTTCCGATGTTGGTATTGTTGTCCGCAGTAAAAAGAACTTTCTGTGGACGATTTGGATCACTCCCCGAATCTAAATAAGGCGTCAGGTTACTCACTCCTGAATCCGTCACCCCACTGAAAAGATCAGTGACCAAGCTCGGTGGAGTAGTCGGCCCAATTCGCTCATCCAATACCCAAAGCTCACGACCTTCAGCCAAAGTGCTCGCAGTGAAAAAAAGACGACCACCGTTGGCTGAATTCCCTCCAGACACCACGAAGTCACGAGGTTCAGATCCTGATCCACCTGTCGCAATATCCGCCACCAAAGTTGGTGGATTGCTCAAAGCGTCGTCCAAGCGGAAAAGTTCGCGCCCAATTGCTTCAACAGGAGGCACTGTGTTTTGCCCATCAGCACTGAAGTAAGTGAACCCACCAAACGAGACAAACCCTGAAGGAAGGGAGTCCGTCGAACCTGGAAACAAATCCGAAACAAGAACCGTACCAGCCGCGGTTCCATTGCTCTTCCACAACTCGATCCCGCGAGACGGGGTGAGTGGATCATTGTCAGGGTCGTTTCCATCAAAAGCAGAGAAAAGCAAAGAACTCCCCGTGCTGAAATAGTTGGTGCTCGCGGAGCCCTGGCCATCTTCAAGATTTATGTCTTTGACGAGCTCTGCTGTCACCGCGCCATTGCCAGCCACCGTCGCTTTCCAGAGTTCGAGGCCCTGGGCTGAACTATAGCCTTGAAAATAGAGGGTGCCATTCACATGAGTTAGCTGATCAGGCTCACCCGGTGGCGCAGGATAAAAGGCAGATGTTGTGACTCGTTTGGTTCCCGTAGCTGTACCATCCGTCACCCAAAGATCACGCTGCCCTGTGGCATCAAGTGCCGTGAAAAAGAGGCGATTGCCGACCAACGTAAGCTTGGCAGGAGCCGAGCCCATTGAACCCGGGAGAATATCTTTGAGAATCGCAGGAGCAGCTGTACCCGCTACCTGAGACGCTCCATCAGCAGCACCTGGAGTTCCCACTCGACCCGCAAAGAGTGTCGTCACCGCAGTGGCACTTGAAAGCGTGCGCACCACATGATTCTGCGTATCCCCGACATACAAGACATTGCCACGAAAAGCGATGCCTCGCGGGCTACTGAAGTTGGCCGCGACTCCAGTTCCCTCGATAGAACCTGAGACGCCTGCCAGTCCAGCCAGTGTGGTAACCGCACCCGCGGGCGTGATACGACGGATCAAATGATTGGCTGTATCCGCTACGTAGATCATCAAACCACTTGGCTCGACAGCGATGCCTCTCGGGGCATTGAATGATGCAGCAGCACCGGTACCATTTTGACTTCCACTGACACCGGCTGTGCCTGCGAGTGTGGTAACCGTACCGCCCTCCGTGATGCGTCGAATGGTATGATTGCCGGTGTCCGTCACATAAGCCGTGCGGCTGTTATCCATGACAATCGAAGTAGGATTGTTGAAGCTAGCTCCACTGCCTGTACCATTGGCAGATCCCGAAACCTGAGCTGATCCAGCCATGAGGGCCACAGTCGCCGTTACTGTTTCTGCTTGGGTCGGTGTCGCTGCTATCGTCGATAGAGTCACCCGTCTCAGGGTATGGTTGCCGCTATCGGCTATGAACATCACTGTGCCTAATGCATTGACAGCAACCCCACGGGGAAAGCGAAGACGGGCGTTGGGTCCCTGGCCATTCGTAGTGCCTTGATTGCCGATGGATCCAACCACGGTCGTCACAATGCCAAGCGCATTGATGCGGCGAATGGCGTGATTGCCTGTATCGGCCACATAAACATTGCCATTCCCATCCACGGCAATGCCTTCAGGAGAGCGAAACGTCGCGTTGATCCCAGCCCCATTTTCACCACCCGCCACGCCAGGTCGACCGGCAAGAGTCGTTACTAAACCCGACACCGAGATACGACGAATCGTGTGATTGGGAGTATCTAGAACATAAACATTTCCGTCTGCATCCACTGCCGTCGCAGAAGGCGTGTTAAAACTCGACGCGATCGCCATCGACCACAGCTCAGCACCCGATACAGGGTCATCGGCTGAGATATAAACTCGCCCTCCTGCCAAAACCATCGACTCCACATGGGAAGAGGCAGTAGGCGGAGTGGTATTGACATCTTTGAGAAGTTGAATCGTCTGACCTCTCGCAAAAGTAATCGCAAGCAGCAGCAATAAGCTTGCAAGGCAAAGGGTTGAGGAGGAAGTTTTCATGGCTTGTAAACACAGTGTATTGACAGAAAAACGGGATGGCAATCTTAAAAATCTGTCTGTTCCTTGCCAAGGTTTTGACCCATTGACAGCTCCATCTGCTCAATCCCTGTCGAACAGGCACAGCGACTTCTCTTCTTGCCCAGCCTCGATTTTCCTGCATAGACGCGAGCCTCATGTCTCGCACATACAATCTCGCAGTCCTCCCTGGTGACGGCATCGGCCCTGAAGTCATGGCCGAGGCCCTTCGCGTCCTCGACACCGTCGCCAGCCGTTCCAGCCTCACGTTCAACTACCACCACGAACTCGTCGGTGGTGCCGCCATCGACGCCATGGGCAAGGCGCTGCCGGAAAAGACCATCAAGACCTGCGAAGCCAGCGACGCCATCCTCTTTGGCTCCGTCGGCGGCCCGAAGTGGGAAAAGCTCCCCCCGAACGAACAGCCTGAGCGCGGTGCTTTGCTGCCTCTGCGGAAGCACTTCGGCCTTTTCGCCAATTTGCGCCCCGGCATCTGCTATCCCGCGCTCACCAGCTCCTCGCCGATCCGTCCGGATCTCGTTGAGGGCGGCTTCGACGTGCTCTGCGTGCGTGAATTGACCGGCGGCATGTACTTCGGCCAGCCCAAGAGCCGCACCACGCTGCCCGATGGCGACATCGAGGTCATCGACACCATGGTTTACAAAAAGAGCGAGATCGTGCGCATCGCCCACGTCGCCTTCAAAGCCGCGCAGCTCCGCCGCAAGCACGTCACCAGCGTGGACAAGGCGAATGTGCTCACCAACTCCGTGCTCTGGCGCGAAACCATGGTCGAAGTCGCCAAGGAATACCCCGACGTGACCCTCGCCCACCTCTACGTGGACAATGCCGCCATGCAGCTCATCAAGGCGCCGCGCAGCTTTGACGTGCTCGTCACCGAAAACCTCTTCGGCGACATCCTCAGCGATGAAATGGCCATGATCGCCGGCTCGCTCGGCATGCTCGCCAGCGCCAGCCTCGGCAAGCCCAAGGGCGACGGCCTCTACTTCGGGCTCTTTGAACCCAGCGGCGGCACCGCTCCCGACATCGCAGGCATGGGCATCGCCAATCCCATCGCGCAGATCCTTTCCGCCGCGCTCTTGCTCCGCTTTGCCCTCGGCCTCGAACAAGAAGCCGTGCAGATCGAATCCGCCGTCAAGAAGGTCATCGACCAAGGCCTGCGCACTGGCGACATCTTCAGCAACGCGCCTGGCACCCGAAAGGTGAACACCAAGGAGATGGGCGACGCCGTCATCGCTGCTCTGTAATTTATCTCATCCGAGCCAGTTCTCGAGCCTTTCGAGAACTGGCTTTTTTGTCGCCTCAGACCGCATCGCGAGTCAACTGACTGTCCACGAGACGCATCGCGCCGCCTGGATTCGCATTTTGCAGAGCTGAGGGCAGGCAATCATCCGGGAAGCCCTGATAACTGACGGGTCGAACAAAACGCAGGATGCTATCGGTGCCGATGCTGGTGAAGAAGCTGTGGCTCGCCGCCGGATAGGGGCCGCCATGGTGCATGGAAGGGCAAGGCTCAATGCCAGTGCCAAATCCATTGAAGATCAAGCGCCCTGCCTTGCGCTCCAGCACACGGATCAGGGGAGCGTATTCCCGCAGGTCCTCGGGGGTGCCATGAATGGCCGCGGTGAGCTGGCCGTCCAGGCTGCGGGCGAAGCGAAGCATGTCCTCCAGCGTGTCGCACGAAGCGACGATGGAGCAGGGTCCGAAAACCTCACGGCGCAGTTCTTCGTTCGACTCTAGGATATCCAAGCTCGTCGAAAAGATGCGGCAGGCCGCCTGGGTGGCCTCGTTGTTTGGCTCTGCCTCGGACTGCCCTGCGAGTTTCACACCGCCAATGGTGCTCCACACGGCCGTTCCTGCCTCATAGGTTTCGCAAATGCCACGGTGCAGCATCGTCTGCGGCGGAAACTTCGCGGCGTGCTCGGCTGCACTTTGCACAAAGGTCTCCAGCGTCGCTCCCTTCAGGCCCAGCACGACAGCGGGATTGGTGCAAAATTGCCCCACGCCCATGGTGACTGAGCCAATGTAGGCCTCGCCGATTTTGGCGGCTCGCTCTTTCAGCGCACCCGGCAGCAAAAACACCGGATTGATCGAGCCCATCTCCGCATAGACCGGGATCGGCTGCTCACGCGCTGCGGCGATGTCCATCAAGGCACGTCCCCCACGCAGCGATCCCGTGAAAGCCACAGCCTGGGTCAAAGGATGCTCCACCAGCGCACGGCCGAGCTCGTGCCCCCGCCCTTGCAGCAGGGAAAACGCGGCCTCCGGCAAACCGGTTTTGGCCAAAGCTTTCATCACCGCGCGTCCCAGCATCTCGCACGTGCCAGGATGTGCCGGGTGGCCTTTCACGACCACGGGGCATCCGGCTGCTAGAGCACAGACCGTGTCCGTGCCGACGACGCCGATGGCAAAAGGGAAATTGCTCGCCCCGAAAACGACCACCGGACCAATGGGCAAAAGCATCTTGCGCACGTCCGGTTTCGGAACCGGCGCACGCTCCGGCATAGCTCGATCTATGCTAAGCGCAGCCCAGGAACCCTCACGAATCAAAGCGGCGAACATCTTGCACTGATTCACCGCGCGACCGCGCTCACCAATCAAGCGAGGCATCGGCAAAGCCGTTTCAGCCTGAGCTCGCTCGAGAAGTGGCTCACCCAAGGCCAGTATTTCCTCAGCCAGAGCCTCGAGAAAAAGCGCGCGAGTCTCTACTGAAGCCAAGCGGAGCGAATCGAACGCCCCATCCGCCGCCTTGAGAGCCTCATCCACTTCAGCCAAGCTTGCCTCGGCAAAAGAAGTCTCAAGCTTCTTGCTGGTGGAAGGATTCTCCGCCTGAAAAAGCGAATGCTCGGATGCAGCCTCACGGCCTGCGATGAGATGGTGTCCTGTAATCATGGAAAACAATGGGGATGGTAGCCCCGAGACCTAGCGCGAATGCCGCACGAGTCCAACAGGAACCCCAATCGACCTTCTGCAAAAAACAGCCCCCTTCACCAACTCAGCCAAACCCTGCCTGGCGACCCGTCAGCGTCGCGGTGATGTAATCGCCGTCTTTGAAACCGCCGTTGAGGACGGTTACGCTTGGCGGATCGAGGAGGTGCTTTTGGATGGCGTTCAAAGCCATTTGTGGAACAAATGGTTTTACCGCTGATACGACGCTGCCAAAACGCTAATGGGGGTCAGATTCAGAACATTAGCGTCCCATCAGCGTCTTATTAGCGGTTGAACACCAGATGCAGAGATGAAGCCTCACCTCTTCTCAAACACCACCTTTCCAGCACTCAGCGTCGCGGTGATGTGATCGCCGTCTTTGAAGCCGCCGTCGAGGACGGCGAGGGACAGCGGATCGAGGAGGTGCTTTTGGATGGCTCGTTTGAGGGGGCGCGCGCCGAAGACGGGATCGAAGCCAGCGTCGGCGAGGTGGCGGGTGGTGTCGTCGGTGACGGTGAGGTGGATGTTTTGCTTCGCGAGGCGGTCGATGACACGCTGGAGCTGGATCTTAACGATCTGGTCAAGCTGCGCGGCATCGAGGCGGTCGAAGATGACGATCTCGTCGATGCGGTTGAGGAACTCAGGACGGAAGAACTGCTTCAGGCTGTCGCGCACCAAGGCATCGCGCTGCTCGGCATTGGACACGTCTTGGATGACGTTGCTGCCGATGTTGCTGGTCATGATGAGGACCGTGTTCTTGAAATCGACCGTGCGGCCCTGGCCGTCGGTGATGCGGCCGTCGTCGAGCACCTGGAGCAGCGTGTTGAAGACATCCGGATGCGCTTTTTCGACTTCGTCGAACAAGACGACGCTGTAGGGGCGACGGCGCACGGCTTCGCTGAGCTGGCCGCCTTCTTCATAACCGACGTAGCCAGGAGGCGCACCGATGAGTCGGCTGACGCTGTGCTTCTCCATGTATTCGCTCATGTCGATGCGCGTCATGGCGCTGTCGTCGTCGAAGAGGAACTCGGCGAGCGCTTTGCACAGCTCCGTCTTGCCGACACCGGTGGGGCCGAGGAAGAGGAAGCTGCCAATCGGGCGGTTTTCATCCTGAATGCCCGCACGCGCACGGCGCACGGCATTGCTAACAGCGGTGATGGCGTCTTTCTGACCAATGACTCGCTTGGCGAGACGTTCCTCCATTTTGATGAGCTTTGAGCGCTCGCCCTCTTGCAGGCGAGAGACTGGAATGCCGGTCCAATTGGCCACGACACGGGCGATGTCTTCTTCGGTGACTTCTTCGCGCAGCAGAGTGTTGCGGGTACTCTTGCCCGCATCTTCGGAGCGGGCAGGAGTGCCCGCTTCACTTTGCTGGAGCTTCTTCTCCAGATCGGGGATGAGGCCGTATTGGATCTCACCGGCGCGGCCGAAGTCGCCGCGGCGTTGGGCTTGTTCGAGTTCGGTGCGGAGGCGGTCGATCTCTTCCTTCACCTTGCGGCCGGCATCGACGGATTCTTTTTCCTTCATCCACTGGGCCTTCAGCGCGGAGGATTTCTCTTTTTGATCGGCGATCTCGCGCTCGAGTTTTTCGAGGCGAGCCTTCGAAGCGGCATCTTTTTCCTTCTTGAGGGCCTGACGCTCCATTTCGAGCTGCATGATGTCGCGCTCGATGACGTCGATCTCCGTGGGCATGGAGTCGAGCTCGATCTTGATGCGGCTGGCGGCTTCATCGACGAGGTCGATGGCTTTGTCCGGTAGGAAGCGGTCAGTGATGTAACGATTGCTCAGCGTGGCGGCGGCAATGATGGCGTTGTCTTGAATGCGCACGCCGTGGTGAACTTCGTACCGTTCTTTGAGGCCGCGCAGGATGGCGATGGTGTCCTCCACGGTCGGTTCGCCGACCTTCACTGGCTGGAAGCGACGCTCCAGCGCGGGGTCTTTTTCGATATGCTTGCGATACTCGTCCAGCGTGGTCGCGCCGATGCAGCGCAACTCACCGCGGGCGAGCTGCGGCTTCAAAAGATTGCCCGCATCCATCGCGCCTTCGGCTTTGCCCGCGCCGACGATGGTGTGCAGCTCGTCGATGAAGAGGATGATCTCGCCCTCGCTCGACGTGACTTCCTTCAAGAAGGCCTTCAGACGCTCCTCGAACTCGCCACGGAACTTCGCCCCGGCCATCATGCCGCCGAGGTCCATGCTGATGAGCTTTTTGCCCTTCAGCGAATCAGGAACGTCACCCGCGACGATGCGGCGTGCGAGACCTTCCGCGATGGCCGTTTTGCCGACACCGGGCTCGCCGATGAGCACGGGATTGTTCTTTGTGCGGCGGCTGAGCACCTGCATGACCCGGCGGATTTCCTCATCGCGACCGATAACGGGATCAATTTTGCCAGCCTTCGCGCGAGCCGTGAGGTCGGTGCCGTATTTCTCCAGCGTCTGGTATTTGCCCTCGGGGTCCTGATCGACCACGCGCTGGCTGCCACGCACGGCGGTGAGTGCCTTCGAAACGGTGTCGTAGGTCAGCCCAGCCTGCTTCAGCACATCGGAGAGCTCCGACTTCGTTTTAAAAAGCGCGAGGATGATGTGCTCGACGCTCAGATACTCGTCCTTGAGCTTTTTCTGCTCGTCCTCGGCCTTCGTCATGAGTTCGCGGAACTCATTCGAAAGATATAGGCCACCGGAGCCGCCGCTGATTTTTGGCAACTTAGCCAAAACGCCCTCGACACCACTCTTCAAAGCCTGCGCCGCTGCAGGATTGACCGCCGCTTTCGAAAACAGCGGCGTGGCGATGCCACCTTCCTGTTCGAGCAGGGCAAGCACAAGGTGGGTAGGTTTTAGCTCCTGGTGTCCATGACGGCTGGCAATCGATTGGGAGGCATTGAAGGCCTCTTGGAGCTTCACGGTAAATTTCTCAGGGGACATGGTGGGTTGGGTGGTTGGTGGTTTACCTGTTCCTTCGCTTTGACTATGCCATGATGACTCAAAGCCTTGCCACGCCTGAATTGGCAAGGACCGAACGTGGTTTGCACACTAGGCCCCTTTTGGCCGAAACGCCAATTAAGCTCAATAAAGATGGCTCATTTGCGCCAAATCGTTCCATCATCCTTGGGTTTCGAAGATGACAGAGGTCTGCTTTTCCACCATCAGGTGCATGTGTTGCCGTCGCTCTCTCCTGCCCATCCTCAGCCCTGGCTGATCCGTATCCCCGAAATTTTTGATACGCTTGCGCCAGAGATACTTTGTCGATTGGAAGCCACCCCAGGCAAGCGGCTAGGACTGGATTACCATTGGGTTGGCTTACCGGATCCATCCCAGCTCCAAAACCACCCTATCGCCAAGTTCATTCGCTGGAACCTTCCTGTAGAGCATTCGTGGCCATGCAATCCATCAAAAATCGAAGGCTTCATCGAAAAAGCATCCCAAGCCCTTCAAGCCAAGTTTGCCGCACGCTCCCCACAGGCCATTTTTACCGGTGTATTGCACCCGACATCGCCAGATCGCTATTTTCGCAGCCTAGCCGGTAATCTGCGCGGACGGATGCTTCAGGTCTTTGCCCCAACGCGCCTCCATGAAGTAGAAGAGCAAGACGCAGAACGTGAAACGCTTTTCTGTCTTGTTGGCAAAGAAGGTCTCTATGCGGGCGTTCAAAGCCCCAAACACTGCAATGGGCTATTCGCGGGAGGCAGCAAGTTTATTGACCAAAACTCACCGGATACCATCAGTCGAGCTGGAGCCAAAATCGCCGAGGCACTGCATTATTTGCGGATGCACCAGTCACCTCTTCCCGCAGGCAGTCATTGGTTAGAGCTTGGGGCGTGCCCAGGTGGCATGACCTCAGAGCTTTTGGCAAGAAAACAGCGGGTCACAGCCATCGACAAATCCCCCTTGGATCCACGACTCAGCGGCAGGCCAGGACTTCGCTTTGTCCACGCCGATGTCGCCGAGTTTCAACCCGAGCCCAATTCTGTTTATGATGCCTTGCTGAACGACATGAATGGTCCACCCGAAGAGTCCATTGACCATGTCAGGCGGCTATCCAAGTGGCTCAAACCTGAAGGCATCGTCGTCTTTACCCTAAAGCTACCTAAAGTGGAAGATCTAGACGGACCCTGTGCTCTTTTTGATCGAATCGTGAAACGGGCACAGAGTGCGCGTTTGAGGCTTTTTGCTCAAACCCATCTGACTTACAACCGGCATGAGTTCACCCTCTTCTTTCGAAGAACTTGAGGGTAAAAGCCAACCCCGCTGGCCTTTTGACCAGAAGATAGAGACGAAAAATCACCGACGGGCGGGCATTTTCTCTGCCGAGACTGCCGCTTGCATCCCGGCTCCTGCCCCTTACTCTCGCGGCCCCTAAAGACCCTAGCCTATGACCCAGCTCGACCAGCTCAAACAATTCACCACTGTCGTTGCCGATACCGGAGACTTCGAAGCCATGAAGGCCTATAAGCCCCAAGATGCGACGACGAACCCATCATTGATTCTTCAGGCATCTCAAAAGGCCGAGTACAAGTCCTTGGTGGATCAAGCTCTCACTGAGCACAAGCACAGCAGCCTAACGGGTGCAGCGAAGGTGGAAGCAATCATGGATCGAATCCTAATCCTTTTCGGTTTGGAAATCTTGAAAATCGTTCCAGGCCGTGTCTCAACTGAGGTGGATGCTCGCCTCTCCTTCGACACCCAAGGGAATGTGGACAAGGCACGTCAGCTGATCGGCATGTATGAAGCAGCAGGAATTCCACGTGAGCGGATTTTGATCAAAATCGCCTCCACCTGGGAAGGCATCAAGGCCGCTGAAATCCTCCAGAAAGAAGGCATCAACTGCAACTTGACCCTACTCTTCAGCCTCGCTCAGGCAGTGGCCTGCGCGGAAGGCGGCATCAAACTCATCTCCCCCTTCGTCGGCCGTATTCTAGACTGGCACAAGAAAAGCACAGGCAAAGAATATACCGCCACGGAAGACCCCGGCGTTCAGTCGGTAACGACCATTTACAACTACTATAAGCACTTTGGCTATCAGACCGAAGTGATGGGGGCTAGCTTCCGTAACAAAGGTGAGATCACGGAATTAGCCGGATGCGACTTGCTGACGATCTCTCCCGGACTTCTTGCTGAGCTTCAAGCCTCTGAAGAAGCTCTGGTGAAAAAGCTCGACGCTTCTGCGGCTCAAAGCATGAAGATCGAACGCATCGGCAGCGATGAAAAAACCTTCCGCTGGTTATTCAACGAAGATGCAATGGCTACCGAAAAGACTGCCGAAGGCATTCGTAACTTTGGCAAAGACATCATCAAGCTTGAGAAACTGATTGAGGCTGGCCTTTGATTGGTTTTTCAAAAGAGCCCTAACAACGAGCGCGATTCCAATTTGGAATCGCGCTTTGCTTTGGCACGCATGCCATACTCAACCGTCATGCTGAGACCAAAAAGACTGCATTTCTAAGATTCAGATTCTGATTCATGCTCAATGTGACCAGCTAAAAGACCGCACCCTCAAACCCACCTAATCCTGATCATGAAACTTCTACAGACTATCGCAGCAGCACTTCTGGGAAGCGCTTTCATTACCTTTGGCGCCAACTTTTTTCTACATTTCATCCCAATGCCTGCGGATCCATCACCCGCAGACGCTCCCCATCAGCTATTCATGGCAGCCCTGATGCCGACGGGCTATTTGGCTTTTGTGAAGGCACTTGAGATCTTGGGCGGATTACTTGTCATCTTACCCAAAACACGAAATCTCGGACTGCTAGTTCTAGGCCCCATTGTGGTGAACATCATCGCCTTTCACGTGTTTCTGACTCGTGGCGCAGGTCTGACAGACCCGCCGCTGCTCATCATTTCCATCCTGACGGCTTTTCTACTTATCACTCAGCGCAAGGCATGGCTCGGTCTTTTGAAATGAACTCCACCTCCAACAAAAGAAATCTCAGGGGATTTCCCAACTAACTTTCAATCAGAACATTATATGAAAAGTCTTTCACCTCTTAACATGGGCTCTCTACAGCTCCAAAACCGCATTTTGATGGCACCACTCACTCGCTGTCGTGCTAGCTTGGATCACGTCCCCACCCCACTGATGGCCGAATACTACGCTCAGAGAGCGAGTGCCGGCCTAATCATCGCAGAAGCTACAGCTGTTGCTGAAGGTTGCAGCGCCTTTTACACGGAACCTGGCATCTATTCTGAAGCACAAATCGCAGGCTGGAAGGCGGTGACGAATGCAGTGCATGCCAAGGGTGGTCTCATTTTCCTTCAGATCTGGCATGGTGGGCGTGCCTGCCACAGCATGCTCAATGGCGGAAAGATCCCAATCGCTCCCAGCACGATTGCCATCACGAATGACATGGCCCACACTCCTAAGGGAAGCGTGCCCTACGATGTGCCGCGTGAACTGCACGATGAAGAACTGCCAGGAATTGTCAGCCTCTTCCGCTGCGCGGCTGAAAACGCCAAGAAAGCAGGTTTTGACGGGGTCGAGGTGCACGGTGCGAACGGTTACTTGCTGGATGAGTTCTTGCGGGATAGCGCCAATCATCGCAGCGGACCTTATGGAGGATCGATTGCAAACCGTGCTCGACTGATGCTGGAGGTGTTGGATGCAGTGATCGAGGTTTGGGGAGCCAATCGTGTGGGACTTCGCCTTTCGCCTTTGAATAGCTACAACAGCATGAAGGATAGTGATCCTGTCGCCTTAACGACTTACATGGCCCAGCAATGCGATACGCGTGGCATCGCCTACCTGCACATGATGCGCGCTGACTTCCTGGGAGAACAAAAGGGCGATGTAATGACGCCAGCACGCCAACACTTTCACGGAGTGCTCATTGGCAACATGGGCTACACGGCTGACGCAGCAGAACAAGCCATTCAAGAAGGCAAGCTCGATGGCGTGGCGTTTGGCACCAGCTTCCTGGCCAACCCCGATCTGCCCGCACGCATTGCTGCCAAATCTCCGCTCAATGCGCCCATCTCAGCCAAGTTTTATTCTTCTGGGCCCGAAGGCTACACTGATTATCCTACTTTAGCATACCCCCCAACCTTTGAAGACGAGAAGCCATGAAAATTGCGATTGTTGCTTAGAAAAGGTAATGCTCACTTTTTGCTGAAAGCGATTCAAAACCCGGAGGCTTAGCCCCGAAAGACCGTAGCTCTATCGGAGTGAATTCGACATGTAACACGCGTTGGACGACCATTCCCTCCCGTCCGAGGCTTGCCTCATCCTCTTGCTTACTGGCAATGACTCGCACGGGGAGATCGAGTGCGATCCACTGACTTCATGAAGTGTTTCGCGGATCTCTCCATCAGGCGCGCCGCCAACGCTGAAATGTCTCGATGGCTTCGTATTGAGCTAAGCCTAGGGCATCATAGTGGGTCGCATTCAGACGATTTTGATCAGGAGAACTCCGCTCCAACGAAGAGAGTGCTCCATAACGACCTAACGCACGAGCTTTCCGCTCCAGCTGCAACGGGCTCAGAGGAACCGCCATGTCGATCTCATGTGCTTCGAGGGCTTTCTCTTTTCCGCGATAGAGCCAGAGACTGCAGGAGCTGAGCCACTCTTCTCCAGCACATGCCTTGAGAGCAGCCTCGATCACTTTGAAACAGACTCCAGAAACGCTGCTCGGATCCGCAGCATCACCGGTCAGGTAAATCTGATGCGGCTTCTGCTCGTGAAGCAAAGCCACAAGGGCTTCCACATCATCCTTGCCAGTTTTGAAACGACGATAGCGCCCCTTCTCGTAAAAAGGCAAATCGAGGAACACGATGTGGTCGTTGCTGATGCGACATGCATTCGCGGCATCACGCAACTCACCACGTAGTACCAAAGCCTTCAATTGACGAATCAGAGCGGTGTCTTCTCCGAATTCTCCTTTGTCAGCTAACATTTTCAAAACCTGCTCAGCATAAGCTGTCTGAGGTGCCCAAGCCGCAGAATTGCTAACGATGCCAGCCAATTCCTTGAGGGTTTCTGCAAACTTATCGGCCTCACTGTCAGGCACTCGTAAATTGCCACTACTGAGCGTGACCAAACGAACGTCATGTCCTTGTTCGGAAAGACGTTCAAGAGTGGCTCCCATCGAAACCACGGCGTCTTGAGGCTCAGGGCCAAGCACCAAGCAGCGCTTGGGATAAGGGTTAGCCCTCTCGGGACGATAAGTGTCATCTTCGTTAGGCTTTCCACCTGGCCACCCCGTGATGGTGTGCTGGAGCTGGTTAAAAATTCGAATATTGAGCTGGTAAGCAGGGCCTTGTTCACTGAGCAGGTCTCCCAAGCCATGCTCGTTGTAGTGCTCATCCGTGAGCTTGAGCACAGGCTTTTGCAGCAGGCTAGCTAACCAGCACACGGCACGACGCGTCTCCCTCGGTGTCCAGGAAACAGGTCCGACCAACCACGGCAGTTTGACGCGAGTCAGTTCTCGTGATGCACCAGTGTCGATGTAAAATCGAGCGTCCGGATGCTCCTGAAGAAAGGAGGCTGAAATAGCCTCGGTCATGGGACCTTCGACTGCCTTGGCCACCATGTCAGCTTTGTTATCCCCCCACGCCATCAGTACCAACTTCTTGCCACGCAAAATGGTACCCACTCCCATGGTGATGGCAAAGTGCGGCACATTCTCTTCACCACGAAAGTCCGCTGCTGCATCCTGACGTGTCACCCGATCTAACGTAATACGACGCGTCAATGACTCGCGGCTAGAACCGGGCTCATTGAAACCAATGTGCCCTGTGCGACCAATGCCCAAGATCTGCAGGTCAATACCGCCCGCCGAGTCGATTTTTTCTTCATAATCCCGGCAATGCGCGAAGACTTGATCACTCGGAATTGTACCGCTGGGAATATTGATGTTATCTTTGGGAATATCGATATGATCGAAAATCTGATCAGCCATGAACTTGGCATAGCTTTCTGGGTGATCAGCCCCTAACCCGTAATACTCATCCAAGTTAAAGGTGATAACATTCTTGAAGCTCAACCCCTCTTCTTTGTGCAGACGGATGAGTTCACGGTAAAACGGCACAGGCGTCGAACCTGTCGCCATCCCGAGGACGGCGTGTCTTCCTTCTTGGGCACGTTGCTCGATCAATTCACGCACCTCAGCCGCGAGCTCTTTAGCTGCTGCGGCAGAACTTGGAAAAATGCGGGTCGGTGTTTTTTCGTAGGCTTCAGCAGCTGAACGGCGGAGGAAAGACATGGCATGCAAAAAGAAGTTAGACCATCATCATGGTGGCTTGATTCGCACATGGCACAAACAGCACACTGGATGGGACCTGTATGAATACGATCTGAAGACCTCACATTTGGCAGAAAAAAAGCCAATGATTCACATCATCGGCTAGAGTTGTTGTGCACCCTGAAATTCGTCTCAGCCTGTCAAACGGTGCGTCTTTTGCGCTTCACGTGCAACTGAGCAGTACTTCTTTGAATGCTGGCCATGACAGCAGCGACCTCTTCTTGCTGCTCACCATGTTTTAATGATTCTAGAACATGCTTTGCACGCTCCAAAGCCTCTTCAACAGCCTTTTCATCAATGCTGTCGCTGTGTACGGCCATGTCGGTGAGGATTCGCACATAACTTCCTGTCACTTCGACAAGACCTTCTCCCACGGCCAATTCAATGACCTTAGAACCTTGCGCGATACGGAGCTCTCCGCATTGAAGGGTTGTGACCAGGGGGGCGTGAGATGGCAATACGCCCAACTCTCCATCCACTCCAGGAAGAACAACTGAATCTACACTTCCAGATTCCAGACGTCCTTCAGCGTCTTTGGCAGGAAAGACGCGAGCTTCAGGAGTAACGATTTCCAGTTTGAGAGGCATTGGGCGTATCAGAGATGCAGGTGATTGATCGTGAATTTAATCAGAGGATAGCTGCGAAAGAACACCAACTTGCTGCTCTTCATCAGGATTCCTCCAGTTCACGTGATTACTTTTTCGGCACTGTGTCGATGCCACCCTTCATGTAGAAGTTCGCTTCGGGAACATCATCATGCTTACCGTCAAGGATTTCAGCAAAGCCCTTCACAGTGTCCTTCACCGAGACATACTGTCCTGGTGTGCCCGTGAAAATTTCGGCTACATGGAAAGGCTGGCTCAAGAAACGCTGAAGCTTACGTGCACGATACACGATCAGCTTGTCGTCATCAGAGAGTTCGTCCATACCCAAGATCGCGATGATGTCTTGCAGATCCTTGTAGCGCTGAAGCACACGCTGAACACCGCGAGCGACACGATAGTGTTCTTCTCCGACGATCTCAGGCGCAAGAGCCTTAGATACTGAAGCAAGAGGATCCACCGCAGGATAAATGCCAAGCTCTGCCAGCGAACGCTCAAGAACAACCGTAGAATCAAGGTGAGCGAATGTATTGGCTGGAGCTGGGTCGGTAAGGTCATCCGCTGGCACGTAAACGGCCTGGAAAGAAGTGATGGAACCACTCTTGGTCGAGGTGATACGCTCCTGCATGGCACCCATTTCAGCGGCAAGTGTAGGCTGATAGCCCACTGCAGAAGGTGTACGTCCCAGAAGAGCGGACACTTCAGAACCTGCCTGAGAGAAACGGAAAACGTTATCCACAAAGAGAAGCACGTCTTGGTTTTTCTCATCACGGAAATACTCAGCCATGGACAGAGCAGAAAGTGCGACACGAAGACGAGCACCTGGAGGCTCATTCATCTGTCCATAAACTAGAGCCACCTTAGAACCTGGCTCACTGATGTAACCGCCCTGTGGATTACGAACGATGTCATGACCTTCTTTTTTAACCTTGATCACGTCGGATTCGATCATCTCGTGATACAAGTCATTGCCTTCACGAGTGCGCTCACCCACTCCTGCGAATACGGAATAACCACCGTGTCCTTTCGCGATGTTGTTGATAAGCTCCATGATCACCACGGTCTTACCCACGCCAGCACCTCCGAAAGCGCCGACCTTGCCGCCTTTGGTGAAGGGGCAAATCAAATCAATCACTTTGATTCCTGTTTCAAGAATCTGAGCGGAAGGATTTTGATCAACCAAGGCTGGGGCCTTGCGGTGAATTGGATAACGCTTCTCAGTCTTGGGAGACGGCTGGTCATCAATGGCTTCACCAGTAACATTGAAAATACGACCCAACACTTCCTCACCCACAGGGACAGTGATCGGTGCGCCCGTGTCGCTCACAGACATCCCACGCTTGAGACCTTCTGTGGAAGACATAGCCACAGAGCGAACCCAGCCATCGCCAAGATGCTGCTGAACTTCGCAGACCAATTTGTTGCTTTTACCACCGAGATCATAATTGATTTCGAGGGCATTGTAGATCTCAGGCAGCTTGCCAGTGGCAGAGAAATCCACGTCCACAACTGGACCGATGACTTGAACGATTGTGCCGATGTTGCTCATGGGTGTGAAAAAAAACTTGTGATGGTGAAATGAGATTACTCCAGAGCCATCTTGGCGGTGGTGATTTCGAGGAGTTCGTTGGTGATTGCAGCCTGACGCAGTTTGTTATACTCCAGACTGAGGTCTTTAAGCATCTGCTTGGCATTGTCGGTAGCATTTTTCATGGCCACCATCCGACTGCTATGCTCCGAAGCACGAGCTTCAAGGATCATCTGGTAAATCGTGCCATTCACGTACTGAGGCAGAATCGTTTCAAAGACAACCGAAGCGGCGGGCTCAAAGGTATACTGCGGAAGATCTTCGGCTTTAGATTCTTTGGACGATTCATCAAAACCTCGTTTGCCGCCCAAAGTCACGGGATTCACAGGTAGGATTTGCTCAACACTCGGAACCTGAGTGACGGTGTTGATGAAGTTGTTGAAAGCGACAAGCACAGATTTGTACTCGCCTGTCAGGAACTTGTCCTGAAGAAACTTTCCGACGCTACGAACCTCCACAAATTTGGCAGGATCTTTGATAGGGAAATCCGCAATCAAAGTCTTACGCAAACGGGCCAGACCTTGAGATGCCTTGCGACCGATGGTCACATACTCCACTTCACCTTCGATCGAGTCATTCACCAGCTTCTTGAGAAGATTGGTGTTCAAAGCTCCGCAGAGACCTTTATCGGTAGCAATGACCAAGACCAGCGTCTTATCGCCTTTACCTTCGGAGAAGTAAGGATGAACACCCTCCTCGGCGCTCTCTTTCAGAGCCACCAAGATCTTGTTCATCATCTCAGCATAGTGACGCCCGTTAGCGGCTTGGTCCTGTGCCTTCTTCATTTTTGCAGCCGCGACGAGCTGCATGGCCTTGGTGATTTGGGCCGTGTTTTTGACCGATTTGATTCGGCGGCGGATGTCGCGGGTGGAGGGCATGGTCGCTTGAAACTAGAAGCTGAGAGCTAACGGTCGGAAATTATTTCCAGGATGATTTGAAATCATCGAGCGCCGACTTGATGTCTGCTTCGACGTTGTCGAGAGTCTTCTCGTTACCCAACTTCTCGAGCAGGGACGATTTGCGCTCGTCGAGGTAAGTCTCTAGCTTGGCCTGGAATTCCTTCACGCGATCCACGGCGACGCTGTCAAAGTAACCTTTCTGCATGGCATACAGACTGATGACCATGATGGGCAGGCTCTTTGGCTGATACTGCTGTTGTTTGAAGAGTTCGACGATTCGCTGACCACGATCCAGTTTAGCTTTGGTAGCCGCATCAAGATCAGATCCAAACTGGGCGAAGGCTGCCAATTCACGGAACTGTGCAAGATCGAGCTTCGTGGTTCCAGACACTTTTTTGATGGCTTTGGTCTGGGCTGCAGAACCCACACGAGACACCGAAAGACCCACCGAAATCGCCGGACGGATCCCCTGGTAGAAAAGGTCAGTTTCAAGGAAGATCTGGCCGTCCGTGATCGAAATGACGTTCGTTGGAATATAAGCAGAAACGTCACCGGCTTGGGTTTCAATGATGGGTAGAGCTGTCAGAGAACCTCCACCGTAATTTTCATTCACACGAGCCGAACGCTCAAGAAGGCGGCTATGGAGATAGAAAACGTCACCTGGATAGGCCTCACGTCCAGAAGGACGCTTCAAAACGAGAGAAACCTGACGATAGGCCACGGCTTGCTTGGAAAGATCATCGAAAACAATCAGTGCATCCATGCCCTGATCCATGAACCACTCACCGATGGCGCATCCGGTGTAAGGGGCCAAGTATTGGTTCACCGCACTGTCAGAAGCCGAAGCGCTGACGATCACGGTGTATTCCATGGCACCCGCCTCTTCTAAAGTTTTAACCACACGCGCAACATTCGACTGCTTTTGTCCAATAGCGACGTAGATGCAGTAAAGCGGCTTGTGCCCCTGCAACTTGCCCTGCTCAGCTGCCTTGTTTTGCTTCGCTTGGGAAATGATGGTGTCCACCGCAATGGTGGTCTTGCCAGTAGCGCGGTCACCAATGATCAACTCACGCTGGCCGCGACCGATCGGAATCATGGCATCAATGCTCATGATACCCGTCTGCACAGGAACCGAAACGGACTTACGCGTGATGATGCCAGGCGCAATTTTTTCGACCGGATACTGAGCATCTCCTTTGATAGGACCTTTGCCGTCAAGAGGCTCACCCAGAGTACTCACCACACGTCCAAGCAATGCTTTACCGACAGGAACAGAGAGAAGACGACCCGTCGTGCGAACTTCGTCACCAGCCTTGATGTTCTCGCCAGAACCTAAAAGCACACAGCCGACTTCCGTTTCTTCCAGGTTAAGGGCCAAACCATAAAGTCCGCCTGGGAACTCAATCATCTCGTTGAGCATGACATCGCTCAGACCTTCGATCTTGGCGGCACCATCACCGATCTCGCGGACAATGCCGACGTTGGATTTGGTGACGGCCGTCTTAAGTCCGGCAATTTGGGATTCGATCTCCTGGAGGATGTTGCTCATGGTTCGACGTGTGGGGTAAAGGAGGAAAACGGGCGTTTAAAAAGGGGAAATCAGGCGAGTGATGCTTTCAGAGATTCAAGACGAGCTTTGACGCTTCCGTCCCAGACATCTGAACCGACGCGGACTCGAATGCCGCCTAGCAATTCAGGACGAACGTGAAAGTCGAGCGTAAGATCACGACCATATTTGGTAGAAAGACTTTTCTTGAGCTGGAGCTGCAAGTCTGAACTCAGGGCTGTCGCACTCTCAACTTGAGCACACTGACGCTCTATTTCAGCCTTCACCAGACCAGAGAAGCTGGTCAAAATAGCAATGTAAGCACGAGGCTTTAATTCAGCAACCTTCGCCACAACTTGACGAACGCGTCCTTCATCCAAGCTGCCATTGTTGATGCAGGCTTTGAATAGTTGGCGCGATGAGCGGCGAACTTCTTTGCTGATTTTCATGATGCCTGTTTGCTTGAGAAGAAGTTACAGAGAAACTTGTGCTGCGGCTTCCTGATTGATGCGTCCTTGGTCTTCAGAATTCAGGACTTTGCCTGTCACGCGACTTGTAGCATCGGCAACCATACGGCCGAATTCGCGCTTGAGCTGGGCCATGAGCTGCTCGTGCTCAAGCTGGGCTGCTTCACGAGCCTTTGCTATGATTTGATTGGCTTCGTGAATGGCTTCTTGTTGACGCTTTTCAGCCAAAGATTTGGCACTATCGCCCGCTTCTTTGATCATGCGGGCGGCATCGTCATTTGCTTTGTCGAGTAGACGCTTGGCATTTAACTCTGCCTCAGCGAGATCTTTGGCGATTTTTTCCAGTTTAGCCTCGCCATCCGCGATGCGCTGACGACGCAGCTCGAGCATTGCCAAAATAGGTCCAAAAGCGAACTTCTTCAGAATCGAATAAACTGCGATGAAAATTAATACCTGAGCTAAAAACTTAGGCCAAGCCAAACCAAATTTCTCCACGATTTCGTCCACCTGACCAGCCGCGAACACTGGGGTCATTTTGACATACATGGGCGAGAGGAATTCCATAAACAAAAGTGGAGAAAGAAAGACGATCGGAAGTTCAACTGAGGAAGTCTGGCGGGCCGAAGACAGCCCGCCAGAATAACGTAACAAAACTTATTTGCTGACGAAGAAGGCAAGAATGCCCAGACCTTCAGCGAGAGCCATAGCAATAATGCCAAGGGTCAGAATGTTACCAAAAGCGCCAGGATTGCGGCCCACAGCTTCAACAGCCTTGGAACCAATCAAGCCCACGCCAATCGCAGCAGCAGCACCAGCGATAGCTTGAGTGATATTGCCCGAAACGCCACCAACGGCAGGAGCCACATCAGCGGCCATAGTCATGATTTCAGTGATCATTGGATGATAGGGTGTATTGTTGTTGTTTCAGCTGCATCCACACATTGGGCATGGTCCTACAACCAAAGGGTTTTGCTTGGAACTCAGTGATGATGCTCCCCATCTTCATGATGCTCATCATGAGTGGTGGAAAGTTGAATATAGACTGAGCAAAGGAGAGTGAAAACAATGGCCTGGAGCAAACCAACCAAGAGCTCCATAAAGTAGAAAGGGAAAGGAATGAGCACACTACCCAAGAAACTCAAGAACGGACCTGATTGATCAAGAAGCCCCCCAAGAGTATGGAGCACGCTTTCACCCGCGAAAATGTTACCATAGAGTCGAATGGATAAAGTCATCGGACGAAGAACGATGGAGACGATTTCGATGACACCCACAAAGAGGAAGACGACGCCCACGACCATTCCCATTAACCCTTTTAAACCGCCTTTGGGACCAAAGGTATGCATGATAAAACCCCAGATGCCCATTTCTTTAATGGTGAGGTAGAACCAAACCACAAAGGCCGACAACGCCATGGCCAGCGTGGCATTCAAGTCAGCGGTAGGAGGACGAAACAGAGGCTTATCAGCTTCAGCCACACTGAAGGGCCCAGTAGGCTCACCGAACCCCCAGGTTCCAACCCCCGGGATAAGACCAAACCAATTAGATACCAAGATATAAATGAAGAGAGTTCCGAGGAGAGGGAATGCTAGCTTAGCCTGCTTTGCTCCCACAATGCCCTCTATTCGACCATATAGGAACTCAACCAAGAACTCGAATAAGTTCTGAGCTTTGTGAGGAATCAAAGCCATTCCTGTCGTCGCCTTACGTGAGAAAGCAAAAACAAGGCCTAACACACAAAGCGCAACCACCACCGAATTGGTTAAGAAACTGAAGAAGTCACTGCCATGTACCATCTCCGATGCCTTGGCGCTCACAGCCAAAAGTGGAGCAGGGTAGAAGGAGTGCAAAGGCAATGCCATACGTAGGTTGGTTCGGGAAGGTTGCGGCAGCTTTGTTTAGACAGCCGTAGATGGGAGGCAAGTTCTATTTGTGAAAAATTTCACAAAGTCGTCGAAGCCTTGATTTTACGGGCTTCTGGAGTTTTTCCCCAATGCTTTTTGGTTGGGCTTGAGAGGACATCCACAACCGCCCACGCAGCTGTTTTTTGAAGATTTGAACAGGCGCCAAAGAAACATAAAAGCTGTTAGGATGACCACCCCAACAGCAGCAACCGATTGAGGATCAAGGCAGGAAGTCGTCGCACAGTCTAACATGAAAAGTGTTGATGAGGTTAGGTCAGATGCCGACCTAGGGTGAGTTCCAAATTCCGTTCTACGATGTCTCCCATGCTGCTGCATGTCTCAAAGCGTGAGCTCTGGTGGTATTCACCCAACTCATTTGCCAACTGCTGCATTTTTTCTACAGGCTCCCTCGGGTTGCGCTTCATGCAATCGAGCAAGGCATGAATGCGTTGGTGCTCACTGATGTAGCGACGCGCGATCAAGGTCCTCTCTTCCTCTTGATACTGCTTCATCGTAGGCAAGTTCAAACACTTGGAGCAGAGCCAGACGACAGGATTGTTCTCTTTGAAAAACTGCGGCAGATAGAGGCTACGCCGCCCTTCATAGCTTTGTTGATCAAAGTCGATGGCTCGGACCCGGTACTGCACATCTTCAAAGTCAGGCGTGATATCAATAACAAAATTATAACTACGCATATCCCCTAAAAGACGAATAAAGCAACGCTCGCTAAATTTCACAAACTCTTTAGCTATGCGAACTTTATTGATATCAGGCCGCTCAAGGTAATCGCGGATGAAGACGTCCCCGGGAATGCCTGCGATGTGCTCTTCCACAAGGGTGCCCGAATGGGCAAGGTAGTTGATGCGATTTGGCGACAGCAGATGCTCAAGCTCCAGACCATAGACCCGTGATGCGTCCGCACGCTTCACGTAGAGGTGATCGTAGTTGTCGTTGTATTGATTGACCACTCGCACGCGGAAGGGCCGCGAATTTCCGAATTCACAAAAGTCCACGCGCTCGACATAAAGATGCGGAACAGCATGCAGATCACCTGTGCGTAGCAGCGAGTAGATGCTAGTTAGCCGTGGATAGAGGTCTTGCTGGACTTCCTGGGGATAAAGCACAGTGGACCAGTGCGTGGGATTGCCGTTTTTGTCATCGAGCGGGTAACTCTCATTGAAGCCCAGAAGATCGCCATAAGTGGCAGGCAACGAGTAGCGTCGCCCAAACTGATCCAAATACATTTCCAGATCCTCCGTAAAGGGCAGAAACTCCTTCCGCTTCGTGATCTGAATGTCTGTGCTCATAAAAAATCAGCGCCTACCAAACAAACTGCTGAGGCCGCCTCTCATGACATTCGCCAGCACATTTTGTAGCTGATCGGCACTAGGCTGGGCCTCTTCCATCTGGCCATTTGGGGTCAATTGATCGATCACTTGAGGCAAGAATTGACTCAACAGGGGAAGAAGGGTGTTTGCCTCCAAACCCAGGCGACCAGCCAAGGCAGCAACCGCATCGGACCCAAGCGCTTGCTCAAGCTGCGCAGGCTGCACAGCACGGTTTTCTCCTGCGGAAACCCAGGAGGCGAACACTTCAGAGAGTCCAGCTTGTTGGAAGCGCTGCATCAGACCTGGCAACCCGCCAGCTTGTTGCAGGAGTGAAGAAAGCAGATCCGCGGGCTGACCTGCCCCCGTTCCGAGAAAGCTGCCGAAAGCCTGTTTGGCAAGTGCGTCGAAAAGTCCCATGAGAGTGGAAAAGTGGGGAGGGCTTCCGCTAAGTCAATACTAGCTCCCTAACTCATCGCAGCTTGGCTCATCTAAAGGCATCAACCTTCATTAAACGCACATGCGTTGGGTAGCGAACAAGCTGTCGATAAAGACGAGGCCAATCGTTTTTAATATTTTTATTTAAAAAAATAATTAAATTCACCAAGCAATACTAGTCTGCGCAGAAAGGTATCGTTTTATGGCAAAAATGAGAGGCACAAGAGATTGTATTTTTAGAAACTAAAGCTTACTTAACTATAATGATGATTTAAAAAATCACGCCATGACTCTCTCTCCCGATAATCTCTGCCCTGAGACGCTGGCAGAACTGGAAACCAGCCTCCATCAAATAAAGGCTGCAAATTACTTTCTTCGAGTGGCTTTGGACGAAGTCAGCGAAGGCGTGTTGATCATTGAACCCCAAAAGAATACAGCGTCGGGCTATCAAATATTATTCAGTAACGCAGCTGCGGCCTTGATGGCAGGTGTTGAGATCAATCGCGGCCTGCGCGGCATGGCTTTACACGACCTTACCGTTACAGATGAAGAGGCCGCTCGATTGCATCACAGCCTGCATCTGGCAGCAGAAAATGGCTCTCACGAATGCGATGGCCATATCCAGAATTTTAGAGGACGAGAACCCCAGCGCTGTCGCTGGCGAGTGCGGGCTGTATTCAACAGTCTGCGCAAGTTGCTGAATTACACCCTTTGGATCACCCCTCTGACAGATGGAGCCATCTCAGCCAATAGAAAATCTTACCCCACCTCCAAACCAGAAGATCTGGACGAGCATTCTGATCAGCTAAAGAAGGATAATCTGGCGGCTCTTGCCCAAGGTATTGCGCACGATGTCAACAATCTTCTAGGGCCCGTCACCATGAGGCTGTCGGACCTGATGCAAAACATCACAGACCCGAAATTGCAGGAAGAACTTCAGCATATCTTCGGAGGCTTGGCCCGTGCTCGACAGTTCACCTCTCAAGTTGTCAGCGCTTGCAAAGCGAGACCTCAAGATAAAAAGCCTGTCAATCTGACTCCCCTAATCAAAGACACTGTCAAATTTGCCAGTGCCGGATCAAATGTGAGGGTGAATACCCACCTAGCTCCGGACCTACTCTGGCCTTTGGCTGATGGCACAAAAATTAGCCAAGTACTGCAAAACCTCATCCTAAATGGCATCCAAGCCATGCCTCGTGGGGGTCACCTGGATGTCGAAGCAAAAAACACCGAGATCTCAACAGGCCAAGATGCCGTACTGGCCGCAGGGTCTTACGTTCAGATTGTTGTCCGCGATCGTGGCTGCGGTATCGCCCCAGAGAATCTAGATCGACTCTTCCGAGAATCTTTTTCGACCAAAGCCGACGGCAACGGCATTGGCCTGACGACCTGCAAACGCTTCATTCAAGATCACAAAGGTGACATTAGAGTGGTCTCTCGCCTGCACATTGGCACACAATTCACCGTACTTCTGCCTGCTTTGCCGGCCCCATCCACGGACCAAAAACAAGACCTTGCCAGCCAAAATGCGACCGTGCTGGATGCTCCGCCAGTGCCACTCAAGCACGGCCGCGGTCGTGTCTTGATCGTCGATGATGAAGATGACCTACGCAAAGTCGCGCGCATGATTTTGGCCCGCTGTGGTTACGAGGTTTTTGAAGCCGACAACGGCCAAGACGCGGTTAAAACCTATCAAACCCTCTTCCGCCAAGGCATGACGCCGGACGTTGTGCTGATGGACCTGACCCTACGCGGTGGCATGGATGGTGGTGAAACGGCGGAGCAATTGCTGCGGCTCGACCCCGAAGTTCGGCTGGTCGTGACCAGCGGTAGCGTAAACTCGGATGTGCAGCTCTCCTACCTTCAGCGGGGATTCCTGGCCGTGCTACCGAAGCCTTACGAAGCTGGAGAATTAACCCAAATGGTGCATCGTGTGATCACCCTGACGCCTCACTGATTTTTCCTGAATCGCGCTCTTGCCAGCGACAAACCACGCCGCCACGGGAAAAATCCCGACTCTGCTCTGCGTGCCCGCTTCTGAACTACCCTCTACCTCTAGCTTCCCCTGGGACCGACTGTGGGCTCAGATCGGCCGCCGCTCCTGGATGTGGCTATTTCAGCGCAGCGACCTGTCTCTTGCACTGGGACATCCTGCCGATAGCCATGTGCGCCTGACTTCAGCCGTCATCACGGGTCTGGATGAGATCGAAATCGCAGCTGAGGTAGGAAAAAACGAGGATAACTACGATGAACCTCGATTACGATTGAAGCTCACTGCCAACGGTGACATCCAGCTCACCTCCACCTGCTCCTGCTTGGGGCAAAGGGCCCTCTGCAGTCATGCTGCCGTCATGATGCTGGTGCTGTCCAAGCCTGAAGCTCAGCACCTGACCCGCATCATCGCCGCCACAGGTGCCCCGAAGGCAGCTGTTCACTCAGAGCCAGAGCAGCCTGTGGTGATCGTGCCCAACGATGACCTGCGCCCAAGCCTGCGATTGCGCCGCATCACCCTCCAGCGCCCTCAATTTCAACCGGGAAGGGCCGCGATGACTCAGATCAGCCTCAGCCTTGGTATCGCTGACGCTGGCGTAAGCTACCCAGGCTGTCCGGATCGCTTCCAGATGCTGGGCCGAGGCACCGGTAGCCGCTGGCAAGGCCCCGATGGCATGGTCCATTCCCTGACCCGCAACCTGCGGATGGAGCGCCTTTTGATCGCCGACCTCATGCAGTGTGGTCTGCGACCCGCGCAGGAGCTACTGCCCGACGCACAAGCAGACGAAACGCTGCGACCTCTCCTCACGGTGCCTGAGGCTGACCAAGCCATGTTTTGGGCCACCTTTCTCGAATCGCACGTGCCTCAATTGCGCCAAGAGGGCTGGGAAGTGGAAGTCAGTCCCGATTTTGGGCACAATATCCACCTCGCCGCTGATGAGGCCTGGTACTCGGAACTGAAAGGCGACACCGAATCCGTCGGCGAAAGTTTTCACCTCGACCTCGGCATCGAGATGGATGGGCATCGCGTCTCCCTCGTCCCGATCCTGGTGAATTGCATCGACCAAGGGCTAACGCGAGAAGTGCTGAGCCAAAATCTAGATCAGCGCTACCTACTGGCTCTGCCACCACCGAGTCATGACGTGATCTCCGTCCCCGCACGGCGCCTTCAGGCTCTGCTGGGTTTTTTAGACGAACTGCTCAGCAGCCGCCCCGCACGTAGAAAGGATGGTGGACTAAAACTGGACAAACTACGAGCTGCGCAGCTTGCCGAACTAGACGGCTTGCCAATCCGAGCCCCCGCCCAGCTGGCAGCTCTGCGCGAGCAGCTCTCTGACTTTCGCGAATTGGAACTCGTGCATCCCCCCGTCGGCCTGCGGGCAGAACTGCGCCCCTATCAGCGAGAGGGCCTATCCTGGCTGCAATTCCTAAGACAATTTTCCCTGAACGGTATCCTGGCTGATGACATGGGTCTTGGAAAAACTCTGCAAACCCTGTCTCATCTCTTGATGGAAAAAGAAGCCGGGCGGCTCGATCAACCCGCACTTATTTTGGCACCCACCTCCGTCATCCGAAACTGGGCTCGCGAAGCAGCCAAATTTACCCCTGATCTGAGTGTGCTGCTGTTGCATGGTGATAATCGACATGCTGACTTTCACCGCATTCGTCGGCATCAACTCGTCATCACCTCCTACCCACTGCTGGTGCGGGATGCAGATCATCTCTGCCGCCAGGACTGGCATATCGTCGTTCTCGACGAGGCGCAAAACATCAAAAACCCACGTAGCAAAGCTGCTCAAGTCTGTTCCAGCTTGAAATCGCGACATCGACTCTGCCTGACCGGCACCCCGATCGAAAACCACCTCGGCGAGCTTTGGAGCCTCTACCACTTCCTCATGCCAGGGTTGCTGGGAGATGCGGACACCTTTCGCAGCTATTACCGGAACCCCATTGAAAAAGAAGCCGATGCCAACCGCCAAAAGCAGCTAGCAGGACGGCTGCAACCCCTGCTGCTGCGTCGCACCAAAGACGCCGTGGCTCGTGATCTGCCGCCGAAGACGGAGATCCTGCATACCATCGAGCTCGAAAAAGAACAGATCGACCTCTACGAGACCATCCGCGCAGCCATGGACCAGCGCGTGAGGGAGGCCATCTCTCAACAGGGGCTAGAGCGTAGCCAGATCATCGTGCTCGATGCGCTACTCAAGTTACGCCAAGTCTGCTGTCACCCACAGTTGCTGAAAATCGAAACCGCACGCCAGATCGAGACCTCGGCGAAAACAGCCTACCTCATGCAGGAAATGCTACCAGCCCTGATCGAAGAAGGTCGCAAAATACTCATTTTCAGCCAGTTTACTGAAATGCTAAAGCTCTTGGGAGGGCAGCTAAAACAAGCAGGAATCGCTTTTGTCAAACTCACCGGGGAAACCCATGACCGAGAGACCCCGATCCAGCAATTTCAGGCAGGAAAAGTTCCCGTCTTCCTGATCAGTCTGAAGGCAGGCGGTTCTGGGCTAAACCTGACGGCTGCCGACACAGTCATTCATTATGACCCATGGTGGAATCCAGCCGCCGAGGCACAGGCCAGCGACCGCGCCCATCGAATCGGCCAAAAAAAACCGGTCTTTGTCCACAAGCTGATATGCCAGGACACCATCGAGGAACGCATCCTTGAAATGCAAAAGACCAAGTCAGCCTTGATTGAGTCGTTGCTAGCCGGACGTGCAGAAAAACTACGCCTAACTCAAGAAGACATTCAGAAACTGCTGACCGCATGATTTTCGAACAACTTATGGCCATTCGTTGAAGCAAATTTCAGCGATACAGACGGTGATCCTGGGAACGCGGAAAAAGCTATCCTCGGCAGCTACGACCGAGCCCCACTTTCATAGCTAAACCCTACAAGTAATGACTTTCAAGAGACTCACTTGCGGCTCAGTTTGCCAAATAACCAACCGCCGATCCCCAGAAAGAGCACATTCGGCAGCCACATAATCAAATGAGGGTAAGAACTTGGCTGATCATTCAAGGTATCTGCGAGAATGATGAAAACAATATACACCACCGCCGTCACGAGACTGAGCGCAAAGCCCGTGGAAGTCTCTCTACGCTGGGCTGTCACGCCCAAAGGAATACCCACCAAAGCAAAAGTCAGACAAGCTAATGAGAAGCTGTAACGTTTGTTCAGTTCAGTCCTAGCTAGAGAAAGATATTTGGGCTGCATCACAGTTCCGGTCACAGCATCTTTCTTCTCCTTCAATTCCTGCCAAAGCTGCGAAGTGGTTTTCATGCTAGAATTAACCTTCAGCGTCTTGTCTCGCAGACTCGACATGGGAAAATCCAACGCTGTCTCGGCAGCACGAAGAAAATCGACTTTGCTTACTTTTTTATCGGGCGTGTAGCTGAATGACTCAATGTCTGCATCAAAGAGATGTAGAGTGAAATCGAACGATTTCTCACGCGTCTTTAAGTGAGCTCGACGGGCATGAATAACACGCTTCGCCATAGAACCTTCTAGCTCGATGATTTCAAGATCCTCCATTTTACGTCCTTCTCGGTGACCTGTGTAGATTCGAAAACCAGGAACCTTTTCCAAAACTCGGCCTTCACTGAAAAGCGCCTCAGGATTTTCCGTCGCCACCTCATAAAACAAGGTCTTCATCCGGTTCTTCGCCGCTGGAGCAAGATCAACATTCACCCAGTAGCACAAAGCCGAAAAGACACACGCCAAGGCAAATACAGGAGCACAAATGCGAGACATCGACCATCCGGTCATCCTGAGTGAGACGAGTTCGTTATCAGCAGACAATCTGCCAAAAACCAACAAGATAGAAGTCAGAAATGCCCAAGGAATGATGAAAATCAGTGAGAATGGCACAATGAGCCAAACAAACTCCGCGATCACCGAAAGAGGAATTTCCGCATCTCCGAGAAACTCACCTAACTTTTTATAGAGATTCCCAAGTATAAAGACCCCGCTTAGCAACAGCACTCCCATCATCGTGGCGGAAAGAACCTGCCGGCCGATGTAGCGGTCGAAGATACGAGAAATCATGGTCAAGAACGAGGAAATGCTATATTTCCTTAAACCATCAGCAACTGGTCGAGACAACCCCAATCTGGTGAGCCTGAAGCTGATGCCAATGAGCCAACACTTGAGGAAGCAGGCGATGCTCTTGTTCTTGAATTCGGGCATGAAGACTTTCCTCGTCATCACCTGGCTGAATCGGAACATGTGCCTGCGCCAAAATCCGTCCTGAATCAATCTCAGGTGTCACAAGGTGAACTGTACAACCGGTTTGTTCATCACCTGCCACTAGAGCATCGCGCACAGCCGTAGCACCTTTATGACTAGGCAGTAGCGAGGGGTGAATGTTGACGATTCTCCCTTCGAAGGCCTCAAAAACAGGACTTTTGAGAATACGCATGAAACCCGCCAACACGACAAGATCAGCGCCAGCCTTTCGAAGCATCTCAACAAGCTCATATTGAGCCTTCAGATCAAACTTTCGGGGGTGATCTCCCGGATGAAGATAATGAGCAGGCACCCCAGCTGCACGAGCGGTCTGTAAAAAAGGCGAATCTGGCAGATCGGAAATGGCAACAACGACCTGAGCCGACAAAACACCTGAATCAATCGCACTCAATATAGCGCGAAGATTTGATCCCTTACCCGAACCCAAAACCGCTAAAAGCAGCGGCTTTTTTTCCTCCAAAACACCCGCAGAAGGTAGTGGGGATTGAACCCTCTGCAAAATGCTGGTAGTCGATCGCCCAGGAACTAAAGACAAGATCTGGATTTGAGTTCCTGCGCGTTGAAGCGCAGCAAGCTCATCTGGATCGAGGGATTCAGGTGTGTAGTCGCCTCCTTTGGCGTAAACATGCGGCTGGATTGCATCAATCAGACCTGTGGCCCTTTTGTCATGGAAAATCACCACTCCATCCACAGCACGCAACGCTGAAAGCACTTCCGCACGATCCAACTCACTGTTCACAGGTCGCGTCGGCCCTTTAAGTTTGCGTACCGACTCATCAGAATTGAGCCCTACGATCAATGCATCGCCAAGCTCACGCGCTTGTTGCAAATACCTCACATGTCCTGCGTGAAGGAGATCAAAACACCCATTCGTAAAGACCAATTTTTTTCCCTGACTCTGAAAATCTTCGCGCATGATGCGCGCTTGTTCGGCGGTCAGTGGAGCAAAAGAATCAACCCAATTCATGCTTAAGTCTATCAACTGAAGCCGTGCCGCGTGCAAGTAAGTGCTTAGAACCTAGAACGCAAAAATCACAATCACACAATTCACACACAGGTTAGTCGCGACAATCTACCCACTATTCTAAGGATCACCGTCATCCCATGCCATTCAGTCAACAAAGAATCACTGAGCGAAGATTTAGACATAAATGACGCGAAGTGAATTCACTAAATCTCCTAAATCATAGAATCCACCAAATCAGTCTATCCCGTTTGCATGAAACACATGCCATAGCATTTAGAAGACCCGATAAGTCTTCAATGCCTTTTGATCATATCTCGCGTTAAACACATGCAGCGTATTCATTTAACAATGACAGACTGAATATCGTGTCATCACTCGCACCAAGACATAACACATGATAACTCAGCGAAAGATCAGAATAACATTCTTTTTTCGGTATATCAAAAGCATTCATTCAACTACCTAGAACTGAGCTTTTTTTGAATCAACCTCGTAGAATGAGAGCTCTGCCTCAGTGAGCTTGCATGAGGTTTTTCAACGCTAGGCATTACCCCATCGATAGTGGGTAAAACGCGGGCTCCATCAGCAGGAAAAGGGATTGGCGTGATGCATAACACAGTTGCCTCACCGGGAGCAGTCAAAGATGAGGCCGCAATCACGATATGCTTATCATTGCTAACCAAGGGCTGCACGGAGACTCTCCGTAAAGTATTCTGCGGACGATCAATCACAATGATTTCATTTCCTGCACGCACAGCCTGCCGAGGTATAACATAAACGTTCTCTAGAGGATCCCCTTCAATTTCAGCCTCAACAAAGGAGCCCATAGTCAAGGGCTGATCACTGCCTCTGTTGCTACTGTAAGGATCTAGTATCTGCGCCACTGCCACAGATTGCCTAGTCTGCTGATCAATACTACCTTCCACCCGAATGATTTTACCTTTCCAAACCGTTGGCTTTACTGCGGCGGAAAGGCGCACCTCAACATTAGCCATCGCGTCATCAGCCCTATCACGAAAAGCTCGTGGTAATTTCAAAAACTGACTTTCTCGCTCTGGCAAAGGCAAGCGAACTTCAACATAATCGACAGCAAAGATAGTGCCCAGCACCGTGCCTTGGCTAACGAATTGCCCTAAATCGACATTTTGTTCAAGAACTTGTCCCTGGTACGGCGCACGAATCATAGTGCGCTCCAAATCACGCTCCGCTCGAGTCACTCGCGCCTTAGCAGCAGCCAAGTTAGCCTCAGCAAGGGAAAGCTGGGGAGCGCGCGAGACCAATGCTGAAGGAATGCCAGAACGCCCCAATGCTCTCCAGTTTTCAATTGCCTGCTGGGCTCGTGCCTTTTCCTCAGCGAAAACCACTTCAGACTGAGCTACTTCTGCTTTCGCAATCGTGATGGCAACCTCATAGTCGGTAGGGTCTAGGCGCATCAAAACAGCATTTTTTTCAAAGAAACCGCCGGGTCTGAATGAATGGCTAAGTTCCACGACTTTGCCCGCAACCTCAGGCAATAACGTGCTTTTTGTCCTTGGTTGAACTGTTCCCTGTGATTTCACACGAATCTCGTATCTAGTCTTCTTCAATGTAGTTCCTTCCACTCTAACGAGATTTGTTGGAGCGCTCACGCGTTCCTGCTCCGGAGGATTTGAAAGCAACCAAGCAACCCACCATCCACACGCAGCCAGTATGCATATAGGCAATAGAACTCGGATGATTTTGCGAAAATAGAACATCTTGGGCCCTGGAGGAACGTCTTCAGTTCGCTCAGAATACAACTTTTGTCGAATTTCGATTCAAAACGCAACACACGAAACGGCGTGGTTGTTTTGTGTTTTTTCACAACTCATCGCCATACCCAAGGCAAAGACGCATTCCTTTTGAAATCCAATCTAAAACATTCGGCATGGGCCAAAGCCTACAGCTTTCTAGTTCAGACAGGTTGGTTGAGCAAAAATCAAAGAGCGCGTATGATACTCGATGAATTCATTTCCTCGGAACGTCATAGAACTCTGCCAAACGTTAATTAGAATTCCTTCGGTCAACCCCGACGGTGATCCTGGAACAGACCTAACAGGCGAAGCGAAATGTGCAGAATATGTCGGGAATTTCCTTCGTGGCTGTGGGGCTGAAATTAGTTACGATGAAGTTCAAGATGGACGTCCCAATGTCATTGCTCGGTTTCCATCAAATGCACATCCACAAGGCAATCGTAAACCACGTATCCTTTTTGCGCCACATACTGACACCGTCAGTGTAAGTGGCATGACCGTCCCACCATTTAGTGGTGATGTGCATGATGGATGCATCTGGGGGCGCGGAGCCAGTGATACCAAAGGCCCTATGGCAGCGATGCTTTGGGCACTTTATACCCTTTCGGACAGGATCCCCTCTCTGGATGTAGAGGTCCATTTCGTCGGATTCATGTCAGAGGAGAGTGCACAGTTAGGTTCACGACATTTCGCCAATAAATACCAACCCTACGATTTGGCCATCGTTGGAGAACCAACAAACCTAAGAACCGTTTTTCGCCACAAAGGTTGCATGTGGGCTGATATCCATACTCATGGAATTGCTGCCCATGGCGCTACTCCGGAACGAGGCGTCAACGCGATTGTAAAAATGGCAAACTTAGTTCAAGCTTTGGATACAGACTTTCGACTTCGCTTAAAAGAACTTAGCGGTGTAGACGAATGGCTAGGAACTAGCACAATCAATTTGGGCATGGTGCGTGGAGGTAGCCGGTCAAATATTGTCGCCGATCGTTGCACCCTCCGTGTGGACATGCGCACTACACCATCATTGATCCAAAGCTACGGTGCCGAAAGGGCATTGCGTGATTTTGTTCTGCAAGTTGACCCAGATGCAACTGTCGAAGCCCTGCCTGAAACTAGCCCACTCGACACAGACCCAACCCATTTTTTAGTAAGCAAACTTGTCGAATGTGGCGCTCCGCTATCAGGGGCACCCTGGTTCTGTGACGCTGCTTTTCTTTCAGCAGCCGGAACACCTGCCATCGCTATTGGACCAGGCAACATTGCACAAGCGCATACGAAAGATGAACACATTCTTATTGCTGATCTGGAGGCAGGTGCAGAGTTCTTTCGTAACTACCTATTAAGCCTAGAATACCTTTAACAACTACGTCAATGGCACACCAGCTTTGGACTCACGGAATATCACAATTGCATGACCGCACTGACAAGATGCATGTGAATCATCATGCAGGGAGGTTGATGTGGCTTAACCGTGTTTTCATGATTTTTCATCAGGCGCTAAACCGCTTTTTTATTCAAAAGAAATCATGGTGGCTGTCTGGATTGATCATCCTTCCATCCTTCGGACAAGCAGAGGAAATAGCCTTCAAAGCCCATCTTATTTCGCGCCTGAAGATTGATCGTCACATGATCGAGTCTAGCCTAGAACCCATCAAAAAACATCTTCTAGATCTAACTGTATTAGAGAAACAACGAAGCTCCCAACGAGATTATGAAGGCGCTCTAGCGGCGCTAAAAGAACGCAAAAGAATTGAGGCCCAGCTAGAGCAACTGGATAGGCTAATGGTGCTTATCATCACTCGTCAGGAAGCCATCCAGACGGCTGAAATACCAGACAAGATTTTTTTACCTTTAGAATCAGCTCAGCTGAATGGTGTGCGAAGAGAGTCCGGCGAGTTGAGTGGCTGGAACCTTCCTGGGTCAACTGCGTCTTGGAAATTGCCCAACATTCCATCGGGTGGTTACGAAGTATTCATTCGATACCGCTGCTCACCTCTTGAGGGAGGAGTTCTTGAAGTAAAGGAGTCGAAGTTTTCCATTACTTCACAAATCGAAACTACCCTCAAAGGCCCCCAACAAAAAAAGCTAGGCACGCTGAAAATCACCACAGGAAACGGTCCTTTTACGCTAACCGGAAAAACTCTATTGAAAGGGAATTTGATGAACTTACTCGAACTATGGCTTATCCCAGCCAATCATTAACCGAGTCTAACTGAAGTAGATTGCATGACCCTATCAAGAACTGTATGCAATAACCTATGTTTCGCACAGGAATTGGCTACGATGTTCATCCTTTTTTAGAAGACCGCCCACTCGTGTTGGGCGGCGTGACCATTCCACACACACGCGGTTTGAAAGGTCACTCCGACGCAGATGTCTTGTGCCATGCCATTGCCGATGCGATTCTCGGAGCACTTGGTCTACCTGACATTGGTTTTTATTTTCCGCCGTCTGATCCAACCATCGAAGGCATCTGTAGTCTCAAGATCCTGGAAAAGACAGCATCATTAGTTGCTGAGCATAAATACCAAATTAACAACGTTGATGCCTCCTTGATTGCGGAAGCTCCGCGAGTCATGAAGTTTGCGCCAGCGATGAAGGAAAAGATTGCGCAAGCTCTAGGGATTCAATCAAATCAGGTTGGCATCAAAGCTACAACCAATGAGCGGCTAGGATTTGTCGGACGTGAAGAAGGCATTGCCGCCATGGCTGTTGCCTGCCTCGGCGAAGCTTGATTTAAATTCGATGATGAAAAATGCTTTCAAAGGCCTGCTGTATTATTCATTGAATACAGAGATCTCATTTTCTATTGGAGCAAGCTTTTGAAGAATTTTGCATTCAAAGAAGAAGCCATGGATTGATCGAATATAAATCGCACGGATTCGTGCGAGGTTAGTGAAGCCAAGCTCACTAAAAACCATGAAGATCATCCAGTTCATCGTCACAAATCAGACCTTTGTAGGGTTCTCAATCCGATGAGAATGCAAGGCCTGAGATGGATCTAAAGCGCCCATTACACACACAGTCGGTTACACACCTTGCGGCAGACCCATCTTTGCAACATAAGCAATCCACAGTTACAGTCATTGTGGAAAATTTTTTTCGACGTTGGGTCACTCAACATAGCATGCATCATTGTGACCTGTGAACACCGCGTTCAGCCATTCATCAACTTTCAACTATACCCGTTATCGATTGATTGCACCTAGGCCAGTATGCCCGCCTAGTGGAGGAATAGAATGGCTGTTCTCATTCAATCGCTAACATCAATAGCGCCTCTCAAGGCCTTTAGACTCTTTATCCACTTCTGCTTTCCATGCGGAATGTCAAAAATAGTCTGACATTGTGCTTGGTGTTTCAAATCTGTCGGAAGATTCGTTCTGATGGCGTTTTTATCACACCGAGTGAGAATTTACCAGCTGCTTAAACTTCGCTCCGTTCATTTATTCATCTAATCAAATCTTAAAAAGATCTGCGACTAAAGACATAATCAATAGCATGAAAAAATCCGACATATGCATCTCAGGTTGTGAAATTTTTTTTCTGCCTATCTCCATGCGGGTTCCGCTCAAATTTGGTCCAGAAACCGTCAGCCAAGTGGTCTGCCTGAGAGTGAAGGTCAAAGTGCAGGATCGCGATGGTAACCAGGCCTGTGGTTGGGGTGAAACCCCACTTAGCGTTTCTTGGGTTTGGCCTAGCAATCTCAGCGTCAGCGAACGCGGCAGACGCATGGAGGGATTTGCTATTCGCCTTGCCAAAAAACTTGTGGACGGGGGCAGCTATGGCCATCCGATTGAGCTTGGTTCTGACTTCATTCACGGACCTCTAGCGAACGAACTCCATCTTGAGAACGCATCCGCGATAGGAGCCGCTATGCCCTACCTTGGTTCTCTGGTTGTATTCAGTGCTTTTGACATTGCCATTCACGATGCTTTTGGAAATCTCCATGGCGTTGACGTTTACTCGACATATGGCCCCGAGTTCATGAATCGTGACTTGAGCGCCTATCTCGAATCTGAATCGGAATCCTCGGTAAAATTCAAGGGGCGGTTTCCAAGAGATTTTTTAAACTTAGAAGCCCCTTCCAAACTACCCGTTTGGCATCTAGTCGGCGGTGTTGATGCCTTGGAAAGACAGGATTTGACAGGCCATGAGCCTCAAGATGGATATCCAGTGCTGCTTGCAGACTGGATTCGCCAAGACGGGCTGAAATGCCTGAAGATAAAACTACGTGGCACCGACGCGACCTGGGATTATGATCGAATGGTTCGCGTTGGGAAAATCGGTCTCGAACATGGTGTCCGATGGTTTAGTGCGGACTTTAACTGCACGGCAGGAGAGCCTGCTTATGTCAATCAGATCACTGATCGACTTTTAGCTGAACAGCCAGATCTCTATGCTCGCATTTTGTATGTCGAACAGCCTTTCCCATACGATCTTGAGGCGAATCAAATAGACGTGCGAAGCGTGTCTGCACGCAAACCTCTTTTCTTGGATGAAAGTGCGCATGACTGGGAATTTGTGCGACTTGGGCGAAGGCTAGGCTGGAGTGGTGTAGCCTTGAAAACTTGTAAAACTCAAACGGGTGCCCTTCTCAGCCTTTGCTGGGCTAAGGCCCACGGCATGCCACTCATGGTGCAGGATCTGACCAATCCTATGCTGGCCATTATTCCTCATGCCAGACTTGCAGCTCATGCTGGAACGATTCAGGGCGTGGAATGCAATGCGATGCAGTTTTATCCAGCTGCTTCACTAGCTGAAGAGCGCATTCACCCGGGGCTTTATCGCAGACGCGATGGGCTTGTAGATCTTGGCTCTTTGCGTGGTCATGGCTTTGGCTATCGTATCAATGAAATGAACCGACAGCTACCCACGGCTGCTCTCATTCTCTAAAAGCTAAAACACAGACAAGCTTGTGCATAGGTTGATTTGCGATTAATCAAATGATTCATGTTTGTCGATCAGATCAAAGTCTACGCCCGCGCCGGAAAAGGTGGCGATGGCTCCATGCACTTCCACCGCGGAAAATTTCGCCCCAAAGGAGGTCCTGATGGTGGAGATGGGGGCAAAGGTGGTAGCATCATTCTGCAAGCTGACCCAAGCACCAATAGTCTGCGCACCTATTTTTTTAATGCCAAGCTTCTTGCCCAAGATGGCGACAAGGGAGGCGCCAATCAATGCACAGGCAGAAGTGCTGAGGATATCATTTACAGGGTGCCTGTCGGCACAGTTATCTCAAAGATCATCGAAATCGAGGATCCCGAGACTGGAGAGTTAATCGAAAACTTCGAGCCTTTTGCAGATTTGACGGAGCCAAATCAAACCTGGGTCCTCTGCAAAGGCGGGAAAGGGGGCAAGGGAAATATTCATTTCAAAACTTCGACCCACCAGGCGCCGCGTGAATTCACGCCAGGTGAGCCAGGCGAAGAAGGACGGTTCCATTTCGAACTTCGCAGCATAGCTGACGCAGGCTTGGTGGGTTTTCCAAACGCCGGCAAATCCACCTTGCTTAGCAAGCTGAGTGCCGCCAAACCAAAAATCGCCAATTATCCTTTCACGACTCTCCAACCAATGGTTGGGGTCGTGCATTTCAATGAGATTCGTCGAGGCACGTTGGCTGATATTCCTGGATTGATTGAGGGTGCGAGCCAAAACATCGGCTTAGGTCATGACTTTCTCCGACACATCATGCGTTGTCGCACCTTGATGTTTGTCGTCGATATAGCAGGCACGGAAGGACGTGATCCGATCAAGGACCTTGAGACCGTTCGCAAAGAAGTGAAGCTTTACTCTGACGAGCTAGCAAAGCGGCCTTGGTTTATTGTAGCAAACAAAATGGATGTTGAAGGCGCTGAAGAGCATTTCGATCGACTCAAAGAGCGCTTCAAACGCATCAAGATTTTCCCAGTTTCGGCTCAAAATGGCACCGGAATGGATAAACTTCGCCTCCACTTGGATAAACAAATCGGTCGTGACACAGTGATCGGCTTTCACCAAGTTCCAATCGTCTGACGTTAGCCTCAACCGGCAGTTTGATGGACTAATCAGGCGCTTCTTGATGAGAAACCCGCCTGGAGCCGTGAAAGTCCAGCTGCACAGGCGATGCTTTTGAATCAGTCAATCAAACGCAGCCATTATGGATGAGTTAATCTCCCGATGCCTGGCGAATTTTTGAGGCGATGCTGGAATCGTCATGGCACGTCCGCAGTAATGGTGTAGCGATGGGCCATGACGCCGACATTGTTCGCCGAAATCGACTTGGTACAGATCATCATTGTGGTGATTGCCATGCTAGGAGGATTTGTTCAGTGGCTCTGGAATGTCATCCAACAGGCCAAAGCTGATGCTGAAAGACGACGTCAAGCTCCCCCTAGCCCCAAAGAAAGAGCACTTCGGGATGAGGCCTGGAAGCGTCAAGTGATGCCAAACAAGCCCGTGCGACCAGCACCGACGGCAACTCCGCCACCTCTTCAGGACCCATTTACTTCAGTCCGTGAGATCTTTGATCAGGTGAAAAGGGAGCTGGCTGAGGCACAAAAACCGCCCGCGCATCCTGTTTCACGCCCCCAACGGCAACCCATGCCAAAGCGGGCTCCAGTGGACAGAGCTGAGCCCTTAAGAAATGAACTGCATTCCCCAGTCAAACAGGCACATTTCTCCCCAGTTCCTATCACTGTCAGCTCACCTCCCACCATCTCCATCCCTGACACTCGACCGTCCACTTTTGTTTCTACCATCTCGACTGGATCAGAAAACCAAAGGCAGTGTTGGCAGTCCTTTCTACGGAATCCAGGAGCTCTAAAAGATGCCTTTATTCTGAAGGAGATACTTGGTGCACCAAAAGCCTTGCAATCCGTTTCAGATTCGTCATCATAAACTTCGTAAAGCTGCACGTGCCGGTGTGGTGAAATTGGTAGACGCGCTAGACTCAAAATCTTGTTCCGCAAGGAGTGTCGGTTCGAGTCCGACCACCGGTACCATTTGGAAAATGCAATTAACTCTCTCCCCAAGGGGGGAGATCAAAAGTAATTTGCACCATCTAGTTTACCTCGGGAAGTGAGGTTCAACCCTCGTGGCTTCTTGGAGCGTAGACGATAAGCTTGAATTGGAACCTCGTTCATTTTGCCGTCACCTTCTGTCTTGTTGGGCTTATTTGGCTTGTTCAAATCGTGGTTTATCCTCTGATGGATCGTATCGAAAAGACAAGTTTCAGCCTTTGGCATGCCCATTACACGACTTCCATGGGCTCTTGTGTCGGGCCGATGATGATCGCTGAGTTGGCCACTGCAGCTTGGTTATTTTGTTTGGGTAAACGGGATACAGCTTTTCTGATTAGCCTGGCCTCATTGGCTGTTGCCTGGCTATCCACCCTCTTCATTCAGGTGCCGCTGCATAACCAGCTTAGCCACGGATTTGATGCAGGCACTCATGAAAAGCTGGTCACTTCCAATTGGATACGCACCGCCGCATGGACCTTGCGGGCCTTTTGTCTTTTCTTTTCTTTATGACCGATCTCACTGGAAAACGCATCGCCGTCATCGGAGCTGGCCTTGCTGGAATCGCAGCAGCACATGCACTCACGAGTCGAAATGCGCATGTCACAATTTTTGAAAAATCACGTGGCTACGGTGGCCGCTGCGCCACCAAACGCTGGCAGGGGCATGTGGTGGATCATGGCGCTCAATACTTTACTCTACGCGATGAGCGTTTTAAACACGCAGTACAGCAGGCCTGTGGCGACGCCATTCATCGCTTGGAACTCCCGATTCGAGATGAAGAAAACCGCATCCTGGGGGATACAGGCCGTTGGTTTCATCGGGATGGAAATAGCCGCCTTGCCCGTGATTTAGCGAAAGGACTCGAAGTGCGCACGGAGACCCCAGTTGAAGATGCACCTGCGCTGTTGCAAGAATTTGATCACGTGATCTGCACAGCCCCATGGCCACAGACTGCAAAACTTTGGGGATTGGATGAGCATGAGATCGACTATATCCCCTGCCTTGCGGCTGTGTTTGCTTATCGGGGTGATGGGTTGGGGCGCACGCAAGAAACCTATGCCTTCAGGTCTCGATCCACCCCCCTGGCATGGACAGCTTGCGAAAATCACAAACCTGGACGAATCGCCGCAGGATCCACCGTCATCGTGACCCATTTGGGAGAGGCGTTCAGTCGAGAGCATCTGGAGAGACCGCCTGCCGAATATCCATCCTTGGTCAGGACTTGGATCGAAGATCGCTGGGAGCTACCTAAGACTGCGTATGATCTTGCCCTCGGGCATCGCTGGCGCTTGGCCCGCATAGATTCTGCCCACCCCTCGCCTTGCCTGCCACCACGTGTTCATTTTGTTGGAGATGCATTCAAAGCCTCTCGTGTCGAGGACGCCTGGCTGGCTGGACACGAATGGGCTGCTAAAAACCATTTGATGGATTAGCTACGGTTTGAAGCTTGACTTCGATATCGGAAAAATAAGCTGCGGAATCTCAACATCTGGGTTTGTTTTCTCTCCCCCCACCAGTCATGCCCCCATGCCATTCATCAGCGTTTCAGCGACGCTTGCGCTTTCATTTTTTTGCGACTTTGCTATTCGCGATCGTCTTCCTTTCAGCATCTGAAACGAAGGCGCAAATCTCCAGTATTGATAACCTCAGGATACTCCTGACTCAGAGCGACCATAACGAAAACCAGTATGCGATGCCCCGAAAGGAGATGCTGGAAAAGCTCGCTGGGAACCCGAACGTCTTTTATGCCAAACCCGGTCCATGGGGATTGCTGCGCTGTGCTTACATTTATCTCGAAGCTCCTAAAAGCCTGATCGACAACTTCCCGCTGCCCAACACACAGCCACGCTGGGTGTTTCCTCAAGATGCCCTGGATAAGCTGCCCAGTTTTTTTGCTTCTGCGGGTCTGTCCCAGGCCATGATTGATGCACTCATGGACACCAAGACCATGGTGAAAACCAATGGCATGCTGTATCTCTTTCCTCGCGCTGCTGACTTGGAAGCTATCTCGCCCGAAACCCGCTCCACCATCTACGTGGAACTGGCCAAGTATCCTGACAATGAATTCCATGTGGATCCCGTACTGATTATCAATGGCAATATTCAGGAATGGTATCGCACCAGCAAAATGCGTCCTGAGCTGATTACCAAAATCGAAAAACTTGCCTACAAGCGAGGGGAGACCATAGCGTTCAGCGACATCCAGCTGCTTTTGGGCGAAGCTCAGGGAGAAGCTGATGCCCGAGCCATCTTCAAGGCGATGACCAGAACGCGAGGCCTCATGGTAAAAATTGAAGCTGACCACAACACTAACATCGAGGAAGTCGTCAATTACTGGACTCTCGGCATAGGTCTGCGACGGAAAGATGTCGAACCTTTGCTGCAATCGATTGTCGATACGGATGGTATTGAAGCCCTACCACTCTCGCACATGCTGCCAGCCTTAGTTCGGAAGCTGGTTTACACTTACCCAAGTCTCGATATGGCCAGACAAGGCCTGCTGCCGGACTGTCATTGGACTTGTCTCAACTTTTTCAATTATGACCCTCATGAGTATCTTTTGGATTCCCGCCTAGCTACAAGCGCGGTGCTCGAAAGGTTTGAAGCTGTCGAACCTCCATACAAATACGGAGACATTTTATTCTTTCTGAATAAAAACACCGGGGATGCTTATCACTCTTGCGTCTATTTGGCAGATAATTTGGTTTACACCAAAAATGGCAGAAATCTTCTCTCCCCCTGGTTGATCATGAAACGAGAGGATGTCGAAAAAGTGTATCTGTATCGTGGCGATGGACGCGTGCAGGGATTCCGTTTGAAAAAAACGGAGTAACCTAACTGCTAAGCCCCCGCATCTGCAAAATCAGCACTGCACAACGACCTCAATCTCGACTAAAGACCCGAGCGGTAGTCCTGCCACCGCAACTGTCGAGCGAGCAGGTTTGTGATGGCCAAAGGCCTCCTGATAGATGGCGTTCACTTTGGGGAAATCAGCCATGTTGGTCAAAAACACCGTGGACTTTACCACTTGGTTTAGGCTCAATCCTTGTGATTCCAGAAGCTCGCGGATGTTCTTCAGCACCTGGATGGCTTGGCCTTCTACATCCTGAGCTTCTATTTTACCAAGCTCAGGATCAATCGGGATCTGCCCCGAACAAAAAAGGAAATCACCTGTTTTTACAGCCTGGGAATAAGGGCCAACCGCCTTCGGAACTGAGGGAACATCGTTGATTAGAGTCATGGACATCCATTTGCATCTACCAGCGCTGGCCCACTCGTCAATCAGGAGATCAAGGGCTGTTTTTCGCAGCAATAAGGGCGGTTTGAGCGAAATACTCTGCCCATTAGAATCAACGGCATCTGGAAATTAAAAGGATACCTGGACGAAGATTTGACGGTTCCTTTTTCCGAAGTGAACTCATCCAGCGCAGTGGTCCTTAAAATGGAGTTGCTGAGGAACGACCCTCTCCAAGCTTGAGGCAACACCTTGCCCATGGCAGAAGACGGCCAATCATGCGCGTCACTGTTCTTCTTTTCGTTCTCTTTCCTCTGCTGTCCACGCTCTCGGCGGAGCCGCGCCTGTTGGTTCACTACATGCCTTGGTATGCCACAAAGGACGTCAGCAGCGCCTGGGGCTGGCATTGGACGATGAATCACTTCGATCCGGAGCAGAAGAAGTGGGATGACCAGCGGAAGATCGCCTCGCATGACTACCCGCTCATCGGACCGTACGACTCGGGCGATGATCACGCGCTGGAATGCCAGGCGCTGCTCATGAAGATCGCCGGGCTCGATGGCGTCGTGATCGATTGGTATGGCACGAGCGACCTGAACGACCACGCGATGAATCATCGCAACACGCAGAAGTTCATCCCGTGGCTCAAAAAGGCCGGTTTGAGCTTCGCGGTGTGTTATGAGGACCAGGCGGTGAAGTCGCTGAAAAATGGCGAGGACGTGAAACAAGCCGAAAAAGACCTGAAATGGGCCGAGGAGCACTTTTTCACCGATCCCAGCTATGTGAAGCAAGGTGGTCGTCCCGTGCTGCTCGTCTTTGGACCGCAGCATTTGAAGTGGAAGTTCGATTTGAGCTCCCAACCGCTCGTTGTTGGCCTTTCGCATCTGGTGAAGCAAAACGGGCTCGATGGCGCTTTTGCCTGGCCGCCGGTCACAGGTGGCAAATCGGTCTCGCCGGACCAGTGGAAGAAGGAACTCAGCCTCATCTATGCACAAAAGCTGCCCTTCATCGCCACCGCGTTCCCCGGCTTCAAAGACATCTACCAGCAAGCGGGTGTGCATGCCAGCTATGGCGGTATCGCCTCACGTGCGGGGCTCACGTTGAGCGAATCGCTAGCGCAAGCATTCGAAAGCAAGGCACCGCTCATCCAGATCGCGACCTGGAATGACTACGGCGAGGGCACGATGATCGAACCGACACGCACCCACGGCTTCCGCCATCTCGAAAAGCTTCCGCGCTGTGGCAATCCGGCCGATCTGCGCCTGCCGATCATGCTTTACCAGCTGCGCAAACGTGGAGGCGATGCCAAGAGGCTTGATGATGCCTCCACGCGGATGTTTGCCTCCAAGTTCACCGAAGCCGAGGCCATCCTCGCGAGCGTGAGCCGCGAACTCGGCAAAGAAACCATCGACGGTGGCTACCACCTCACGAGCGAGCTGCTGTATCGCGAGGTGAAAGACATCAGCGCTGCGGAGAACCAGCGTTGCAGGCTGGATGTGTATGCACCGGCCACCAAGAAGCCCTTTTCCACCGTCATCTGGTTCCACGGCGGCGGTTTGACGCAGGGCGAGCGCTTCATCCCTCTGCCGCTGCGCCATCAAGGCATCGCAGTCGTCACCGTGAACTACCGCCTCAGCCCTGGTGTGAAGTCGCCCGCGTTCGTTGAGGACGCCGCCGCGGCCATCGCTTGGACGTTCAAGCACATCGCGGACTTCGGCGGCGATCCACAGCGCATCTTTGTCAGCGGTCACAGCGCCGGAGCCTATTTGACGCTCATGTGTGGCCTCGACAAGCGGTGGCTTAGCAGGCACGGCGTCGATGCTGATCAAATCGCCGGTCTGATTCCGCTGAGCCCGCAGGTCATCACGCACTTCACCATTCGCGACGAACGAGGCATCGAGGAAACACAACCCATCATCGACGACCTCGCGCCGCTGTTTCACGTCCGCCAAAACGCACCGCCCATTCTCCTCATTACCGGCGACCGCGAAAAAGAACTGATGGGCCGCTACGAGGAGTGCGCCTACTTCTGGCGCATGATGAAACTCGCCGGTCACAAGGCCACGACGCTTCACGAACTTGACGGCTTTGATCACGGCAAGATGCCCGAGCCAGCCTTTCCCTTGCTGCTGAAGTTTGTGGAATCTAACGAGACCGAGTGAAACCTGACATCGAAGCCGACGCGATTGCCCAGCTCAAGCTCAACAATCGTGCCAAGGTCAAGACGCTCCTGCTTTCGACTGACTTCACCTAAACCGATGATACGATCAAGAAGGCCCCTTTCACACCTAACAACATGCATTGTCGGCAACGATCTGCCAAAAGGTTAAAGCCACTTCTAGCTGCTCAACAGCCAGGATGAGGCAGGAGAATGGAATTCCGCTTCTTCTATCGGCATTCTCATGCCGATGATTTTCAAAATCGTGTCTCATGAGCCGTATTTGCCTCATGCTTCGCCTTTCCTTTCTCGTCGCTTGCCTGGCCACAACGTTGTCTGCGCTCCATGCCGCTGACTCGCCTACCATTCAGATCACCGACCGCACGGTCGTGTTCACGCACACGAGCACGGACGCAAAGGACCCGGCGAACACTTCGGGCTACAATCTGGGGCCGAGCATCGCGCTGCTGCCGGATGGGCGGTTGATGGCGGTGTGGTTTTCGTCGCCTTCCGAGGGGGCGGCGTCACAGCGCATCGTGCAGGCGTTTTCAGAGGATCAAGGTCGCACCTGGGGCTCGGCGAGCGTGTTGCAGGACTTCGTGGGTCAGGCGGATTTCGATCCGGTGCTGTTCGTGGCTGGGAGCGAGACCTTTCTCTTTTTCTCCGCCTTCACGCCCCAGATCGACATCTACTTTCGTCCTAGCAGCGACTCCGCGAAGACGTGGACCGAGCCGGTGAAGCTGAACCAGCCGAACCACACCACACGCTCCAATGGCATTGCGTTGTCCACGGGCGAACTCCTCGTGCCTCTGCACCTGCGTGGGACGAAGGCCGGCGGCGTCTTGAAATCGAGCGATGGCGGCCAGACATGGAAGCGCTTCGGCACGGTGGCGAATCCCGAAGGTCAAGGCGGCGAGCCGACCATCGCGGAGACGAAATCCGGCGCAGTTCACATGATCCTGCGCACCAAGGACGGCCAGCTCTGGCGCTCCATCAGTCGCGACCACGGCGAAACCTGGAGCGCGACTGAGAAGACCGGCCTCACGGCGACATCAAGCGCCAGCCACCTGCTTTGCACACGCGATGGCACCCTCGTCCTCACCTCCAATCCCGGCCCTGTCCCGCTGCGCTTTCCTTTGCTGCTCCGCACCTCACACGATGAAGGAAAGACCTGGAGCGAACCGACCTTGCTCGCGGATCGCCCCCAGAAAGTCGGTGGCTGGTCCACCTGCTACCCGAGTTTGACCGAGTTGCCCGATGGCACGCTCGTGGCCCTCTGGGCGCAGATCAAAAGCTCTCCTGATGAGCTTTACGGGGACATTCACTCGGCGCGTATCTTTCTAAAAAAGTAAGCGGACTCAAACGTAACGTTTGCGGTCTCGGCATCGCATCCAGCACGGATGAATGAGACGCTGATGTTCAATTCTGATCTAATTCATCTCAAGGCAGAGGCCAGCACATCCAGTTTTTTACGGCTTTGAAGAAATAAAGTCTGTTTCTCCGCACTGGGAAGAAGGAATCTAGAGCTCTCTGATTTCATAAGCTCATGCGTTCTTTCGCTCTCCTTCTTTTTCTTTCGATGACTCAAACCCAGGCTGCCCCAGTCTCGGTGACTCTGAACGTGAAGACTGGCATGAGCCGTGGGGGCAAGCCTTACTTCGTGAAGGGAGCAGGTGGCGAGACACATCTGGACGAGCTAGCGGCACGCGGAGCGAATTCGCTGCGAACCTGGAGCACGCGACGCCTCAGCGAAACCTTGGAGACGGCGGCGAAGCTAGGCCTCACAGTGAGTGCAGGAATTTGGTTAGAACCTGAGTGCTCGTGGTTTTCCTACCGTAATCCTGAGCACTGCGCAAAGCAGCGGGAACGAGTGAAACAGGAGGTGCTGCCCTACCGCGATCATCCGGCCCTGCTTGCCTGGGGGCTGGGCAATGAAGCGGAGGGCGATGGCACCAACGCGGCCTACTGGCAGCAACTGGAGCAGCTAGCCCTGATGGTGCACGAGCTAGATCCGGCGCATCCGACCTTCACGGCAGTAGCTGGACTGAGCGCTGAGAAAGCGAAGGGTCTGAACGAACACACGCCGCATCTCGATTACATCGGGATCAACACCTATGGAGGCATTTTCGGCCTGAGGGAAAGTTTGCCCAAGATTGGCTGGACACGGCCCTGGATGCTGACGGAATGGGGGCCGCGTGGTTTCTGGGAACAGCCCAAGCACAAGTCCGGCGCCCCGCTGGAGCAAACCAGCACTGCCAAGGCAGCAAGCATCCGCCGCGGATATGATGAGGTGATTGCTCAGGTGCCGGGATGCCTGGGCAGCTATGCCTTTGTATGGGGATGGAAATTTGAAGCCACAGCGACGTGGTTCGGCCTACTGACGAACGAGGGCCTAGCGACTCCGTCTGTCGATGTGCTTCAGGAAAAGTGGAGTGGCAAAGCACCTGCCAATCGAGCTCCTGAGATCGAACCCATGCGCGGTGTCCCGAAGGAAGCGGTGAAACCTGGTGGCTCATTCACAGCAGAAGTCGTGGCACGAGATCCCGAGGGCGATGCGCTGGTGTGGGAATGGTCCGTCTTCAAAGAGAAAACCACGCACAACGCAGCGGAAAGACTAAAGATGCCTGCCACACTCAAGGGAGCCGTGATCTCAACATCAAAGAATCAGGCTGTGATCCAGGCTCCGACAAAATCCGGTGTGTATCGTCTGCACGTTTGGGTCAAGGATGGCCAAGGACATGCAGCGACAGCCAATCTACCCTTCGAGGTGGAAAAGATCGTCTCGCCCTGATGGCCAGAGTGATTGACTTGTTGCCGATGGAAACCGTTGCTCTGCATGGCTTCGTGCTTTCCTGATCCTGAGCTTCGACGTAGCTTGACTGTCCCACCCCTCATGCGTTCCCCCCACGGTTCCAGCCAGCGTTCCCTCCGTCATCGCCCAGCTCCCAAGCCTGCGATTTCTCAAACTCCGCTCGGACAGATCGCCCAAGAACACGAAGCCTGGAGACGCGGCCTGCCAGGCAAGCCTAGCCGCGGTGCGCTGCGCGAATACTGGCGCAGTCGCGATGCCTTGCATGGGCCACGCGCCGACTACCAGCTATGGCGCACCTGGATGTGTGCGGACTGTCCGCCTGAACGTCGTCAGGACTCACTGGTGCTTCTATCTCAAGCTCTGCGTAGCAAAGATCAGGCTCAAGTTCTAGCCACGCTGACGCTGGCAGCGGGCTGGTTGCTGCAAGAAGAGGCGGAGGCATCCCCTGCCCTCGTGGAAAAGGTGCGCCTACAGCTGGCGGAGGCTTTGCCACGAATGAAAAAAACTCACGCCGATCCAGCCACTGCTTGGATGATTTGGTTAGGCACTGTGGCGGCTGGAGATCGCTCTGAAAGCATGTGCGCCATCGCGCAGCAGCTTTTCAAGCAAGTGGACCCGACTTGGCGGCCTGGACGCTGTCCCTCTTTGCCAACGGACGATGGGTTTCCAGCAGCTTCACGAGTAATGACACGCTGGGTGGTGACCGCTCTGCGTCACTTACCCTGGGATGCTGCGGGACATCAGAGCATTTGGCGGCTCCAGGGCAACCTACGACCTGCGGGCGCGCTAATCCGACCGCTGGAATGGGAGCTCCTGATGCGGGCTGCTTCGACCGCACGCAGCTCAGGCCAGTTGGCCGATGCTGCACGCCTAACAGCACTCGGCTTGCATCTGCTGCCTGATCGTTCCCCCCCCGCCTTGCGTGACCGTGCAACCGTGGCTGCTTGGTTTCTTGCGGAGCAAGGCATCACGCCGCCAGCAGCTTTCGCGGTATCTTTGGACGAGCTGATCTTCCCCGGTGAGCCCGCCACAAGTGAGAAAGGGCGCGAAGCAGTGCGCCTGTATCGAGATGAAGCGGATTGTTTTCAAAACGATCTTCTCATGACTGTTGCGACCGATGAGGACTGGCAGATTCTACAGGCAGCGGGCGTTAGCTTGCAGCATCCCCTAGCCGCGCTGGCCTGGGTGGGACGACGCGCTCAATCTTATCTGATGAAAAAGCAGACGGATGTGCTGCGCGCTGCGGCAAAGCTTTGCCTGCGTCATGGAGCCCTGAGCAGCCTAGCCCGCATTCGCGCAGAGTTTCCAGACTCGGCCCATGCCTTGCTGGAACTGGCGCGTGGCCTGCGTGAAAGCCAACGACGTATGCCTCTGCTCCGCGATTGGCAAGAGTGGCAGCGTGTGGCAATGTGTCTGCGGGCAGCCTGGGCAAAACTCGGCGATGCTGCAGAATTTAGCCGAGAAGAAGAATCCCTCTTCCTGCTGCATGAGATGCTGCTCGATCAGCAGACAACTCTGCAGCACTGCCTGCCCGAGAACCTGCGCGCTCTGCAGTCTGAAGCTTCAGGCGAGACACGTCGTCCGTCGGCTCTGATTCGTGCGCTCAATGAAGAGCCCAAGCTCATGCGCTGCCTAGAGCATCAGCGTGCGGTCGAGCTGTGGTCCATCAGTGCTGAACTACGGGAGCGAACGGAACTGGCGGACTGCGCGTGGATCAGTGTCGTCACCTATGGAAGCTCCGAAGCTCAGCGCACACGTGTCAGTTGGATTCTACAAACCGCAGCAGGTCGCCGCATCGGCCATGGCAAACTGCGCAGCGATGAAGACAAGACGATGCTGGTGCAAGCATTGATCGCGTCTTCGCGAGAGCTGTGTCCAGCAGAACCTCGACGAATCATACTCGCATCCGATGTGGATCTGTTGGGCTGGCCTGATGATCTCAGCATCACGAAAGTGGCCTCGTGGGAAGCTGCTTTCCGAGACATGCGCAATCGGAGTTGATCTTTCATCCTACAGGAACACAAGGCAGAGACAGCGGGCGCTGCTCAGGGTCACGCTTCATCAACGCAATCAGCCACAGTCGCCAGGGTGCAGGCAGTCTTGCCAGATCAGGATCGGCCGCTAGGTCAGGCGGATGCAAATGACGAGTCATGACCTGAGGCGTCAGCTCACCGTCATGCGCCATTCGGCCTGTCCACGCAAAAAAAAGTGTGCAACCTAGCGCATAGAAGTCAGTTCGCGCATCCACTTCACCACCGCTGAACTGCTCAGGAGCCATGGTGTGAATGGAGCCTGTCATGGCATGAAGACGCGCCTCGAAGGCGGGATGGCATTCCCCAAAATCGATCAGCTTCCAGCCAGCCTTGGAGTCATGCATGACATTGCCTGGTTTCACATCCAGGTGCAGCAGGTCCTGCCCGTGGACAGCAGTCAGGGCAGCATGGATCTGTTGGGCCAGCACGATCCAAGATTCGTAAAGCAGAGGAGCCGCCTGATCCAGAGTCAGTCCGTCGAGCCATTCCAATGCTAGCGCAGCAAAACCATGCTCATTCCCTGAGTCGATGATCTGAACGACTTGAGGATGCTTCAGTTGATTCAAAGCACGAATCTCACGACACGCAGCAGTTGCATCCGCCACTTGCTTGAGTGCGACGATTTCACCACTTCCACGATGCCGAGCGCGATGAAGCTTCGCACGCGAACTTTCCGCGATGAGCTCTAGCAGTTCAAAATCAGCAATCGTCACAAGTGCCATGGTGCCGCGATCCGAAGCTAGCTGCAAGTCCGCAGCCAAATGGCTCGTTCCCGCAGTGCTGCCATGCGTCTTTTCCTACTCACTCTTCTTTGCTCCGCGCTCTCCGCTGCGGCAGCCCAGCGTCCGAACATCCTCTTTTGCTTCGCAGACGACATGGGGCGCTACGCCAGCATCTATCGACAGATTGAGGGTCAAGGCACGCTGAATGACATCATCCAAACACCGAACCTCGATCGCATTGCCCGTGAGGGTGTGCTCTTCAAGAACGCACACGTCACGGCCCCCTCATGCACGCCTTGCCGAAGCTCAGTGCTCTCAGGTCAGTACTTTTGGCGAACGGGACGGGCCGCCATTTTGCAGGGAGCCAAATGGGACATGAACATCCCTTCCTATCCTCTTTTGCTAAAGGAATCAGGCTATCACCTGGGCAAAATGTACAAGGTCTGGAGTCCTGGCTCGCCCGGTGATGCTCCCTACGGCCAGCAAGCGCACGCGTATGAAAAAGCAGGCCGCCGTGTCAATGACTTCTCTGAACACGTGACCCGCATGGTCGCCGAGGGAAAATCAGTGCAGGCAGGCAAACAGGAGCTTTATGATGAAGTCGCCGCGAACTTCGATGCCTTTCTGGCGGATCGAAAAGCTGACCAACCCTTCTGCTTCTGGTATGGCCCGACCAATGTGCATCGAAAATGGGTAAAGGGCAGCGGCGAGGCACTTTGGAAATTGAATCCCGATGACCTGAAAGGCAAGCTGCCCACCTTCCTGCCCGATGTGCCCGAGGTGCGTGAAGATCTCGCCAGCTATCTTGGCGAGATCATGGCCTTCGATGCCTGCGTGGGCGTGCTTTTGAAGAAGCTGGAGACGATAGGCGAACTCGACAACACACTGGTCTTGGTGAGTGGCGATCACGGCGCACCAGGCTTTCCTCATGGCAAGTGCAACCTCTACGACTTCGGCACACATGTCTCGCTCCTCGCCCGAGGCGCTGGCACCAAGCCAGGGCGTGTGGTGGATGACTTTGTGAACTTGATGGACCTCGCGCCGACCTTTTTGGAAGTTGGCGGGATCAAGCCGCCCGACGTGATGACAGGCCGCAGCCTGCTGCCACTGCTGCGCAGTGAAAAAAGTGGTCAGGTGGACCCTGAACGGACTTGGGTGGTTACTGGCCGCGAGCGCCATGTCGAATCAGCGCGCGCCGGATTCTTGCCCTACCCGCAGCGTGCGCTGCGCACCTCGGACTACCTTTTTATCGTGAACTTCAAACCCGAACGAATGCCGATGGGAGATCCTGCGCAGCTTGATGCAGATGTCACCACACTGACGGAAAACACGCACACCAGCTTTGCTGACATGGACAGCAGTCCCACCAAGGCGTGGTTAATCGCTGAACGCGACCATCCGCAGTGGCAGCAGCACTTTGATTGGGCCTTTGGCAAACGCCCCCGTGAAGAGCTTTACCACATCAGCCAAGATCCTCATGAAGTGAAAAATCTAGCAAACGATCCTCGCTACACCACGATCCAGGATCAACTCCGCGAGCGACTCATGGCTGAGCTCAAACGAACCCAAGATCCCCGGCTAGATCACGACGGTGCTTTTTTCGAGACAACGCCCATGGCCGGTCCCCTGCCCGATGATGTTGCAAAGCCCAATCGCGGCAAGAAGACAGGTGGCAAACAGAAACAGTGAACTTCCGGCACCAAGCTGCAACCAGCACGGCACAAAATCGTGGTTGATGAAATGGCACACGATGCGTTTTCGCTCATCGAGCTCGAACCACCACGCGGGGGTGGCGGGGGTGATAGCGCAGAGATTTAAACCATACACCAACGCACAGGCCTTTACCCCCTTCGACTGGCTAGGGTTTTGCCAATTCGGTCCTCATGAAGGCCAAGAAGTTCTTCGCATCCTGAATCGTCTGTCGGGCAGGTAAAAAGACCTCCTCTAACGAAATAAATCCCTGATACCGGATCGCTTTTAGGGTGGTGAGCAAGGCCGAAAAATCCACCGCACCCTGACCAAAGGGAACGCTGCTGTTGCGGGTGGTGGCGTCTGTGTCACGAAACTGAACCTGGGTGATGTGCGGGGCCATCATCCTGGCCACGAGCGGTGGATAGGCGGCTTGAACACTCGTCCAGCAGGAATCGAGCAGATAGCCCAGCGCCGGGTCATTCACCTCTCTGTGCAGGAGGAGGAACTGCTCCGCTGTCTGCGGGATGCCATGAAAGTGCGGTTCGATACAGATGGTCATGCCATACGCCTTCGCGCGGGCCAAAAGTTCTTTATTCGAGTCCACACTACGCGCCCAAAACTTGTCTCAATCGAAGTTATCCGGAATGCGCTGCACTATCTTGGTTCCAGGCGCTGCTTCCTTGGCCAGTTGGTAAGTGAAGGGGGAAGTGCCTGGCACAGACCAGCCAACGTAACCCATTTGCGATGCGCCAAGACGCTTCGCCACGGCGCAGGCTTTCTCAAAGGTCGCGAAGTCAGCATCACGCGCCGCATTGGCATCAGAGGCGATGTTTCTCATGCAGGGACCGAAGACGCCAAAGCGGCAGATGGTCAGCCCGACGGAGCTAAGTGCTGCCTCTATGGCGTCGAGAGAATGGCCGCTCCAGATCGTGGCGAGGTCCGCAGGCGAGAGGATGATGAGTTCAATGCCGTCGAAACCCAGGGCACCGATCCGCCGGATTGCATCCAGCGGGTTGGAGCCTGCTGCAAAGCCGTGAAAACCCGCTGCGCAGCATGCAATGCGAATACTCGGAGGGCTTTTCTCCTGGCTGAAGGCAGCAGAGGTCGCAAGTGCTGCGGTCGCGGTCGTCTGAAGAAACTGGCGGCGGTGCATCGAGGCGGGCAGATTCATGAGATGATTCGTGAGTGGTAGTTTGTGACTCGCAGATGTGAAGGCAGCGATTACCTTCCCGCAGCGAGCAGCCAGGTGAACACCTCCTCCATGAAGACAGCGCTGTCTTTTCCCCAATAAACGGTCTTGGTAGGATCGAGCGGCACGCCTGTCAGTCGCTCGCCTTGCTGGGTGCCAAGGAATATCGAGGCCATGCCTTCAGCCATGACGATGATGCGGGCCCCGTTTTCCAGACGCTTGTTAGCGGCAAAGGGCTGGGCGGGCTTACCCTCCGCGTCCAGTTGCCATGCAAACGCAGTGCCACCCTCCACCGACCGCCCGCCGCTGTAGGGGATCTCGCGGTCGGCTTGATTGATTTCACCCGCCTTCGCGATGGCTCCACAATTGTGAAGGTAAGGCGTGTCCGCCGTCAGCTTGAGACCAAAGGGCTCAATCAAGTCGTTCACGCCGATGGTCGCGAGCGGCATACGCCTCTCTTCGTCGAAGACCAGACACAGCGAGCCTCCTTTTTTCACAAAGTCCACCACAGCAGCCTTTTCATCGGCAGTGAAAGGTTTGGTCGGCGAACGAAGATAGAGCACCTTGGCGCCAGCGATAGCCTCCGAAGTGATAGGAGCGTTGCCTGGAAGAAATTCGGCTCCGATCTTTTGGAACAAGCTTTCCAGCGGCTTCGCGCCACCAGAAAGGCCTCCGTGGGCATGGTCCACATAGACCTTTGCAGACTCGGCCGCAGACACAGTGAGAGTAAGGCTGAAGAGGAAGAGGATGATTCGTTTCATGGTCGTCGATTTGGGGTTCTATTGGGGAGAGAGTGCGATGGCCTCGGCGCGCAGGCGTTGCAGGGTACTGGTGGTTTTTTCTGCCCTGCCGGTCACGGTGATGGCATCCTTGCTCTTCATGCTGGGCCCGCAGTAGCGCGGATGGAAATCCGACATAGGTGCGCGCAACTCCAGGTCGTAGATCACATCCTTCCCAGACTCGCTATGAATGAAGATACCCTGCTGCGTGCGCCGCTGCTGAGTGTAGAGCAGGGCGCAAGTAGGACAAAAGGCGCGGCCTCTCCAGGTAGGCTTAACCGAAGGGGCTGTCTGGACGGGAGGAATGCGATCTGGAGTTACGTCCTGCGAGAGGCCGCCAAACCACAACACGCCGCCGCACACAAGCAGAGTAAACAACACAACAGGCCGCATGAAAAAAACGAGCACTGCCTGCCATGCTGGCACTGCTCCCACGGGCTTGATCGTGCCGATACCACTGATGGCCACCTTACTAAGGGAGGAAACAAGCGTAGCAGGAACGCCCTGAGCTGAGTTTGCCATCAACACGCTGGCCAGTGCGACCCCGCACAGCACACCACGTTTTCTCAGATTGCTACGAATATCCGCCACCCCGCGCTCAATCCGCCGAGAGATAGTCGCCTGGCTGACGCCATACTGAATGGCTAGGTCTTGCTGCGTGCGCTGCTCCATGAAGTGCTCGATGAGCAGGGCACGTGTATCCTCCGGCAGTTCGTCCATGGCCTCATCAAGCACTGGCTCCACATCGGCCCACTTCGTGTCCTCTGGTTCCAGCCATTGCTCTGCGGCAGGTTCATGGCGCTGCCGGGCCGTTTCCCGCCGAACAGCATCACAGGCGCGCTGAAAAGCGACATGGTGCAGCCACGCAGCCACCGATTGAATGGATGGATTGGAGGTCTTCGCCAATGACACAAACGCATCCTGAGCCACCTCTTCGGCCAACATCGCATCCCGTGTCACCCGGTGCGCGGTCGCATAGACCATGGCGGAGTGCGACCGCACCAGCTCCGCAAAAGCGGTGGCGTCACCCTGGAAGTGGTAGCGTTGGAGAAGTCGGTTGTCTGACGACATGAGTATGAGTTTCACAAATCATGCCGCAGCAGCGAGCCAGCTTATGCAAAGTTTTTTTCAACAACACATGCCATGTCAGTAGCTAAAAACAGCCGTAGCCTTTTTCGCCGACACGACCTGCTCCATAAAGCCGGGGCTAAGCCATGTCCTGACATTACACTGAATCTGACCCCTGCAAGAAGCATCGGGCAGGTCGAGGGGATGAACTTCGGTGATGTTTTAAAAAGTGGTCGCAGTCGGCGAACTGGGACACGATGCGTGTTCACTCATCGAGCTTGAACCATCGCGCGGGGGTAGTGGGGTAGCGATGGCCGGGGCAGTTCACGATCATTGTGCGCACCGATGACTGACATTTGGATCGATGGATCGTCAAACCATGTCACACCAGGGCATCTCGACAAGCTAAAGCCAAGACCATAGCAGTCTTGCTAATCAGTACTCCCCGAGACTCGGCTACAGGCGTGATGATGTCCGAGATCAAACATTGAAACGCCATTCTACGACGTCGCCATCGCGCATGACATAATCTTTGCCTTCGATCCGTAGCTTACCTGCTTCACGGGCTTTGGCTTCTGAGCCAAGTGTAACCAGATCATCAAAGTGAACGATTTGAGCTGCGATGAAACCGCGCTCAAAGTCACCATGAATGACACCGGCTGCTTGAGGAGCCTTCATGCCTTTGGTGATGGTCCAAGCCCGCGTTTCCTTTTCTCCCGTGGTTAGGTAAGTTTGCAGGCCGAGGAGGCTATACACGCTCTTGATGAGCTGATTCACTCCGCTGTCAGAGACTCCCAGATCCGCCAAGTAGGCTTTGGCGTCTTCTTCTGGCAGATCCACCAGCTCGTTTTCAATCGCCGCGCTCACCACACAGGCATTCGCTGCATGAGAGTGACTGACATACTCGCGCACTTTGGCCACCAGCGGATGCTTGTCAGGATTTTTCGAAGCTGAAGCTAGGTCTGACTCAGCCACATTGCAGGCGTAGATGCATGGCTTGCCGCTCAGCAGGAAGAAGGACTTCATCAGCTTACGCTCATCGTCCGACAGATCAGCCGTGATGGCGGGCTTCATGGCATCCAGATGCGGCAACAATTTCTCACTGAGGGCCAATTCCGCTTTCGCTTCCTTATCCCCACTCTTGGCCTTTTTCTCGCAACGTTCCTTGCGACGCTGAACAGCTTCAAGATCGGCGAGGATCAGTTCGGTATTGATGACTTCAATATCGCGGATGGGGTCCACACTGCCATCCACGTGGGTGATGTCGCCATTTTCAAAGCAACGTACCACATGCACAATCGCATCAACCTCACGGATGTGGCTGAGGAACTTGTTTCCCAGTCCTTCCCCTTGGCTAGCACCTTTCACCAAACCGGCGATGTCCACGAACTCAATGGCAGCAGGGACAATTTTTTGTGAGCCGCTGATGTTCGACAGAGCCGCGAGGCGCTCATCGGGCACGATCACAACCCCTTGATTGGGTTCGATCGTGCAGAATGGATAGTTGGCTGCCTCCGCTTTGCGGGTGCGGGTGACTGCGTTGAATAGGGTGGATTTGCCTACGTTGGGTAGGCCGACGATTCCAGCTTGAAGCATAAGGGGCCACGAGGATAGCGGCGATGCTTGTGAGCGCGAATGAAATTCTAAGTCACGTTGTTTTTGAAAATCCTAGCTTTGACCAAAATTGCCCCATTCACGCACGTAGAACTAAAGACCATGAATCGCTCTCTGAGAAAAGACATGACTCAAGGTGCAGTCGCCTTCGCAATGGTAGGTATTGCTGCTTTTTCTGTATGGGCGTTTGCAGCGCCCTGGTTTCGTCACTGGGGGGGGGAACCGGCAATGTTTAGTGCCATCGCCCTCGTGTTTCTGGTTGCCTCAGGTCAGCTGATGGGCGGTTTAGCGGGCGGAGTCGCTGCTTTTTACCGTCTATTTCTGCCAGCCTTTCTTAGTTATGCCTTGGCGTGGTGCACGGCTTGGTTCGCTATAGGTGGGCGAGCAGGTGAATGGGTCGGCGCGGGCTTGGGTTGCCTCATCTTCGCCACCTTCATGATGGGCAAAAGGACACCCCCTAGCTTACGACTCAGGGCAGTGCTGGTTCTCTTCGTGTTGCACACAATAGGCTACTTTGCCGGAGATGCAGCCATGCACGAGATATGGTTGCCGAGGGCAAAACTACTGGAAACAAGCGATGAGGAACGGAAACTTTACCTCATCCTAGCCAAGCTTTCTTGGGGCGTTTGTTATGGGCTAGGCTTCGGTGCAGGCATAGGCTGGCTTTTTCATCATGCCAAAACGCCATGCAAGTCACGAATAGAGACGTGAACTGACTTCAGAGCTTTTGGCTTTGCCGTCGCCAAAGCTTGAAGGCAGGATGACCCATGAAACGAATCTTTCGCCGACTCAGCGGACAGCCATTAGGCTATCACGATGATTCGCGCCCAAAGCTCTTGGCCTGGGGATGTCCTCCTCGACTGATTTTGGCTTTCCTGGTGATCGGCGGTTCAGTTCTCTTCCATTACTTGGGCACGACGGCGCGTGAAAATGAATTCACCGGTAGAGTGCAGCGGCTGAAGTTTGCTTCAACCGAGCAGGAAATCGCACTTGGCCTACAATCTGCGCCTAGTATGATTCGTCAAATGGGTGGCCTTTCTCCTGACTTCACGGCTCGAGCTAAGGTGCAGCGGGTGGGAGAAAGGCTACTGCGAAGCACACTCGCAAAACAAACCCCCTATCGATTCGAGTTTCACCTTTTGGCTGATTCACGCACAATCAATGCCTTCGCCCTTCCTGGTGGACCAATTTTTATCACAGAGGCTCTCTTTCGACTGCTCAAAAACGAGGATCAACTGGCTGGCGTGTTAGGCCATGAAATCGGACATGTGGTCGCTCGCCATTCGAATGAACAGATGGCCGTCACCGGACTCTGGAATGGCATCGCCCACGGGCTAAGCATCCTTCTGACCGATGGACAGAGTCATGCAGGTCACCAAATCGCCACAACCGTAGCGAGGCTGCGTGTCATGAAGTTTAGCCGAGATGACGAGCTGGAATCCGATGCACTCGGCGTTCGCTTCATGATCGAAGCTGGCTATGCCCCCGAAGCCATGGTGGGAGTCATGGAAATCCTCGCCCGCAGTGCGCAAGGAGGCCGCCAACCCGAAATGCTAAGCACCCACCCGAATCCAGAAAATCGCGTGCAAAAGATCCGTGAAAGGATCACTGAACTTCGAAACCCTCAGCGTTGATCTTTGCGCCCAAGATACACCATGCCTGACAAAGAATCCCCTCATGAAAGTGAACTAGGCGGCCAGCTGCTCGCGAGCGTATCGCGCTCGTTTTACCTTACCCTGAAGGCACTGCCTAGCGAGTTACGAGAGCCCATTTCACTGGCCTATCTACTTGCGCGCACTGCAGATACTCTAGCGGACACGGCCACAGCTCCTGCTGACTTACGACTGCAATGTCTCGATGAGTTTGAGATGCTTATTCTGAGCAGATCAGAAACTCAGGAAACTCAGCAGCTTCTCACCCAGCGAATTCGGGAAAGCTTTATTGAATGCCAAGAAGATCAGGCAGAACGGCGATTGATGGAGCGGTTCCATGATGGGCTGGAATGGCTGAGCACGATGCGCGGAGCTTCGTTGACGGCGATTCAAAAAGTGCTCCGCCACATCATCCATGGACAGCGCCTGGACATCCAACGCTTCCCTGCGGATGGAACCCTACGTTGCTTGGGCAGCGATACCGAACTGGAAGAATACACTTGGCTTGTGGCTGGATGTGTAGGCGAGTTTTGGACTGAAATGTGTGCCCTGGAAAAACCAGACGCTCTAGCTCCAATGGTTGGTCTTGCCCAGTTGCAGCAAGACGGCGCGCGCTTTGGCCAAGGGCTTCAGCTCATCAATATCTTGCGCGATGTTGGCGAAGACTTGAGGGATGGACGTTGCTATCTGCCAGGAGTGAGCGCTGAAGAAGTGCGCAGGAACAGTCGTGTTTTGGAACCTGTCTGGCAGCACTGGTGGACTCTTTGCCATCAGCATCTCGCAAGTGGGCTGAATTACGTGACCCAAGTCACCGATACCCGTCTGCGTTATGCGACTGCACTGCCACTGCTGATTGGAACAAGGACACTCGCGCGTTTGCAATCCGCCAGTTGGGAAGAACGAGTGTTAGGCGTCAAAATTAGCCGCCTAGAGGTGACCAAAATCTTGGCAGAAGCAGCCATTGTCTGCCGGACCCCTGACGGGGTTAGACGGCTTTTTCAAAAACTCAGCTAAGGTCGCCACGCCCTTGCACCTTGAGCACTTTGCACGAAGCTAAACGGTGACTGAAAGCGAAATCATCCCCAAACCATCCGCACGATTCGAGGATCTGCGCGGCATACTACGTTATGTGCCTCAGTTCCGGCAGCGTGTCTTTGTGATTGCGATTGATGGAGCCTTGATGGGGCAGCCCGGCTTCACTAGCATTCTGCAAGACGTAGCGGTGCTACAGTCACTGAATATTGAAGTCGTGCTTGTCTTTGGTGGCAGGGCGCAAATGCGGGCGCTAGCTGAAAAAAGGCATGTTCAACTCAGCAGTGATGACGGCATGAGTCGCACCGATCATCCAACATTAGAAATCGCGATTGAAGCCATTACGCGCCAAGCCAGCGAACTCATGGCTGATTTGACAGCCCTCGAACTACCTGTCGTGATTTCGAATGCCCTCGCGGTGCATCCCGCCGGGGTGATTGAGGGGGTGGATCAGGAATTCACCGGGCGGATCGAACGTGTGGATGCCGAAAGTCTGCAAGTTTTGCTCAAAGCCGATATCATCCCGATCTTACCACCACTGGGCTATGATGGGCGGGGAGCGACACTACGCCTAAACTCTGACGCCGTGGCGACTGAGGTCGCGATTGCGCTTCATGCAGCCAAGATCATTTTTGTTTCGGAGGCCGGACTCAGCCATGCCGATGGCAGTCGACTAGCACAACTTTCGATGGCAGAAGCCCGGGAGCTTTTCAAAAAGAAAGATCCTAGACACGACGTGAACTTACTCTCCAAACTACGTTATGGCGCTCTAGCCTGTCAGGAAGGAGTGCCACGTGTTCATATTGTGGATGGCACCCAGGATGAAGCCCTACTCGCCGAGCTCTTCAGCAACGAAGGCGTTGGCACGATGATTCACGCCGATGACTATCAGCAAATCCGCCGTGCCTTGTCCTCCGATGCACCTGCGCTACTCTCGATGATGCAACAGTCGATGGAAGATGCGGCCCTGGTGCCACGCACACGCGAACAGATCCAAGCGCACATCAAAGACTTCTTTGTTCTCGAGACAGATGGAAACCCGATTGGTTGTGTAGCTGTCCACTCCTACGATGAACCAAGCGGGCGCATCGCTGAACTGGCCTGCCTTTTTGTGCGCCGTAGCCATAAAAATCGCGGGCATGGTCAGCGCCTCGTTGCCTTTGCGGAAGAGATGGCACGGCAACGGGGCTGCGCCACCCTAGTCGCACTCAGCACCCAAGCCTTCCGCTTTTTTGAAGAAAAAATGGGCTTCCAGGTCACAACTCCTCAGGATCTCCCCGCAGCACGGCGTGAAAGATATGATCGCAGCGGAAGGAATTCGAAGGTTCTGATCAAGCCACTCAGGTAGGAGCGTTCATAAGATTCGTTCACCGCTCTCACCTCATGTTTTCCTTTCCATTTTCAGACCTTTGCTGTCCGATCATGGCTGTTGCGTTTTGCTTACCCTTAGGCATGACAACGGTTGCAGCCGAACCGCGACCAGAGATCATCTCGCCTCAAGTTAAAACCAGCGTGGAGAAGGCTGTCTCCTGGTTACTGAAGCAACAACAGCCCTCCGGCCATTTCAGCGAGCAAAAATCCAATCAAAATCCACGCCCTGGGGACGTGCCGAGCCATAGTGCTGCCATGACTTCACTCACCCTGATGGGGCTTTCCTCAGTAGGGCATTTGCCTGGAAACAGCACGCCAGAAGGCATCGCCGCAGAACGTGCATTGAAGTTCATCGTCAACCATGTCGAGCCTGATGAAAATGGATATCTAGGACGCAGTGATCGCAGCCGCATGTACGGCCATGGCATCATGACACTCATGCTCACCGAAATGCTTGGTATGTCGCCCGATACAGAAACGGACCGCAAGGTGCGTGAACTAGCAGAAAAGGGTATCCGTCTGATTTTACGAGCCCAGCAGACACCGAAAAGCGAAGCCAATCGCGGAGGCTGGCGCTACGAACCAAGCAGCAGCGATAGCGACATTAGCGTTAGTGTTTGGCAACTCATGGCACTCCGTGCTGCGAAAAACAGTGGCATCGAAGTACCCAAAGAAGCCATCGATAACGCGGTAGCCTATATCAAGCGAAGCTACCGTGCCGAACGCGATAGCAATGGACAACTGAAGCAACTCGAGGCTGCCTTTAGCTATGAACCCTATGGTGGACGCCAGACCTTCTCGACGACCGCTGCGGGGTTGCTTTCCCTTCAGGTAGCAGGCCAATACGATATTCCCGAAGTCATCGGTTCTTCAAATTGGCTGCTGAAATTCCCTCCCGAGGTCAATGAACCTTGGTTCTTTTACGGCTGCTACTATTATGCCCAAGGCATGTATCAACGAGGGGGAGATCATGCCGCGACAGCGCGACAAAAAACCGAGGCCATGCTCGTCTCCAGCCAAAGTCTCGAAGGAGCTTGGTATCCGCGGAACGGCAACGAAAAGAGCGCTGGCCCCGTGTATGCGACCTCACTCGCACTTCTAAGCCTCAGTGTTTACCATCACTTTTTGCCAATCTACCAAAAGTAAGGTCGTCGTGGGAGCAGCTCACATTGAGACACATAACCTAATTTACGCTCCAGAGCACTGGAGCGTAATCGTGCGTCGATCCTGAGGCCAAGGATCAACCGGCCTTGCCAGGCAGATCAACCAACATCTGAGCATTGCTTGGGTAACGCTCGCTGAGCGTGATCACACGCTGAATGGCATCGATCGGCTTCCCGCCAGCCAAACCACGACGCAGCATGTGGATCTTATCCAATTGGAAAGCAGGCAGAAGCAATTCCTCACGTCGTGTTCCCGATTTGAAGATATTGACGGCTGGATAATAGTACTGCTCCGCCAATTTACGATCGAGAACCAGTTCCATATTGCCGGTTCCTTTGAACTCGAGGAAAATCACATCATCCATTCGGCTACCGGTTTCGATGAGAGCGGTAGCTAAGATTGTGAGACTGCCTGCACCACGAGTGTTTCGAGCCGCCGCAAAAAGACGCCGTGGTATTTCCATACCTCCGACAGCCATACCTCCACTCATCGTCGCCCCCCCCGACTTCGCATTGTTGAAGGCACGCGCCAACCGCGTGATGCTGTCCATGAGCATGAACACATGCTCACCCGCCTCCACAAGGCGTTTCGCACGCTCAATAGCCAAAGTGGCAATCCGAGTGTGACTCTTCACATCCTGGTCGTTTGAGCTGGCAAAGACATCTGCATTTGGAAATGCACGCTTAAACTCAGTCACTTCTTCAGGTCTCTCATCCACAAGAAGGATGATCAGATGCATGCCAGGGTGATTTTGGACAACGGCTTCAGCAATATGCTGGAGCAATGTCGTTTTACCTGTGCGTGGCGGCGCGACGATGAGGCCTCGCTGACCGCGGCCCACTGGAGTGAACATGTCGATCACACGAGTCGTGATGCGTTCTTTGGTTGTCTCGAATTGAATCCGCTTGTTGGGATTGACTGCTTTCAACTCTTCGAACAAAGGCAGATCACGAACAGAGTCAGGCACTCGTGCATTCACTTCACTAATGCTGGTGATGATCAGCCCACGTGGGCCTTTTTGGGCTATGCCTTTCACGTGCATCCCTTCCCGTAATCCCAACTGACGAATCGTATCGCCATGAACAAAAGGGTCGAGCGGATGCTGTGCAAACATCCGATCTCGGAGGCGCAAAAAGCCATGTCCCTTGACATTCAGTTCCAAAATTCCCTCAGCGGGTTCTGGAGGGCCCAATACAACTTCAGGAGAAAACGGAGCATCTTCCTCCTGAAGCTTGCTACCGTTTGAAGCTGAAGAACTATTCACCGAAGGAGCAGCTCCTCCGTTTTGCTGAGCCAATCGGCGTGCCATTTTTTCCGCCTTGAAACGCTCTCTGCGTTCTTTCCAACGCTCCCAGCGTGTTTTTTTGCGTCCAGGTTCCTGCCCCACTCCCGACTCTTCAGCGTGGGGTTCAGCTTCATCATCAGCCGACTCCTCATGAAGAAGTGCTGAAGTTGAACCATGATTGTTTGACGAGGATGGGGGGGCCTCTGGCACGGATGCCACTTGTCGCGTAATCAACGGCTCTGATGAGGATGCGACAACCCTTGAATCTTCAGCAACAACCTCGCCAGGAGCATGTACCTCGGCTTCTTTGGCAGGCGCTGATGGTACGATCGCAGCTTCAGTGGGAGTGGGCGCTGCGGATGTTTCCTGCATCTTCGCGAGAATCGCAGCCGCTTTTTTTTGTACGGCATTCAGACGCTTACGCTTCTGGGGCGTAGAAGACGGCTCGCTGGCGAGCGGCAACTCTTCCGTGACCGCTTCGACAGCTGGAGTCAACAAGGCATCAGGTTCAGTCTTGGCTTTCGCCTTTTTGACTGCGGCTTTCTTGGCGGTAGCCTTTTTGACTGGAGCAGCCTCCTTCTTGATGGGTGCGGCTTTTTTCGCAGCAGCTTTTTTGGCGGCTTTTTTCTTTGGCACTTCCTCAGGCTGGATGTCGTCGCTCATGGGTGGTTTGGGGGAAATTTAATCAAGAGACTCGGCGATACTGTCGTCGATCTCGAAGTTGGAATGAACGTTTTGGGTGTCGTCGTAGTCGTCGAGCACATCGTAAAGTTTGATGACTGACTTCGCCGTTTCGACATCAGTCAATGCGATAGGCGTGCTGGCTTGGTAAATGAGTTTGGGAGCATTGGCGTGAATGCCTTTCTCTCGCAGTGCGGCAACGACCTGGAAGAGCTGATCGGTGGCCGTGTAGATGAGCCATTCATCTCCACCATCTTGGACATCATCGGCACCCGCTTCTAAAGCCAGCTCCATGGCCGCGTCCTCTGTCATTGTGCCTTTTTCGAAGCGCATTTCGCCGCGACGGGTAAACTGGTAAGCCACACTGCCAGCATCTGCAAATGTGCCTCCATTTTTCGACAGCAAGATACGGAGATCATTGGCCGCACGATTGCGATTGTCTGTGACCACTTCGATCATGAAGGCAACACCCGCAGGGCCATAACCTTCATAAGTAATCTCCTCAATCGTAGCTCCGCCAAGCTCACCTGTGCCTTTTTTAATAGCACGCTCAATGTTGTCATTTGGCACATTCGCGGCCTTTGCGGCACTGATTGCACTGCGAAGCCTTGCGTTCAAATCAGGATTTCCTCCACCATGTTTCGCCGCGATGGTGATTTCTTTGGACATCTTGGAAAAGACGCCACCTCGCTTTGCATCGATCACCGCTTTGGTGCGCTTAATCTTCGACCACTTGTTGTGACCTGCCATGATGAATATGCTAAAAGATAGGTGGGGGATGACCTCGCACTGAGCCAAGTGAAACCATGCACCAAAGATGCATGACGCCTAAGCGAGGGGTGAAAAACGACGATGGAAACAAAAGAGCGGCCTTGCCGCGGTAGCCACACCATGGCAGCTCGGAAAAACCGAAGAATGCCGAGAGAGAGTTTCGTGAGGGACACCACCCTGCTGAAACCGCTGCTCTGAATGATGGAGCGGATACCATGAGTCCGACTCAGTGAGGGGACCATGAACATATAGAGAGTGTGGGAGGGCCGCCGCTCTTGCAAGGTGTTTTTTCCACGGTTCCCGCCCGAATCTATCCTGAGATTTTCGTGGTTGAGAAAATGAATCGAGCAAACGATGGAACCCATTCCCGCTCCCCTGCCCTGCTCATGTCCGCTGCCTCTGAAGTCGCTCGCCGCCGCACCTTTGCCATCATTTCCCACCCAGACGCGGGCAAAACCACCCTGACGGAAAAACTACTCCTCTACGGAGGGGCCGTACAGTTGGCTGGAAGCGTCACGGCAAGAAAAAACCAGCGCGCCACAACCTCCGACTGGATGGAGCTCGAAAAGCAGCGCGGCATTTCCGTCAGCTCCACCGTGCTTCAGTTTGAATACAAGGATGCAGTGATCAATCTACTGGATACCCCAGGTCACAAAGACTTCTCAGAAGACACTTACCGAGTGCTCACGGCTGTCGATGCGGCCGTGATGGTGATTGATGCAGGCAAAGGCATCGAATCACAAACCCTGAAGCTTTTCGAAGTCTGCCGCCGGCGAGGAGTGCCGATTTTTACCTTCATGAACAAGCTCGACCGCCCTGCACGGCCCCCCCTTGAGCTGCTTGATGAACTTGAACGCGTACTTGGCATCGCCTCCTGCCCCATGAATTGGCCGCTTGGAGATGGCGTGGATTTCAAAGGCATCTTTGATAGGCAAACGAATCAAGTTCATCTCTTTGAACGAACCGTTGGCGGTATGTTCCGCGCTCCAGTGAATGTGAAAGGCATCGAAGACGACAGTGTGCGCAATGCTCTACCTCCACTGGTTTATGAGCGCGTGTGTGAGGAGCTTGAGTTGCTTGATGGTGTTGGCGCGAACTACTCTCTAGAAAAAGTGCGACGTGGAGAAATCACCCCCGTTTTCTACGGTAGCGCCATGAACAACTTCGGTGTTCAGCTGATGCTGGATGGCTTTCTTTCCATGGCACCGCCGCCAGCTCCGCGTCTGGTCGGAGATCGCATCATTGAACCTGCTGATGCAGCTTTCTCAGGCTTCGTGTTTAAAATTCAAGCCAATATGAATCCACGGCACCGAGACCATGTAGCGTTCATTCGCATCGTAAGTGGCTGCTTCCAGCGTGACATGACTGCGACCAACACACGCACAGGAGCTAAGCTGAGGCTGGGCAATTCTCAGCGCCTCTTTGCTCAAGAGCGTGAGACGGTCAATGAAGCCTGGGCGGGTGATGTGGTCGGCCTCGTTGGCAATTACGGCTTTCAAATCGGCGACACACTTTCCGAAGATGCCTCCATCAAGTATGACGAGATGCCTCGCTTCGCCCCCGAGTGCTTCGCCTACCTTCACAACGAAAACACTGCCAAATTCAAACGCTTTCGCGATGGCCTGGATCAGTTACTCAAAGAGGGTGTCGCTCAGCCTTTCGAGCTACCCGATGCCTTCGTGCGCATTCCCCTGCTTGGTGCCGTCGGTCCTTTGCAGTTCGATGTTCTCAAATACCGACTGGAGACAGAATACAGTGCTGAAGTGCGCCTAGAGTATGCTCCCTGGACACTCGTTCGCTGGTTGCAGGAAAAGAATCCTGATGATGTAGCCAAGCCCCTGCGTGGGCAAACTACAAAACCCAAGCCCAATCTAGCTGCTAGCTACGACACCACCCTAGCGCTTGACGCTTTTGGCAACTGGGTCGCACTTTTCAGTGACAAAGTGAGCCTTGGTTACTTCGAGAGCAAAAATGGAGAAAAGTTTAACATCAGCCCCTATCCACTTTAAAAGCAAAATCAGGTCCTAGTTTTGCCCATGAGCAGTTGTGACTCAGCGAGTCTTTGTTGAACGATGAACTCCCGACCGCAAGCCAGTTTCCTAGCCAGCAACGAGTCAGGCTCAACAACCCGCCAAAAGGGTGTGATGGATTCAATGGACTCACCTGCAAGGTATCGTTCCCAGGCAGCTTCAGCCACAATTCTCAAAAAAATCCCCGTCGTGACCGGACAAGCATGATCAGCGAGGTAACGGTTTGCTAGATGATCCCGAAGGCATTTGACCGTCATCGTCTGACCTGGGCAAATCATCCTCACGGACTCATCCAGGATGATCGGTGAAGCGATAAGCATCCGAGACCCCTCCGGCATACCACCAAAAGCCCGATGCAAGCGCTTAACCTCCGGCGCCTTACTGCTGCGAAGCTTTTCATTCCAGGTAGCTCTGGGCTTGGACATAATACCACGTTCAAAAGCACGATTCCAAGGCAAATTCAAGCATCGACACCTCCAAGAAATCCTGTCGGCATCAACCACATCGGCAGTTGGATCAATCAAGTCTCAGTTGAGGCTTTCCTCCCCTCACAGCGTGCCTGACCTCAAAGGCCTTGGTTTTTCCATCGTGGTCGATCACAATATCAAACCAGCCGAAGAAAGCATCTAGACTCACTTGACCTTCCGCATCCGCCGTGAGGTCAGCATGGGTCCACCACTTGCCTTTGACCAAATCACGCCAGACCTGCACGGCAGGTCTCTCAGTCCAATCTTTCTTAAACATAGCTGCAGTCGGCTTCCAATGACGACCTTCCCAAAAACCCCAAATCACAAAACCAGTCATTTGAGGATGACTGAAGCAAAGAGTCATCATGTCGCGCAAATGGTCAGCATGAAGCTCATCATCTAACGTCTGCAAATCGTATTCCGTAACCGTGAGGTGCTTAACCTTTTGGCCAAACTTACTCCACGTTTCCCATTGATGCTCGATGGATGGGATGGAGTAGTCACTGAAATGACTTTGGAAGCCACAGCCATCTGGGGTGACCCCCGCTGCCATCATCTGCTGGATGTGCTTCTCAAACGCAAGCGCTCGGTCAAGGTTAAAGGTGTCTTCGTTAATGAATAAAATCTTATCCGTCAACGGACGCAGCTTCCGATAAAAGTCGGCATAAACGTTGGGACTGATGACTCGATACAGCGCATCTGCTTCCACAAAGGGCACTGGGTGATTGATGGCATCCCACTCTGACACATAATCCGCATTGAATGGAATCATGGTATCGAAATGAAATTGGTAGGCATCCAAAAGGCCAACAATGCCGCCTTGATCAAGCTCTTGACGTGCCCACGGTTCGAGGTAGCCCCACACCAAGTAATGGCCGCGTGAACTCATCTTTCGATCTTGTGCCCATTGAAGCGTCCATTGCAAAGCAGCTCGATTCCGTCGACGCCCATCTTCTTCCCAGGGTTTTTGCGCATCCAGAGGAGCGAAACTGTTGCGCGGACGTTGCCCATTTTCCGGAACAATCCTGCTAAACAATTCATCTGTAACCTTGAGGTATTTTTTCTGATCAGCAGCCGCCATCTTTGCATCCAAACCCGACAGCATCATTGGATCGACTGAGCTGCCAAATCCGAAGAGATGGCGCTTCATGCGAACGCTGATCTTAGCACCAGGCAGTGTCTTTCCTGTTTTATCTTGCGCGACAATCGTCCACTTTCCTTTTCGATGCTTGCTGATGCGAGCTTCAGCCTCAACACGCCAAGGGGCATCAAGCTCACGACCAACGTAGGTCTTCCGCATCGTCGGCAACTTGAAGATGTCGTAACCCATAGGTAGGCGATAAATCTGAAAATCCGCCACCTCGATCACCTGCTTGGCATCTCCTATGATCAATTTAGCTATACCTGCATCTGCTGGCAGTTCATGCGTTGCACTGAAACTAAAAAAACTGGTTTCCCAATCTTTCCCAACGATCCAGTTTTTCCAAAGGGGTGTCGCGCTATAGTCTCTTGTGTTTTGAATAGCCACCGTGATGCGCCCTTTGCCATCCGCCTTGTCCGTCTGCGTCGTGCGTGCTTGGATCACCGCCAGGCACACCTGATCCTTCGCCAGTGCCTGCGTGAAGCGACGACTCACCGAGAGGTTGTAGCTCTTTTCCAGCTTGCCCGGCGATTCAAGCAGGAACCCGGCTTCCGTCTTCGTGATGCGACCTTCCTCAGGCTTCGGTTGCGTCGGTTGCAATGGCGCATCCACCAACAACGGCTTCGCCTCTGGCGGCAACACCGGTTCTTCAGCATGAAGCAAAGCCATGGCGACGAAAGTAAGGCATAGATAGTTTTGCATGGGAGCAAAGGTTGGACCTTTTAAAACGGAGGCAGACGACAAAGTGTGTATGAATCTAGAGTTTGATCAGGAACCATCATGGTGAAAATCAAGCCTCGAAGTATGGCAATGATCCGCCAAACTTTGTGAAAATGCCGCCACGGTCCAGTCTGCGTCAGTCCTCCAGCTCTTTCTGAATGATCTTCGGGCCCGGTGACAAAGGGCTTTGTTGAAAGAGACACCGTCGGAGATTTCGTCCATGCAAGGATCAAAACTGAATGCAATGATGACAGAAGCGAATGGCTTATTCATGCTCTTGTCTCGCAAGGCGGTAGAAGCATCGTTCATTCCTACCCAAGCTATCCGCGTGTCGATTCGCTCATTTCACTACCTTCCAAAGGAGTTCCTGATTCCCCTTCTGCCCGCTGCCGATGCTCGAATGCTGCGGCAACTGTGTAAGCCGATGCACGATCTCCGTGGCTGCTTCCGTGATGCCGCCAAGGCTTGGATTGACGGTTTTAATCAGGGCCGTTTCTAATGGCTCGGCAGGCTGTGGCATGCACCATGACCGAATGAGCCCGCACCAGCTCGGCAAAGGCCAGAGCATCGCCCAGGCGATGATAGCGGTGCAAAAGCTCAGAATCGGGTCTCATGAAGGTTGTTCATGATGATGTATCCAGCCCCGCCTAACCTATGCAAAAAAGTGATCCGCTTCACCATCTGTACACGTCTGACCCTTTTGCCGCGGAAAGGACAAAAGCCCTGCAGCTCAAGCCACAGCCGGTCTCTCAGCGCCAGACCTCATCCTTCGCGGGATCGCCGGGCACATCGAGGAGCTGGACTTTGTTGATGCTGACGAAGCGGGCGTGGTCGGTGAACTGGCGGACGATGCGCTTTTGCCCGTCGAGCTCGAAGAACTGGGCGGTGGTGGCGAGATAGCCGTGGCCGAGCCAGTTGATGACGAGGGTATGGCCGTCGGGCAGGCGCTGGAAGCCGCTGATGAGGCGCAGCGGGTTGTTCGGCACATCCTGCGTGCCGAGTTTCCACACGGTTTTGCCTTCGCGGTCGAGTTCAAGCATGGCCTCGCCTTCGCCGCAGGCGATGAGGAGGCGGCCGTTGGGCAGTTCGCGGACTTCGTGAGGATCGCCGGGCGTTTGGATTGAGCGGAGGAGCTTGCCTTCGGCGCTGAGTTCGAGGATGGCGCGGTCGCCTTTGGCGCTGATGAGGTAACGGCCATCCTTCGTGCGACGGCAGCCGCGCATTTGATCGTGCGTGTTTTTCGTTTTCACCGGCACGGGGATCTCGCGGACGACTTGGCCATCGCGACCGACTTCGACGAGTCGCTTCGTGCCGCACTCGACAACCATGACCTTGCCATCCGGCAAAGGCTGGCAGCCATGCACCTCGGTCTTCTCGGGGGCGCGATAGCTCCAGACGACCTTGTGATCAAGCGTGACCTCGCGCGCTCCGCGCAGATGGCTGAAGAGGATGTTGCCATTGGCAAGCATCCACACGTCCTGCGGCTTCTCGGCGGGATGCTCCCACTCGGTGCGGCCATCGGCGGCGATGATGGCAACTTTGTTGCCGCCGTAGTCGCTGACAAGCATCCGACGACCAAACGGCGCGACATGAGGCAAGGCGACGGGTACGGGATCGCTGAGGAGGTTGCGGTTGTTGCGCTGCAGCGGCGGCTCGGGGCTCTCCCAACCACGAGGGGCACCGACACCGACGACTTCGCGACCGTTGATGTCATTGATGCGAAGATTGTCCATGACAAAGCCATTGCGCGAGCAACGCCAGCAATGGATGGCGCCGTAGAGTCCCCCACAGTTGATGACATTGCCGATCACTTCGTAGCCATCGAGATTGAAGTTCGGCTCGATGCTGGTGACGCCGGTCTCCATGTAGTTGTAGTTGCACTTCACGTTGCGCAGATGGCCACGGAACGAAGGATGGCCGAGCAGATAGGCGGCGCCGTTCGGATTGATCGTCCGCGTGCGCTGGATGGTGATGTCCTCGGCATCAAAGGATTCGCCGGGGCCAGTCTTGCCGCCGGGCAGGAACTTGCCGGTGTGCTCGCCGTAACACATCACGGAGCGGTTCGTGTCCATCATCGTGATGCCTTCCACGAGCACACCTCGCACACGGCCGTGGATGAGCACGCAGGCGTTGATGTCCTTCACGAGGAAGCCGGGCTGCACGTTGTGCGTGGCATTCATGTCAATGGTGCCCTTCCCGGTGATGCGGACGTTTTCAATGGTGTTCGGCTGGCGTCCATGACCGACCCGGATGCCATACGCGACGGGTCCATCGTAGGTGCTGAACCAGGTGCTTCCCTTGTTGTGCCCCGTCTTGCTGCCAAAGCGGACCTGCACGCCATGGGCGAGCGTTTGCCAGTCGCCCGTGATCGGCACGCGCTGATGCGGGGTTTCGGCAAACTTGCTGGCGGATGGCGGCAGCTTGGCGGTGCCCTGTGGATTGTCAGCGCTCTCAAACACGCCCCACGCAAAGGTGTCCGCGCCGCCGTCGCTGCCTTCGGAGTCGATCTTGATGGTGAAGATGCACGGCTTGATGAGGTCAAAGCGACCGCCCATTTCCAAATCGTCGAGCTTCTTGCCCGCGTCCTGATCGGTGGTGATCTCAGGCTCGGCCTCGAGCTTCGTCGTGTCATCCGCGAGCTTCAGCGTGGCCCCTTCGCTCAGCTCGATGTGGATCGCTTTGTCCACGTAGAGGATGGAGCGATGCTTCGTTAGGCCATGCTGATGCAGGCCGGGTAGAAAGATCAGCTTGTCGCCTGGAGCCGCGCGATCCATGACGGCCTGCGGATTATCACCGGGTTTGATCGAATGCTCCGCGGCATGCAGCAGCGGCGCGAGGGCGAGGAGGAAGAGGAAGCGCATGGTGGTCTGGGTTGGGGTTAAAGTTGAGCCATTGGCTGCACCATCGGCCAGAGCTTGATCTCCTCAGCGACGAGGTGCGCGGGCAGTTGGGCAGTTTGAACAAGGAGTTGGCCGAGGTCGGCAGGCGAGATGCATTGCGCGAGCACAGCGGGATCACGCGGTGGGAGATGCGCAGCCTCGGTGAAGTCGGTCTGGCCCCAAGAAGGCAAAACGGAGGTCACGCGCACGCCGTGAGGTCGCAACTCGGTGAGCAGGCAGCGCGTGAACATGAGCAAACCGGCCTTCGCGGCCGAATACACGCTCCAGCCCGGCCACGCATGCGTGGAGCAGGCACTGCCGATATTCACGATGAGGCCGCTGCCCTGCTTTTGCATGATCGCGGCGGCGCGATGACAGCCGAGCATCGCTCCCATGAGATTGCTGGCGAGGCTTTGCGCGATGGCCTCATCCGTCTGCTCGCTAGCCGGACCGATTTTCACGCCCTCGCCTGCATTGTTGATCAAAACATCGAGACGACCGGTTTGAGCGATTACCTCGGCCATCAATCGATCCCAAGCCGCTCCGTCCACGACATCGGCCACGAAGGGCGTCGCTCCGATGCGGATTGCGGTCTCCTGAAGCTTGTCCTGGTTTCGTCCCGTGATCCAGACACGCGCCCCAGCCTTCACAAAGGCCTCCGCGATGCCCGCGCCGTAGCCGCGCGAGCCGCCGGTGACAATGACAGTATGGGAAATAAGGTTTGTCATTTGGTATGTTGTTTGAAATGAAGAACCGACTCAAAGTCACAAACTACGCGTTTGCAATGACAAATCTTGTTTTGTATATCAAACGTATGCCCAAGGCCCGAAAATCTGCCGCCAACCCTCTCAGCCGCTACAAGGTGCCCATCCTCGACCGCACCCTCGATCTGCTGGAGCTGCTTTCTCGGCATCCCGAGGGCCTGACGCTCACCGCGATGACCGAGGCTCTAAAAATGCCGAAGAACTCCGTCTTCCGCATCGCCACCACGCTCACACTCCGCGGCTATGCCGAGCGCGATGAAGACACGAAGGCCTACCGCGCCAGCCGCAAGCTCCTCAGCCTCGGTCATGCCGCTATGGGTGGAGAGCGACTCATCCAGGCCGCCGCGCCCATCCTCACCGCCCTGCGCGATGCCACGGGCGAGACCGCCCTACTCGGCACTTTGGCCGGAAATCACGGCGTCGTGCTCGATCAGGTCGCCTCATCCCATCCGGTGAAGGTGGTCGTCGAAATCGGCCATGCCTTCACCCTGCACACCGCCGCCCCCGCGAAAGCCATGCTCGCCCACTGGAGCCCCGAGGCACAAAAAACCTTCGTGCAGCAGATGAAGTTCTCCAAACACACCCGGCACACCATCACCAGCGCCACCGCCTTCCTCGCCGAACTCAAGCAAGCCAAAGCCAGTGGCTACGCGCTTGACCGCGGTGAAGAGAGCGAGACTTTCGCCTGCGTCGCCGCGCCTGTTTTCGATCACCGCAGCCACCCCGTCGCCTCCCTTTGGATCAGCGGCCCCTCGGATCGCGTCACGCCGGGCAGCTTGGACAAGCTGGGCCAGAAAGTGAAGCAGTTCGCCGATCAGCTTTCGCGGCAGCTCGGATATCAGGCTTGAAAATGTGGCTGCGGCTAAAGCCGCAGCAGCTTCACTTTCCGAAACTCGATGCCAGCACCCGCATGGCGGCCTTGGAAGCCGATGCGGCCTTTGAAGGGCATTTCAGCCCACGGCTTGCCTTGAAGCCATTTCGGCATCTCGGAGGCGTCGGGATTGAGTTTGCTGTCTTTCCACTGCGTGAGGTCGATTTCGTTCACGACTACGCCGTTGAGCACGACGGTGATTTTCGGACCTTGGACGGTGAGGGTCATGCGGTTCCATTCACCGGCGGGTTTGACGGTGCTCTTGGTCGCGGGCTGATGGCCGAAGAAGGCACCGCAGCGCCAGTTGGCGGGCTTTTCCTGCCATTGCTTGGCGCGGTCGTCGCAGATCTGGATTTCGATGCTCGCGGGCATCCAGTTCGTTTCGTCGCTGTTGTAGAAGAAGACGCCGCTGTTAGCTCCAGGCTCGAACTTGAACTCAAAATCGAGCACGCAGTCGCCGTGCGTGGCCTTGGTCCAGATGTTTTGATCCTCGGTGGCGGTGAGGGTGCCGTCGCGATAGCTCCAGATGGCTCCCGGGACTCGCATGTTGGTCAAATCGCTCACGAGCAGGTCATTCCACGCGCTGGAGTCGGGATGCGTGCGCAGCGGCAGGATGAGTTTCGCGGCGGCGGCTTTTTCAGACGCGGTGATGTCCTCCAAAGGCTCGCCTCGGGCGAACTGACGCACGTTGCGCATGTATTCCGGTGGCACGTCGTGACCGTAGCCGCGCATAAGGACGCTCTTGAATTCGAGCTTCATGAGCTTGGCCTGACGTTCGAGCAGCGACGTCTGATCGAGCATCAACTGCCGGACCTCCAAGCCGCCGGTCATCGCGTCATCGGCCACGAGCAGCAGGAAGCGGCCATCTTTGATCGGCATGGCCGCGGGCATGAGCGGAAAGCCACCTTCATGCAGCCAGAACGCGTGAAAGTGCTGCGTGATGAACTCATCGCGACCTGCAAGCAGCACGCTGAGCGTGTGCGCGCCATTCGAGTGCCCGCCGATGACGCTGCGCTGCCAATCGATGTTTGGCACCTCGGCGGCGAGCTTTTCGAGCATCGTGCGATACGCTGCGCTGACGACGGCGAGGTCCTCGACCATCACGGGCAGTGTTTTGCCCTTCGGCTGGTTCTTTTTGAAAAGCGGCACCTGCACCGCGATGAAGTCCTCCGCGCCCACGATGTCGCGAGCCATCGCCCCACCATCCTCCGGTCCGCCGCTGCCCCCCTTGAGGTAAACGAAGAGCGGATGCTTCGAACCCGGCGCATAGTTCGACGGCAGAATCGCCCCCAACCGCGCCACCTTCGTCGTGCCCGAAACCATGCCCGCGAGCGTGTTCGGCAGCTCGGGGAAGTCGAAGGTGAGCTTGGCGTTTGGTTGGAGCTCGGCCGCGAGGGCGCTGGTGGTGAGAAGCGAAAGGAGGAGCGTTTTCATGAGCGGAGAGGAGTGATTAAGCACGTTCCATCTTTCTTTGCTCGGCGATGAACTCCGCGCCGCAAGCGAGTTTCTCCGCGAGAGCTGAGTCAGGCTCGATGACGCGCCAGAAAGGTGTGATTGCGTCAAACGGTTCGCCCGCAAGATGGCGCTCCCAGGCGGCTTCTGCGACGATTCGCAGAAAGATGCCGGTGGTCACTGGACACGTGTGTTCGGCGCGGTGTCGATCCGCCAGCTCATCGCGCATGGCCTTCACGCTGACGGTCCGCCCCTGGGGAATGGCACGCACATACTCATCCAGAATCGCAGGCGATGCGATGAGCATGCGACTGCCTTCCGGCATTCCGGCGAATGCTTTGTCGAGTCGTTTGACCTCCGGTGCTTTGCTGCAACGGAGCTTGTCATTCCAAGTGGGTTTGGGCTTGGGCATGGGTTTTGATTTACGTAACGAGTTGGACGGAATACACCTCGCGGTGTATGCGAGGCGGGCATAGCATTCAGGCTGTTTTTGGCATCACGGCCATCAGGCGGAAAAAAGAGGCTGCTGGTTGAGGTAAGAATCTCCAAGATAGGCGACACATCATCTTTCTTTAGCCCCAGGGCTTGTCCAAGACAAGAGAGCCCTGGCCCACATTTTCCTCATGCAGCGGCACATGAACAAGCGTGCGCAGCTTCTCAGGCAACACATTTCCAGGCCGATCCAGATAAACCTCGAAGGCAGGTGATTCCGTCAGCCTCTCGTTCCCTTCAGGCAGCCATGCGCCGTAAATCCTCTCATAGGTGAGGGGCAGATCAACATGAGGTCCACGATGCAAAAAAACAGCGTAGCGACCACCTTGCAGCCAGCGCTCCTCAACCTCGCCTTGCGGTGCGACAGAACGTCGAAAACGCAGGCAGGCATCATATCTCAGATGTTCAGCTGCCGTGATGTCAGGGTCATCGTGGCAGATGCCGATCATTTCTGCAGGGAAGTGTAGCCACACACGCCACGCGAGCGTTCTCATGAGCACCTGCCAAGCCTCGGGTGCCGATTCAGCGTATGGTCCGGTGCGACGAACGAAACTCACACGCACGGGCTTGCGCTTCACGAAGCGCAAGGGTTCAATCCAGGCTGGCTTGCTCACGTTCGGCTTCTGGATCGAAGCCGTTCTTTCGCTTGTGCGCCACACAGAGGGTGGTGAGCCGAAGCTGCGTTCGAAGGCCCGCGTAAATGCGGCTGGGCTTTCATAGCCCACAAGTAGCGCCACCTCGCTAATCTCAGAACTCGAATGTCGAAGCAACAGTGCCGCGCGTTCTAGTCGCACACGACGCAGGTGCTCCCCCAATCCCTCTCCCGTCATGGCACGAAAGACACGATGGAAATGGCAGGGCGAAAGACAGGCAACGCTGGCCAACTCTTGCAGATTGAGAGGTTCGGAGAGCTGTTCCTCCAAATGGGCGCGGACACGATCTATCCGGCGCTGATAATCATCTCGGGTGCTGGAGCGTAGGGACACAGTCGTTAGAATCACATCTCCTTCGCTCGCATCAACCCCCATTCTGCGCTGCCGCTTTCGAGAGTTGATCAAGGTAACCGTCCAAAAAAGCTTGAGGATCGAAAACCAATCGTGCCAAAACTCGTGCCCAGTAGTTTTGCACCATAGAGCTTTCCTCAACATAGATACGAGTTCGCTGCTCCGAAATGGGTTCCAAACGACAGCACCAAATGCCTTCGGCTGGGCCTGAAAAGCGAACTTTCCAAGCCGTTTTCTGGGTCATGCTTTCCGTCAGAAACTGGATCGGAGGGCCTTTGCGTGGTCGCTCGACCCAACGCTCTTTTCCTGGCGTTGTGTCGGTTACATCGACCGAAGCGATGTCCGATCTCCAAGTTGGTTGCGCTGCCAATCCTGTGATGATCTGCCAAACCCGATCCTGAGGTGCCGCGATCTCACGCATTCCAGATACCGAGCGAGTAGGTGGAAGGAACAGACCGATCAATCCCACGAACAGGCCGAAGAAAACCACGCCAAGAAAACACAGAAAAAGAATCTTCATAACGCAGCTAACTTTGGCCAGAAACGATGAATGGCGCTTTGCCGTTCTTGCGCTTTTCGAACGGAGATCTGAGGTTCAATCACCACGGAGTAGTAATCTCGCCAGGATTGACGGTGAAGACTATGACCTCCGCCTGCTCCGCCGCGAGCGCGGTGGTGAAAGTGAGAAAGAGAGCGAGCAAGGGTTTCATGCGAGCGAATCAGGCTCGTAGCCAAAGAAGGGATAATCGTTTTCAGGCACAAAAGCGGCTTCGGCTTGAGCTGGAGCTTTAGGCGCAGCCTGCAAGAGGATCGGCGTGGCCACAGCAGCAGCGACGGTGCCTTTGAGCGCGTTTAGCAGGGCCTCTCGGCGGGTGAGTTTGTTGGGTTCGGTTTTCATGGGATTCATCGGTTTCGCCAAATGGCGCAGTGCATTTGGTTTATTGCTCGGTCACCACCTCATGCAGGCTGAGCAAGGGTGTGGTTTCATAGTATGAAAATCACACACTGAGGCCGGTAAGGGTTTCCGCGTTGCTGGTGCCAAACTTGCCGGTTTCCACGCCCATCTCCTGCAGCATCTGCACCCACAGGTTGCACAGCGGCGGCGGGTTTTTCGGGTCGTGGGCGAGGTGCTGGCCATGCTTGAAGCGGCCGCCGGCGACGAGGATCGGCAGGTTGGTGGAGTCGTGGCTGGAAGCGTTGCCCATGCCGGCGCCGAAGACGCTCATGGTGTTGTCGAGCAGCCGGGAAGCGCCGTCGCGTGAGTCTTTCATGCGCTGGATGAAGCCGCCCCATTCAAGCAGGAGATCGCGTTCGAGGATCGCGAGCTGGTTGAGCTTTCCGGCATCCTGACCGTGATGGCTGAGGTCGTGGTAGGCAAAGCTGGTGCCTGGCTTGGACGGCGTCTTGCTCGTGCCGACGTAGTAGAGCGTGACGATGCGCGTGAGGTCGGTCTGCACGGCGAGGCGGGCGACTTCCAGCATAAGGCCGAAGCGCGTGGTGTCTTCGCCGGGGCCGGGGTCTTTGATGACGGGCACGCCGGGCTTGGGCTTCGGTTGTTTGGCGAAGTTTTCGGAGCGCACCATGCGCTGTTCGAGTTCGCGCACGCTGGTGAAATACTGGTCGAGCTTGTCGCGGTCGCCAGCGCTCACGTCGCGCTGCAATCGCTTGGCCTCACCGGCCACGCGATCGAGGATGGACTGCCCTTCCTGGACGCGTGCCACTTCCTCGGCGACCTCGGCGGGCGTGCCGTCGATGAAGAGTTTGGCGAACGCACGGGCGGCGCTTGTTTCCGGAGGAATGGCCACGCCGCTGCGCGTGTAGCTGCAACTGTAAGCTCCGCTGGTGGAAAAGTTCAGCGAGGAATGGCGCGTATCGCGACCGATCTGCTCAGCGGCGAGCTGGTCGAGCGAGACGGTGTTCTTGAACGACGGCGAGCCGGGATGTGGTGCGCCGGTGAAGAAGGATTTGTCTGACGCATGCCCGTCCCGCACCTCGGGATGATTGAGGCCAGAGATGATGGTAAACTCCTTCCGTTGCGGCTGCAATCCTTCGAGATATGGCGTCGCGATGTAGTTGGCTCCCGCTTCTTTCGGAAACAAGTTCGGTGCGTGGAAGCTGAAGTAGTTCAAAATGCCAATGAAACGCATCGGCGGCTTCGGGTCCGCCGCAAACGCAGCCGACATGGCATCGAGCCAGGGTAGCGCGAGCGTGATGCCGGTGCCCTTGAGCATCGCCCGACGGGAAATGGAGCGCTGGGTGGTGAAGGTGACGTTTTTCATGTTAGGCGGTAGGTTGATTTACTTGTGCGTGAAAACACGGCTCTGGATCACTTCATGAACGAGCGTGCGCAGGCCGTAGTCGCTGGAAGCGGCGCGCTGCACGATTGCCACGATGACTTCGCGGTCGGCGAACTGGATCTGAGCCCCCGTGAAGTGGGTGATGAGTTTTTCGGTGACGCAGCGGGCGAGTTGCGCGGGATCGGAGAGAACGATTTGTTTGAACTGGTCCACGTCTTTGAAAGGGCGGCCATCAGCCATGGCGAAGCTCGGGTCCACCGGGAGGCCCTGGGTGTAATATCGGATGTCGATGCCGGGGAGGTTTACCACCTTGTCCTTCGCGCTATCGGGAATGGCGCGATAGTGCGTGCGCCAGCGTCCGGTGACGTCGAAGTTCTCCAGTGCAAAACCGGGCGGGTCGAGAATGGCATGGCACGAGGCGCAGGCGGGCTGGTTGCGGTGTTTGTCGAGTTGCTGGCGGATGGTCGTGGCTCCACGAATATCCGGCTCGATGGCGGGCACGTTCTTCGGCGGTGGATCGGGCGGTGTGCCGAGGAGGCGGTCGAGCACGTAGGCCCCGCGCACCACGGGCGAGGTGCTGGTGCCGTTGGCGGAGACTTTCAACACCGCGCCCTGGGTGATGAACCCGCCGCGTCGTGAATCAGGCGGGAGATTCACTCTGCGAATGTGCTCACCTTTGACTCCGGGAATGCCGTAGTGCTCCGCGAGGCGTTCGTTCAACATCGCGAAGTCGCTATGCACGATGTTTCGTGTGCTCATGTTGCGGGCGAGCAGCTCGTCGAAGAAGCGCTCCGTTTCTTCGACCATGGATTGCTGAAGGTATTGTTCGAATTCTGGGTAGAGCTTGGTGTCGGGCTGGGTGAAGTCGATGTCGCGCAGGTTGAGCCAGCTTCCGAGGAAGTTTTGTGTGAAGCGCTTCGCTCTGGGTGAGGCGAGCATGCGCTCAGTCTGTGCACGCAGCGCTGCGGGTTCGTGCAGCTTCTTCTGTGCGGCGAGCGAGGTCAGTTCGTCATCCGGCGGAGAGCTCCAGAGGCCATAGCTGAGCCGCGAGGCGAGCGCGTGGTCGTCGAGCGGACCGACTTTTTCCTGGAGGAAGAGAAACGTGGGCGAGCACAGCGCCATTTTGTAGGCGGCGCGCAGGGCCTCGTCGAAGCGTCGGCCCTTGGCCATCTGTTCCTTCACGAGCGCGAGATGCTCGTTGATCTCATCCTCTCTCACGGGGCGGCGGAAAACCTTCGGCAGGAAAACGGCGAGCAAGCGTCGGGCATCGGCCTCGGGTTGTGATGCAACAACGCGCAGGTCCCTGGTCGGGACCTTTGGATTCGCAGGCTGCAGCGGCAGATCACCATAGAGCAGTTGATGACCGCGTGGCGGCCATTGCTCATACAGCGGACCTTTGATCTCCACCCACTCGACGACCGCGCAGATGCCGCCAACCATCGCGCGTTCGTCCTGCGTCTCCGGCACCACGCGATAGGGCGAAAGCCAAAGCGTCTGGCCCTGCGGGACCCGCGCTTCATATTCGAACTCTCGATATTCCGTGGGGCTCATTTCCACGTAGGTGTTGTCAAAGGTCAGTCCATTGTAGGGCCACACGGCCCGTGCCACCTTGAGCATGATGTGGCGATCAGGGCGCTTCTTATCATTCGCATTGGCGTTCGGTCCCTCCTTGTCGATCATGGCACGCGCCCGGATGCGGAAACGATAGCGGGCGTCGGGCACAGGTGGTGACCAAGCTCCCAGAGCGCCATGAGGCCCGTTTCCGCCGCCCCAGCGGATGGCAAGGAAACCCTCGGGCGAATGCGTCCATTGACTGCTCTGAAAGCCTGGTGCCATCCAGTCACGCCACGTCTCGGTGTAGTCGGTGCGGATCGTTTTGGTCTCCACCTTCGGCGTGGTGACCGTCGCCTCCTTCAGCGCGAGGTCCGCCGCCTGCAAGTAGCGCTCCAGATGGACGGCGGATAGATTGAGCGCCTCACCAATCTTATCGAATCCCCCCGCGGTGCCGTCCTCCGGTAGCAAGTCACGCAGCGGCGTGTCGATGCCGAGCAGATCGTGGATCGTGTTCACATACTCGGTGCGATTGAGCCGCCGATAGACCACGCGTCCCTCCGACTCCTGCTGACGTGCGCTGAAAGCATGCAGTGCATCGTGCAACGTCTTCAAAAAGGTGCCACTCATCTCCGCTGGTGGACGCGCCTTCTTCCTCGGCGGCATTTCTGCTCGCTCCACCTTGTCGAAGACCTTGGTCCACTGCCGGAGGTTCTCCGCGTCATCGGGCTTCCATTTCAGTTCCGTCAAATCGAGACCGCCCTTCTTCGCGTCCGCGTCGTGGCAGTCGTAGCAGTGCTGGTCGAACATCGGTTCCAGTTTGCCGGTGAGTTCAGAGGCGGATGCTGAAGCGAGCGCAACCATGCAAAGCAACGTGGTGATGTGAATGGGGCTGTTCATCAGGGCTGCTTCGGAGTGGTGGTTTTGATGCTGCCGGCGTCGGCGGCCTTCGGCATGGCGCGTGCGAGCCGGAACCCCGTGTCGGGATACCTCTTGGCCGGGTTGGCGGAGGTGCGCACGACGGACCTCATCTTCTCGAAACTGTGCGCCATGCAGCCTCCCCGGATGCAGCGCTGCGCATCAAAGACGACAGCCTCGTTCCACTCCCAGGCATTGCCGCCCTGATCATGGGTGCCGTAATAACTCGCGGAGTTTGGATAACTCCCCACCGGCTGGGAGTCCGTAAAGGAACGCGCAACGCCCCCGAACGAGTTGGTCCGGCTGTCTTGCAGGTAGTTGGCTGAGTTCGCTTCCTTGGCACCAGCCTCCCTGAGCACAGGCTGCTCATTGCTGCGCGTGGGATAGAGCCAGTAGCCTCCTGCCGGCCCACCCTTCGACTCAGGCTGAAAATACGCCGCCTTATACCATTCGTCCTCGGTCGCGATCCACACCTTTGCACCCACTTCATGCCTGGCGAGTCCGCCGTGCGTTGGGATGTCATAGGCACCTTTCTCCGTGTCGCCTTGGCTCTGTCCGTTGTGCAGCCAGTTCACGAACCGCATCGCCTCCAGGAAGCTGATATTGACCACGGGCCACCTTTCCTGACCTTTGATTACTTGATACCGATACTCGCCTGGCTTGCCGAGGCGCTGAATCGTCGAGCCGCGCCAGAGCCCGTGGGGATCACTTTTCACCGCCAGTGCGTTGAGAAACTCGGCATACTGTTCCGAGGTGATTTCATATTTCGAGATCTGAAACTCGTAAGCCACCGCGCCATAGCCCGTCTTGTCCGGCTGATTGCGCGGATCACCGACGTTCACCCACTCGAGGTCGAGCGCGTGAGCCTGGACTCCGCATACGAGTAGCAAAAGGAGACACCGCTTCATTTCTTTTCCTCCAGCGGTTCAATCTTCACATCGTCATACCACGTCGCCAGCACCGTCTTTCCATTGCCGCCGGCGCCCAAGCCGATGCTCGTCTTGGGTGCATCGCCGCAAAGCGTCGTGTAACTCAGGACCGGCTTGGCATCGATGCTGACCCGCAGCTCCCTGCCACGCACTTCGACGGTGAGATCGTGCCAAGCATCGGGCGCCAGGGTGATCTTTTCCGTCTTCGCGTAGTAGAACTTGCGATTCCACTCACCCTTCTTTTTCATCTCCGCTGCTTCCGGCAAATCCTTGGGATATAAAACATCATTATCCGCCGCCACGATGCTGTTCGGACGAATATGCAGGCTCACGACATTGAAGACCTTCTCCACAATTGGATTTGGCCCGCGAATACCGATGGCGGCCACACCATCGGCGGGAATCTTGAACCGGCAGCTCAAACGCATGTCCTGAGCGGCCACACTTCGCGAGATGCCAGAACCGTGCTTCTCCTCCGGGAAGTTCTGCCCGCGCAATGCACCGTCCACAATTTGCCACCACTCCGGCCGCGAATCCTCCCCGCCAACCGGTTTGCCGAGGGGATTCTTCGCATCGATACCCGCCGCGAGGAATCCATAGCTCGACCAGTGCTTCGCAAAGGCGGCGGAGTCCGAGAAGTCATCTTTCCAGTGCGAGAGATCGGAGGGTTCTGCGGCGCTGCGCATGATCAATGCTGTCAGGAGGAAAGTGGTGAAGTGGATTCTCTTGAGTTTCATGGTGATGGATTCTGCTGCTGATGTTCAGGTATCCGTAAACGGCCCGCCACCTAGCTTCGTGAGCTGCTCACGCACCTTCACACCGTCCAGGGCAGCTGCTTCGACTTTGGCCTTCAAACTCATCGCGGCGGCGACACCGGCGGCTTCGCCCATGGCCATGGCGGTGACGGTGACGCGGGTGGAGGCGTGGGCACCGCGAGTGGCGCTGTGGCAGCGGCCGGCGACGAGCAGATTGCTGGCTTTTTGCGGCACGAGGGAGCGATACGGGATGTCGTAGGGCTCGGGCTGGTGCTTTTTCGGGTCAAAGTCGTTGGCACTGCCGACGACGGTTTTATTCGGGTGAATGTCGAGATACCAGCAGCCAGTGGCGATGGCGTCGTCAAAGCGGCGTGACTTCATGAGGTCGTCTTCAGTGAGAATGTGCTGGCCGAGGATGCGGCGGGATTCGCGCACGCCGATCCACGGGTAAGCTTCGATGAAGTAGGCGTCTTTGAAGGCGGGGACGTTTTGTTTCCAGGCACGGAACATGGCGTGGGCATCCGCGCGGCCTTGCATCTCGGCGCGGGAGAGGTCGGCTGCATCGATGGGGTTAGCGGGCACGCGGACGCCGTGGATATAAACCTCGCTGCCGTGAAAGAGGAACATGATGCCGGGGCCGTAGTAGTGCGGCAGCTCGCCTGCGGCTTGCGCGGCTTTGAGCGCGTCTTTGCAGGCGTGGCTCTCGGCGGGCGAAATGGGCTTCACATTGCCGATACGGAAATGCAGCGTGAGTGGCTGCACCTCGCTGTTTTGCTCAAAGGGCACGCCGGACCAAGCGGCGACATCTGCATCGCCGGAGCAATCAATGACGACTTTGGGCTTGACGGTCACGAGTCCGTCCTTGTTGGCGATGGTGACGCTTTCGATGCGGTCGCCGTTGCGCTGGGCGTCACAAACGAAGCTGTTGAAGAGCAGGCTGAGGTTGTCCTTCTGCTCCTGGAAAAGGCGGTCGAGCAGGAGCTTGAACTCGAAGGTGTTGGGGATGGTGGGATTGTGCTTCGCAACGGTCTTGGCATCCGGTGCGCAGACGCCCGACTTCGCCAGCATCTCCAAGGCAATGCCGCGCACGACGATGCGCTTCGTGTCGATGTGGGCGATGCCATCGAAGTAGGGCAAACCCACGCTGGT
>CANNQP010000004.1 GCA_947507875.1 Verrucomicrobiaceae bacterium | reverse complement strand
CCAACACACATTCTTTAGGTGGGCTTTGCTTTCATGGGCTCTGCGTTGTCTCTTCAAGAAGGCCAATTGTGACGAGTCTCCTTCCAAAGGTGACTTTCTCCGGGCTGTTGACCGTGGCCTAGCAAGACGGTTCCCAGCCTCCTCGTATGCCGAGTGTGATTCGCGCTTTTTTAGCCATCTTGCTCATCTCCAGCTCTCATGCAGCCACGCTCACTTTTGAAAAGGATGTGCGGCCCATCCTTAAGGCGCAGTGCTTTCATTGCCATGGTGAGGAAGGTGAACTGAAAGGTGGGCTGGATGTGCGGCTGGTGCGCTTTCTTTTGAAAGGGGGTGAATCTGGAGCTGCTATCCAGCCTGGAAATGCACACAAGAGTCACCTCTTGGAGCTTGTGAAGGCGGGTGAGATGCCCAAGGGAAAAGCCAAACTGAAAAGTGAGGAAATCGCGATTTTGGAACGCTGGATCGCTGAAGGTGCCCATACCGCCCGCCCAGAGCCAGAGAAACTGGGGCCGGAACATGCCTTCACTGAAGAAGAGCGCACTTGGTGGGCCTTCCAGCCGATCCAAAAGCCCAAAGTCGAGAAGGCGGTACGTTCTCAATCTCTCTTGAATCCCATTGATGGGTTCATTGCAAAGAAGCTTAAGGAAGTCGGGCTGAATTTCTCCCCTCAGGCCGAGGCTCGTACTCTGATTCGACGCCTCAGCTTGGATCTGACAGGACTTCCGCCGAGCCCTGAAGAGGTGGATGCTTTTGTCGCAGCCTCGCATTCTCCGGACCGGGCTGAGGCAGCGTATTCGACGCTTGTGGATCGGCTGCTGAACTCGCCTCACTACGGTGAACGTTGGGGGCGACACTGGCTTGATCTGGCTGGGTATGCTGACTCCGATGGCTACACCGATAAAGATCTGGAGCGTGCCTGGGCCTGGAAATACCGTGATTACGTCATAGCTGCCCTCAACAAGGATAAACCTTTTGATGCCTTTGTCTGTGAACAGATCGCAGGAGATGAGATGGTGCCCCAGCCGCATCGGAACCTCAGTTCCCAAGACATCGAAAAAATCACGGCGACGGGTTTCCTCCGCATGGCACCTGACGGCACAGGTGCCATGAACGACAAAGTGGCTCAAAATGCCAACATCGCAGATACGATCAAAATCATCAGCACTGCTTTTTACGGAATCACGATTGGATGCGCGCAGTGTCATGATCATCGCTATGATCCCATCACGCAGGCAGATTATTATCGACTGCGTGCGATCTTTGAACCTGGCTTCAATACACCGAACTGGAAGACGCCAGCCGCTAGGTTGGTTTCACTTTTAACGGACCAGGAGCGTCAAATCGCCGGAGTGATCGAAGAAGAAGCCAAAAAAATAGATGCTCAGCGACTGAAGCAACAAGAAGCATTCATCACCGAGGTTCTGGAAAAAGAATTGGGTAAAACTGCGGAGAAAGACCGAGGCGCGCTTCGCCAAGCTTACCGGACAGAAGTCAAAAAACGCACACCTGCACAAGTGGCCTTGCTGAAAGCATGGCCGCGCATCCAGCAGCTAAGCGCTGGGTCATTGTATCTTTACGATACCACTTACAAAACGAAACACGCCGACACGTTGAAGCGCATGATGGATGAAGCGGCAGCAGTGCGTGCTAAAAAACCGAAAGAGGAGTTTTTGCAGGCCTTCGATGAATTGCCGATGGTTGAAAAAGCCGTTCCTGCTACCTACCTCTTTCATCGTGGTGAGCCCGACCAGCCCAAAGGCACCGTCAAACCCAGCGATCTTAGTGTTTTAGCGGCGCATCGTTTGATCCAGATTCCTGAGAAGAATCCAGCCCTCCCAACCACAGGCCGTCGTCTGGCTTTTGCCAAAGCCTTGACCGATGGAAGTCATCCGTTGTTAGCGCGTGTCATCGTCAATCAAGTCTGGTTGCGCCATTTTGGCCGTGGGTTGGTGAATACACCGAACGATTTTGGCAAGCTGGGAGAAAAACCGAGTCACCCCGAATTGCTGGATTGGCTGGCGGCTGACTTCATGGCAAAAGGCTGGAGTCTCAAACAACTGCACCGTCAGATTCTTCTGAGTCAGACCTGGCGCCAAAGATCCCTCCGTGATGCCACACGTGATCAATTGGACCCGGACAATCGCTGGCTTAGTCGCATGAATGTCCGCCGTCTTGAAGCGGAAATTCTCAGAGATAGCCTTCTTTCCATATCTGGGCGATTGAATCCCAAGGTGGGTGGCAAGTCCGTGCCAGTCACTTTTAACGAGGAAGGGCAGGTCATCATCGGCATTGACACCCGTGACACGGCTGGGCGCCAAACTGGGAAGTTTATCTCTCTGCAAGGCGAAGAACACCGTCGTAGCATCTACATTCAGGCACGTCGCAGCACACCTTTAGAAATGTTTGCTGCGTTCGACGTACCTGCCATGACGGAAGCAAACTGTGCCATCCGTCCAAACACCACAGTCAGCCCACAAAGTCTTTTATTGATGAACAATCTTTACATGCGCGAGCATGCACAGGATTTTGCTCAACGTGTCATCCAGGAAGCTAAAGGTGATTTGGTGCAGCAAGTGGCAAGAGCGTGGGTGCTCGCTTTTCAGCGCCTGCCTAGCATGGCTGAGGAACAAGAAGCGTTACAGTTTCTCAAAGCACAGACGAGCTACTATCGAGAGCATCCGAGTAAACTGGAAAAAGCCAGTGGACCTTCTGAAGCCCGAACGGTTTCACCTGAATTTTTGGCGCTTTCGACGCTGAGCCATGCGTTGTTGAGCTCCAATGAATTCCTTTACGTGGACTGAACTCGAGGCAGTCGGATGCGCCAAATCTTCAATCACGCTGCAAATGCAGCAAAGCCCAGAGCCGCTTCGCCACGCAAGGCGCTTTCAGGTGACTCGCGATGTAGCACGAAAAAGTCTTTCCCTCATGTCTAGCCTCAAATCGGCCACCTTGTCTTCCGCTGGCTCTATTGCGAGGATACAAAACTTCCCGCAACATTCAGAAGCTGAACGGCTTTCTTTGTCTCATTCAAATCAATCTCCATGCTTACCCGAACCTTCATCTGCCTCATCACATTCCATGCTAGTTTTTCGCTGAAAGCTCAAGATTGGACTGAATTTCGTGGTCCAAGTCAGCAAGGAAATTCTGAAGCCGTGGGCTTGCCTGTGGAATGGGGCGCTGGGCAAGAAAAGAATGTCGTTTGGAAAGCCAGCCTGCCTGGCGTGGGATGGTCTTCTCCGATCGTGGTGGGGGATCGGATTTATCTTACTTCAGCGGTGCCGCTGGTTGGTGAAGAAAAGCCTGGGGTGGATCGCAGTTTGCGCGCGTTTTGCCTGTCAGCGATCGATGGAAAGGTGATCTGGGAGCAGGAGGTCTTTCCCCAGCAGGCAGCTAGTGCACCGAATATTCATCGCAAAAATAGTCATGCGAGTCCCACGCCGATCTATCAAGAAGGGCATTTGTACGTTCATTTCGGGCACCAAGGCACAGCTTGTTTGAACGCAGCCGATGGCTCCTTTATCTGGAGTACGCGTGATTTTTCCTACAAGCCAGTTCATGGCAATGGAGGAAGTCCTGTGCTGGTTGATGGAGTTCTGGTTTTCAATGCAGATGCGGAGTCTGATCCAGCGGTGATCGCTTTGGATCAAAAAACGGGACGCTTGCGCTGGAAGTTCATCCGAGAGAGCGAGGCAAAGAAAAAGTTTTCCTTTTGCACCCCGCTGGTGATCGAGGTCAAAGGCCGGCGGCAGGTCATCACGCCGGGCAGTGGGGTGGTGAATGCTTTGGACCCCATGACTGGGGCTGAGATTTGGAAGGTGCGCTACGATCAGGGGTATTCGGTGGTGCCACGTCCGCTCTTTGTGGATGGAATGGTGATTCTTTCCACCGGTTACGATAAGGCACGCGTGCTTGCCATCAGGGCCGATGGGGAAGGGGATGTCACGGACAGCCACGTGGCTTGGACCTTAGACAAGTATGCTCCTAACAACCCAAGCATGGTCGTCGTTGGGAGTGAGCTTTACTTCGTGGCGGACAACGGCATCCTCACCTGTGCCGATGTGAAGACGGGCGCTGTTCATTATCAAGAGCGCTGCACGGGACCGATCAGTGCCTCGATTCTTTGTGGTGATGGCCGTCTTTACCTACAGGATGAAAAAGGCATGGGTTATGTGGTGAAAGCTGGAAAGCGCTACCAACTGCTGCACGCGAATGATCTGGGAGAGCGATCCCTGGCTTCTTATGCGGTTTTCCAAAAGGACTTCATCATTCGCACGGAAAAGTCGCTGTGGAGAATCGGGCAGAAATGAGTTCGACCCGAATGCGTTGAGTTCAACCTGCCTGTCTTGTCCCCAAGGGGCAGGTTTCATTCGGTTCTGGTTCGTTTTACAGTAGTCGCCATTCATGACCATTCTCACGTAAGAGGTCATCGGCTTCTTTAGGGCCCCAGCTCCCCGCAGGGTATTCGCACATGGGGGGTGGACTTTCTGATTTGTGCCAAGCGTGCTCGAGTTCGTCGATGAACTTCCAAGCGGTTTCGACCTCATCACGGCGAGCGAAGAGCGTGGCATCTCCAGCCATCGCATCGAGCAGTAGGCGCTCATAGGCCTCAGGGCTAGCTTTGCCAAAGCTCGATGAGTAACGGAAGTCCATCTTCACCTGCTGCATGTTCATCGCTTGTCCCGGTTGCTTGCAGAGGAAACGCAGAGCCACGCCTTCGTCGGGTTGAATGCGAATCACAAGGGTGTTTTCGCTGCTGATGCCAAGTCTTTTTTGCGTCGCAAAAGGAACCTGGGGGGGCTTCTTGAAATGGATGCTGATCTCGGTGGCTTTTTTGGGCAGTTGCTTGCCGACGCGAATGTAAAAGGGAACTCCCTGCCAGCGCCAAGTGTCGATGTAGAGACGCAGGGCCACGTAGGCTTCCGTCATGGATTCAGGATTGACACGGTCTTCTTGGCGATAACCGACACGGGGTACACCATCAACGCTGCCCGCGGTGTATTGGGCGCGGATGACATTGTGGCCCACAGCATCAGGGCCAATCAGGGGACGCAGGGCGCGGATGACTTTGACTTTTTCATCGCGCACAGCGTCGGCACTCAGGTCGGTGGGTGGCTCCATGGCAACGAGGCTTAGGAGCTGGAAGAGGTGGTTCTGCACCATGTCCCGCAAGGCCCCTGCCGTGTCGTAGTAGCCGCCGCGCCCACCTTCCATGCCTAGGTTCTCGGCGCAGGTGATCTGCACGTTGTCGATGTAGCGGCTGTTCCAGGTGGGTTCGAACAAGGCATTCGCAAAGCGAAGTACCATGATGTTTTGGGCGGTTTCCTTGCCCAAGTAATGGTCAATGCGATACGTGTCTTTTTCTTCAAAAGTCGCCGCTACCGTCTCATTCAGAGCTCGGGCAGTGGTGAGATCTTTGCCGAAAGGTTTTTCACAGACGACGCGCGCCCACTTGCCACCGACACCTTGATTGAGGCCCGTGGCCTTGAGCATTTCTAGGATGGGTTTGAAGGCTTCCGGTGCTGAGGCGAGATAGAAAAGACGATTCGCCGGAGCCCCACGCTCTTGGTCGAATTCATCCAAGAGCATTTTTAGTCGGATATAGCCCGCCGGGTCTTCGAACTCGCTACGGTGGTAATGGATGGTCTGGCTGAAGCTGTCCCAAAGCTCCTCATTGTGGCCTTGGCGGGAGTTTTTCCGGTTCCCAGCTTCCAGTTCAGTGCGGAAGATTTCATCCGATTTATCGCGCCGTGCGAAGCCGACAACCTTGAACTGAGGCGGCAGATCGCCACAGGCTGCTACATTGTAGAGTGCGGGGATAAGCTTGCGGTTCGTCAGGTCGCCAGTGGCACCAAAAATCACCACCGTGCAGGGTTCAGCGCGGTGGCGGGACAGCAATGTTTCTTGGAAAGGATTGGCCGGGTCAGACATGTCGGGGAAATTTACGCTCATCGGGGCGACGGGGGCGGAGACTAACCGCACCCGTTCGGCTGGCAACTAAGGATGCGCAAGTGCTGTGCCTATGCTCATGAAAGTCGCTAATGAACGCAATGAGCGACTTTAAATCAGGATTCGCCATGAGGTTTACTTTTTCAGGACGGCTTCGATGTCTGCATCGCTCAAGCCCATCGGGTGCCCTTCCCAGACGATTTTGCCAGTGCTGTCCACGAGCATCGCGTGGGGGATTCCTTCGATGCCAAAGTGCTGGTTTAGCTTCTTGTAGGGGTCGAAGGCCACCGTGTAGTCGATGGGAAGTGTTTTCTCAAAAGTTCGGACGGTTTGCTTGTCTTCGTCCGTGACACCAACAATCTCTAAACCTCTCGTTTTGAATTTTTTATAAACGTCGTTCAGGTGTGGAATGCTCTGGCGGCAGGGCGGGCACCAAGTGGCCCAAAACTCCAAAACATAGGGTTTGCCTTTCAGCTCTAGGGGCTTGCCAGAGAATCGAACTTTCAGATCTTCAATGACGGTGCCGATGTTGGATTTGCTAGCACGACCATAGGCGGAAGAGATGGCCAAGAGGAGTGTTATCGCTAGGAGGGGCAGTAGAAGGAAATGTTTCATGAGGAGGCTGCTAGGGGCTTAGGCATGCTCAAGGAAGCTTGATCTTGGCCTTTTCGGGCAAATTTTCCAAAGATCTCTTCGGCCGCATGTGTTTCTCTTTCCCTCCCTTTCCATGACGCTCTTGCCAAACTGTGTCCATGTGAGAAAGCAGCTAGCCTCATGGAAATCGACCTGACTGGCCCCCACCGCGAAGATGCCTACATGATTCTTTCCGGTCTGGTCACGCCTCGGCCCATTGCTTTGACCACCACGGTTGATCGGGAAGGACGGGTCAATGCGGCCCCATTTAGTTTCTTTAATGTGCTGGGAGATAGTCCACCCATCGTCGGCCTATGTCCGGGTGATCGTGAGCCCGGCGTGCCCAAGGACACCGCGCTCAACATCCGGCTGACGCAGGAGTTCGTGGTGAACCTCGTGGACGAGCCGATGGCGGAAGCCATGAATCTTTGCTCGAGCAGCCTCCCGCCTGGGGAAAATGAGCTGAAGCTGGCCGGACTGACCGCGGTGCCGAGCCGAGGGGTGCAGCCGCCACGTCTCGCTGAAGCTCCTGCTAGCCTGGAGTGCCGCTGCCATAGCATCCTGGAGATCGGTGCCAATCGCTTGGTGATCGGTGAGGTGCTGCGGGTGCATGTGCGGGAGGGGCTCTTCGACTCGGAGACCTGGCTCCTCCGACCAGGCAGTTATCATCCGATCGGGCGCATGCAGGCACCCCACTGGTACTGCCGCACTCTGGATCTTTTTGAACTGCGACGCCCATGATGAAAGCGCAGGAGATCGAAAAAACGCTGCTCGACATGGTGGCTGCACGTGGCTTGGGGAAAAGCATCTGCCCTTCGGAGGTCGCGCGTCGGCTGGCACCTGAAGATTGGCGTTCCCTGATGCCAGAAGTGCGCGCCGTGGCGAATGAGCTGCAAGCTGCTGGGAAGCTCCGGATGACCCAAGGGGGTGTCGACGTGGATCCGAAGGAGGTGCGTGGGCCGATTCGCCTCCGTCTCTGAACTGGTGATGAATTCGGGGTTGTCAATCGACCGGGATGCCGCATTCGTGAGCTTTACCCCCCTATGGCCTGCAAGATCGACCCCGCCCTGCATCAGGACAAAAAGCCCGACTGGATTCGTGTGAAATTGCCGCGTGATCCGGTCTTCTGGAGCACGAAGTCGCTCATCTCGGACCTGAAACTGCACACGGTGTGCGAAGAAGCCCAATGTCCCAACCGCTGGGAATGCTGGAGCCAGGGCACGGCGACGTTCATGATCGCAGGAGATCGCTGCACGCGCGCCTGTGGCTTTTGCGCGGTGAAGACGGCGAAGCCCTTTGCGCTGGAGGCGGATGAGCCTGAGCGCGTGGCCGCTGCGACGAAGCGCCTGGGCCTGAACCACGTGGTGATCACGGCCGTGGCGCGGGATGATGTGAAAGACGGCGGGGCGGATCACTTCGCCCGCACGATTGAGGCCGTGCGTGCCGCTGTGCCTGAGATCACGATCGAAATTCTGGTGCCTGACTTCAATGGCAAAGACGATGCCCTGGAAGTGGTGATGAAGGCACGCCCGCACATCTTTAACCACAATCTGGAAACGGTGGAGCGACTCACACCTCTCGTGCGCAGTCGTGCCATGTATCATCGTAGCCTGCATGTGCTGAAGCGTGCCAAGGCGATGGCCACGGAGCTGGGCTACAAATGCGCCACCAAGAGCGGCCTGATGCTCGGTCTCGGAGAGACGGAAGTGGAACTGTTCCAAGCCATGGATGACTTGCTGGAGCATGACGTCACGGTCCTAACGCTTGGTCAATACTTACGCCCCTCCGCGCAGCACCTGCCGGTCATCGACTACATCCACCCAGACACCTTTGAGAACTACAAACAAATCGCACTCAAGAAAGGCTTCCGCCATGTGGCCAGCGCGCCACTCGTGCGCAGCTCTTATCATGCGGCTGATTTCAAGCCTGAGCTGGATGTGAAGTGAGGGAAGTCAAAAGCGCCCGGAATCCTTCATTCGGATTCGCATACGAAGGGTAATTGCCATCCCGCTGGGTTCCGGGTAGGTAGCGCCAGTGCTTGTACATCCAGAGCCATCCCTCGGGATAGGCGCGGATGGCATGCTCGAATTGGTCCCAGATGCGCTGAGTGACTTCTTGGGTGTTGTCCTCGGGCATCGGACGGATGGCCTCAAAAATACGCACCTCGTAACGCCCATCCGGTGCGGGCTGGCAAACTCCAGTGATGATCGACAGGCCGAGCCTTTTGGCCAATTCGACATGCAGGGTGGGCACGCAGGTTTTCAGGCCGAAACAGTCGATGATCGTGGCGGCTTTGCCAGGTTTGATGTTTAGGTCCGTGAGCAAACCCGCATGACCTTGGCGCTTCAGGGCTTTCATCAATCTAAGCATCGCCTGCTCTTGTGAGATCACGTTGTGACCCGAATGTTCCCTGAGTTGCTTGAAGATGCGGGTGAGGCCCGGATTTTTGAAATCCTGAGCGACGACGGTGAAGGGCACCCCACGAAAGCCCCAGATCAGGCTAACGAACTCAAAATTGCCAAAATGTGGGGTGACCCAGACGGCACCTGTTTCTCGCGCTTTCGCCTCAGCAGCAAGATCATCCATGCGAATGCTGACATGACTAGGCCAGTTCTCATGGGTCAGGGCCCGTGCCCAGAAAAGGTCCAAAAACGTGCGGGCAAAGTTTTGATAGGAACCCAGGGTGATTCGGCGCACCTCCTTCTCGTTCAGAGAACCACGAAAGGCTGCGCGGAGATTCTCTCGAGCGGTGCGGCGACCGCGTGCATCCACTTGGCAGGCGATCCAGCCGATGGTTTTGGATGCCATCATGACGAGGCCTCGGGGCAAGCGCGGCAACAACCAGGCGGCGGAGGCCACCAGCGTTGTCTCGAAGAAATATCGGAGCTTCTTCACCTTGGCAGTTGGATGAATGGAAAAAGGCGTTAGGATGTGTCTATGGCAGTGCCCAACCTCGCGACCATTCTCAAGCGAATTCTCAAACAGCCCACCGCTCCGTTTCATGAGTATCATGTCCGCGCGGAGATTGAGGCTTTGTTAAAAGATTGTCCGCATGTAAAGCTAAAGCGCGACAAATTTGGCAATCTGCTCGCGACCTACAAACACGGCAAAACCAAAGCCACTCCGGCCTGGGTTCTCGCAGCTCACATGGATCATCCGGGCTTTGTGAAAAAGCCGGGCGGCAAAAAAACGGAGTGGGACTTCCTAGGGGGGGTGCCTGCTGAACTCGTGGAGCAGGGGGTTGCTCGTGGGCTTCGTGGCAAGCCCGTTGGTGAAATCGCCACATGGAATTTTCCCACCCAGATCACTTTTGAAAAGGTCGAAGCTGCGGCCTGCGATGATTTGATTGGCTGTGCGGTGATCATCTCCACCTTGTGGGAACTGGCTTCGCTGAACCTCAGCACCACTTGCCACGCCGTCTTCACTCGTGCTGAAGAAATCGGCTTCCTCGGAGCTTGGCACTGTGCACAAAAGTGGCCCTTTGGAAAAAAGGACATCTTTCTCTCCATCGAGACCAGCCGTCCGGTGAATGGCGCGGTCATGGGCGGTGGCCCGGTCGTTCGTGTGGGAGATAGGCTCTCTGTTTTTGATAGCGAGGCGGTGTCGATTTTGACCACGACCGCCAAAGAGCAAGGCATCCGGGTTCAGCGCTGTCTTTTGGATGCCGGTGCTTGTGAGGCCACAGCCGTTCAGGCCGCAGGTTTCCGCGCGGCAGGGGTGTCGATTCTGTTGGGGAACTATCACAACATCGACTCCTCCAAGCAGATCGCGCCAGAGTATGTCATGATGAATGACGTTCGTTCCTTGATTGACTTGCTCAAAGCGTTGGTCGCCACAGAGCACGATGGCATCGGAGAGCGCACCATTCGTGAGCGTGTCGAGATGCGCATGGAAGAGCATGCAGCTCATCTGAAGGCCGCCGCTAAACTTTTCAAGTGATTGCCCGAATCGCTCACTGATGTCCAACAACCTTGACCTTCATTCCTGAAGGAAGATGGATCTGTTCGTGCAGTCGTCGTCCCAAGATGCTTTTGCCCATGCTAGAGGCCGGGGTAATCGCGACGATTTCCTGACGATCCACGACAACCTCCGTGCCACCGGCGAAAGGGGCCACGAAGCAATGCATGGGCTCATCCACAGTTTGTAGGGTGACAAGGCTGCCCAAGGCAATCGGACTGTTCGCGGCAACAGGAGCTTGGGACAAGCTCTCAAAAGCTGCGACAGCTTGCTGGAGCTCCGCCACACGTTGCGCCTGTCCACGAGCCACGTACGAGGCTTCGAGCGTGCGTGTGTCATACTTGTTTTCCGCCTTGCTGTCTGGATCCGTCGCTGCGGCAAAAGCATCCTGAGCCGCGCGCGTCAGGCTCTGCAGCTCGGCGCGCAGTTGAAAGATGAATTGGTCTATGATGGCGGCTTTTTGCATAGGCACTGCTGCATAAGTCAGGGCAGGTCGAGTGCAAGCCATCTAGACAAGATAAGGGCACCCTACACCAAGGGCGGGCGAGCAGCTGTGCTGGGCTGAAGCTTGAGTTGTCCAGACATGGAAGTCTTTGCCGTCACCATCTTCATGAGCCTCGCTTTTGCGGTTCTTTTTGCCGTCCTTTTCTTTGCCGAGCGCACCCAGCGCCAGCGCCGTTCCATGGAGCAGATGTCGCTGTTGCCCCTGGAAGCGGATCAACCGGCAGCAGGCTCCCGCTCCTTTTCGAACTAAGCCATTCCACGCCATGACCTCTGCACCTACTGCTTCCAAAAAGCTCATCGAGTTTGATGATCACGTCGTTCGCCAGTTCATGTGGGCTTCCATGATCTGGGGGATCGTGGGCATGCTTGTGGGCGTTATTGTTGCTGCCCAGTTGAACTTTCATGAACTGAATCTCGCCTCGTTTTTGAGCTTCGGTCGCCTGCGTCCTCTGCACACGAATGCAGTGATTTTTGCGTTTGTCGGAAACATGATGTTCGCTGGGGTTTACTACTCCACGCAGCGTCTGTGCAAGGCGCGCATGGCTTCGGATCTGTTATCCAACATTCACTTCTGGGGCTGGCAGCTCATCATCGTCAGCGCAGCGGTGACCTTGCCGCTGGGCTTCACTCGTGGGCAGGAATACGCGGAATTGATCTGGCCCATTAACGTTGCCGTTGCGCTGATTTGGGTGGTCTTTGCGGTGAACTTTTTCTGGACGCTGGCCAAGCGCAATGAGCCATCCCTTTACGTGGCTTTGTGGTTTTACATCTCCACGGTCATCACGATCGCGCTGCTCTACATCGTCAATCACTTGTCGATCCCAACCAGTCTGACGCATAGCTACACCGTCTTTGCGGGAGTGCAGAACGCTTTGATCCAGTGGTGGTATGGGCACAACGCCGTCGCCTTCTTCCTCACCACTCCGATCCTGGGCATCATGTATTACTTCCTGCCCAAGGCTGTGGAGCGACCTGTGTATTCTTACCGCCTCTCGATTGTTCACTTTTGGTCTCTGGTCTTCATCTACATCTGGGCGGGGCCGCACCATTTGCTGAACACGGCGCTGCCCCACTGGCTGCAGATGCTAGGGATGTTTTTCTCTCTCATGCTCTGGGCTCCTAGCTGGGGCGGTATGCTGAATGGTCTGCTCACGTTGCGTGGGGCTTGGGATAAATTGCGCACCGATCCTGTGGTGAAGTTCTTCATCGCGGCGGTCACCTTTTACGGGATGTCCACCTTTGAAGGCCCCCTTCTTTCCATCAAAGCGGTGAACGCGCTGTCTCATTACTCCGACTGGACCATCGGACACGTTCACAGTGGCGCGTTAGGCTGGAATGGCCTGATGGCTGCCGGCTTGTTCTACTGGCTGACGCCACGCCTTTACGGCACGAGACTGTATTCCGTCTCCATGGCCAACATGCACTTCTGGTTAAGCCTGATTGGCATCCTCATCTACGTGGCGGCCATGTGGGTCTCTGGGATCATGCAGGGGCTGATGCTGAACAGCACCAATGCTGCGGGCACGGCGCTGACTTACCCCAACTTCATCGAAACCCTGACAGCGATCCGGCCGATGATGGGCTTCCGCATCATCGGTGGTTCTCTTTACCTCGTGGGCATGGGCCTGATGCTCTTCAACCTCTGGAAAACAGCCAAGTCAGGCAAGGCGGTCAATGAGACGCGTGAAGTGGCCGTGATTGAGAATCCCACGCATGATACCTTGGGCCTCAAAACGACCTTTCTTTCGGATCCGATCACGTATGTCTTGGGCGGGCTCTTTTTGGCGATGGGTTGGTTGTTCTTGCCTCCCGGAGCTGACATGGCTGCTCTCATCGGCACCCTTCTTTTTGCCGTGATCGCGATTCGACGTTTTGCCGTGACTCATGCCACATGGTCTGCCTGGTATGATCGCCTTTTGGAAAACTGGATTCCCTTCACCATCCTGACGTTTGTGGCAGTTGCCTTGGGTGGCCTCATTCAGATCGTGCCAACCGTCATGGTCAATCGGGCCAAAAACATGGAAGACCGCATTCAGCAGGTTTACACCCCGCTGGAGCTGGCTGGTCGTGACATCTACGTCAGCGAAGGCTGCTACAACTGCCACAGCCAGATGATCCGCACCATGCTGCCGGACGTACTCCGCTACGGCGACTACTCCCGCATGGGCGAGAGCATCTACGACCATCCTTTTCAATGGGGTTCCAAGCGCACGGGGCCGGACCTTGCTCGGGAAGGTGGCAAGTATCCACACAGCTGGCATTACAATCACATGAAGGATCCTCGCAGCACTTCCGTGGGATCGAACATGCCAGCTTATCCCCATCTCTTTGAAGAGAAGTTTGACCAAAAGACACTACCCCAAAAAATCGCCACAATGGTCAAGCTCGGCGTGCCATACCCTACGATGACAGACGTCGAGATCAAAGAAACGGCCATCAAGCAGGGCATCGACATCGTTGAAAAGCTTAAAGCCGAGAAGCTCGCGGCTGCACCGGACACGAAGATTGTCGCGCTCATCGCTTACCTGCAAAAACTGGGCAAGTATGACACTCCGGAAGTCGAGAAGAAGCTTCAAGATCCGACCAAGCCAGAACTCGTGCCGCTGCCCATGAATCCTGACGTCAACCGCAGTCAGAACCGTGGTGCAGAGTGATGTTCTTCACCCTCCTTTCCTCTTATGTTTCGACTTCTTACCTATGAAACTTGGCTCGAATGGGTTCCTTTTGTGGCCTTTGGCGTCACAGCGGCTGTTTTTGTCAGCTTTGTGGTTCGCGCGATTGTGCTGAACAAGGAGTCGGTCGAGCGCATGTCTCGCCTGCCCTTGGATGAGTAAGAGCTTACCTCGCTATGGCTCACGGAGCACGGCCTTCTTCGACATCCATCAGCTCGAAAAAGGTGACGATGTCTGTCCGTTGGGCTAGGCCTGCTTCGGCTTTTTGTTCTTCCAGTCCAGCACTGGCTTCATCTCGCCAGCCGCGCTTGGTCATGAAGCCATTGAAGAGGCGGATGTGTTCGTCGTCTGGCCTTCTGCCTGTGGCGAAGCACCATTCCAGTATCTCTTCGTCACTTCCACCTTGAAGCACACGTTCCGTCAATGCCTCAAAGGAAACGCCAAGCAGCGTGCAGACACGATCATCAAAGGTCCGCTTGCCTGCGATGAAGCCGAGATGATAGCCATCGGGTAGTTTGCCTTCACGAGCGTGAAGCCGAATCTTATCCAGGATGCGTCCGAAGACCATGATGCCACCGATGGTGTCGCGAGGAGAGCGAAGAGGAAATGCCATGCGCTCTGGATAGGAAGTTTTTGACGCGGGTCAATGCCACACACCAGAGGCACGCAGCAAGGTTTCATGCACGATGATGTCATGCTCGGCATTCCAGGAGAGGGGGCACTGATGCTCAATCGCATCGGCCAAGTCCACGAATTCGGCGATGTAGCGATCCTTGGGCACTTCCAGGCTAAGACTTTGTGTGCCTTTTCGGTAGGAGCCAGCGGATCGAGTCAGAGACAAGTGCACCTTGCCGGATTCCAGTGGCGTGATGTCAAGGTGTCCCTGCGTGCCAGTTACCTGGAACCTGCGCCTAGGACCACCCAAGGGATCGGCATGATTGCAGCGCAGCACGGCCACAGCTTTGGGATAGAGCAACACGGCAGTTTGATTGTCCTGCACTCCATCGGCTTGGCTTGGTGTTGAGAAAGGATGAACCGACGTGGGCTTGCCAAGCAGCTTTACCACCACATCCACCAAATGGCAGGCGAGTTCAAAAAAACCACCACCTGCCAGTGCCCCGATTTTTTGACGCGTGCCCGCATCGGCGAGCTTGCCCATGCAGGCATCGATCTCCGTGATCTCACCCAGCCAGCCTTCCTGGATCGCTTGGAAAAGCAAGGTGAAGGCAGGGTTGTAGCGCAGCATGTAGCCCATCTGCACAATGAGCTTTTCTTGTTCGGCAAAGCGGCGCATCGCACGAAACTCGTCATGATCCAAGGCGCCGGGTTTATCCAGGTGGACGTGCTTTCCCGCTTTCAGGCAGCGCATGGCTGTCTGGCAAGATGTCTCAATCTTGGTCTCGACAGCGACTGCATGCAGATCCGCTTGTTGCAGCAGGGCTTCTTCGCTCAGCCTTGGTATGCCTTGATAAGCGGATTCCGGTTTTGATGCCGTTTTGTCCTGCTCGACCAAGCCTACGACCTGCCACCGATCAGGAAGGGCGCGGATGGAGTTCATTTTGCCACTGGCATGAGCATGGTCGGTGCCGATTTGACCCATCTTGAGACGGGAAGGGGAAGCCATCGCGTGCAGGCTGAGGTGTGCCGCTGCGGTGGTCGCTAAAAAGTGGCGTCGATTCATGATGGGGATTTTCTTGGACGGGTTGCAGTTGTATCGTCACGTCATGATGCGGTCTGTCATTCATCCTCGCCAAGCTTTCAGGATCCTTGGTCTGATGGGCTTTCTCATGATGCTCGTGATGCCTCCTGCGATTTATCGTTGGGTTGCTGCGCTCGCGCAGCCTTACTGTCAGCATCAGGTGGAAAAGCTGCCCTCCGTGGATGCTGCACTGGTGTTGGGATGCTCGCCACGCGTTCAAGGCAGACCCAATTTGTTTTTCACCCATCGGATGAAAGCAGCGGTGCAGCTGTATCATGCGGGCAAGGTGAAAGCTCTGATCGTGAGCGGTGACAACGGAACGGTGGATTACGACGAGCCCACGGCGATGAAGGAGGCCTTGATCAAGCTGGGTATCCCCGAACGTGTGATTCACTGCGACTATGCGGGTTTTCGCACCCTCGACTCGGTGGCACGTGCGCAGTCCATTTTTTCGCAGAGACGTTTCATCATCGTCTCGCAGCGCTTTCACAACGAGAGAGCGGTCTTCATCGGACGAAAGCGTGGCCTGGAAGCCTATGGTTTCAACGCCGAGGATGTGCAAGGCAGCGCGGGATGGAAAACGCATCTGCGCGAGTATCTCGCGCGTCTTCAGGCATGCCTGGATGTTTCTTTGCTGAACACCCAGCCCAAATTCGGTGGACCGCCTGTGCCCCTGACGTTTTGATAAAACCTGAGTCGAGGGCGCTGTGTCAAATGCTCCGAGACAAATGAAGGATGGCGGGTGCAGCGATCGTTCCCAGCCCGCATGAGAAAACTGAGTTTCTTTTGGGTGTCATGGTTCTGCCTGCTGTCTTCGTTGTCAGCCGCAGATCATCCTGACGTTTTGTTCATTGCGGTCGATGATTTGAACGATTGGACCAGTTACCTCGGGGGACATCCGCAGGCGAAAACGCCGAACATCGACCGACTGGTGGCACGTGGCATGGCCTTCACGAACTCGCACTGTGCCGCCCCTGCGTGCAATCCTTCACGTGCTGCCTTGATGAGCGGGTTGCGGCCCTGGACGACCGGCATCTACACGAATGGCGACCCTGCGCAGGGTGTGCTGAAAGACACCCTTACGATCAATCGGCACTTTCTCGCGCACGGCTACAACACTTGTGGTGCTGGCAAAATCTACCATAACCATGGCAGCGAGGGGCGCACGGATGGCTGGACCGAGTGGGCAGGTTTGTTCCCGAGTGTGCACGATCATGCAGCGAACTTGAATGGGCTGAAGAGTGACCATTTCGACTGGGGACCTCTGGACGCGAAGCCTGCGGAGATGCCTGATTTTCAGCTCACGAATTGGGCGATCCAGCACCTGAAGACGGCTCCGGTGGACCGACCGCTGTTTCTTGCGGTGGGTTACGTGAAGCCACATCTGCCTTGGTTTGTGCCGCGTGAGTATTTCGAGCGATTCCCCCTCGACAGCATCCAGCTGCCCAAGGTGAAGGAAGATGACCTCGCTGACATTCCCCCTGCCGGCGTGAAGATGGCCAAGCCCGAAGGTGATCATGCCAAGGTGCTTCGTGGCCAGCAGTGGCACAAAGCGGTGCAGGCCTACCTAGCCACGATCTCCTTTCTCGATGATCAGGTCGGGCGTCTTTTGGATGGGCTCGACGCGAGTCCGCGCAAAGACAAAACGATCATCGTCTGGTGGACCGATCATGGCTGGGCTTTGGGCGAAAAACAGCACTGGCGCAAATTTGCCCTCTGGGAGGAAACCACGCGCACCAGCATGGCGATCGTGGCCCCAGGCGTCACGCAGCCGGGAATGACCTGCGCGGCTCCAGTGGACTACACCCACCTCTTTCCCACCCTTTGCCAACTGACTCAGCTGCCTCTTCCTGAGACGGTGAAGGGGGCCAGCCTGCTGCCGCTGCTGAAAGATCCCCAAGCGACCTGGCAGGAAGTCGCGATCTGTACGCATGGCCGAGGCAACCATGCTGCCCGTGACACCAGATGGCGCTACATTCGCTACCAAGATGGAAGCGAGGAACTCTACGATCACGACCAGGACCCGTATGAATGGAAAAACCTAGCCGCCGAGGCGAGCGTTTTGGATGTGAAAAAGCGTCTCAGCGCCACCTTTCCGAATGAAGAGGCCAATCCGACCTCCTCAGGTAAAAAATCACCAAAAGCTGCCCAAGCGAAAGGCAAAGGGAAGGGGAGAAAGAAAGCAGACGAAGAGTGATCGACCGAGTACAACCCTCAAGCATGAACTTGTCTTCAGCCTAGCTACCGCAGATCTCTGTCACCGGAGCATTCTTGCCCCGATGAACTTCGCTATCCAGGTTCAGCGGACACGGCGCATCTGAAAGGTACCTTTGTCCATGGAGCACTGGTAGCAGGCGCTGAATTCATCACCCACAATTTTTCCCCCGTAGGTGTAGCGACCGCCTGCCCAGGAGGGCATGTCATGCTGACCCGTGAAAGTCGCGTCTTTTTTCTGCGGCACGACGCGATGCTCGGCGCGATAAGCACCGCTCAAGATGCCAGCCCAGGTGGCATGGTAGTGAAAGCTGTGATCGCCCTGCTCATTCTTCGCCGGGCTGACCACACAGCGCAGCCGTCCATGGTGGCCATTGCTATCGCTTTTCCATTGGCCTTCCCAGGCGCCCACGACGCCTGATCCTGGCGGTTGTTGAAGGGCTTCTTTCCACTCGCGACGGAAGCTGCTGGAGCAGGAGCAGAGAGCCAGAACAGTCAGTGAAAGGAGGAATTGCTTCATAGAGACAGCGTCAAACGCAGTGAAAGTCGCCTCTCTCTCAATCAGCCCCGTGATCCTATCCACCCGCTTCCTCGGGCTCGTTCTTACCCTGGGACTGCGGCATTTTGTCTTTGTTCTTCTTAGAGGAAGGGGCCACGTCTCCGCAACGCTCATGTCAGCCAGCCCTGCCCTTTTTCAGAAGATCACTCGCCGCCTCATGCCGGTGCTGTTTGTCAGCTACATCCTGGCCTACATCGATCGGGTGAACGTGGGCTTTGCCAAGCTCGCCATGAAGCAGGAGCCTTGGTTCTCGGATGCGGTGTTTGCCACAGGCGCGGGCATCTTTTTCATTGGCTACTTTCTTTTCGAGGTGCCGGGGAATGTTATCCTGCATCGCGTGGGCGCACGGCGTTGGATGGCACGCATCATGGTCACCTGGGGGCTCGTTTCAGCGGCTCTTGCGTTCAGCAGCGGTGCCGCGTCCTTTTACTTCCTGCGCTTTTGCCTCGGTGTGGCAGAGGCCGGTTTCTTCCCGGGCATCATTCTCTACCTGACCTACTGGTATCCGCATGAGCGCAGAGCGCGCATGGTCGCCCTGTTCATGACCGCCATCGCTTTGGCAGGGGTCATCGGAGGGCCTGTCTCGGGCTGGCTTCTGCGGGTCACCGATGGTTGGCATGGCCTCGCGTCCTGGCAGTGGCTCTTCCTCTTGGAGGGATTGCCCGCCGTGCTTCTCGGTCTCGCGTTGCCTTGGCTGCTGACGGATCGTCCTGAGCAGGCGACTTGGCTTACGAATCAGGAAAAAAGCAGCTTGGCTGAGCTCTTGGCCATAGAGGAGCGGCAAAAAACCGCTGAAGGCCACGGCGCACATCGAGTGAGAGATGCCTTGGCCTCGCCTCGGGTTTGGTGGTGCGCGGGCATGTACTTCGGGCTCATCGTGGGGCTGTATGGCACATCGTTTTGGCTACCGCAGATCATCAAGGATACGCTGACGCAGGACGATGCACTCGTGGGTCTTTATTCGGCCATCCCCTGGGCTGTGGCTGCCGTGGGCATGCTGCTGGTGGGCGCTCATTCGGATCGCACTGGAGAGCGCTACTGGCATGTCACCTTGTCCGCCCTCACGGCAGCGCTAGCTTTTGCGGCCAGTGGCATTCCGAACTTGCCGCCGTGGCTTTTGCTGGCCTTGCTGGCTATCGCCATCACGGGCGTCATGTCGGCCATTGCCTGTTTTTGGGCAGTGCCCACGGCCATGCTCTCGGGCAGGGCCGCTGCAGCGGGCATCGCCTGGATCAATTCCGTGGGCAACCTCGCTGGATATGCGAGCCCTGAATGGATCGGTTGGCTGAAAACGCGCTACAGCATGACTGCCGCGCTGCTTGGGGTCTCCTTCATGCTCGCTCTGGCCGCGGTGTTGGTCATCAGCAGTCGGCGATGGCTGGCCTTGAAAAAAGTCAACGCCGCGTGCCGTTAAGGCTTGGGGGAATGGACGAAATGTCTCTGCTTCTCACGCCCAATCAGGTTGTCCAAATGGCAGGTTTTTGGTCCGAGAGGCACCCATCACGTGAGGCATCAGCGGGTGCATAGCTTTTCCCTCCAATATTTTGGGTTTCACCGTGGGTAGGAAAGCCTCACCAAAGAGGTAGTGTCGTGCACTATCCACTTGGCCAAACACACGTTTATGCCATTTGATAAAGTCAACGCTCATCAGTGACTGCAAGGTTTTATCTTGAAGCACTTCGATCAAGTCCGTGCGCCGTGCCTGAAGCTCATGTTCGAGCTCGAAACCGATCTTGGGCATATGCAATTCCGCCGCATCAAACATGTCCATGACTCGTGCAGCGTAGCTACAGTCCCAGACCTTTTCTTCATCCTCTTGGCTGCGCGGCGACCAATGGACGATCAGGTATTCGGCTCGATCGGAATACACGTCCACCGCCTCGATCACTGTATCGAAGCTTTCCATCTCACCAGTCACTGGTAGCACGACGGAAAGCGAGATATCTGCCTGTTCTAGGGAGGCGTGTAGCCCATGATTTGTATAAAACCTCCCCAAAAAGTCGGCCTGCCCCGTGGCAGCTTCGAGAATCGTGATGGGGCTATTTTCCAGCACTTTTAGAAAAGAGCGCGGGGTGAGCCTTGATGCATCCATGAGGTGCTCCTCTGCATCAGCATCAGTTTCTTCCACGAGCACTTTTAATTGATGTTCAGCACCAAAGCTCTGGAGGTAATGACTCAAGCAACGGGCCAGCGTGCTTTTGCCTGAGGCAGGGTAGTCATTCAAGAGGAGGAGGAGCTTCTTCATGCGTTGGAATCGATTCAGCCGAATCCGCTAAAAGGTTATGGGTTATCAATTTATAAAACTAAAGTAAATAGTTAATAAATACTAATTTTTAAATTTATTAAAATATTCTTCATTTTGATTTCTACTTTTCTCATGATGGATCCTCAGCCGCGCGAATCTTGAAGATGAAGCATTGAATCTAGGTGCTTAGGTGCCAGTCTCGTGGCGTTTTGCCGCCTGCCTACTCTGCGTCATTCTACACCGATCATGATTTCACGTTTTCCTATCGCACCGAACGGCCCCTCATTTTCTAAGCTAATCTATGGTACCTGGCGCATTTTGGATGATGCTGAGACGGCGAACACTGATGACCTGCTGCGACGCTTCCATAAGTGCCTTGAACTTGGCATCACCACCCTCGACACTGCGGAGATCTATGGGCTGTACAAGGTGGAGGAGTTCATTGGTCAGACTTTGAAGAAGGAGCCGGGCTTGCGTGACAAGTTGGAGATTGTCACCAAGTGCGGCATTTACGTCCCCTGCGACTTCCACCCCGACCGTAAAACAGCCTTCTACAATGCCGATGCGGCACGTCTTGTGAAGAGCACGGAGAAAAGCCTGCGCCTCATGGGCATCGACTACATTGACCTTCTGCTGGTGCATCGACCAGACTGGTTGACGAGTGCGGATGAAACCGCCGCAGGCCTCAACAAGTTGCTCAAGGACGGCAAAATCCGCTCTGCCGGTGTCTCGAACTACAACGTGCATCAGTTTGAGCTGCTGAACTCTCGGATGGACCAGCCATTGGTCACCAATCAGATCGAATTCAGCTTACTCCACATGGATCCGATCTACGATGGCACGGGCGACCAATGCCAGCGCCTCGGCATCAAGCCCATGGCCTGGTCCCCGCTCGGCAAAGGAGTGCTCATGGATCCGTCCGACCCCGCTGCCGCTCGCATCCATGCCAAATGCGCGGAGCTCAGCGCCAAATATGGCAACGCCACCGTCGATCAGCTTGCCTACGCGTGGATCATGGCCCACCCGAGCCAGCCGATGCCGATCATCGGCACGAACAAACTCGATCGCCTCATCGCCATCGCGAAGTCCGCTGAAATCCAGCTCGAACGCGAAGACTGGTATGCCCTCTGGACTGCTGCCAAAGGACACGGCATTCCATGATGGAGCCTTGGAGTGGTCATGAAAACCTGCCCAAATGAAGCCTTCATCATTCGGGGGTTCAGACGGCGCAACCACAGCGGGTTTTGATTCAGTGAGGCGAGTTGATTTTGTGCCGTGTGCTTGAGCTCAAATCCGCAGAGGCCTTGTCTAAGGGCTTGGAACACGTGGAGGAGTTCCCACTCCATAACGACTGGGTGCGTTTTTTTATCTGGAAAGCATCGAAGATCATCCAGTGGAGAAGGGCATTTTTACGGTGTCGATTCCTTATTGAACCCTTCCAACGGCTGACGAAGTCAGCGGACCAAAGTCGCGGCTAGGCCCAAGAAAACGCCCATGCTGACGACGTCAGTTGCAGTCGTGAGGAAGATGCTTGATGCGGTGGCGGGATCCGCGCCAACTTTTCTTAGAATCAGGGGGATCAGCGCTCCGCTGATGCCGCTAGCCACGCAGCTGACCACCATGGAAAGCCAAACCACGAGGGCCAAGGTCCAGGCCTCGGCATTGCCCTGCATCTTCGCGTAGATGAGCATGCCTGCCGCAGCGCTGAGGCCAACCAAGATGCCGTTGAAGAGCCCGAGCAGGCCTTCTTTGATGACCAGATGGCGCTCACGCCCGGGTTCGAGTTCGCCCATGGTCATGCCGCGTAGGGCGACCGCCAACGTTTGGCAGCCAGTGTTTCCTGATTGACCCGCGAGTACCGGAAGAAAAGCTGCCAAGATGACCAAGCGATCCAGGGTCTCCTGAAAAATGCCGACGACTGCGGCAGCGGCGAAGGCGGTGAGCAGATTGACCTGCAGCCAAGGATGGCGGAAGCGCAGGCTGCGCAGTACGGGTGTGCTTAGGCGTTCTTCTTTTTCCACACCGACCATGCTACCTGCCTGGGCACTGATCTCGATGGCCCTGGCTTCGAAGAGGTTTTGTCCTCGCACGAGTCCCAAAAGACTCCCCTCCGCATCACAGACCGGATAAACGGGGATGTGTCGGTTTACGGTTAGCTTCATGGCGTCTGTCAATTCCATGTCGGGTTTCAGGAAGAAGACATCCTTGTACATCACTTCCGAGAGCTTGGTTTCTGGTCGAGCCAGCATCAGGTCTCGGAATACAAGCACGCCGAGCAGCTTGTTGGCCTCATCGGTGACGTAGCCATAGGTGATGAAGGCTCGCTGAGTCAGCTCGCGTAGCGCCTCAATGGTATCCTGGACACTCATCGCGGGTCGGAACACAGCGGCCGGAGGCTCCATGAGCCAGCCGATGCTGTCTTCAGGATACTGCTGGTTGCGTATCCATTGCCTGGCTTTTTCGACAGGTGCTGCGGCGATGATATGACAGCGGTGCTCCTTTTCCATCTCGTGCAGCACCTGCTGGGCGACCATGGGATTCAGGTTTTGCAGCACACGGACGCCTTCTTCTGGAGCGCGCTTTTGCAAAAGATCTGCCACGGCATGAGGAGCCAAGGTTTGAATCTCATAGAGAAGGGCATCGGGGGTCGATTCGCTCATGGTAAACAGACGAAATCAAAGCAGGGATGCAGCAGCTTGTCCAAAGCCTGAAACAATCCTTTTTCCCATCAGCGCAGAGGCTTCGGTTCATTTTTGGGGTGGCAGCTCGTACTAGAATGAAAGCTGGAACCATGACAAGCTTAGTAAGTCGGGCAGACGATAGGCATCCTGCGCGGGAAAAGTGACGATCATTTGAGAAATCGGGATCCTTTTCAGCTTCAACGAGCAGGTGTCTCTCTCTCGTTCTGCGGGCGAGCTACGCTAGGTCTCAAGGGGTTGGCCTTCTCCGACACATCCGCTCCTTTCGATAGAGGTCACGTCATGGGCACAAAAAAGGGTGGCCTGCTGAGGGCCACCCTTAGTGAGTGAAAACGAAGGAAAAGAAAGATTACTTCGTGGAGGTATAAACAGGTTGCTCGCTAGTAGCTGCAGGAGCTGGGGCGTAATCTGACAGGTCAGGCAGGCGTTTGGTCCACTCAGCACCTGGCACGGTCTTGTCCACCACTGTTTCGTTGAGGCTGCCAACCATGTTGGGCTTGGTGTCACGCACCACGCGGCGCAACAGACCACCAAAGAGACCACGAGTCGTGTTTTCCATGGTGTCTGAATAGACGGTCATGACGCCGCCAACCGCGGTTCCACCCGTATGAAGCACGCGTTCTGCTCCATGCGTTGCCAGGCCTGTGTAGGCTATCGATTCGTCGTGAAGGATCTGGGTGCCTTGATCACCGACGTCATAAACCGTCTCGGCGTAGCGATTTCCCTCTTTGCGAACGATGTGGCTTCCACGGCTCGTGGAGCGCATGCCGATGTTGGTGAAGTTGCGCACTTGGCGGGTTCCGAAACCGCTGGCCAATCCAGCACTGTCTTCAGTCACATCCAACGAAGAGATGGCACTCTGATCGACGACGCGGGTAGGATAGCTCATGCCTTCATTCAACTTCGCTTCCGTGAACTCAGCTGCATCCTGCGAAGGGCGTTTGGAGATGTCCGATAGCTTTAATTTGCCTGGGGTCGTGGAGCAGGAAACAGCGAGCAATGGGAGAGCCGCGAGGGCGATGTATTTTTTCATAAAAGCGGCGTGAGGATGTCGAATTGCCGAATAGATGTCAAAAATAAAGTCTTACCGCTGAAAGAAAGCCTACATGGTTTCCTCAAGGGCATCGAGTCCCCATGGGAAATCGCATTTAGCCTTCGTTCAAAGGTGACTCCGAGGACGAATGTCCTTGGCTATCTTGACGACCGGGTTGAGTAGAGATTTCAGGTTTGGCTTTGGTCTTGCTAAGTTGCGGGAATTTGGGTTTTGGGAAAAAGACGTTTTCTCCACCGGATTGACCTGACCAGCGACCTCCGGACTGTTGATTTTTGAAGGGCCTGGGTGCGCGATTGTTTTGCTTTTGACTTCTCATGCCGCTTCGCTTTTGCCGCGAATTTCCCCAGGAGGCAACCTTTCGTGATAGGAACCCATGTTCTGCCTGATGTGGCCTTCATGTGCTTTCCTGGGACATGGATATTCCTTATTCGAAGGAAGTGGGCTGCTGCTTGCGGTTTGGCACATTACGTGCGGAGATGACGTAAACCTATCTTTCCATGACATCAGGAGCTCATCTCTCGTTGTTCGCGGCTGGTGCGCTCGCGTCATTGGCTGCCTTAGCTACCTTTGCTGCTGCCGCCGATGGCATCAGATCTTCCGACCTGGTTGCTCTGACGCCTCCTTTGCCACCCGCTGAAGTTCCAGAAGACGTTCACGCAGGGGTGCGGCTGGCTAAAGTCGCCTTTGATCGCGAATTCGATTCTCCGGTGATGTTGGCCGCAATTCCCGGGGGGCAGGGAGAACAGGTGCTGGCCACTCAGCGCGGTGAATTTTGGTGCATCAAAATCGAGCAAGCGACTTGGCGGCCTTTTTTGGACTTTCGCGATCGGATGAAGGACATTCTACTTTTTGAGGAAGGTGTGCATGGTGTCGCTTTTCACCCCCAGTTCGAAAGCAATCGGTGCTTTTATCTCAGCTACACCCAGAATCATCCACGCCGCACGGTGATCAGTGAAATGAAGGCGACCGACGGCCCGAACTCCACCGCGCGGCCCGAGACGGAGCGTATCCTTTTGGAGCTTCAGCAGCCTCTCGCTGATCATTGGGGTGGGCACCTAACCTTCGGTCCAGATGGCATGCTTTACATCGCTCTCGGGGATGGTGGATTGAGAAACGACCCCTATGCGCTTGCGCAAAATCCTTGGGTTCTGCACGGCAAAGTCTTGCGGCTGGATGTAACGACGCGCACGGGAACGTTGCCTTATGGCATTCCTCCGGACAATCCCTTTGCTCAAGAGCAAGTCGTGCGGGGTGAAATCTATGCGCTAGGCCTGCGCAATCCCTGGGGGCTATCTTTTGATTTTAAAACAGGCCGTCTCTGGTGTGCCGATGTTGGGCAGGATCTCTGGGAAGAGATCAATCTGATCAAGGCGGGGGCCAACTACGGCTGGAGTCATCGCGAGGGATCATTGGGGACGCAATTTCATCCCGAGCCGCTGCTGCCGGGCACCATCACCACCGACCCCGTGCATTCGTACTCACGTCTGAAAGGGGAGGGGATCTGCATCGTCGGAGGGTATGTGTATCGCGGGCGCAAGCTGCATGGCTTGGAGGGGGCTTACCTTTTCGCAGACTGGGGTTACGGGCATGTCTGGGCCTTAGAGATGGATGAGGAGGCTCATCCTCAGCGCCGCTGGGTGCTCCATCGCGGCCCTGCCTCTCACAAATTCAATCCCACCCTGGTGGTTGAAGATGCTGAAGGCGAGCCTGTCGTGCTTTCTCAGGAGGGCGGCATCTATCGCCTGGAGCCGGAAACGGCGGACTGAACGGCGTCCCTGAGGGGGAGGTAGCCTTGCCTCAGTGGTTGACTGCCTTTTCCGCGCCCAGGCCGGTGTGTGCGCGAACCGTGAGCTCGGCAAACTTTGCCTCAGCTGCTGCATCTCGCGCGGTCAACACCGTGCCTAGCCAAGCGGCCAAGAAGCCAAGGGGAATGCTGACGATGCCTGGGTTCTCGAGAGGGAAGATGGCTCCGGCTTTGCCAAATACACCATTCGGGCTCAGCAGGATCAACACGATGGAAGACAGTAGGCCAAGGCTGAGACCGGCCACGGCTCCGGTCGTGTTGAAGCGCTTCCAGAACACACTCAGCACGATGACTGGCAAGTTCGCCGAGGCTGCCACGGCAAAAGCGAGCCCGACCAGAAAGGCTGCGTTCACACTCGGACCCAGGTAAATGGCGATGCTGATGCTAACCGCCCCGACCACAAAGGCGGTGATGCGAGCGACCTTCACTTCTTGGCCTGGGCGGGTCTCTTTGCCGTGGTGGATGACATTGGTGTAAAAGTCATGCGCGAAGCTGGCACTCGCGCTCATGGTCAGGCCAGCCACGACGGCCAGAATGGTAGCAAAGGCGACCGCGCTAATGAAGGCAAAGAATAGCTCGCCCCCCAAGTGCTGCGCGAGTGCAGGAGCCACCATGTTCGGGTTCGGTTTGCCATCGGAGAGGATCTGGCTTTTCTCCAGGATCGTCGCCGCGCCAAAGCCGAAGAAGGTCGTGAGGATGTAGAAAAGACCGATGATCGCCATGGCCCATACCACGCTGGAGCGCGCGGTCTTCGCGTCCGGCACGGTGTAAAAGCGCACCAGGATGTGCGGAAGTCCCGCGGTGCCTAGCACCAGAGCTAGGCTGAGCGAAAGAAAGTCCATCGGCCCCCACGGTCCCTTCACGGCCACCCCGTATTGCAGACCGGGCTCAAGCAGGTTTTTGGGAGCCTCTGTGCCCGCATACGTGGCGGCGGTCACGGCGTCAAAGAAAGTGCCTAGGCTGTAACCGTGATGCTTCAGCACCAGCATGCTGAGCATGAAGGCACCGATCATGAGCAAAATGGCCTTGATGATCTGCACCCAGGTCGTGGCCAGCATCCCACCGAACACGACATAAACGAGCATCAGAATGCCCACACCGATCACGGCCATATGAAAGGAAGCGCCAATGAGTTTCTCAATAATGACCCCAGCGCCGACCATCTGAGCGATCATGTAAAAGGTGGAGACCGTCAGTGTACTCAGGGAAGCCATCGCGCGCACGGGTCTTGGGCTCAACCGATAGGCCAGCAGGTCGGCCATGGTGTATTTGCCCGCATTGCGCAGCGGTTCGGCCACGATCAGCAGCACCGTGATGTAGGCGACGAGAAAGCCTACGGAATACATGAAGCCGTCGTAACCATTCAGGCAGATCGCGCCGGAGATGCCCAAGAAACTGGCCGCGCTCATGTAGTCGCCTGCGACAGCGAGTCCATTTTGCCATCCGGTGATGCTCCGCCCGGCGGCGAAGTAGGCGCTAGCCCCCGTGTTTTTCCGGGCAGCCCAGAAGGTGATGAGAAGCGTCAGCGCGACAAAGCCGACAAACATGGAGAGAGCGATAGACATGAGAGAAAAGGAGGAAGGCTAAAAGCTGAAGCAAAAGCGGCGGATTATTCGTGATCTTGGATAACTGCCGCAGCCTCTTTGTCCCACGTGGCTGCCTTGCGCACGTAGATGAAGGCGATGATCCAGGCCATGAGGAACTGGGACAATGCAAAGACATAGGCGATGTTCACCTTGCCCAAAATCTGGGTTTTCATCAGGTCAGGAAACCATCCCACGAGCACGGGCAGCGACAGGTAATAGGCCATGAAGAACACCGTGGCGCTGACGATGAAGCGTGCCTTGCGGCTGAGAAGGCTGCGGAATTCGGGCTTCGCTTCGAGAGCGTCCCAGTTCACGGTTTTTTCGGGGGTGGACATGGGCGCGGAGGCTAGGGACTGGCTGGAGAAGTGGCAAGCGCTGAAATTTAGCAAAAAAAGCATGAGCTTGAAAGAACTCGGCAGCTTCGGCTTTCCGACGCGCGGTCATTTTTTGGCTTGGCACTCAGGCCCATCTCGCCTTCTTCCGCCCCCCTATGTCTAGCGAGCAGCGCAAAGCCTTCCCTTTCTCCGAGTTTGAACCGAAATGGCAGGGCGAGTGGGAGGCCAACAAGGCCTACCGCACGCCCAACCCCGGTGATGCCGACTTCGATGCCTCGAAGCCGAAGTACTTCGTGCTCGACATGTTCCCTTACCCGAGCGGCAACGGCCTCCACGTCGGCCACCCGGAGGGCTACACCGCCACGGACATCATCGGCCGCTTCAAGAAGATGTCCGGCTTCAACGTGCTGCATCCGATGGGCTGGGATGCCTTCGGCCTGCCGGCGGAGCAGTATGCGATCAAAACCGGCACGCATCCCCGCGTCACCACGGAGGCGAACGTCGCCAACTTCACCAAGCAGCTCAAATCGCTCGGCTTTGCCTACGACTGGGACCGCGAGGTGAACACGACCGACCCTGGCTACTTCAAATGGACGCAGTGGATCTTCCTGAAGCTCTACAATTCCTACGTCGGCGACGACGGTAAGGCGCATCCGATCAGCGAACTCGAAGCCCGGGGCCTCTCGCGGGAGGAGATCGACCATCGCCGACTCGCCTATGTGAGCGAAGCGCCGGTGAACTGGTGCCCGCAGCTCGGCACCGTGCTCGCCAATGAAGAAGTCGTGGACGGCAAAAGCGAAGTCGGCGGATTCCCCGTCGAGCGCCGCCCGATGCGCCAGTGGATGCTGCGCATCACCGCGTATGCCCAACGCCTCATCGACGAACTCGACGGCCTCGACTGGCCGGAAAGCATCAAGCTGCTCCAGCGCAACTGGATCGGCCGCAGCGAGGGCGCGCACGTCACGTTCAAGGTCGATGGTATCGACGAAACCATCACCGTCTTCACCACACGGCCCGACACGCTGTTTGGAGCCACTTACATGGTCCTCGCGCCTGAGCATCGCCTTGTGGATGAAATCACGAGCGAGGAGCAACTTCCCGCCGTCGAGGCCTATCGCGAAAAGACCGCGCGGAAGAGCGATCTGGAGCGCACCGAGCTGGCAAAGGAGAAATCCGGCGTCTTCACCGGCGCTTACGCCATCAATCCGGTGAACAACGAGCGCATCCCCATCTGGATCGCTGACTACGTCCTCATGGGCTACGGCACCGGAGCCATCATGGCCGTGCCCGCGCATGATGAGCGTGACTTTGAGTTCGCGAAGAAGTTCGAGCTGCCGATCAAGCAGGTCGTGCAGCCGCCAGAAGGCCATGACTGGCAAGGTTACACCGACAACGGCATCGCTGTGAACTCTGGCTTCCTCGATGGACTGCCCACGCCGGAAGCGAAGAAGAAGATTGCTGCCTGGCTCGAAGAAAAAGGTCTCGGCAAAGGCACCACCAACTTCAAGCTGCGCGACTGGCTCTTCAGCCGTCAGCGTTACTGGGGCGAGCCGTTCCCGATCGTGTGGGAGAACGGCCAGCATCGCGGTCTTGCTGAAAGCGAGCTGCCGTTGCTGCCGCCGACCTTGGAAGACTTCAAACCCACCGGCACGCCCGAGCCTCCGCTCTCGAAGGCCACCGACTGGGTCCAATACTCCGCCACCGCGAAGCGCGAGCTCAACACGATGCCGCAGTGGGCGGGTTCGTGCTGGTATTACCTGCGCTATTGCGATGCGCGGAACAGCGAGCGCTTTGTCGGCGAGGCCGCGGAGAAGTATTGGATGGGCGGCGGCAAGCCCGGTGGTGTCGATTTGTATGTCGGCGGCACCGAGCACGCCGTGCTGCACCTGCTTTACGCGCGTTTCTGGCACAAGGTGCTCTTTGATCTCGGCTACGTCAGCACGCCGGAGCCATTTCAGCGTCTGGTGAACCAAGGGCTGATCCTCGGCGAAGACGGCCAGAAGATGTCGAAGTCACGCGGCAACGTGGTGAACCCCGACGACGTCGTGCGTGAGTATGGCGCCGATGCGCTGCGCCTGTATGAGATGTTCATGGGCCCGCTGGAGCAGGTGAAGCCGTGGAGCATGAAGGGCGTCGAGGGCGTGTATCGCTTCCTCGCCCGCGTGTGGCGTCTCGTCATGGAAGTCGATGACGAAGGCGTGTGGAGCATCTCGAAGGCGCTGCAAGACGTGCCCGCGAACAAGCAGCTCACCAAAGCGCTGCACGAGACGATCAAGAAGTGCGGCGAGGACATCGAGAAGCTCAGCTTCAACACCGCGATCAGCCAGATGATGGTCTGCACGAACGCCTTCACCGGCGCGGAAGTGAAGCCGGTGGGAGCCATCATGACCTTCCTCAAGGTGCTGAGCCCCTTCGCGCCGCATCTCGCCGAAGAACTCCACGCGCAGATCCGCTCCAAGTTCCCCGCCTTGGCCGCCAAACGCTTCCTCAGCGACGAAACCTGGCCCGCCTACGATCCCGCCGCCCTCATCGAGGATGAGGTCGAGGTCGTCTTCCAGGTGAACGGCAAGCTGCGCGACAAAGCCCGCGTGCCGATCCAAGCGACGAAGGAGGAGATCGAAAAGATCGCCCTCGCGAGTGCCCGCGTGCAGGAATTCATGGAGGGCAAGCCCGCCAAGAAGGTGATCGTCGTCCCGGGCAAGCTGGTGAATGTGGTCGTTTGAGCTTACATTCCCAGCGCAAGTCTAGAAACGAAGAGTTCCGAAGTTCCAGGTGACTGGAAGCTTCGGAACTCATGAATGGAGAAGGATTTGGCGTGCTCAGCTAGAGCTTCAGTTTTTCTTTTCCAAGCTCTTGATCGTGTAGTTCTTGGCGTAGGTGCCAAGCGCTTCGGTCGCTGTTTCTTTGGTGATCGTGCCGCTGCTGGCGACGATGATCAGTTTTTTCTCCTCGGCATCTGGACTTTCTCCAGGCTTCACGTCCACGCTGATCACCTCGGGCAACTTTTGTTTCAGCGCTCCAGCGACGTGTTCTTTGCAGGACGCGCAGACCACCCCGGCGATTTTACCTTCATAGGTGACGGTTTTGGCTTCATCTGCGGCGTTCAGGGAGGCAAGGGTGAAGGAGAGGAAGAGGGAAGGCAGGAGAAGTTTCATGGTGAACGAGCGTTACGTTGAAAGAAAAAGCCGGGATGTGGAACTTGTCCAGCATCCCGGCTTCGTGACGGATGAAATTACTTCGCAGCTTCGGTGGTTTCACCAGCCTTCTTCCAGCCGGAGATGCCAGCGGAGAGGTGCTTCACGTTGGTGTAGCCCAGTTCAGCAGCCTTGTTAGCGGCTCTTTTGTAGGCGGAGCAGCTTGGGCCACCGCAGTAAGCGACGACGAGCGCGTTTTTGTCAGCAGGAAGGACGCTGGCGAGTTCAGCGCCTTTGGAGGCGAAGTCGATCGCGCCTGGCACGTGAGCCGAGGCATAAGAAGAGGAGCCATTGACGTCGATGACGGTGACTTTCTTCTCTGCGATGGCAGTCTTCAGATCAGCGATGCTGATATCTGGATACTCAGCTGCGAAGCCGGATGCTGCGACGAGGGAGAGCGCGAGGGCGAGGAGTTTCTTCATGGGTGTGTGTGGTTTGTGGGTTGGGTTCGTGAGTTCTGAGGCCGTAGCGGGGCTAGCAGCGTGCAGATTCGTTTCCAGTACGGTTGTCTTCGTTGAATCGTTCACGCAAAAACGGGATCCACCGATTGAACCCTCTGCCCGTGCAACTCACTTCGGCAGGATTTGATAGCCGTCTTTGTTGTCTTTGATCAGCCATCCGAGGCTCTCTAGCTCTTTTCTCAGGCTATCTGCGGTGGGCCAATCCTTGGCATTCTTTGCCAGCCAGCGGCGTTCAGCCAGATCGGCGATCTCGGCCGGAATCTCGGCTGCCGTGTCTTGGCTGAGTGTAGGCAGCTTCAGTCCCAGGGACTCCAGCATGAAGTGCAATCCAGAATGCACGGCCTGTGCTTCATCCAGCGATAAGCTAGCCGGTTTGGTTTTGTTCAGCGTGGCAAAGATGGAACCCAAGGCACCTGGCACGTTGAGGTCATCGTTCAGGATTTCCCAAGCGTCGGCGAAAGGTCCTGGCGATCGGCCTTGAGTGGTGGGCAGGGCAGGGCAGCCGCGTTCTTGCAGGGCTTTGTCAAACTTAGCCAGCTTTTGCAGTGCTTGCCGTGCCGCATCCAGGGAGTGAAAGGTAAAGTTCAGCGGAGCTCGGTAATGCCCGCTGATCAAGACGTAGCGAACTTCAGCCGCGCTGTAGCCACGCTTTTCCAGATCGGACAGTGTGTAAAGATTGCCCAGGCTTTTGCTCATTTTGCCACCATCCACCATCAGGTGCGTGACATGGAACCAGTGACGCGCGAAGTGACCATGCGTGGAGCAGCAACTCTGCGCGATCTCGTTTTCATGATGAGGGAAGATCAGGTCAATGCCACCGCTGTGGACATCGAAATCTTCGCCCAAATACTCCAGCGCCATGGCACTGCATTCGAGATGCCAGCCAGGCCGACCTTCACCCCAGGGGCTGGGCCAGTAGTTTGGGCCATCTTCGGAGCGGCGCGCCTTCCAGAGGGCAAAGTCAGCCAGTGAATCCTTTTCGTACTCATCGTGATCCACGGCGCCAGCCGTTGCGGAGGCACCGAGCTTGAGTTCACGATCTTCCAAGTGAGAAAGACGGCCGTAATCAGCAAAGGAGGCGACTTTGAAATAAACGCTGCCGTCAGCGGCGGCGTAGGCATGCCCCCTTTCGATCAGTGTCTCGATCATCCGAATCTGATGCGGAATGTGAGCGACGGCGCTGGGCTCGACATGCGGTGGCAGGAGGTTCAGGGACTGGCAATCCGCGTGGAATTTTTGGGTCCAGAAGCGAGTGAAATCGATCAGGGATTGACCCGCCTTTTGGGAATCACGGATGGTCTTGTCATCCACATCCGTGAGGTTGCGAATGTGACGTGTGGGGGTGCCACCTTTTTCGACGACACGTCGGAACACATCTTGTGCCACGAAAGTGCGGAAGTTTCCAATGTGAGCTGGGCCATAGACGGTGGGCCCGCAGCAATAAAAACGCAGCGTTTGCCCGTCCATGGGAAGGATGGCTTTCGGCTTTCGGCTCAGGGTGTCGTGCAGGGTCAGGGGCATGTCAGTTCAATCTGCGAAACGGGCTCAGTCCTCATCATCCAGGTCGGCGTCACCGGCTTTTTTGCCGCGCAGTTTTGCCTCAATGAAAGCATCGAGATCGCCGTCCATGACGCCAGAGATGTCGCTGGTTTTTTCTCCAGTGCGCAGGTCTTTCACCATCTGATATGGCTGAAAGACATAACTGCGGATCTGGCTACCCCAGCCGATGTCCATTTTTTCGCCGTACTGGCGCGCCACTTCCGCCTGTCGTTTGTCTTCCTCGATTTGGTAAAGCTTGGCCTTGAGCATGGACAGCGCTTTGGCTCGGTTCTTGGGCTGACTGCGTTCGACCTGGCAGGCCACAATCACGCCGCTCGGAACGTGAGTGATGCGCACGGCGGTCTCCACCTTGTTGACGTTTTGTCCGCCTTTGCCGCCAGAGCGATAGGTATCCACCTTCAGATCTTCATCGCGAATTTCGATGTTGATGTCCTCTTCGTTGTCAGGGGTGACATCAATCGAAGCAAAGGAGGTGTGACGCTTCTTCGCTGCATCAAAGGGGGAAATGCGCACGAGGCGATGCACGCCACGCTCACACTTCAAAAAGCCGAAGGCATTTTCTCCCTGAATTTCGAGGGTAGCGGAGCGCGTGCCGACATCATCGCCTTCCTGGTGGTCGATGATTTGCACCTTGCAGCCGTGGCGCTCTGCCCAGCGCACATACATGCGCATGAGCATGTCAGCCCAGTCGCAGGCCTCGGTGCCACCCGCGCCCGCATGAATGGTCATGAAGGCGCTGCCTCGATCCAGCGGACCAGAGAGCAACAAGTCCAATTCGTAACGGGCGATGGCTTTTTCGATGTTGGCAAACTCGGCTTCGACTTCCTTGATGCTCTGCACGTCACCCTGCTCTTTGGCGAGTTCGACGAGGACAGGAAATTCTTCCACCCGCTGCTCGAGGCCGCCGAGCGGCTCGATCTGTTTCTTGATGATGTTGGCGCGGTCGATGACCTTTTTGGCGGCATTCTGACTGTCCCAGAAGCCTGGGGCCGTCATTTTGTGCTCAAGGGCATTGAGCTCTTCGGTTAATTTAGGCACGTCAAAGATACCTCCGGAGCTCGATCAGGCGGCCTTTAAGGCTCGCCACGTCGAACGCCTGGAGGTCGGTCAGGACGGACTTTTGGGTCGTTTCCATGAGAGGGGTCGATTAGAACAGCCGTTCGGGGGATGCAAGGAGAGAAAAGTCATGGGCGTGAATCCGCTCTTGATTCGCCACAGGAAGGTGTCACTCTGCTGGCCCACTTTTCACAAAATCAACCCGCAACCAAAACTCCTCCGACATGGGACAGCAGCTCAATAAAATCATCAAACGTCGTCGCCGCAAAGCCTACATCGCCCGCAAGAAGGCGTTGGCTAAGTCAGGTGCCATCCGCAAAGCTGCTGCAAGCCTGCCTAAGGTCGCCCGCAAAGTCGCTAAAAAAGCCCCTGCTAAAAAAGCAGCCAAGCCAGCGGAAATCTCAGCCCCCGCTGCTGAGTAAATCTCTCTCTTGGGAGAGTCATGTTTCAGATCAGACGGCCGCGGCTCTGCTGCAGCAATTCTGAAAATCCCTGAAATACGGCTTGATTTCACGCATTTCACTCCCACTCTCCCTGCCCTCGAATTCCATTAAGATTTTAACATGGCTGTTGTTCTTCGTCTCCGTCAAGAAGGTGCCCACGGGCATCGCGTCTATCGTGTTGTGGCTGCTGACAAGCGCTTTAAGCGCGATGGCCGTTTCCTTGAAATCCTTGGCAGTTATGATCCTGCTGTGGAGAAAGGCAACGCACAGCTCGATCTCGCCAAAGTGGACGCCTGGATCTCCAAAGGAGCCCAGCCAACGGACACGGTGAAAAGCTTGATCAAAAAAGCTAGGGTCGCTGCCGCGAAGTAAGTTTGTCTGTTTCATTTTTTGAAGCCGCCGGTTGACGATTCCACCGGCGGCTTTTCTTTGTCTGCGTTCTTATCCCACTCTGCTCATGGATGCTCCTGAAGCCCTCCGCGAATTTCTTGCCTACGTGGTCGCCAATCTGATCGACCATCCTCAGCAGGCCAGCATCGCTGTTGGTCGCAATGCAAGTGGGGCGATCGTTTATCGCATCCAGCTGGCTCCTCAGGATGTCCGGCATGTCATTGGGAAAAATGGTATGACGGCGAGTTCCATTCGTTCGTTGCTGAACACGGCGGCGGAGAAGCACGGCCTGAAGGTCAGCTTGAGAGTCGGTGCGGCGCGTGACTTGGAGGCCGAGGAATCGCCCGAACAAGAGAAAGAACGCGAAGAGCGCATTGCAGCGGGGCAGGCTTGATCTTTGACCTGGGACGAAGACGCATGCACTGTCTCGGTCTCATGCTTGAAACCGTCAGCCAGATTCTAGCTTCGGAGTCTCCCCGGGCCTCCATCACCGTTCGTGGTTGGGTCCGTACCAAAAGAGATTCCAAATCCTGCTCCTTTCTCGAACTAACTGATGGCTCCTGCTTCAAGGGGCTGCAAGCCGTGGTGGATGCTGGACTGCCTTGTGCGGAACTTCTTCCCCGCATCCTTACCGGAGCCTCGGTTCAGGTGGTAGGCGCCTTGATTGCTTCACCGGCTCAAGGTCAAAAATGGGAGCTGCAGGTGACTGATGTGAAGATTTTTGGGGAGGCGGACGCCAGCTATCCTTTGCAGAAGAAAGGACACACGCCGGAGTTTCTGCGCACGATCGCGCATTTGCGGCCTCGCACGAATTGGTTTGGTAGTGTGTTCCGTGTGCGCAGCAAGATGGCTTTTGCGGTGCACCGCTTCTTCCAGGAACGCGGCTTTTTCCATGTGCATACGCCGATCATCACCAGCAGTGATTGCGAAGGTGCAGGGGAGATGTTTCGCGTCACAACGCAGAAGCTGAACGTTGCGGCAAAGCCTGAGGAAGACTTCTTTGGCCGTCCGACTTACCTGACGGTGAGTGGGCAGCTCCAGGGAGAGGCTTTTGCCTGCGCTCTGGGGAACATTTATACCTTTGGCCCAACCTTCCGCGCTGAGAACAGCAACACGGCACGCCACGCAGCTGAGTTTTGGATGATTGAGCCCGAGATGGCCTTTTCTGATCTTTCTGCGGACATGACTCTCGCCGAGGAAAATGTGCGCTACCTCGTTCAGGCGATGATGATGGAGTGCCCTGATGAGCTGGAGTTCTTCAACAAGTTCGTGGACAAAGCCTTGATCACAAGGCTACAGCAGACGCTGGACAAGCCTTTCGAGCGCATCAGCTACACGGAGGCTGTGGAATTGCTTTTGAAATCTGGCCGTGCCTTTGAGCATCCTGTGGTTTGGGGAGAAGGCCTGCAGACTGAGCATGAGCGTTTTTTGGCTGAAGAACACGTCCAAGGTCCAGTCACGATTTTCAATTACCCCAAGGCGATCAAGCCCTTTTACATGCGACAAAATGACGATGAGCGCACGGTCGCTGCCATGGATTTGCTCGTGCCAGGCATCGGCGAGATCGTCGGTGGCAGTCAGCGTGAAGAACGCCTGGATCGGCTGACAGCGGCGATGAATGCACAGGGGCTGGATGAAGAGACCTACCGCTGGTATGTGGATCTGCGACGCTACGGATCGGTTCCTCATGCGGGCTACGGCATGGGATTTGAGCGGCTTTTGATGTTTGTCACGGGCGTCAGCAACATCCGCGACGTGGTCGCTTTCGCGCGCACACCTGGGCACGCTCCTTATTGAGCCGGAGATGGGCCGATGGATTGGCTCGACAACGAGACGTAGGTTTTTTCGACTTTTCGGGATGATGTAAAACGGTGCTTGCTCAGGCCTAATCTGCACGGTAGATGCGATCATATATGATCGACCTCATCGCTGATGCCAAGGACCTGAAGCCAACGACTCGTTGGGGTGAAACGATTTGGGCTCACACGGCGGAAGAAGCTCTCGTCGATCATCAAACCAAAGCGCGGCTATGTGTGGCGACTCTGCTGCCTTTCAAAGCTGGTCAGCCAGACTGGGAAGGCTTTTCCCGCAGCGTGCGCTGGATGCAGCAGTGCGGGGATTATTATGGCGTGGAGATGGTCTTCGTGTTGAATGCGGATACAGGTTACATTTTCGACCTTTCGGATGAGCTTTACGCGGAGGTCCTGCGGAGGTTTCGGTCAGATTTTCCAGATGCCAAATTCATCGCTGGCGTGACTGCCCGCGGTGCGCAGAACGATGAGGTGTTCAAGGCCGAGCGTTACTGGCCTTTGCTCGATATCGCTCAAGATCACACCAATGCAGAGGTCATGATCATGACTTCTCGGCTTTTGAACCTCTTGGAGCCAGAGGCCCGGCGAGATGCCTACTTTGACATTGCGGAGCACATTACGCATCCGGCCATCGCTCATGCCTTGGAGCCTTCTTTTGTCCCTTGGGCCACGCCTTATGAACCCTGGCTGCTGCATCAGATCGCCATGCATCCGAAGTACGTGGGGGGAAAGATCAGCACTCTGGATGAGCCACATTTTCTTTACTGGGCGTCGATGTGCCGTGCGCTGAATTTACCTTTTGCGCCTCACAGTGGGGATGACTACGGCATTCCGACTGCGATTCGTCTGGGTCTGCCGCTGCTGATCGGGGCAGGGGTTAGTGCCTGTCCGTTGATTTGTGCCGCGCGTGACATGTGGCTGCTGGATGATGTGGTGGAGAAGAAGTTCAAGACCGGCTCAGGCCGTTTTGATACCCGTGTTTACAAGCTTTTTGAGGCATTTCAGTCGTTTGAAGACTTGGTCTTCCGCTTGGATGCGCGCATGAGTGCTTCCCCTTACAAGCAGAGCACTGCTCATGTCTTGCACCATCTGGGATTGATCGACTCACCGGAGGCACACCCAGACTGCCAAGACCTTCGTGGTGCCGACGAGGGCCAGCGGATGGCTGAGGCCTTGAGACGACCCCAGCGTATGGCGAAGCGTCTAGGAATCCCCTTTTTTGATTCCAAATGACTTCAGCGATTCAGGAGGGAGATAGCGAGGGCTAAGGTCACGAGCCGGGGAAGATCCGGCGTAAGTCAATGCAGACTTAAAGAGCTCAGAACGGCTTCAGCCGCGCGGCGACCGCTCACGAGGGCACCATTGATGGAGACATCTTCCACGTAGTCGCCACAACGGTAGAGCCCGGGGGTGATCATCGCAGGCAGTGGACCGTTTCCCGGGTGAAGTTGTCTGCCTTCGGGTTGCGCATGGCGGATCTGGTAGGTGCGCAGGTGCCGCCAGCGTCTTGCTGCTTGGCCAAACCAGCGTGCCATTTGTTCTCGCACGACTTCCTCTAGCTCAGCACTCGATGGGGTGCCGATGATGCTTGTGCTGATCAAATGCTGTCCGTGGGGAGCCCGTTCCGGGGCCGCATGAGTCAGCACACAAGCATTGTTGACCGGCCCTCGGTTTTCTCCATCGAGGCATAAGATGGATCGACCTGGGAGTGGATCGCTCGTGGCAAAGTAGAGGCAGGTTGTGCCACGAGGGGGCTTGGGTTTCTCTCCTACCGATTCAGGTAGCAGGTGAAAGGCGGCCTCCTCGCTCACGGCCAGGATGATGTGGCTCGCTTTCACGATTTCGCCGGATTTGAGGGTCACATGGCCAGGTTGGATCGCGGCCACGGGGCTATTCAGACGCAGACTCTCAGGTGGCAACGCCACGGCTAACTGCTCTGGAATCGCCTGAATTCCATGTGCCGGGATCGCCGCCCCGCCTTTTTGAAACATGGAGTAAAGGAAAAGGAACATTCTCGCGGAAGTCCGGAGGTCTTTTTCCAGAAACACACCGCCAAAAAATGGACGAAAGAAGCGGTCGATCGCCTCATGGCTGAATCCAAAGTCCTTCAGGTAATCTTCGGTCTCCATTTCTGGCAGGCGGCGCTCTACGGACCGGATGCCAGAAGCCTCCTTGCAGAGCATTAGCATTTGCCACTTGTCCATCCAAGGAATTAGCCCATCAGGCAGGCTCTTCAGAGCATCGATGGGGTGATGAAAGGGATCGGCGAGCAGGTGGCGCTTGCCTTGGAAAAAAACATCTGCACCTCGGTAGAGTGGTCGCAAATTCAGACCGTCGAAATCCAGCAGCTGTTTTGCTTCTGGGTAGGCCGTGAGCAAAACCTGAAAGCCACGATCCAGCGTGAAACCATCCACTCGATCCGAGCGCAACCTTCCGCCGACGGCATCTCCCGCCTCAAAGATCCGGAACGCAAGCCCTGCACGAGCCAAATGTCGCGCGCAGGCTAGGCCGGCGAGACCGGCGCCGATGATGGCGATGGATGGCTGGGTCATGGATGAGTTGGGTGCTTGGATTCACGGTCTCCTTGAGGCATTGCACATCGGCCTGTGATGCATGATGAATGCGTGGAAAGGGATTGCAAGCGATGGAGCCATCGACAAGTCAACGGTGTTATGGTTGAGGGAAGAAAAATACTAATCACCGGCACAACTGGACGGCTCGGAGGCACGCTGTGCCAACACTACCGCGCTCGACATACGCTTTTGATGCCGCCACGAGCCGAGCTCGATCTTTCTCGGCCAGCTGAGGTCTCTGCTTTTTTGCGTCGTCTCGATTTCGATTTGCTCATCCATGCTGCTGCCATGGGCAGCCCTGATGCCTGCGAGCGTCAGCCAGAACTCGCCAGCCGAGTGAACACCGAGTCGAGTCACCAGCTTGCACTTCATTGTGAGGCGCGCGGTATTCCCATGATCTACATCAGCACTGATTACGTTTTTGGAGGGCAGCAAGACATCGCTCTCACCGAAAACTGTATCGCTGAACCGGTCTGCCATTATGGGCGAACGAAAAGAGAGGCAGAGATTGCCGTCTTGGAGGCCTGCTCTCGTGCTCTGGTGGCTCGGGTTTCATGGCTCTTCGGCACGGCAGGAACTTTTCCCGATCAAATTCTGCGTCAAGCCCAGGCAGGCCAACCCGTCGCTGGCATCGGCGACAAATGGAGTGTGCCAACGAGTATGCATGACATTGCTCAATGGTTAGAGCAGCTGTGGCTGAGGGAGGCTTGGGACGAAAAAATCCTGCATCTGTGCAACAGTGGTCGAGCCACTTGGCAAACGTACGCCCAAGAAGTTTGTGACCAAGCCTGGCAAGCAGGCCTTTTGTCACAAGCTGTATCTGTTGAGGGAAATCGACTGGATGATTTCACTGGTTTCACGGCCCAACGTCCGCGCTACACCGTCATGGCTAATGACCGACTTTCGCATTGGATCGGCGCCCCCATTCGGTCTTGGCAAAGTGCGCTGCAGGCCTGGGTGCAGGGCGTGGTTTTGCTCAAGAATGCCAGATGACTTTTTCGGCAAGGGGGCGGCGGATGCTGCGAGGCCAGGAGAGGTCGGCTTTGGGCCAGCCGAGGTAGATTAGGCCAACGCAGCGGTCCGCCTTGTCTAGGCCTAGCCAACGTTTGAACTCCGGTGCATCGACAACGGCGGGAGAGGACCAGTAGCCCGCGAGGCCGGCAGCGGTTGCGCTGATTTGCAGGTTTTGTAGGGCGGAGGCGACGGCTTCGATTTCTTCAATCTCGGGGATTTTGCCGCCCGCTCCATGCCTTTTCATGACTGCGGCGATGACGACTGGGGCTTGTCGTGGGCTTTGTCCCATTTTCGCTAGCTTGTCTTCGCGAAATTCGGTGGCAGGGGTGGTGTCTCGATAGGCTTGCTGGAGTTTTTCCGCCAGTTCATGGCGCGCTGCCCCCTGAAAGACATGAAACAACCAAGGTTCAGTTAGGCCATGATTGGGGGCCCAGGTGGCATCTTCGAGGACTTGAGTGAGTAGCTCGGTCTCAACCACGCGGTGGGGATCTAAGTCGGCGGGCTTGATGGAGCGTCGATGACGGAGGAGGGCAGAGACTTGCGCCAGGGGAGGAAGGGACATGGAGAGATCCTCGCAGAGAAAGGTTTAGCTCAGGCTGGCGCAGCGAACCTGTTCGATGAAAGCGCTGACAAGTTGCAGATTCTTGATGCCTGGGGCTGACTCGACACCACTGGCCACATCGACAGCGGCGGGCTGAGTCGCTTCAATCGCTTCGCGGACGTTGCCAGGGGTCAGTCCGCCCGATAGGATGAAGCGCTTGTCGGGGAAAAGGTCTTGGGCAAGCCTAGCCAGCTCCCAGGGAAAGGTTTCCCCCGTGCCGCCATAAAGCCCAGGGTTGTAGGCATCCAGCAGAATGGTTTCGCATGGGTAGTCACCGATTTGTTTGAGGGAAGCGCGGTCTCTTACGGCAAGGGCTTTGATCACCTGGGCACCGCGTTCCTGCAGCAAGGCGACCTGGGAAGGGGTCTCGTCTCCATGGAGTTGCAGGATGTGGACGAGGCCTTCGGTCAGCAGGGTGTCCAGTGTGCGGTCATCGGCGTTCACCAGCACGGCGACCAGCGTCGTGCTGCCATGCAGTTCAGGCAGCCAGTGAGTCTGGTCGAGCGGAAGGTAGCGCTTGGACTTGGGCCAAAAATTGATCCCTAGGGCATCGGCACCAAGGGCCACGATGTCATGCGCTTGCTGACGCTGGGTAATGCCGCAGATTTTGACGGCAGGGTGAGATGCGGAGCTATCAGGGAACACAGGAAGGCGGGCGACGGGGCTTTAGGGAAGACGTTTGGGTAGCAGGCCTGCGGTTAGCGGCAGCAAGACGTCTAGCCTAGGTGGATAGGTAACGTTGCCACGGCGGCGAGCATTGCGTTGGTCTGGCGCAAGTTCACTGCTGTGTTCGTTTTGGGTCAAAAAAATCACGGGTGGGGCGGTGTGGCTGCCTGGATGGGCCAGTGGGTAGGCACGGGCGATGAGGCGATCAAGCATGACGCCGCTCATGTCAGGCAGGGAGACGGCCAGGATCAGCAGCTGATACGGGCGGTGTAATGCCATCTCAAAAGCACGCTCAGCCACTGGACAGTCATCGACCTCACAGACGCGAAAGCTAGTGAGCGCCTCTCGGATCACGCGTCGGTAGGGCAGGCTTTCCTCCACGAGAAGGACGCGAGCTCGTTCAGGGACGCTGGAGACAGTCGGGTGCAAAATGTTTGGCTCCGTGTAAGATGAGGGCTAGACTTGTGGCGTTTCTTGGAATTTTAATCAAGAGGCATCCCTCATGCTCTTGGCTAGGGGCTACGGCGGGCGCTTTGCGGCTTTGCCATCTGATTTTCCATCCCATTTTTCGCAGATTATGACCGAACTCATCTCCAAAGGCGGCCCCTTGGTCTGGCTGCTGATGGCGTGCCTTGCGTTTTCCCTGGCGATCTTTTTCGAGAGGCTGGCCTACTACCATCGGGCGAGCATGAATGTTGGCGAGTTTCTCGCAGGTCTTGCAGCTCTGATCCGCCGGCGTCATTTTGCAGAAGCTCTCCAGGAATGTGTGGCGACGCGTGTTCCGGCTGGGCGTGTGATCCATGCCGCCATCCTGCGCCAGCATGCATCACGTGAACAATTGAAGGAGATTGTTCAAGAGGCAGGCCAGCTCGAGGTGCCTCGTCTGGAGCGTTATTTGCCGATTTTGAATGCCATCGCCCACGCAGGGCCGCTGATTGGTCTTTTGGGTACGGTCATCGGGTTGCTGGATAGCTTTACCAATCTTTCGAGCACGAATGGCTTCACGACACCTGCTGAGGTGGCCCGGGGCGTTTACCAGAGCCTGATTACCTCAGCTCTGGGCCTTGTGGTGGCGATTCCGGCTTACTTGTTTTATGCCTTTCTTAGCGCAAGAGCCCGTTCCATCATGCATGACATGGAGCGTGCTGGGGTGGAGATTGTCAACCTTATCGAAGATTCCCGTGCTGCCAATAACATCGTCGAGTTCCGTCAACCCCTCGAAGATGCTCCTGCGACTAAGGCGCGCTCCAGGAAGGTGCAGCCGTGATCCTATCCGTTCCGCCTCATGAAGCTTGAGAGTCATCTGCCCAGGCAGAGCCCCTGGATCTACGTCACTCCTCTGTTGAATGCCATCCTGCTGTTGTTGGTCTGTTTTCTCTTCAGCAGCGGCTTTGTGGAGCAGTCCGGGATCAAGGTGGAAAAACCCCGGTCGAGCAGTCGTCTGACAGGCTTTGATCGGGCTCATATCGTCACCCTGGCCGGCGGGGACGGTACGCCGATGTATTTTGATGGTAAAAAAGTCACCTGGGAGCAATTGCGCACTGAGTTACAGCAAGGGCGCAGTGGTGAGCGCATGCTGCTTCTGCACACCGACCGCCAGGCACCGGCAGGACGTTTTGCTGAGGTCGGCAGCCTAGCCATGGAGTTAGGCTACGAAGTCGCCCTGTCCACCACTCCGCCTCCGGAAAAACCTGCTAGCGCCCGATGAAGCACCGGCCCGCCTCGGAATCTCCGCTGATCTTTGACTGGCGGCGCCATGATGTGTCTTCTCTTTGGCTGGGTGGTTTTGTGATGATCACGCTGCTCGGCTTGGCTTCGTTGTTCATCTTGTTCCGCATCGTCACACCCGAGACACCGACTTTTGTCGCGAGACCTCAGCAGATGATTCTACTCAACCCTGAGGTGCCTGCAGAGCGCGCCCTCATTCATCGTGCGATGGATCGCAGCTTCGCCTTGCTGCCGAGTGAGTCCATGGCAGCGAGTGAGGTTCCCTCCGTTTTGTTGCCAGCTTTCCGTCCAGGTAACCTTGGTTTTCAGGCAACCCTGCGTGCGGAAGACCCCACCACGCCTAGCCAGGTGAGTGTTCCTTTGGGGGTGGTCCGGGTGGAGGATGTGTTGCCGCCATTGCCACGAGCTGCTCTGCCGACCCCTGTGGGCTCACGCTCCGTGGCACGACTGCTCATGCAGGTTTCTGGCAGGCCTGTGCTCCGCTCGGGTGATCTTGCGGGCATTCCCTTGCTTGATCCAGAGCGGGTCAGGTTCCGTGTCGGGCTAGATGCCATGGGACGCCCACAGCTTGTGCTGGCGTTGGGCAGTTCAGAAGATCCTCAGGTCACGGCTCGGCTCCACGCGGCCCTTCTTTCCTCACGCTTTCAGCCTTTGGAGAAGGGCGATGCCGAACTCGAATGGGTCGAGGTTACCTTTGGCTGGCAGGTCGAAAAAGCGAACGCGCCATGATCCGACTTCACCTCAGCTCTCTCATCGTCTTGGTCATGCTGATCGGCGTTACCTTGGTGGTAGCCCTGTGGACCTGGACCCTTTGGCAAGAACGTCGTCGTGAGGTTCGCCGCCGGCGGATCGCCATCCAGTGCCGCCTTTGCAGCTGCACCTACACGCCTACGGAGCATGGCACGGTCAGCACCTGTCCCTCCTGCGGCAGTCGCAACCAGCGCGGCGCCCTGCGCCCGATTTGATCCCATGTCCACGCCTGCTGACCGTATCGCTCACCTTCGCCAGTCCATGCCTGCCCAGGGCATGTTTCGGGACAAAGAATGGCTGCTCTCGCCCGATGCCTTTCCTTTGAGTGCGGACATGATCGCGACGCTGGAGGCACTGGGGCCTGCTTTGCGTGCTTTTCAGCGTGCCTGTGATCGACTTTACCACGCTAGCCTCGCGCAGCCTGAGCTCGCCTGGATCGCCGTGCTCATGGATCAGGGCAAATCCGAGCGCGTGGTGAAGCTCGGCCGTCAGTCTCGGTGGCGGGACGACTTACCTGGAGTGTTGCGGCCTGACCTCGTGCTCACGGAAGAAGGATTCACTTTGGCGGAGATCGACTCGCTGCCCGGCGGCATCGGCCTGACGGCCTGGCTGAACGAGACCTACGCGGATCTCGGCCAGGCGGTGATCGGGGGCCGCGAAGGCATGATCGACGGTTTTGCGTCCGCTTTCCCTCAAGAGGATATTTTGGTCTCGCGGGAGTCGGGCGACTATCAGCCGGAGATGGAATGGCTGGTTGGTCGTCTGAATGACCGAGCCAGCAGCGCCTACCCGCGCTCGGTGATGAATCCCTGGAATCTCACGCCCCATGAATTGCATGGGACTAGCCTGTATCGTTTCTTTGAGCTTTTTGACCTCGACCAAGTGGATCTTTCCCTGGAAATGCTGCGCATGGCAGAGCAGGGGGATTTGCACTTCACTCCACCGCTCAAAGCTTACTTGGAGGAAAAGCTGTGGTTGGTTCTCTTTCACTGTCCGCAGTTGCAGTTCTGGTGGCAGCAGCAGCTCAGGCCTGAGGACCTGCACTTGCTGCATCGGATCATTCCGCAGGGCTGGGTGGTCGATCCTGCGCCGCTTCCACCCACTGCGGTGCTGCCTGGGCTGGAGACGCATGGATGGGAGGAGGTGCGACGATTCGGCAGCAAGCAGCGCGAACTGGTCCTGAAGGTCAGCGGCTTTTCCGAGATCGGCTGGGGCTCGCGCAGCGTGTCCATTGGGCATGATCTGTCGCAGGAAGAGTGGTCGCGGGCTCTGGATGAAGCCCTGGCGGCTTACCCACAGAATCCTTATCTGCTTCAGCGCTTTCACAAAGGCCGCATTGTCGTCCACACGCGCTGGGATGATGCCCGGCAGGAAGCGGTTCCCATGAAGGCCCGTGTGCGACTTTGCCCGTACTACTTCATTCCCCAGGGAACGGAGCAGGTGCATCTTGCCGGCGTGCTAGCCACGGTATGTCCTGCCGACAAAAAGATCCTGCATGGCATGAAGGACGCCATCATGCTGCCCTGTGTGGCAGCGAATTCAGCGCACATGGAAGGCGAGGCACACACTTTGCACTGAGAAGAGCTGCAAGGCATCGCTGTGACGCTCGTATGTTTTTCGCGGTGCTATGGAGCATCCTGCTAGCTGTCTGTCCCCCCATGACATCCCCTGTTTCACGTCTGTTTTTTCTTCTGAGTGGTCTTTCTGCCACGCTCTACGCGCCTGTCGTGCTTGCGGAGACGGCTTCCTTTCCACCCGACCAGATTGAGTTCTTTGAAAAGTACGTGCGTCCTGTGCTGGCGGAGAATTGCTATGACTGCCACGCTGGGCACAAGCACGAGAATGGACTGCGCGTGGACCTGCGCTCCGCCCTGATGAAGGGCAGCGACTACGGCAAGGTGGTAGAACCTGGCAATGCCGCTGCCTCGAAGCTCTTCAAGATGATCAACCATGCCCCTGGCGTGGAAGCCATGCCCAAGAAGGGCGACAAGCTGAAGCCTGAGCAGATCGCCGCGATCGAAAAATGGATCGCCATGGGACTGCCTTGGCCTGCCGAACACGAAGTGGCTCACGAAGCTCCCGACTGGAAGAGCCACTGGGCCTTTGTGGCGGTCAAATCTCAGTCGGGTGCGAGTGTAGATCGCCTGGTCGAATCCAAGCTGAAGGCCTCAGGATTGGACTTCGCGCCGAGCGCGGATCCCGCCACTCTCTGCCGCCGCATTCACGTCACTCTGACCGGGCTGCAACCCAGCTACGAGGAGGTGCAGGCCTTCATCCGTGAGCCGAATGTGGACAAGCTGGTGACTCGCCTGCTCGCCAGTCCGGGCTATGGTCAGCGTTGGGCTAGGCATTGGCTGGATGTCGCGCGCTACGCCGACACGGATGGTTATCAAGTCGCAGGTCGCAACATCAACTATCCCTATGCCTACACCTACCGTGACTGGGTCGTGCAGTCGCTGAATGAAGACCTGCCCTACGACCAATTTTTGATGCTGCAAATCGCAGCGGACAAGATCCACGCCAACCAGCCTGGGCACCCTTCGCTCGCTGCGCTGGGTTTCCTCAATGTCGGAGACAAGTTCATCAGCGACCGTCTTTTGCAGATCGACGACCGCATCGATGTCGTCACTCGTGGCATGATGGGCCTCACCGTTGGCTGTGCACGCTGCCATAACCACAAGTATGACCCGATCCCGAGCAAAGATTATTATGCGTTGTATTCCATCTTCAACAGTACCGAACAGCCTGAGCAAAAAGACTTGCCGGTGATTGGCAAAGCGGCGGATGAGGCCGCCTTCCGCGACTATGAAGCGAAGGTGGCTGAGATCGCTGCGAAGGAGCTGGCCTTCAAAAAGGAAGTGTACCAGGAAATCCGCAGCCCTGAGCGTGTGCAGCAATACTTGGCCTTTGCTCAGGAAGCGTCGGGCATCAAAGACCGCACTGCCATGAAAGGCCGTGCCGGCCAGCTCAAGCTGCGGGACACGGTTGCTGACAAGTGGGGTGACTTCGTGCAGCGCCATGCACTCAACGGCAAGCCGCATCCGGTCATGATCGCCTGGAAAGCCTTTGCCGATGTGCCTGCGGCAGACTTTGCTGCCAAGGCTCCCACGCTGGTCGCCTCACTCACCCAGCCCACCAGCGGTTTGAATGCCGTGCCACGCAATGAGTTGGCCAAGCGCCCCGTGCCGAAAAGCTTTGCTGACATCACGCAGATGTATGCGGATATCTTCCTGACCTGCCTGGATGGAAAAGAGCCTGACAATGCCGACTGGAAGCAGGTGCGTGAGATCTTGCTCGCCGATCCCAGCCCCATGGCGGTGCCCGTGGAGCAGGCCAATGTCTTCTTCACCCGCAAGGACCTGGACAAAATCACCAAGTTCGGCAACGACCGCGTGAAGCTGGAAAGTGAGCACGCCGGTGCACCACCCCGTGCCATGGTCAGTCTGGATAAGCCCAAGCCCAACGACGTGCGGGTCTTCATGCGCGGAAATCCTGCACGGCAGGGTGATTCCGCACCACGGGGCTGGCTGACCATGTTCGGCGGTCAAACCTTCCAAAATGGTTCAGGACGTCTGGAATTGGCGCAAAAGATCGCCAGCCGAGACAATCCCCTGACGGCGCGTGTCATCGCGAACCGGGTCTGGCAGCTTCACTTTGGCAAACCCTTGGTGGGACAAACCAGCGACTTCGGGGTGCAGACGCCGAAGCCAGTACACCTCGAACTGCTCGATCATCTGGCCGCCTACCTCATGGATCATGGCTGGAGTCTGAAGAAGCTGCATCACTACATTTTGACCAGCCGCACCTGGCAGCAGAGCAGTGACCTGACCGAGCTAAAGGCGCTCAAGGATGCCGACAATGAACTGCTGAGCCGCTACAATCGCCAGCGTCTGGACTACGAATCGATGCGTGATGCCTTGCTCCAGGCCAGTGCCGATCTCGACTTGGGTATCCAAAAAGGCAGGCCTGTGCCGCACGATGACGCCAAGGCAGATCTGCGCCGCAGCCTCTTCCTGATGGTGAACCGGTATGACCAACCCACCGTGCCTGCCATGTTTGACTTTGCCAATCCAGACAGCCACAGCCCGATGCGCTACGTGACGACCGTGCCGCAGCAGGCGCTGTTTTTGATCAACAGTCCCTTCATGTCGCAGCGGGCCAGTCGGGCCGCTGAAAAGACGGATATCCGCGGCAGTGAGGTCGATGGCCAGTCGATCACCAGCCTTTACCATCGAGTGCTGCATCGTGATCCACGGCCAGAGGAGGTCGAATTAGCGCAGAGGTTTTTACATGATAGCCAGGAGCTGCGTCGGCGCAGCAGCGCGTTTGTCTGGAACTACGGCTACGGCAAAGTGGAAAAAGATGGTTCTGGGCAGCACAAGCTCGGCGTGGTGAAGCGAATGCAGCACTTCGGCCAAACGGCTCAGACCAAGAACCGCTGGTTTCCGACCGATGCCTTTCCTGACAAGGATTTCGGCCATCTTTTCTTGGCCGGAAACGGTGGCCATCCCGGGCGCGATTTTGCTTCCGTGCTCCAGTGGACCTCTCCTTTCCCTCAAGAGCGCCTACGCCTTAGTGGCGTGCTGAAGCGCACCAGTGAACGTGGCAATGGCATCCGTGCCCTGATCGTGTCGAGCCGTCAGGGAGTTATCTTTAATCGACTGCTGAAGCCTGTGGAGAGCGTCGATGTGAAGGCTGAGGTCGAAGTCCAGGAGGGCGAGACTCTTTCCTTCGTGGTGGACTGCGAAGGCAGCACCGACAGCGATGGCTACAGCTGGTCGCCCAAGATCGAGCGCATCAATGCCGATGGCAGCTTAGCCATGATCACCAAATCGGACACAGACTTCTGTGGTCCGGACGGCTGGCCCCTGAACCGAACGAAACCGCAGTCACCTCTCGCTCAGCTAGCGCAGGTGCTGATGATCTCGAACGAGTTTCAGTTCCTCGACTGATCTGATGCGTGGACAGACGCCTGCGAAAGTCGTGCCTGGCGGTGGTTCTGACGGTGGAAAGCTTGACGGGCGGAATGGGTTAACGGTATAGCCTGCCATCCCGTTATGCCATTCTCTATCCAAAACGCGAACGGTGTTTACCTTGCATCCCTCCAGGGGGCTCTGGACCCTGCAGCCGGTGTCAAGCTCATCGCGAGCCTGAAGACCTCGGTGAACAAAGGTTGCAAAATCATCCTCGACTTTGCCCAAGTCTCCGACATCGACCCCGCGGCTCTGTCGCTGCTGATGGAGCTGCAGCTGTGGTGTGCCACTCAGGGTAGCTCTTTGATCCTAGCTGGCTTGAGACCCGCGCCAAAGGCACTTCTGCTGCAAACCCTGGGCGATATCCCTTTTTCACTCAGCCCTTCCGTCCAGATCGCTTTCCAGAACCAGGATGCGGCTAGCTTGTCAAAGTTGCCCTCGTTCTCGTCTGCGCCGTTGGATGATGAATCTTGGAAGCAAGCTGATCACCCGTCCCATGTGCAGCCTTCCCAGCCCTCGGCTCCTGCGTTGCAATCTCTGCCTGTGCAGGAGGCAGGTGCTTCCAATCCAAGCTCGCCACGTCGGCCCCAAGGGATGCGCTCGCCGATTGTCTGGAATCGCTGGGACGACGGCGGGAAATCTCCACCAGAGCCCGCGCCCACGCCGGTGCTGGAGGAACTCGACATCAAACCGCCCAGTCATCGCAGGCTTGCCATCATCGTGGCATTTGCCGCCCTGGCCGCTTGGGGTGGTTTCCAGCTCGCACAGCACCTCAAGGAACCCGAGATCATCGTCGAACCTGATTTTGTCGAAGTGAACCTAGGTCAGGAGCTGCCCGATGTGCGTGTGACGGTTTTAAAAGGTCAGTTGGCAGCGGAAAAGACGGCGCTGCCAGACGGTCTCACGTTCGATAGCGGCGAGGAATTCCACAAGGGTTGGGACTATTTCCTCACAGGTGCTCCCCGGCAGCCGGGGCAGCATGTTCTGCAGATTCATGGCGTGCGTGGCACTCGCCGAGCCCTCCCGGCGATGCTGACGCTGGTGGTCAAAGAAAGGATGCAGGCGGATTGGGTGTTTCATCCTCAATCGCTGCCTTTGATCGAAAACAAGCCCATCCCTGCCACCAGCTACACAAAGATCGTGAATGGGGTCAACGCGCTCACGCTGCGATGGCTCGGTGAACCCGTGTCGGGACTGCGCGTGGAGCAAAAACCAGCGGGCTCTGGCAGTTGGCGGATAACGGGCAGACCTGAAAAAGCAGGCAAGTTCAAAGGAGAATTCAGCGCCACCCGCAAAGATGGCAAGCAAGAGACGCGCGCCTTTGAGGTCGAGATTCGACCCGGTCTTGAGGCCCCAGTTATCGGCACTGTGGCGGTGACTTTGCCCCCCGGGCAGCAGTCTCAGCCGTCAGCAATCACCCCAGCCACGCCTCGGACTCCAGCCATCGTTCAGGCCAAGGTCGAAGCCCAACCCGCTCAGGCGATGACCGATGCGAAAAAAGCCAGTCAGGATCAAGCCGCCATCGGCGATCGGATGCGCACCTTCTTGATGGAACGGATCGAAAAAGCCAATCTCCACTTCACAGAGAAAGATAAAGAAATGTTGCGAACCATCGTCTCACGTCTTCGCCGTGCCGTGCGTGTCGCCTCGGTTTCTTTTGGCCATAACGAGCATGAAATGAAGCCTGAGCAGGTGAAGGCGACACAAGGTGCTCTGAAAAATCCAGCCATAGCGCCCTTGCTTTCTCATCCCGACTGTCAGCTACTCGTTGTCGGTTATGCGTCCATGACAGGCAGCCAAGCCAGCAACATCCGCCTCAGCCAACGACGTGCACGTTCGGTGAATGATGTGATTCAAGAAGTCTTGGGGCGCAGTGCAGATTTATGCGGCGACTATGGCCCGACCGATATTGTTTCCGGAGAAGAAGGCGGCAACCGAGTGGTCGAAATTTACGCTGGATTGATCGAACTTACTAAAGTGGAGGAGATCCTTGCAGATTCCTTCAAGCAGGACTTCAATCGACGTCACGGTGGACGCTGAATTCAATCGACGTGTTTGGCGCGTGGCTCACGGGCTACGGTATCCTTGGCTCCAGCGCTTGTGACGAAAGGTCCGTCAGCCATGGGAGCGGGACGCGTGAAGCCCACTTCTGGCAAATCACTGGGCTTGCCCGCAAGTGGGAAGTCTTTTCTCAGCGGGAAATAAGGGTAGCCTTCCCACATCAAGATCCTCTTCAGATTGGGGTGCCCTGAAAAGTGAATGCCCATCATGTCCCAGGCTTCGCGCTCATGCCAATCGGCGGTTTTCCAGATCGAAGTCACACTGGGCACACTTTCACCATCTGGCACCTTGCTCCGGATGCGCAGGTGACAGTGATGAGACATGCCATAAAGCTCGTACACCATCTCGAAGCGAGGCTCTTCGCCGAGATGATCAAGTGCTGAAATGTCCACCAAGAAATCGAAGGCCAATTCATCGCGGCAATACTTCAAGACAGCGGGAATAGCTGTGAAGGCAATGTGCAAGGTTTGTTCATTTCGGAACTCAATGGATTGCAGCACTGAATCAGCAAACTTTTCCTTCAAGGCCTGTACCATCTGCGAAAGAGTCATGGTCTTTTTCAAATCAAAGGTTAGTCAGAGCGGGTTAGGCAACAAGTTCCTGAATCAATTCTTTTTTCTGATCCAAAATGGAGTGCTCCGTTTCGATCTTCTTCTGCAAACGCATCAGCCCTTCGAGCAATGCTTCAGGACGTGGAGGACATCCCGAGATGTAAACATCGACGGGAATCAAATTGTCAATGCCCTGCAAGGTTGCGTAACTGCGATACATGCCACCGCTGGATGCACAAGCCCCCATGGCGATGCACCACTTTGGTTCGGGCATCTGGTCCCAGATGCGCTTCACAGCCAGCGCCATCTTGTAAGTCACAGTGCCAGCCACGATCATCACATCTGCCTGACGAGGAGAAAAGCGCATCACCTCCATGCCAAAGCGGCTCAGGTCATAGCGACTGCAAGCAGCGGCCATCATTTCAATCGCGCAGCAGGCAAGACCCATGGGCATAGGCCATAGCGAGTTTTTTCGCATCCAATTCACCGCTGCATCGAGCTTGGTGATGATGACATTGCCCTCGATTTTGGAGTCGTAGGCGGCAAGTGTTTCAGCGGATTCAGCGGGTGCAACCATGGTCTTCAGGGGGAATAAGATTCCGAGGAATACGCGTCAGCCATCTGAGGGGCAACCCGTTTGTGAAAGTTTTCACAAGCGATTCATCCGAGGAAGAATAGGGCCGGAAGTCATTCTCAAAGAAATCTCCATTCAAAACGAGAGGCTTCTCCCAGGTTGGGAATGGGAAACCCTTTGCACGTGGAAGAATCGGAGGGTGCCAACTCTAGAACAGCCATCATCGCAGAGCAGCCAACGACGGCTCCTTTCTTCCGAAGAAACTGAGAAACTAAGATTTTAACCTTGCTCTTGAATCTTGGTTTATATAAAAACCATATAATCTGTAAATTTAACCATGGCGTCCCCTGCTGCCATCGCCCTCATTTCGCTGCTAATCGCTTGTGATTTGGCTGCTCAAGAGGTCAGCGCTCAGGACTCCCGGGCTGTTTCTGCCATTCGTCATCAAGAGTGGGCAGAGTATCAACAGAAGCTTGCGGTGTATCAGCAGCAGCTGGTCATCTATCAACAGCAGCTGGCGGCCTACAACGCCCAACGGGCGATATTAGCACGTAGCTCGGGCCTAAGCTCAGCTGCCTCAGCCAGCCACTTGATCCGCCTTCAGGGTAACATCGCAGCGTGCTCTGCCAACCTGCCAGTGCAGGTGCAATACGTCATCAATGCGGCCAATCATTTGCAGGAAAGCCCGTATGCTCGTGGGCGTGGCCATGTGCGTGTCGAGGACAACGCTTATGATTGCTCGAGCTCAACCTCTTACACGTTGATCAAGGCTGGTCTGCTCAAATCACCGCTGACATCTCGAGGTTTTGCTAACTATGGTCAGCCAGGAGAAGGTCGTTTTATCACCATTTGGGTGAAGCCAGGTGATCATGTCTTCATGACGATCTGTGGTCTTCGTTTCGATACGAGCGGTGGCAAACCTGGCGAAGGTTGCCGTTGGCGCCCTCAAGGTCGCAACTACGCTGGGTTCTTTCCACGCCATCCCCATGGACTTTAATTGCGGCAATCTGGTTCATCGTGGCTCTTTGGGTGGAAGTGCAAAAGGTTTCAGCCAGCAGAGCTGGGAGGGCCGTTGCGAAAGACCCCAGCAAGCCTTGATGGATGGTTGAAAGTCTCGGCGTTGCCACCTGCCTACGGGACGCTTTCAGTCAAGCGTTGCCGAGAGCGTCCATTCAATGTGAGCAGCCGTGTCGGGGCCAAACAAATCAATCGGTGCCCAACAGCGCCACAGCGATCGAATCCACCAATGGCATCGCGGCTCGCGTCAGGCGGAGCCGCCCCTGGGTTTCTTCAATGAGTCCGTCCGTGATCAGTGCATGGAGCAGTGCGGCTTCGGACGGTCGGATCATGCCACGGTCGAGTCCGTGCTTGGTTCTCAACTCCAGACCAAAACGTTCTGTTCTAAAGTCGGCTTCCGTGAGGTTTTCGGCGGGTAGGGCAGTGCTGGTATCATCAGCCATGGCCTTGATGTAGCCCAAGGTATCCGGCATGTTTTGCCAACGTCGGTGATGAATCGTGCTCCATGCTCCTGGACCTAATCCCAGATAATCATGCCCCATCCAATAGGCGGCATTGTGGGCCGATGCATGGCCTGGTTGCGCGTAGTTGCTGATCTCGTAATGCTCATAACCTGCCGCCTCTAGCAGGTCGTGCGCCTGAAAGAAAAAGGAGGCGTCTCGCTCTTCATCCACCTGGTATTGACCGCGCTTCAGTCGCTGAAAGAAGTCCGTGTCCTCTTCATAGTTCAGGTTGTAGGCAGAGATGTGCTGCGGCTTCAGACGAAGGGTTAAATCCAGCGTTTGTTGCCACTGCTCCATGGATTGGCCGGGGATGGAGAACATCAAATCTAAGTTCAAATTGGCAAAGCCAGCTTGCTGAAGAACCTGATAAGTCTCCAATGCATCGTCGGGCTCGTGATCTCGCCCTAAGGTCTTGAGAGTGGCTGGATCCCAAGCTTGAATGCCTAAACTGACACGATTGACGCCGCATTCGCGCATCATCATCGCTTTATTTCGGGTCACCGTTCGGGGGTTGGCTTCGCAGGTGAATTCGATGTCATTTCCGATCGGTAGCCTTTCCTGAAGGCCACGGATCAATCGGTAGAGATGGGTTTCACTCAAGGCCGTCGGGGTGCCGCCTCCGAAGTAAACCGTCAGCAAAGGCTCTTGGATCAAAGAGCTCTGGCGTTCCGCTTCCTTCAAAAGGGAATCCACGAAGTCTCCCATCGGCGTTGCTCCTGGGGTGTGTTTGTAGAAGCTGCAGTAGGGGCAAATCCTGTGGCAGAAAGGAATATGAACGTAGAGATGTCGCACGCGTTCCTGGCGGAGGGTCAATGGGACGCGTCAGCTTCCTGACTTTCGGTTGCTCCTTTTCGTTGGGCGGCTTCCCGATCCAACACCAGCAGACTTGCAGGATCATTGCCCGCGAGTTTCAGGCGATCCAACATATCCTTCACGGATTTTTCTTCCTCCATCTGTTCATTCAGGAACCAGAGCAGCAAATTCTTGGACGCATGGTCTTTGACTTGTTCGGCGACTTCAAAGAGGTCATTGATTTGCTGAGTGACTTTTTGCTCCTGCTTGAGGCTATGCTCAAAAACATCAATGGGACTTTTGAAGTCTGCTTTCGGCTTGGCGATAGGTTGCAAGACCACTGCCGCGTCACGATCCACCACGTATTGGTAAAACTTCAGCGCATGCATGGTTTCCTCGCGGCTTTGATTGAACATCCACTGGGCAAAGCCGGAGTAGGGTGTCTGCTCGAACCACGCTGACATGGCTAAGTAAACATAGCTGGAAGACATTTCGTTATTGATCTGTTCATTCAGCAGTTTGGCGAGCTTGGGATTCAGAGTCATGGCGTTGCAGTCGATGGGTTAACCTTCGTGAGCTAAGCACGGTTCTTCTAGGTGTGCTTGCGAAAAATCGCACACGCTCAGGCTCGCAGGCACGACATCTCCGGCTTGGAGAGCGAGCCTCGATTCGTGCTGAAGGCGAAAGGCGATGACGGGTTTGCCATTTGGCAGTTGGGCATGCCACGTTCGCTCATCGTGCGGACTCATGAGCGTCACATGAGTGTAGACTTGGGAGGGAATCATGGGGCCTGATCCGTTTTGTGGATGGTCTTGGGTTGAGATGAATCTTTCATTTCCCACTTGAGCTGAGTTTGCTCAAAAAACGAGCGCGTTATGATCATATCCACGGCCCGTTGTAGCACCTGATCTTTCGGCAGCTTGGTCGGGGACTGTTTTTCGAGACCTGCGCTGCGTCGGATGAAATCATCGAGTTCGGGATTGCGTCGATTCACCAAAGCGGCCTCATTGTAGCGAGGTCGTGGAGTCTCAAAAAAGGTTTCCCTCAAGGAGGGGCGTTGATCTGCAGCAAAAAGTGGCTGTTTCATCCCAGGAGGCAAAATGATGGGGAAATCAGGCGTCAAGCCTTGGCCAAAAAGTGAGGTGTTGTCTGGCAGCTGCATTTCAGCGCGGGCGTATCGGATAGACCAAAGCGCATCGAGAGGTCTCGTTTCAAAGCGAACCGTGGCACCGCGAGTGGGGCTGCCGATCAGAAGGGCCAAACCGCGCTGCTTGAGCACCGCTGCAACGGTTTCTGCGAGATTGCAGCAGTCCTCATCGATCAAGACCAGGCATGGACGATTCCAAATGGGTTTTTGATGGCTGATGTAAAGCTGGGTGACCTGCGACTGTGCCTGCTTGAGCTTAAACATGAGCTCACCTTCAGGGACAAAGGACTCGAGCAGATTCGCAGCGACTTCAAAATCACCAGGCGCGGCTGGATGGCGAAGGTCGAGGATGACATGCTGAACCTTAGTCTCTGCATGAGATTTCAGCTGTTCACGAAACGCATGAACTTCCTTTTGAGTGAAGGATTGGAAGCGCTCGTAAGCGACACTTGGCGTCAGCTTTTCTGAGATCAAGCCTTCGGCGATGGGGGGACGCAAGGTGTCTGTGTTGCGTATGAGAGAGGCTCCAAGATCCAACTCTTGAAGCAGACCCCGTAGGGCCGCTCGTCCTAGGGCAGAATGATCCAGTTTGTCTGCTCGGATGTATTCACTGCGAAGTAACTGAAAGGCATTTTGTACGGCGGCTTGAGAGAGAGGCGGCTGTGATTCTTTTTGGGGGGCAATGGACGCGGCTTGGGCGAGCGAGAGTAGCGCTCCGCCCATGAATCCTAAATGGATAAGCAGTGCCTTCATGCAGCCACAGAATGGTTCAGCGCATGCACCGTGTGTTGTGAAAAAGTCCAGGCATAATGCTTGGAAATAGCATCACTCACATAGGCTTTGGCATGTGCGATGGCCTGACGTAAATCATGTCCTAAGCCCAGTGCCGTCGCAATGGCTGCAGAATAGGTGCAGCCCGTGCCATGGGTTTGAACGCCAGGCGTTCTTTCGACCTCAAACCAATGCATCTCACCGCCAATACAGGCAACATCAGCAGCCTTGTCGTCTAGCAGGTGCCCGCCCTTGACCAGGATGTTTGTTTGAAAACGATCCGCTAAATCGCGTGCGCAGGCTTCCATCTCACCGCGAGTCTTCACGGGCTTTTGCCACAGCACTTCCGCTTCATCCATGTTCGGCGTGATGACGGTAGCCAGGGGCAGAAGACGATCACACAACCCCTCAATGGCGGAGTCCTGCAAGAGTTTGCCACCGCTGGTGGCGACCATGACTGGATCTACGACTAGCGGGACTTTCTGACCTAGCCGGCTCCAAACGTCTGCCACAGCACACACTTGTTCCTCTCCGCCGAGCATGCCTGTTTTTGCTGCCTTGATGGGGAAAGCAGACAACAGGATTTCCACCTGGTCTCGGATGATCGCCTCATCCATCTTATGGATCATCGAGACTCGGCCAGGCGTTTCTGAGACGACGCTCGTGACGGCCGTTAGACCATAACCGCCAAGGGCGAAGATGGTCTTTAGGTCAGCCTGGATGCCCGCACCCGCCGAACAATCTGAGCCAGCGATGCTCAGAATCGGAGGCGGGCAGCCTGGTCGGTTGGACATGCGGGAGCGCGTGACGTGGCTTCAGTTCGCTGCGATTTCTTCGGCCACCCGAGGGGTGGATTCTGCGGAGAACTTGAGGCGCTTGGCTTCAGGATCGAAGGCAACAATCACGGTATCCCCTTCGCGGACATCCCCACGCAACAGGTGTTCGGAGAGAGGGTCTTCGATGTTTTTCTCGACTGCGCGGCGCATCGGTCTGGCCCCATATTGAGGGTCGTAACCTTCCTTCATGAGAAACTCGATCGCCGTGCTGTCGAGCTTGATGTGAATGTTCCGTTTCTTGAGGCGATTCACCACTTTTTCGACCTCAAGGTTCACAATCGTGGCCAGTTGCTCTTTCTCAAGCATCTTGAAGACAATCAGGTCATCCAGTCGATTCAGGAATTCAGGCTTGAAGAACTTCTTCGCCGTCTCCTGAATCTTGCCTTTGATGGCGTCGTTGTCCGCGTGGTCTTGCTGCATCGCGGCAAAACCCAGCGTGGTCTGACGCTTAATCTGTTCGGCGCCCACGTTCGAGGTTAGGATCACGATGGTGTTGCGGAAGTCGATCTTCCTACCGAAATTGTCGGTGACTTGACCTTCCTCCAGGATCTGAAGGAGCAGGTGCATCACGTCGGGGTGCGCTTTTTCGATCTCATCGAACAAAACCACACTGTAGGGGCGACGACGCACAGCCTCCGAAAGCTGACCACCCTCTTCATAACCGACGTACCCTGGAGGTGCGCCGATGAGACGGCTAGCAGTGTGCTTCTCCATGTATTCCGACATGTCGAGCTGGATCAGTGCTTCAGCGCTACCGAACATGAACTCCGCCAAGTTCTTGGCCAAGAACGTTTTACCGACCCCCGTGGGGCCGAGGAAGAGGAAACTCCCAATCGGGCGGCGTGGGTCCTTGAGGTCTGCGCGGCTACGACGCAGTGCCTTGCTGATGGCAATGACCGCTTCGTCTTGACCGATGACTTTGCCTTTCAGCTCTTCTTCCATCTTGAGCAGCTTGGCTGCCTCTGCCTGCTCCATGCGTTGAAGCGGAACACCCGTCCACTTGGAGACCACTGCCATGACGTCGTCTTCGCTAACGGTTACCGTGGATTCTTGGTTGTGCTGACGCCAGTGGGCTAAGATATCGTCGTAGCGCTTCTTGGCATTTTTTTCATGATCACGAAGACGCGCCGCTTTTTCGAAGTCCTGATCTTTGATGCAGGTTTCTTTTTCCACTCGGATTTGCTCGATCTCCGCGTCGATGTCCTTGAGCTCAGGCGGCCGAGTCATGGCGGCGATGCGGCAGCGTGAGCCAGCTTCATCCATGATGTCAATGGCCTTGTCCGGAAGGAAGCGGGCGGTGAGGTAGCGTGAACTCAGCTGCACCGATTGGCGAATGGCTTCGTCGGTGTAGGTGGCCTTGTGGTGCATCTCGTATTTGCCCTTCAGTCCCATGAGGATTTTGATGGCGTCTTCGACGGAAGGCTCTTCCACCTTGACCTGTTGGAAGCGGCGTTCCAGGGCGCTGTCTTTCTCGATGTATTTGCGATATTCGTTCAGGGTGGTTGCCCCGATGACCTGCATCTCACCGCGGCTAAGGGCAGGTTTGATGATATTGCTGGCATCCATGGTACCTTCGGCAGAGCCAGCACCGACCATGGTGTGCAGTTCGTCGATGAAAAGGATGACGTTTTTCGTGCGGCGAATCTCATCCATGACGGCTTTGATGCGCTCCTCAAATTGGCCGCGATATTTGGTGCCTGCCACCATGAGGGCAAGGTCTAGGGTGATGACTCGTTTCTCACGCAGAATTTCTGGCACGTTGCCGTTGATGATCTCTTGAGCGAGACCTTCGACGATGGCGGTTTTGCCCACTCCGGCTTCGCCAATCAACACGGGGTTGTTTTTCGTGCGGCGGCAAAGGATCTGGATCACGCGTGCGATTTCTTCGCTGCGGCCAATGACCGGGTCCATTTCACCCTGCTGAGCGAGCTCGGTGAGGTCGCGGCCAAAGGCTTTGAGGGCAGGGGTTTTTTCGTTCTTTTTCTTTTTCTTGCCGGGATCGACGTCGCCTTTGCCATCGGGCGTCACAGGGTCGCTGCTTTCTTCGTCCTCTTCGTCATTGGCGCTGAAATTGGGATCCAGCTCACGAAGGATTTCATTGCGTGCCTTGTCTAGGTTCACGTCAAGGTCGCGCAGCACTTGGGCCGCCACGCCTTCGCCTTCCCGCAGCAGACCCAGCAGGATGTGCTCTGTGCCGACGTAGCTGTGCGTCAGGGCTTTGGCCTCTTTGCTAGCGAGCGCTAGCACTTTCTTGACACGTGGCGTGTAGGGGATGTTGCCCACCATTTTGGTTTCAGGGCCTGAGCCGACTTTTTGTTCGACATGCAGACGTACTGTTTCTAGATCGAGGCCGAGTTTGCCTAGCACGTTCACAGCAACACCTTGCCCAAGTTTAATCAGCCCGAGCAAGATGTGTTCGGTGCCGACATAGTTATGGTTAAAGCGGTCTGCCTCCTTGCGGGCGAGTGCCAGAACCTGTTGAGCGCGTGGGGTAAAGTTGTTCATAACAGTAGAAACGATAGGAAAGCCAAAATAGCCTTTCTGTTTGAGAAAAAATCTAGGCTGCTGGTTCCGCGTTGCAAGCAGCCCTCCTGAAATTTGCATCGACCGAGAGGCAGAGGGCTCTTACCGACCGGACAGCAGCCAACTTGCCAACAAAACCATCACCAAGACAATCGCGACGCCCTTCCATAACTTCTGGGTGGATGGCACACGCCCCTGCGGCTCTTGCCCTCCAAACTCACGCGCGATGAATGCATCGTAATCAAAGTCATCCGAGGGCAGATCCAGGCCATCCTGTTCCGCGTCGTCATGCCAACCTGATTTGGCGCAAGAGCCACACTCATCGCAGGCGAGGGCTCCACGTGGAACCCATTCGCCGCAGTTGGGGCATTGCCCGGGTGGCTTGAAGCGCGCCATGAAAGAGGAAGACGAAACTCAGATCATCCCCAACTTCATTTTTCCTTCGATGGAAATCATGCCTTGATTCCATGCGGGCTCCCAGACGAGCTCCACGGCTGCATCGTCGATTTCCTCGATGGTCATGATGCGGCTTTGGGCATCCGCGGCGATGGTTGGGCCCATGCCACAGCCAGGGGCGGTGAGGGTCATTTTCACCACCGCTTTGCTTTTGCCGTCTTCGGTTTGCTCTACCTTGCAGTCATAGACAAGACCGAGGTCCACGATGTTGACGGGAATCTCGGGGTCATAGACGTTCTTCAATTGGCCCCAGACTTGTGCTTCCAACTCGGTGGCATCTTCAGGGATGTTGGAAGATTCTCCCTCCTGTTCCTTCTTGTCAGCTTCGGGATCGATGCCCAGGGCATCCGCATCCTTAGTGCTGATGCGGGCGAGGCCGAAATCGGTGGCCACGGTGTATGTGCCACCCAGCGATTGGGTGATGATGACCTTGAGTCCTAGAGGCAGCTGAATGCTGTCACCGCTGGGGATCTGGATGGCTTCGACTTCGCGCTTGAGTTCAATGGAGGAATGCATGGCTGGGAGGGGTTGCACAGATTTGAGCAAGAAACGTGGTCAACCCGGCTTTGGACGATTCAGAATGCAGCCCTCTGCGGTGGTGTCAACCCGGCCCACGAACTCAGCTGTCCTTCTTTTTGCCTGGATCGAAAAAGATCTTCACGTCCGCTTCGGTCGTGCCCAGTAGCTTTTGCGCTCGTTTGAGCGCGTTGCGCGTGGCCAGATTTGGATTGCTAGGGCTCGCGGGGAAGATATTTTCCCTTCCGAGCACCTCCACGAGTCCCGAATCGCGCAGCACCCGATGCACATCCTTCATGACGCCGCTGATGAGCAGTTCACGGCCTTCTTTGCGCAAAAGGCGAATCAAATCTTCCAGCGCGAGTACACAGGTGGCATCCAAGTGTCGGGCATTTTTTAACCGTAAAATGATGACGCGCAGGTTCGGATCCCCACACGTTCGTTGAATCTGGGTGCGGAAGAGGTCTGCGGCACCGAAGAAAAGCTCGCCCTCCACATGCACGATGGAGACGGAGGGGTTCTGCCGTGTGCCGCTTTGGCTCGCTTCTGCCAGATCGCCTTCTTGGGTGAACTCATACTCCACTAGCCTTGGTTGGCTGACTTTGCGCAGGTAGAGCATGACGGAAATGCCCACACCGGTAAAGATGGCCACATGCAGGGGCACCAGCAGCGTCGCGGTCAGGGTGGTGAGGAAGACCAGTGCATCGGATCCTGTCGCGCTGAGGCAGACGCGAATGTGGCGGTGATTCACCAGCGAGACGGCCACGCAAATGATCAGCACGGCCAGCGAGGCGCGTGGGATGTAGCCGACCAGCTGCCCTAGGGTGAGAGCGCCCAGTAAGCAGAAAAGACCGTTCAATAAAGCGGCCACGGGCGTGCGTGCGCCAGTTTGGTAATTCAGCGCACTGCGTGTCAGGGAGCCAGAGCAAGGCATGCCGCTTAGGTATGCGCAGGCGAGGTTGGCCATGCCTAAGCTGAACATGTCTTGGTTAGGGTCAAGACGCTGACCTGTCACACTTGCCAGCGTTTTGTTCATGGATGCGCTTTCCAAAGTCGCCAAAAAGGCCAAGGCCAAGGCAAGGCCAAAGAGATGACTGAAGTCCGAGAAAAACCGTGGTGAGACGAAGTCAGGAAAGCTGGGGAGCAGGTCCAAGATGCCGAAACGCGCGTCGGCGTAGGTGGAAATCTGGAGCCCGAACTGAGAAGCCACGGCGGCCAGGCTCGCACTGATCACCAAGCTCAAGGCCAAGGTCGGCCACTGAGGGCGCAGCGAGCGGATGGCGATGTAAATCGTCGCGGTCACGAGCGCGACCAGCACACTTTGCCAATGCGAATCTTTCAGATGCGTGGCGAGGTGAATCCAAATGCCAGGAAGGGTGCGTCGCTGGACGTGGCTGCCATCTTCCAGCACCGTCACCATGGAGAGATCCAGGATGGAGGCGAGCTGACTCGAAATGATCAGCAGCGACGCGCCAGTGACATAGGCCACGACGACGGTTCGGCTGATGTACTGCGCGAGTTCTGCCACGCGGAGGAAAGATCCGAACAGCAGCAAGGCACCGACCATGAACACGAGCAGCGGCATCATGCCCGCTCGATCCAGCTCAGGACCTGCGGCGAAAAATGAAAAAATCATGAAGGCCGTGGCATTCGTCGGGCCGAGCACCGTGTACCGTGAGCTGCTGAAAAGAGATCCGGTGATGCCTGAGACTGCGCTGCACATGGTGCCTGCCTGGAGCGGTAGGCCTGCCAGGGCTGCGTAGGCCATGCCCTGGGGGAGATCCAGCAGCGAAACCGACATGGCCGCCCGCAAATCGGCGCGCAGACGTTTCGGTCCGTAGCCGACCATCCAGCGGCGAAAGGGCAGGGGATCTAGGGTGCTTTCTGCCAGGGTCGTCTTGAGCCACGTCCGGCACTGCCAGAGAAGATGCCTCAGGATCTGCCGAAAGGTGGTGGAGTGCTCGGGTTGGCCTGACACGGCATGAGTTCAGGAAAAAAGACGCTGCGGCGTCGCGCCGCGACAGGCCTCGTAGCGAGCCGAGGCAATCACGAGCGGCATCCAGTAAAGCAGGGGTTCAAAGCGCGGCACACTCAGCAGTGTGAAAAGGCTATCGCCGTCGAAAATCAGACCGGATGCGCCAAAGCAGGCGAGGACAAACCACAGCGATTCACCTTCCACGGCCAAAGCCCAGGCACGCTTCAGGCCCCAGCAAGTGATGAAAAGAATCCCGAGCAAGGCCACCACTCCTCCGCGCACGGCGGCGTCCATGAAGACACTGTGCAGGTGCTCTGGATACCACCAGAGTGAGCACGACCAGGCATCGTTCGCAGACCACAGACCCTTGCCGAACAACCAGTCTTGCCAGGTCGTCATGCTGCTCAGCGCTGCCGTGTAGATGGCAAAGCGGCCATTATCGCCTCGCTCCACGGCACGCATGGCTGGGTTGGGCGGGATGACGCCAAAATCTTGAATTTGTGATTTCACCGTTTCGGTCGGTACACCCAAGTCGGCAGCGACGTCTTCCGTGGCCAGGCGGCTAAGAACCGGCGCGGACAGCTGAAAGCACGCCATGCACGCCATGAGCAGAGCCATCGGCTTCCAAGCGGCGCGCCAGCCCTGAGGCAGCAGCCAAGCGACATGCGCCACCACCAGCGCCATCAGGGCCCCACGGCTTAGCGTTTGCAGTGTGGCAAACACCAAAAGCACCGTGGCCAGCAGCCAGGCGAAGTTTTTCCACCTTGCTGAAGTGGCCGCCGACTCCCGCCAGCGGAAGCTTGCCCATAGGGCAGCGAAACCAAAGGTCATGCCCGTGCACACCGTATTCCAACCGCCGTAAACGAACCAGTTTTTCAGCGGCATGCCAATGCTTGAACCCTCGGCGAGCATGGCAAAAATCACGTAGCTGGTCACTGCCGTGAGCGTGGCCGCGAGCACTAGGGTCACTCCCATCCAGGACGGCGAGCGGGGCTGCTTTCCGACTTGCCACAATTGGCTCAAGGTCAGCAGCAAGAGCAGGGAGCCTACCCAACCCCAGATGAAGGAACTGAAGGTCATCCCAGGGGACTCCAGGAGACTCGATCGAGCCATCCCCAGGAGAAAAATCAGCCCGACGCCCTGCATCCAGCGATCCATGCGCCAGGCTTCCCAGAAAAGACTTCGTGCCTCGGTGGCCAGCAGAACCACCATGCAGGCGCTCATCCACCCGAGCTGCAGCCACTGGTTGTGCATGGCATAAAAGCCTAGCAAAAAGCCCACTATCGAACAAGACACCAGGCGGACCTGGGTCTGGCTTTGCTCTCCCAGCCCTATCATGGCGGTCGCAGGCGCGAGTCGCCACGTCAGGGCTGTGGACGGTTGAGCGGGAGTTTCAGCCATGAAGTCAGAGAGGGAACCTATAGGCTAGAGAATGCTTGTCATCACGAGCTTTTTCCCCGCTGCCTGCTTCACCCATTGCCCAGCAGAGCTAGGCAGGTGTCGTGAACACGTTTTTTATTTCACTTGAAACAGCTCAACATCAAAGATCAGAGCTTCGTTTGGGCCAATGTCGCGCCCTGCGCCACGAGGGCCGTAGGCCAATCGGGAGGGGATGAAAAACCTAAATTTGGCACCTTCTTTCATGAGCTGAACACCTTCTGTCCAGCCAGCGATGACTCGATTCAAAGGGAATTCGATGGTCTGGCCACGGCGATAGCTGCTGTCAAACACGCGGCCATCAATCAGGGTGCCCTCATAATGAACCTCGACCGTGTCGGTGGCCTTGGGGCTTTTGCCAGTGCCTTCTTGCAGGATCTTGTATTGCAGGCCGCTGGCCGTGACGTGCACGCCTTCTTTTTTGGCATTGTCTTCGAGAAATTTTTCTCCTTTGGCGAGAGCGATGTCGGACATAGTTAAATCAAGTGGGGTTGGTGAATCAAGGAAGCTAAAGATGCGAGAGAAGGGAATTAAGCGGCCAGGGCCTCGGCGACGCCCTTGAAGAGATAGTAACCCCAGCCTTTGTCGGCCTTGTTCCAATCGCGATCATAATGCGTGTCTTTGGACACAAAACGTTCGGGGTGTGGCATCAGGCCAAAAACACGGCCTGTCTCATCCTGCAGCCCGGCGATGCCCGCGCTGCTGCCATTGAAATCGGTGCCGTAGAGCAGCGCACCTTGGCCCTCTTTGACATACTTTTCCGCATCACCGTCTTCTCCGACGAAGCGACCTTCTGCGTGGGCCACAGGCAGCTCGAAGTGCTCAGGTAGCAGCGCCAAATAGGGGCTGCGCGTGCTGTTCTTCTTCAGCGGCACCCAGCGGCAAATGAAGCGCCCGGACTGGTTGTGAATCAGGCTGCCGCGCGGCAGCAACTCGAGCTGAGTCAGGATCTGGAAGCCGTTGCAGATGCCCAGCACATAGCCGCCGCGTTTGACAAAGGCGCGCAGTTCCTCACCAAGGCGCTGCTGAGTCATCAGTTTGGCGATTCTGCCGCTCATCACATAATCTCCGTAGCTAAAGCCACCGGAAAAGACGACGAGATGCACGCCTTCCAAGGTTTGTTCCGAAAGTTGAGAGATCGGAAGGACCGCCGTCGTGAACCCGGCTTCCTCCAAGGCGCGAGAGGTTTCTAAATCGCAGTTCGTTCCAGGAAATTTGATCAGTAAAGCGTGTGGCATGGAAGGGTGAAAAATCAGTGCGTGGCGGATGTCTTATCCAGACCCTGGGTATCGGCAAGCTTGGCTCTGGTCAGAATCATGCCCGTTTGGGTCGTTTTGTTGAGGTTTGCTGCGATCAGATCCGCCTCGGTCAAGTCCGCTTCGGTGAGATTAGCCCCCTCCAGATTAGCCCCCGAGAGGTCCGCTCCTCGCAGATTGGCTTGCTGCAAGTTGGCATTCCGCATGGAAACGCCTCCTAGATCTGCCCCAGAAAGATCCGCCAGCGACAGGTTGGTGCTGTCCAAGTTCGCGCCTCGAAAATCTGCCTGAGATAGGTTGGTGCCACTCAGGTTGGCTTTGGTCATCGTGGTCCCCACGAAATGAGCGCGCGCCAGATTCAGATCATTCAGCATCGCTCCGGCGAGGTTCATGCCCGTTTCGTCGAGCTTCCGGCCTGTTTTGCCTTCGCTCTCCAGCCACTGGGTATGGGCGATGAGTTTTTCGTTCGTGATGCTTGCCATGGGGGGTTACGGGACGCCACGATGTCGCGGAGTGGCCTACGTGCAAATGAAGAAGCGCACGCCTCCCCAGGCGAGAGGCGAGTTGACACCGCCTTTTCTGCTCTCGGTGCCCCGGCCCTGGGGGGCTGTCTCGGGAACCTCAGCTTGTGAAATTTTTCACAAACCCGCTTGCCGCTCCCTGCCGTAGCTCAATACTGAACGCAGCGACCCCCTCCCTCATGGCGATTTCATACCTCCCCGGCAAAGAGCCCCACGCTCGCGAAAAGCGACTGATCTTCAAAAACGTGGACCGCACTGGCTACACGCCCAGCATCGATTCCTTCCTGGCAGACGGAGGCTACGAGCAGCTGAAAAAGGCGCTCGGCATGGACAAGAGTGCCATCATCAATGAAGTGAAGGCCAGCGGCCTACGGGGGCGTGGCGGGGCAGGCTTCCCCACCGGCGTGAAGTGGGGCTTTATCCCTCCCACGAACACCAAGCCCGTTTATCTCATCTGCAATGCCGATGAATCTGAGCCTGGCACCTTCAAGGACCGCTACATCCTGCACCAGGACCCCCACCAGCTCCTGGAGGGCATGATCATCGCCTGCTTCGCCGTTGGCGCGAAGCTTGGTTACATTTACATCCGCGAGGAATTCCCCCAGGCGGCCATCATTGTGGAAAAAGCCATCGCAGAGGCTCACGCGAAGGGTTTCCTGGGCAAAAACATCCTCGGCAGCGGCTTCGACTGTGAACTCTACGTCCACCGTGGCGCGGGTGCCTACATCTGCGGTGAGGAGACGGGCCTCATCGAATCACTCGAAGGCAAGCGCCCCTATCCGCGCATCAAGCCTCCCTACTTCCCCGCTGCCCTCGGCCTCTACATGTGCCCCACGATCGTGAACAACGTGGAGTCCCTCTGCCACGTGAAGCACATCATCCAGATGGGCGGGGCCGAATACGCCAAGCTCGGCACCCCCAACAACACCGGCACCCGCATCCTCTGCGTCTCTGGCGATGTCCAGAAACCCGGTTATTACGAGGTCGAGGTGGGCAAAGTCACCATGGGTGAGGTCATCAATGACCTCTGCGGCGGCCTCAAGCCCGGCCGCAAGCTCAAGGCCATCATCCCCGGCGGCAGCTCCTCCAAAGTCCTGCGTGCGGATGAGACCTACAAGCTCAAGGACGGCCGCGAGATCACCATCTGGGACATCCCCATGGACTTCGATACCATGGCCCAGTGTGGCACCATGGCCGGTTCAGGCGGCGTCATCATCATGGACGACAGCCGCAGCATGACCTGGGTCATCAACAACCTGAACAATTTCTACGCCCACGAGAGCTGCGGCCAGTGCACGCCCTGCCGCGAGGGCAGCCTATGGATGAAGAAAATCAGTGACCGCATCGTGGAAGGCCAGGCCAGCCCCGATGACGTCGATCAGCTCGAAACCGTCGCCAACCAAATCGAAGGCAAAACCATCTGTGCCTTCGGCGAAGCGGCTTCCTGGCCCACGCAGAGCTTCATCAAGAAGTTCCGCGATGAGCTGAAGGGGGACTGCAAGCCCGAGCTGACGGGAGCCATCCTCACCGATGAGGGGAAACTCGCCGCGGCAGGTCTCGCGGCTTAAATTCAACAGCCCTCCTTCATCCCCAAAACCAACCGATCCCGCATCGGGTGACAACAGCGTGAAAGCTCACGTTCCCCGGTGCGTTGGTTTGCCCCCGCTCACCCCATGAAATGGACCACTCTCGCCCTCTCGCTGCTTTGCTTCGGACTCACCTTCGCCCAGGCGGCTGACAAAAAACTCATCGTCATGATCGCAGGTCGGCCCTCCCACGGCCCCGGCCAGCACGAGCACAACGCAGGCATCCTTTTGCTAAAAAAATGCCTCGAAGCTGGCGCTAGCTCTCAGGTCGAAGTGCGCGCCCACCTCAACGGCGGGTGGCCTGCCGCCGAAGAACTCGCCCAGGCGGCAACGGTCGTCATCTACTCGGACGGCGGTGGCGGCCACCCCGCGCTTCAGGGAGATCGCCTCCAGCAGCTCGACAAGGAAATGAAACGTGGCTGCGGCTTCCTGACCCTGCACTACGCCGTCGAACCCACCCTCGAAAAGGGCAACCAAGAGTTCATCAACTGGATGGGCGGCTGCTTTGAGATCAACTGGAGCGTCAACCCGCACTGGGACGCCAACTTCAAGCAACTGCCCGCTCACCCCATCAGCTCCGGCGTCAAGCCCTTCGGCACCAACGACGAATGGTACTTCTACATGCGCTTCCGTCCTGGCATGGCCGGGGTGACTCCCATCCTCAGTGATGTCGCGCCTGACTCCACCATGAGCCGTCCTGATGGCCACCACAGCGGCAACCCCGCCGTGCGTGAATCCGTGAAGAAGCAAGAAAAGCAACACGTCGCCTGGGCCTCCGAAAATCCCGGCGGCGGACGTGGCTTCGGCTTCACCGGCGGCCATTTCCATCGTGGCTGGGCCAACGACGACCAGCGCAAGCTCGTGCTCAATGCCATCCTCTGGACCGCTCACGCAGACATTCCCGCTGAAGGCGTCTCGTTCAGCGTCACGGAGGCTGACATGCTGGCCAATCTCGACCTGAAGCCCGGCCAAGGCCTGCCCGAGAAGCCGAAGAAAAAGTAAGCCTCCCCCGGCAGCGGGTCGGCTCGCTCACGTGCCCCAGGCCTGCGACGGTCCGTCGGGCTCACCTTCCGTCTTTGCGGCCTGCTCGCTCCCCCAGCGTGGATTCACGGGCATCCTTCATTTCCCCTCCACGCCAAATTCCTTTACAGCGGGCTCAGGCCTCCTTTCTTGACGCCCCCCTTTTTCCCCATTGACCGATGACCACCAAGCTCGACCCCAAGTTCCTCCAAGCCCTTCAAGAAACGGCCGCGAAGCTAGAAACGCTTGAGGTCGCTCCCCGTGTTCATGCCGACGCTGCTCCGGTGCTTTTGGAGACCGCTGCCGAGCTGGCCCGTCAGCTGAGGTCCTACAGCGCGCAGCTTGCCGAGGCTCAGGAAGCGAAGCTCGACGCCGACCTTGCCGAAAAAGAAGCGGCCATCCTCGCCCGTGAGCAGGCTGCTGCGGAAAAGGCAGCAGAAAAAGCCCGTCTGCTGGCCGAAAAGGAAGCCGCCAAGCTCGCGGCTGCCGAGGCTCGCATCAAGGCCATGGAGGAAAAAGAAGCCGCCCGTCTCGCCAAGGAGCAAGTCGCCGCCGAAAAAGCTGCTGAACGCGCCCGCCTCCAGGCTGAAAAAGAAGCCGCTCGTCAAGCGGCCGCCGAGGCCAAGGCCCGTGCCGATGCGGAACGCGAAGCCTCCCGCGAGGCCGAGCGCGAGGCAGCCCGACGTGAACTCGAAGCCATGAAGCTGGCCGCCGCCGCCCTGAAAGCCAAGCAGGAAACCGAACGCGAAGCCGCCCGCCTCGCCGAAGAAGAAGCCCGCGCCCGTCGCGAAGCCGCCCAGGCCAAAGCCCGTGCGGAGCAAGAAGCCAAAGAGCGCGCTCGCCGCGCCGCCGCCCTGGCTGCCCTCGCCGCGGAAAAAGCCGCCATGGAGGCCGCTGCCGCCAAAGCGCCTCAGGCAGAGCCGACCTGAGGCCCCCGACCCGGAGCGGTTGCTCGCGGATGCCGCGGTTCTCGCGCAGCCCTCATTGGGGGAAGGCGAGGCCCAACCGGAGGATTGAGTTTTCGGTGGGGGGAGGCTCACTCCGGCCTCCAGAACCGCACCGCCCCGGTCTTTTGCTCCTGGGTTGGATCGGTTGTTAGCGCAGGCCGTAGCCAGGCCGCTACCCGAAAAGACATGGGCCCACTTCTCGGCCCAGACTGCCTTCGGTAAACTCAAGGGCAGGTGGATTGAGCGCGCTACCCTAAGGGGAAGCGCTTGAGTTGATTCTCGATCTGATCCTTTGGATGGGAGGGAAATCAGCGAATTGCTGGTTGGGTAAGAGGGATGCTTGAATGAGCTAGTGATCGTTTGTGTTTCATGCGAACTTGTTTTAGATCGTCCATGCCGTGGTAGTCGAATGAGTCAATGCATTGAACCTTTGCATCGCCGTCAGCCAATCTCTCAAGCCAAACGCCTTTCCCAAAACCCTTCGATAGCATGAGCCTGACTTTTTCCCTAAGCGCGGTGCCTCCAGGACTCGTGCAGAGATTCAGTCATTTGTTTTGGGAGCAGAGCAAGAGGCCATGAAGTCAGCCACCGGAACCTATTTTCTCTTTTTCGACCATGAACCGAATTTACCAAGGACGAGTCAGCAAGATTCAGTTTCTCCAACCCGAGAGCCGAAAGGAATGGTCGGAGCCGAAGGAGGACCTGACGCCGTTGTGGCAGCACCATGAGCTGTTTCAGGATGCGGTGGTGGTGATTGGGTGAGGAAACGAACTGGCTACGACAACGAATTTTATGAACACGGTGTATCGAACTTATGAAGTGCTGATTGAGGAGACTCTGTCAGCGAATGATCCTAAGAGGCAGAAGACCTCGAAGCCATCGCGGGAGAATGCCAACACACGGCGGGCTTTAGAAACGACTCACCGGCTTTTCCAGGATGCGGTGTGTTATTACATTCTCTGTCTGATCGGGCTTGTTCGTGACGCGAAAGAGGGCGGTCAAAAAGAGTCCAATCCTGACATCAACCCTCTTTGGCGGACCCTGACGACAGGAGAGATGGGCAAGAAGACGGATCAGCTCGTGCGCAGATTAAGTGAACGCTATCCGTCATCCCCATGGCATGGAGCCTCTGGCTTGGAGACTTTCTTGAAGAGTGTCTTTTGCTGGAAACAAGTAGGAGCGACTGTTGATCAGGCGCATTTGATCAAGGCCTATAAGATTCTGTTTGGCCAAGCAACTGCCGGCAAAGACGGGGATGAGCTTGCTGACTCACTTGAAAATCTGAAATCCTTCGCAGGCACTTGGATTGCGATTCTATGCAATGAAAACGGTGCAACGACCCTACCAGGCGGGGGAATCTATGATGTCCTCCACCGAAGGTTGAAAAAATCCAACACGGATGACGCCAGCCTGCTGGAGGATGAACTCTCAAAAGGGATTCAAGGGGCATTGGCAGACCGCGAGGATGATTTAGCGATTTGGCGTGAAGCCCGGCTGAACAAAGCTCTTGCTGAAAATGACAAGGCTAAGAAAAAGAAAACGCCAGAGCAGATCACTGCAGCGGCTGATAAAGCCGTGGCGGAAAAAGTTGCCAAAGAATCTCTCACTGTCCGTGATGCCTACCTGAAGGCTCTGAGCCCTGAGAAGACAGGCAAGTATTGCAGTCTGACTTCTGAGCAGATTGCCAAAGGGATAACCAAGGTAAAAGGAGCTGCTGCATCAGTGGAAGTGTTTCCAAGACTAAGGTTTGGCGCTCGCGATAATGCGTTTGAGCAGCCACTGTTCCGCTACCTCCTGCTGAAAGATGAGACTGAATGTCGCGAGGCTGTGACCCGCGACGTGTGGGAGTATGTTAGAAAAGCAGAACCTGAGGCCGAACTGACTGATGATCAGGGCAAGCCGCTTGCTCATATGCCTTATCAATCCCATGGCAACGAGCCTTTGTTCCCGTATTTCACCAACTGTTTGGGAATCAGTGTTACTGAAAGGGCGGCATGGTTCGACTTCGACAAGTCTGCCTTCAAGCGAGCGGCAGAGGAAGTCTTTAAATACCGAATCCGGTCCGACAAGCGGCAGGCTGAGTATGACGAGAAGGCAAAGAAAGTGCAGGCGATGGAAGCCCAGGGGAAGTGGATAGACTCGAAAGGTGCCGTGAAAGAACTTGCTGGGATACTCGGAGACAGTCGTGCGCCACTGATGAAGCGCCTGTTGGATGAACTGGGTGGGAGCATTGGCTATGGGCTCCGTCGGGGCACCATTGGCGGATGGGGTGATCTGAGAGAGGACTTTCTAAAGGCCTCTGAAAAGGGCGAGCCTGATGGTGAAAAGCTGGAACAACTCGTAAATAAGGCGCAGGCTGACAGCGGTGGTGGTTTTGGCAGTGCAGCACTTTTCAAAAAACTGTGTGAACCAGATTTCTTCCCTCTTTGGCAGGAACGGTGGGATGGACAGCAGGACTGGCACCCCAAGAATTTCCTGTCGTGGTATGTGCGGTATGCGGAGGCGCTGGAGGAACTGACGCTGCTCACCGACAAACCGGAAGCTGTGGACGACCAAGAAGCGGCTGAGCCAAGCCCGCAAAGAACGCTACGTTTGAAACCCATCTCGATCACCCTGCCCGGAACGGATAACCGGCATGGCGAGACAAGTTTCCGGCCGCTGGACTTTGACTGCAAGATTGAGCCGCATCCTCATCTCGACCTCTTTGATGAGCCTGAGCCTGGGAAATACCGCCTCGTCCGGACAAACGCAGCATGGGTGAAGGAGAAGCTGAAAGATGGAGGTCCAGAAGGTGCGGAGTATCCACTGACTTTGAGTTATCGCCGTTTGAAGCGGGACCGAATCACCGACGGGAAAGGACTGTCGATTGAGGCATTTTACCAGCCGCCACTGGTTGTCGAAGATGCCCCGGATTTTCACCGGGAGGCAAAAGACAAAGCTGCCAAAGCGAACAAGGAAGCGCCGAAGGCGGCCATGGAGGTCAGTTCATCGCTCCTGCCCCCAGCCAAGCCCGGCGGAGCCTTTCATCTCACCGTGGCAATGCCGGTGGAGATTGACGGCTTGATGGCATGGACGCCAAAGATTGATGACAAGAAGCATCCTGATCCCGCCAAGCGAAGCGAAGATTCAGTGCGCTATGGGCCACCTTTGAATGGTGAATACACCCGGCTCTATTTCCGCTGGCCGGTTGATGCAGACACGGAGAAGAAATCCAAAGAGGCTGCCGCGGGTGAAACGAATGAGGCCGCCGAGCCAGCCAAGAAAGGAAAGCTCTCGCCTGCCAAGTTCTGGTGCGCCAAGGAGTTTGAGCCGTTTCATCTTCTCAGCGTCGATCTCGGAGTCCGTTTTGCAGGCGCATGGTGCCGAGCCAAAGTCTTCAAGGGTGATCCCCAGGACGGGCAGCGCATTATCTCAGCGCCAACCGATGAGGCTAAGACAGGGAAGATCGTGTTTGGTGTCGAGCATACGGGAACGTTCCGCCTGCAAGGTGAGGATGTGAAGCTCTGGCGGAAGCGGAAAGGACAGCCGGGCCATTCTTTCGAGCAGGAGCCATGCGGAAGCCAAGGACGATTGGCGACGGAAGCGGAACTGAAGGCATTTGAAAAACTTGCAGAGGCTATTCTTCCTGCCAGCACACGGACGCCGCTGCCAGACATGGCCGAGAGGAAATACTTTCCTCAGCTAGCTGGCCATTTGCAATTCCGTCTGGCGCGGCGTCTTGGCCAGCTGCGCATGTTGTTCAATCTCCGCTGGCGAGTTGCGGGCCGTGAGGAAAAGAGAGGGTACGTCTATCAAAAGCACGAGGGGGAAGAGCTTGTTAGATTCCAGAAGGACCAAAGGCTTCGAGTCCTCGACATGCTCGACTTTAAGCCTCGTGAGAATGTTCCAGATGATCAGGAAGAGGGCTACATGAAGAATCTCCGGCTTGCTCTGGCGAATGACTCGATTTGGACTGGCCTCAACTTCACACTGGGCGGCAAAGCCGTGCGTTTGTTTGGGAAACAGCGCACCAAAGCGGGCAAAGATGCCCAGAAGAAGGCTCAAGATGAACTCAAGGCAACCCTCATGGATTCATCTGGCCCATGGAACTGGGCCGCTTTGGAGCAGGAAGTGACACGGTTGATTGATGATGGGATGAAGTCCTTCCAAGGCGAAACAAGCCTTGTGGCACAAGTAGCTCATTTCGTCTGGCCTCTGATCAAGAAACGCTGGCAATGGCGTCACTGCCAGCCGGAGGCAGAAGGAAAGCAGTCCTTGCTAGAGTGTGTGGCCGATGAGACCGCTCCTCAGCAGAACATCACGGGGATGCGCGGACTGAACATGAGGCGAATCGAACTGTTACAGGAGTTCCGACGCTGCTGCCAGAGCCTCGCGAAGATCGAACGGCGCTATTATCGTGACCCAAACAAAGGCCTGGAGCCGTCCCCGGTGAGGGAGAGTGATCGCATTTATGAGCCTGCTCCGGCATGGATTGACAAGATCAACGAGATGAGAGATCAGCGCATCCATCAAACGGCGCACTTGATCCTGGCCGAGGCGCTTGGTTTGGAGTTGATGAATCCTGATGAGGTGCTGATTGATGGCATGGACAAGGCAGCTCTGAAAAGCGAGCGGGATGTCCACGGCCGATACAAAAAGCACCCGGATAAGCCCCGAGTGGCTGCGATTGTGCTGGAAGACTTGTCACGTTATCGCACGAGCCAAGACCGTTCTAGGTTTGAGAATCGGCAGCTCATGGAATGGTCTCACCGCAAGGTGCTGGAGAAGCTTCAGGACATGGCCAAGGTGTTTGGCATCCCGATCTTCACCGTTGATGCCCGGTTCTCCTCGAGATTCAGTTCTCGCACAGGTGCCCCTGGTGTCCGCTGTATCGAAGTTTCCAAGGGGTTTGAATTGGACCATCCCTGGAAGCATTGGAAGGAGGAGACCGTTGCTAGCACTAGCGGCAGCAATGGTGAACGTGTTCCTTCGGAGCGTGCCGCGATGATCAACGAAGCAGCGGCGCTTCTTGCTGGCGCAGATGCCAAGACTTCGGTGATTCTTCCGATGGACGGTGGACCTGCCTTCTTCCCAGTGGTGCCTCATAAAATGGGTCGGGAAGGACTGGAATCCAACGCCGACATCAATGCGGCTGTAAACATCGGGCTGCGAGCAGTGGCGCATCCAGATCGACTGGATGTGTTCCCCATGTTGAAAACCATGCCAAAGGCTGGAGGCGTGATGGAGATGCAAGCCAAGCGTGGCTCTTTTGCTGCGAAAGTGCAGCAGATTGGGCCAGTCCGAGCACTAGAGACTAAAGCGGGTGCAGCTGATCAAACATCAAGCATCGAAGGAGACGATGAAGATGCCGAGTCCGGAAAGGTTCAGTACATGTTCGCTTGTCCCAAGATTCACGGTGCTCCAGCTTTCGCGATTCATGATCAGGAGCGCTACACGCTTGCTCCTGAGACATCCGGGGCCGTGACGAAGGTCTATTGGCGGCGGGTGAAGCAAGTTTGCTTGGATCGAATGGAGAAGGTCAACGCTGCACGTTTGGCGTCATGGATGAAACCCGATCCTGACGATGAGATTCCGATGACGTGATCTCTGCTCAGCCGAGCAGGTGATGGGTTGCGTTACGTCAGGCATGACGCGCAATCATGATTTAGCCAAAAGGATGACCCGATTGTCTCATGAATGCTGCTGCTCCGATTCAAACCCAGGATGAGGCCCTTACCTTGCAACCGCCGCTGCCCGTGCGCCGACTGCATAACTTCGTCTACTGCCAGCGCCTTTTCTATTACCAGTGGGTGGAGAACCTTTTTGAAGAGAACGCCGATACGATCGCCGGAAGTCATGCTCACCGGCATGTGGACAAGCCATCTCACTATGACGAGGACCGCAAGACAGCTTTGGCGGAAGGCCTGCCGGAAGGGGCCCGGTTGCGGAGCCTGAAGCTGGAAAGTGTCGCCCTCGGGCTGGTGGGTGTCGTGGATCTGATTGAGGGAGCGGCAGAGGGAGCCGAGGTGGTGGATTATAAAAAAGGCAGCGCGAAACGCGGTCCGAACGGCGAGCGGGTGGCGAAGGAGAGCGACGCCGTGCAGGTGATGGCGCATGCGCTGCTGCTGGAGGAGGTTGGCACACGGGTGATGCGGGGCTGCATCTACTACGCGGAGGACAAGCGGCGAGTGAGCGTGGAACTGACACCCGAATTGCGTGGGCAAACCCTGAAGGCGCTCGCTGATGCGAAGGCCTTGGCTGCCAGTGGTCATTGCCCACCGCCGTTAGTACATGACCCACGCTGCCTGCATTGCAGCGCTTATCCGATCTGTCTGCCGAATGAAAGCCGCTGGTGGGCAGCTGGCTTTGATGCAAAGGTGGATGAGCAGCAGATGGGCTTTGTCTTTGATGACTTTGCTTCGAAGACGAATTCGAGAGATCAAAATCAAACGTCAGATTGGAAAGCGCCAGAGGCGGTGCCGCAGGCACCCCGGCCTGGCAGTGATGCGGGAGAAATTCTGGTGGTGCAGGAGGCAGGTGCGCAGGTGGGTCAGCGGGGAGATATGTTCACAGTGAGCGTAAGGGGCGAGGTGGTGCAGAAGATGCCTGGGCACCAACTGCGGGCCATTTATGTTTATGGCGCTGTGCAACTGACGGCGCAGGCCGTACAGACCGCGCTGGAGCTGGACATCGACGTGGCTTACTTCTCTCCAGCGGGACGATTCCTCGGCCTGCTGCGTGGGCTGCCAACGAGTGGAGTGGATGCCCGGATGGGTCAGTATGAGTGCTTTCAAAAGCAGCCTATCTGCCTGAAACTAGCCCGCGAGGTGATCCGGGCGAAGATTCACAACCAGCGCGTCCTGCTCATGCGGAATGGCGATGCGCCGGAAAGTGCCCTCAAGCTGATGGCGGAACTGCGGGACAGCCTGGGTGAGGCGAAAGACCGTACGCAGCTCCTCGGCTATGAGGGCATGGCGGCGAACCTCTACTTTCAGCACTTTCCCTCCATGCTCAAAGGGCGTGGAGAGGCCTGGCGCTTTGACTTTGAAGGGCGGAACAAGCGTCCGCCGCGTGATCCAGTGAATGCGCTTCTGTCCATGGCGTACAGCATGCTTGCCAAGGAACTCACTGGCGTCTGCCATGCGGTGGGACTTGATCCGTTCCTTGGCTTTCTCCACCAGCCGCGCTATGGCCGCCCTGCGCTCGCTCTCGATCTGATGGAGGAATTTCGCCCCCTGGTTGCGGACAGTGTCGTGATCTCTCTGATCAACCGAGGAGAGCTGGGCGTGGAGGACTTTGTGCGCAGCGCGAATGGGACGTTCCTCAAAGACGGTGGCCGCCGCGCCTTCTGGGAAGGGTATTTCCGCCGGATGGATGCACAGGTGAGCCACCCCGAATTCGGCTACAAGATGAGTTATCGCCGCATGCTGGAAGTGCAGGGACGCCAACTCTGGCGCTACCTACGTGGGGAGGCGGCTGGGTATCGTGGATTCACCACACGGTAAGGCTCGTGGATTTCACCTTGGTCATTTTAGCTCTCCAACTGCCATGCGAACACGCTACCTCATTTGCTATGACATCTGCCACCCGAAGCGCCTGCGCCGGGTAGCGAAGGCCATGGAAGGCTATGGGGTGCGCCTGCAATACAGTGTTTTTGAATGTGCCTTGGATGAGAAGCGCTACCGCAAAATGGAGGCGGAACTGCACCCCCTGCTCAACCACGAAGAAGACCAAGTGCTCTTTGTTAGCTTGGGTCCGGAAGATAGCAGCCATAGTCTGAGGATTGTGGCGATGGGCCTCCCCTATCAGGTGCGCAGCCGGGTGACGATTGTGTAATGGCGGCCTTAACGATCGCTACAAAGATTTCATATGCTGGAGCTCAGAGCGTAAAGCTCTCCATTTTCGTACTTGCGCTCTCAGGTCTTCCTGTAAGATTGAGGCGGGCATGTCCCAACGATCACCTTTCCTCCGCCATTGGGAAGGCAAGCTCTAGGAAATCCTGAGTGGATATCTGATCTCTGAAATCATGACGACTGAAGCGGCGGCGCTCTTCGCGAGCGCGGAAGTGCTGGGCTTTGCCTGTGGCCGCGCTCGCAAAGGGCGTCAGACACTATTTAAACTGAAACAGAAGGGTCGTTGGGAATGTTCCACAGAGAGCGCTCGCAAAAAGCAGCTCAAGTGCCGTATCCAAGACTGTTCCACAGCGCCGCACCTTCAGTCGTCATGATTCCAGGAAGCTTGAGGCGGGTCGGCAAATCCGCCTCCGATGTTCGGCGAATATCCTTCAGTCGTCATGATTCCAGGAAGCTTGAGGCGGGTCATTGACTACAAGACAACCGAAGACGCTACACCCCCTTCAGTCGTCATGATTCCAGGAAGCTTGAGGCGGTTTCGATCATGCCAATTAAATCACGGGCCAAAGGACCTTCAGTCGTCATGATTCCAGGAAGCTTGAGGCGGTCCGCCGACTAACCACGATCAACCATTGAAGACTACCTTCAGTCGTCATGATTCCAGGAAGCTTGAGGCGGGTATTGGGGAAGTCGCCCCAGCAAGTGCCAGAAACCCTTCAGTCGTCATGATTCCAGGAAGCTTGAGGCGGATCGAAACGGATGGAGACCTCTGGTTTTACTGGTCCTTCAGTCGTCATGATTCCAGGAAGCTTGAGGCGGGAAGCGGGAGCGCAGGTCAATGTTGCAACCAATTTAACCTTCAGTCGTCATGATTCCAGGAAGCTTGAGGCGGGAGGAGTTTGGCACCTACTGCCACGACTCCGCTTCCTTCAGTCGTCATGATTCCAGGAAGCTTGAGGCGGGTTAGGACTGTCTATGGCGGTCGCGTTAATCGGGACCTTCAGTCGTCATGATTCCAGGAAGCTTGAGGCGGAAACTCCACCTTGAAACCCTCCTCGCCGAAAGGCCCTTCAGTCGTCATGATTCCAGGAAGCTTGAGGCGGGCTGGTTGTCTACCTGGGGCCGCATTTACTCACACCTTCAGTCGTCATGATTCCAGGAAGCTTGAGGCGGGAAGGCGTTCGACTGCATCCGCTGGATTGGGTGGCCTTCAGTCGTCATGATTCCAGGAAGCTTGAGGCGGGACTTCGAGTTTACCGTTTGCTGGAACATCAACCCTTCAGTCGTCATGATTCCAGGAAGCTTGAGGCGGCGTTTCTGTCGCTGGGCAGGTCAATCGGACGACCCTTCAGTCGTCATGATTCCAGGAAGCTTGAGGCGGTCACAGTTTATTGTGCCTCTCGACGCAGGTGGCGTCCTTCAGTCGTCATGATTCCAGGAAGCTTGAGGCGGACATGAAAACCACTAACTTACAAATCACTCCTGGCCTTCAGTCGTCATGATTCCAGGAAGCTTGAGGCGGATGCGCCGGATCGGATTTGTGATAACGAGGGAAGCCTTCAGTCGTCATGATTCCAGGAAGCTTGAGGCGGGAGCCAACCGTGGCCGATTGCTGACGCAACTTGTTCCTTCAGTCGTCATGATTCCAGGAAGCTTGAGGCGGCATGATGATGATTCTACGGTTGGTGCCGTCGTCATCCTTCAGTCGTCATGATTCCAGGAAGCTTGAGGCGGGGCAACGCAGGTTTTGAGCTGTCGGAGAGCATCAGCCCTTCAGTCGTCATGATTCCAGGAAGCTTGAGGCGGGTATTCTTTGCTCATTGCGTTTGGTTTGTTTGATCCTTCAGTCGTCATGATTCCAGGAAGCTTGAGGCGGTGGACGCTGCTCATGTTGGTTGTATGCACGCACCACCCTTCAGTCGTCATGATTCCAGGAAGCTTGAGGCGGACCGTAGGGGATGAGGTCGGCTCTGATAAGCTCTTCCTTCAGTCGTCATGATTCCAGGAAGCTTGAGGCGGGGCCTCGCATTGCTCGATGTCAGCCAGGATTTCGGCCTTCAGTCGTCATGATTCCAGGAAGCTTGAGGCGGCTTAACCAATACGGGTTAGGCCAGGAAAGGCTGCCCTTCAGTCGTCATGATTCCAGGAAGCTTGAGGCGGCAGGTGGGCAGTAACGGCACCAGGATCATCAAATCTCCTTCAGTCGTCATGATTCCAGGAAGCTTGAGGCGGCGCAGGAGGCGGTGAAGGTCAGGGGTCACTTTGATCCTTCAGTCGTCATGATTCCAGGAAGCTTGAGGCGGACGAACGTGGTTAAACCAGAAGGCAGAGGCCTTCCTTCAGTCGTCATGATTCCAGGAAGCTTGAGGCGGTCGCCTGGGTCGGCACCTACGACGACATCAAGCAGCCTTCAGTCGTCATGATTCCAGGAAGCTTGAGGCGGAATGTTTGAACCTGATACTTCTGGCGTCGCGACTTCCTTCAGTCGTCATGATTCCAGGAAGCTTGAGGCGGATGGAGTGTATGCCGCAAAGCAACACGCCACGATTCCTTCAGTCGTCATGATTCCAGGAAGCTTGAGGCGGCGGGATGCAGGGCAAGGCGGCGCACGCTGGCCAGTCCTTCAGTCGTCATGATTCCAGGAAGCTTGAGGCGGATTACTGCATTTTGTATGCTCTGACGCGTCCAGACCTTCAGTCGTCATGATTCCAGGAAGCTTGAGGCGGGTTGACTTCAGCGGGAGTATGATGGGCATGTGGACCTTCAGTCGTCATGATTCCAGGAAGCTTGAGGCGGAATCCAGATGTCAACTTTGACGCCAGCCTTGACGGCCTTCAGTCGTCATGATTCCAGGAAGCTTGAGGCGGTTGAAGAAGGCTGGCAGCAAGCTCTACCGTGTCTATCCTTCAGTCGTCATGATTCCAGGAAGCTTGAGGCGGCTATCCTCACCCTTTCCTCTATCCACAAATCCAAAGCCTTCAGTCGTCATGATTCCAGGAAGCTTGAGGCGGTTTAGTGACTTCAAGCTGAAACATGCAATTGGCTTCCTTCAGTCGTCATGATTCCAGGAAGCTTGAGGCGGTGCGGGATTTCATCGCCTGGCTCGCCCCCCGGTTCCTTCAGTCGTCATGATTCCAGGAAGCTTGAGGCGGCTTTGATGAGTGGCATGGTTTACTTGGTTGCTAGGCCTTCAGTCGTCATGATTCCAGGAAGCTTGAGGCGGGGGTGGGCTTGGTGATGGGCTTGCTGCGGTTTTTGAATCTCGGATCTGAGAGGGGGGGCTGGTGATTGGGGAGAACTATGGCGTGGCCTTGGAGCCGGAGCCGACTATGATTGCGTTTCACCAGGTAAAGAAGCAGCTGGAGCAGTTGCGGAAAAACAATGGAGGAAAACTGCCCCGTGTCCTGCGCAATGGAATGTTGATCCAAGTGGTAGAAGGGGATTTTGGTGGCGTATGGAGGGTTAGAAGTTGCAAGCATGACGCTGCAAAAGGAATTCTTTTGGACCTAACTCTGGCAGACAGCGTGCCACCACAAGCGTCTAAGGTTTTATGGTGCAGAAGAGACGTTCGACTTCGAACGTTGCTCAAGAGTGCCTTAAAGATCGTTGACCCCAAATATTGCGGCGTGGCATCCTGAATAGCCCAAAAATCAAAATGAAGCTCCGCAAGCTGCTCCTAAAGACCCTCAATGCGCCGCAGAACACGCGGTTTGCGGATCTATGCCAGCTAGCGTCAGCTTTTGGCTACGCACTGGACCGTGTGAGTGGCAGCCACCACATTTTTGTTCATCCGCAGGCAATCCGTCCCTTGAACCTGCAAAATGACAAAGGAAAGGCCAAGCCTTATCAGGTAAAACAGTTCTTGCGAGACATCGAAGAATTTAAGCTTACCATGAGGGAATGAAAACCAAGAGCGACTATCATATCAATCTCTTTTACAGCGCTGAAGATGGTGGCTACATCGCCGATGTGCCGGACCTGAAGTCTTGCAGTGCTTTTGGAGAGACTCCGCAGCAGGCCTTGCATGAAGTTCTTGTAGCCAAGTCGGCTTGGCTATCGGCAGCCAAAAAACATAAAAAGCCAGTCCCTGAACCTCGCTATCGTCCGGCGATTTATGCGGCCGCAGGTTGATTAAGCTTCTCCTCCCTTGGACATGATCTGGTGCGGCATTTGACAGATGGGTTTATATAAAAGAAGTCATCCTTAACATAAAGACCATCCGAGATCACGATCTCGTGAGTTTTACAGATCCAGAAACAGCACAAATCGACGAGAATTTGCGAGCCAGCCGTTTTCGCAAAAAACTCATAATGAATTAGAAAGGCTTCCAGACTCGTCTAAGCGAATCTGGAAGCCCCGGCTTTGGAATCAAGGCAAAGCCGGGAGGTTCGCTGACTTCAGTCGTCATGATTCCAGGAAGCTTGAGGCGGGGGCGGGCTTGGCGATGGGCTTGCTGTGGTTTTTGAATCTCGAATCTGAGAGGGGGGCTTGGGCAGGTTGGGGCTTGTCTTGCGGGGCGGGGTTGGGTATGCAGGGGCATGCGTGTGCTTTGGTTGTTCGCCTTGCGATGGCTCGCCCTGAAGGGGTGGGCGTGGGGGGCGCTGGGGGTGGGCGGGCTGATGCTGAGCTCGACGCTGCGGGCGCAGGAGACGGGGGCGTTTGAGACGTCGTCGCTGGCCTGGCGCACGGCGTTGCACGTGGACCCTGGGGCGGAGGCGCCGCTGCGCTCGTTGGTGGAGCTTTACCAGGAGGCGGGGCGTTTGGCGGAATTGATGCGGCTTTACACGGATCATGGGGCGCAGTACCCGCAGGATGAGGGCGCGGCGGTGGTGCTGGCGCGATTGCTGGTGATGACGAGATCGCCGGCGGTGGGGGCGCATCTGGAGCAGGCGGAGCAGCGGTTCCCGGACAGTGCGCTGCTGGCCCAGGTGCATTACCAGTGGCTGAGCGAGGAGCATCGACCGGGGGCGCTGGCGTGGCTGGTGAAGGCGGTGGTGCGGGAGCGGGCGCCGTCGTCGCGGCTGGAGCGGTGGCTGTCCGAGCTGATTCGAGAAGCGGCAGCCTCTGGTGAGGAAGAGCGGGTGCGGGAGTGTTTGGCCACGCTGGGCGAGAGGCTGGGGGCGGCTGAGGCGCGCATGGGTTGGGTGCGGCGGTGCCTGGACGCGGGGTTGTCGCAGGCGGCGCTGGAGGTGGGGCAGGGGGTGGATTTGGCGTCGCTGCCAGGGGAGGCGGCGGTGGAGGCGCGTTTTCTGTGGGCTAGGGTGCTGAAGGCGAATGCGCGGCAGGCGGAGGCGGCAGGGCAGGCGGTGGCGCTGCTGGAGCTGCTGGGCGTGGAGCATCCGCGCTGGCGGGAGGCGGTGCTGCTGAGTTGGCAGGGGCAGGCGCAGCGGCAGGATCGACTGAAGGCAGCGGCGCAGGCCTGGGCGGCGGTGCCTGCGGATGAACGGCGGGCGCTGCTCTATGGAGAGTTCCTGGCGCTGGCGGGGCAGTCGGCGGAGGCACGGCGGGTTTGGCGGGAAAGTCTGGCCCTGCTGCCGGCGTCGCGTGCGCTGGAGTTGCGGCTGATGCAGGCGCTGGAGGTGCCTCAGCAAGGGGAGGCGCTGCTGGAGTTCCTGAGCGAGCGGTCGCGGGCCCAGCCGCAGCGAGAGGATTTGCGCGAGCAGCAGGTGCGGGTGTTGCTGCGTCTAGGGCGTGTGGCGCAGGGGCTGGAGGCGCTGAAGCAACTGCTGGAAGGCAAGGACCTGGAGACGAAGGTGAGGCTGTGGCTGCAAACGGCGCGCTGGCTGCGGCAGCAAACGCTGCCCATCGAGGCGCTGGCGGTTCTGAAGGCGGGGGCAGAGGCATTGCCGGGGCGCTGGGATCTGTGCAAAGAATGGGCGGAACTGCTGTGGGCGCAGGGGCAGGCCGCGGAGGCAGAGCGGGTGTTGGAGGGCCTGGATCGGGGGTCGATGACGCATGAGATGCGTCTGGAGGCGGTGCCTTTTCTCCTGCAGCATCGGCTCCTGGTGCTGGCGCGTCGTGTGCTGGAGTCGGGCTTGCAGCAGCCGGTGGGTGCCTTTGATCTGAGGCTGAGGCTGGCCCAGGTGGAAGCGATGTCGGGGCGGCAAGAGGCCGCGAGCGAGCAGCTGATGCTCTGCCGTGAGCTGTGTGACACGGAGGCACGATACGCGGCTTGGCTGAGATCGGCCTGGGCGCGTGCGGTGGAGCTGGATCAGACGCGCGATTTTTTGGCGAGTGAGCGTCAGCGGCTGTGGCCGGCCGAGGGGGCGAGCTGGGAACCGCTGAAGCTGAGCCAACTGGCGGTTCTGGCGGCGCAGGTGACGGAAGCGCGGCTGAAGGTGGAGGCCGAGCGCTGGCTGCGTGAGGCGCTGTCCCAGCCCAACCTGCCCGAGGGCGTGAAGCGGTCGCTGCGGCGGCTTTTGATCACGCTGCTGGAGGGTCAATCAGCCCGGTCCCGTGAGCTGGAGCAGGAGCTGCGAGCGGCCATCGCGCAGAGTCAGGCAGCGGATGGAGCGCTGGGAGAGGAGGATCTGCGGCTGCGACTGCTGCTGATGTATGACGCGGCGGGGCGGCTGGATCTGGTGCGGCAGACGCTGACGCAGTTGGAGATCGAGCGCTGCCAGGATGCGGGGCTGATCCAGCAGGGGATTCAGGTGCTGTCGAAGCTGGGGGAAGGACGTGACGTTCAGAGGCTGGCGCGGCGGCTGGTGCTGCTGCAGCCGAAGGAAAAGGCGCACTGGCTGCAATGGACGACGCTGCTGGCGAATGCGGGGCAGGAAGCGGAGCTGCGGCAAAGCCTGCGTGAGATGCGGATGCATGCCAGGGAGTGGCAATTGGGCCTGGAGGCAGAGGAACTGTTGCGGCAGCATCTCGTCGCCAGTGCCTGGCGGACGCTGGTGCCTTGGCTCGCTGATCCACCCGCGGACTGGGCGGAGGCGGAGGCCTGTCTGCTGGAAGTGGAGCTGGCGGAGCGGTCGCCGGAGCGTCGTCTCTGGTTGGCCTGGGCGCGGGGTCTTTTGGCGCGGCGGCAGATGGATGAGGTGCGTTTGGCGGAAGCTCGGGCGGCGCTTCAGCAGGGGGGAGACTGGATCGAGCTGCCGGACGGGGTTTCTTTGTCAAAAACGGAGGCGCTGCGATGGCTGACGAAGCCCGAAGCGGCCTCGCCCGCCGCGAAACCAAGCCTGGCGGGGGACTATCGCCGCCCTGGCCAGCTGGCCTGGGCCTTTCAGCCGAACTCGGGCGGCTTTTTGGTGCGCTGGGCGCTGTCACCGAATGGCCAGCAGGTCGTGACCCAAGATCAATACGGTGCCCTGGCGGTGCTGGATCGGCGCAGCGGTCGCCTGCGCTGGCAGACGCGGTTGGCGCAGACGGCAGCGCCCGCCCTCGTGCGCAGGAATGCATCCGCCGACCTGGTGCTGGAGCCACTGGAGTGGTGCCTGAGCCCGGAGGCAATCGTGGTGGCGAATGACGAGGCGCTGACGGCCCTGGCGTGGGAGGACGCGCGCTTGCTCTGGCGGGTCAAGCGCCCGCGCGGGCCGATCCGTCTGGCGGTGGGGCAGGATCTGGCGCTGTGCTGGCAGCCAGGACAGAAGCGGGTGGATGCCTACGCGATGCGTACGGGCAAGCTGATCTGGTCCACCGTGCTGGCGGATCTGGCCCAAACGCCGCCGGGGAAGGCGAATGACCCTCAGTGGCAAGCGCTGGGGCTTCAGGTCGAGGGGGGGCGTGTCCTGGTCTCGGGCAGCGGGAGCGCCCTGCTGAATAGGCAGGATGGGGCGGTGATTTGGAAAGCTGGCACGGGTCAGCGCGCGCTGCATTTTCCGCTGGCCTTGTCAGCCACGCCCGAAGCGCAGCGGGAGGCTGCGTTCAGGCTAGGGCCGCAACAGGCGACGCTGCACGAGGCGAGTTCGCTGTTTTCTTCAGGCTTCACGATGGCGAGTCCGCTCTCCTTGCCGATTTTGGCTTACCCTGGGGTGTTTGCCTCCCAGGCGGGTGGGGACGCTTGGCTGAACTGGGGGGCCACGGGCAGCCGTTGGCTTCAGGGAGATACGGTGTGGCAATTGAGCGCCGGGCTGCCGCTGGTGCGTTGTTCCGTTCTCGGGTTTCCTCAGCCCAGCCGCCTGCCACGGTCGGCAGCGGGCTACGGCGTGCAGGCCTGGCCACTCGGTGCCGTGGGGCGGCAGCTGGTGCTGGCTTCATCGAACGCGGTGGTGAAGGTCAGCCCGATGGGGGGGGCGGTGCCTCTGCTGGAGATCGCCAGTGGGCGCAAAGCAACCCCCGGGAAGCACCGCATGCCTGCTGCTGCGCTGGATGGCAGTGTGGTCGTGGTGGCGGATTTGGAGCAGGTGCAGGCCGTGGATGCACTGACTGGCACGCTGCTCTGGCAGGAGCCATGGCAGGCCCCCGTGACGGAGATGATGAAGCAGGGCATTGAGCGCCTGTCGGCTTGGCAGACGATGCGCTGGAGTGCGCCGGGGGTGATGCTTTACGATGGCCATGGCCTGTCTCAGGTGCTGGACTGGCGTGCGCTGGCTCGGGAGGGCGACCTGGTGCTGCCCGTGGGGCTTTGGGGACTGGTTTGCCTTCGCTGTCCTCCTGCGGACTGAGTGCAATCTTAGGCTAACATTCGTGCTCCCACGACGTAGGTGGAGGATGCGTGTGATCTTTCTGAGTTGGGCTTTTCTGTGTGTCGGTGCCTCGTGGGGGGCTGTCGTGGAGGCGACGCCGAGCACTTGGCGGGAGAAGCTGCGTCTCTTGACTGATGGAGATGTTTTGAAGCTCGCGCCTGGCGACTATCCAGGCGGTCAGCACGTGCAGGCGCTGAAGGATCTGACGGTGGAGGCGCTCGATCCTCAGAACCCACCCCACATCCGCGGAGGCAGCACGGGCTTGCAGTTCTCCCGCTGTCACGGGCTGACATTGCGCCATCTGAAAATCAGTGGCCAAGCCACGAATGGTCTGAACTTGGACGATGGCGGGCGCTTGGATCAGCGCACGGTGGGCATCACGCTGGAGGATCTGGAGGTTTCCGACATTGGCCCGCAGGGCAATCATGATGCCATCAAAGGCAGCGGGCTGGAGGGGTTGACGATCCGCCGCTGTCGGCTGAGTGGCTGGGGAGGGCAGGGGGTGGATCTGGTCGGCTGCCATCGCTCGCTGATTCAGGCCTGCGAATTCATCGGCAAGCCGGGCTTCAGCGCCACGGCAGCCGTTCAGTTTAAGGGCGGTTGCCGAGGCATCGTGGTGGAAAAGTGCTGGTTTCAGCAGGCGGCTGAGCGGGCGCTAAATCTCGGTGGCTCCACGGGATTGCCGTATTTTCGCCCAGCTGATGCTCCCTATGAAGCGGCTGACCTGACCGTGCGGGATTGCGTGATTGAGGGTAGCCTGTGCGCGGCCGCCTTTGTCGGGGTCGATGGCGCGCTGTTCACGGGCAACACGGTGCTTTATCCGCAGAAATGGATTTTCCGTATCTTGCAGGAGTCCACGGAGCCGCGCTTTGTGCCTTGCCGCAACGTGCGCATCACGAACAACCGCATCATCTTCAAGCGTTCGGCGGTGAGCGTGGATATCAACATCGGCCCAGGGACGGCACCTGAGACGTTTGTCTTTGAAAAAAATGCCTGGTTCGCTGAGGACCAACCGGCGCGGTCACGACCGACTCTGCCTGTCCCGGAGACGGAGGGACGCTACGGTGCGGACCCGCGTGGAGCCTAGAACTTGTGGCTCACGCTGAGCATCACGACGTGCCTTTGGTTCTGGTAGCGCCCGTTGAGATTAGGGACATCCGCGTTCGTCACGCTGCGGTCGGGCTGGTTAACGAAACCGTAGGCGAGGTCGATGCGATCGCGCTGGCCTTTCCAGCCGACGCCGAGGCTAAAGATGTGGCGATCGTAGCCGGGGATGGCAGGCGTGTAACTGCGGTCAGGCATGGAATTCTCTGAAAACAGGTAGCCGGCACGCAGCAGCCAGTGCTCGCTGAGTTGGTAAGTGGCTCCGGTGCCGAGGTCGATGGAGTTCCGCCAGTTTAGCGGAATGGAGCTTTTCGGTAGCAGGCTATTGCTGTCGCTCGTGTCGAGGGGAATGTCATCGTGGGACTGATTGGCTGTCCATTTGAAATCAAAACCGAGGGTCAGGCGGTTCGTCAGGTCGATGCCATAGCCGATGGCCAAGGAGGCGGGAAAGGTCATTTCGGTGCCGAACTCACTGCGGTTGGCGAGTCCTGCGCCCAGCCCTGGAGGCACCCCTTTGGCCACAAAGTTGCCGCTCATGTCGAGCCGCAGGGGAAGACGTCCGACGAGGGAGAGGCGCTGGTGGGGAGTCGGTTGCCAGAGGATGCTGCCGAAGCCGCTGAGGCCCCAGCCTTCAGCGTCGAAGTCCAGCCGGCCATCACTGCCACCGAGGGGGATGATTTGGTGGATGAGGAGGTCTCCCTGCATGATGTCGAAGCCGAGACCGAGAGTGACTTTTTCATGCACGCGCCAAGCCGCAGAAGGGCTGACGCTCCAGGTGCGTAGTCTGGCCTGAGAGGGGACCTCGTAGCGCAAAGATGAGCTCGGATCATAACTGGCTTCGAATCCGTAAGGAGTGCTCACGCCGATGCCGAAGACGAGCTGATGGGGCACGATGGGGACGAGGGCATAGAGGCTGAACGGATAGCCCCACGGATTCTGGTGAGTCAGGCGCTCTGCACTTATGGAATGGAATTGGATGTCGTTGTGCGTGAAGCCGGTGTTGAGCTGAACCGTCGGAGACGTGGTATGGATCATGTTCGCCGGGGCTACCCGAGCCGTGGTGGCATCGCTCAGATTGGCGAACCTGCCTCCCACCATCCCCAAGGCCTCCGCGGATTCCGGGATGAGGGAGAGAGACTCTGCGGCTTGGCTGGCCGAAGGACTGGCCAGAAAAACGGCAGCAGCAGCGAGGGCCGTGAACGCTGGATTGAGTTTTTTTGAAGGGGTTTTCATCAGGGTCGAAGGGGGTATGTTTGTCTCAAGCCTTCACGATCAGGCACCTAGGTTCGGGGGAAAGTCTCGAATTTGTCGTCTTTTGATGTTTTAAGCTCAGCTCCTTTGCGGGAACATCAACTTTCTCCTTTTGTCGCGAACGGTGAAAATTGGACTTGGATTCTGCCAAGCTCTTATTTGACGGTCAAAATACACTGCGCGACTAGATGCGCGGGCCATTCGTTTACCTTGTGTAACTTGCTCTGTCCCTTCGCGCGATCCGATGACTGCCACGCCTACTGCCAACGTCCCTGCTTTTCCTTTCGAACTCATCCGGGAGGACCTTCAGGCTGTGGAGGCTGCCATCCGGGCTCAAGCAAAAGCCTTTGATCCTGCCGTCGAGGGTTATGTCGCCTACGTGTGTCAGGCTGCGGGCAAACGCATCCGTCCTGCGCTGGCCTTGATGGCTGGTGGGGCCACGGGGGGACGTACCGAAGCGCACACCCGGCTGTCGGTGATTCTTGAACTCGTGCACATCGCTTCGCTCGTGCATGATGACATCATGGATGGGGCCGATACCCGCCGAGGGCTGCCAACGGCTGCGGCGAAGTGGGGGCACTCGCTCAGCGTGCTGCTGGGGGATGCGCTCTTTGCCTATGCGCTGGAATTGGCCACCGAATTTGAGGACGCGGAAGTCTGCCGTCAAATCGCCCGTGCCTCTCGTGATGTCTGTAGTGGTGAGATTTTGCAGACGCAGCGCCGTTTTGACCTGAACCTCTCCATCCCCGATTACCTGCGGATGATTGAGATGAAAACAGCGGCCCTCTTTGCCGCCGCCGCTGGGCTCGGAGCCCGGCTGAATGGGGTGCCTCAGTCAACTCAAGACGCCATGCATAGCTTCGGCCTCAAGTTAGGTACGGTCTATCAAATCTACGACGATTGCCTGGATCTTGTGGGCGATGAAACCCAAGTCGGCAAGACTCTCGGCACCGACTTGGCGCGTGGAAAGCTGACGCTACCCATCCTCTTCCTGCTGATGGAAGCCACGGATTTACAAAAGCAAAAACTCAACCGCATGCTGCTGCAAGGGGAGCCCATGGATACCAGTATCCTGGCCGGTATCGCCGATTACGAAGGTGCCATTGAGCGTGCGGTCACCTATGCCAGCGACATGCTGGCGGATGCTGAATCCGAGCTGACGTGTCTTTCGGATACGCCCTACAAGCAGGCCTTCCTTGGCATTGCGACGTATCTGCGCGGGTTGCTCGCGAATTGCCTGATTCAGCAGACGCGCCCCTGATCAATCCTGAGCGAATGGCGTGTGGCGGTTGATGCGTGCGCCTGACGCTGATTTGCCAGGAGGCTTGACTTCCGAATCGGTCTGTCGTTCTGCTTTGCCCTCCATGGCCACCCGCAGCAAGCGCATCGTACTCAAATTTGGTTCCGGCATCCTCACCAAGCTCAAGACGCCTGAGCCTGATCCGGTGCAGCTGCGTAAGCTCGTGGAGGCCGTGGCCCTGATCAAACAAGCCGGGCATCGCGTCGTCGTCGTCAGCAGCGGTGCGGTGGCTTCGGGGTTGAAGCCTCTGGATTTTTCCATACGTCCCTCGGACATGACCACGCTCCAGGCTTTGGCGGCCGTGGGCCAGACGCATCTCATGCATGCCTATGAAAATCTGCTTCGAGATCATGGCCTGCATGTCGCCCAGTTGCTGGTCACCCATGAGGACTTGACCCAAGAAGAGCGTGCCAGCCGTGTGAGGGCTACCCTCCAGCGTTTGCTCGATTTTCCCCAAGTGGTACCCGTCATCAATGAAAATGACAGCGTCGCCATCGAGGAGCTGCGCTTTGGTGACAATGACAAGCTATCCTCCCGCATCGCGACGCTATGGGAAGCGGATTTGCTCATCCTGCTGACCAGTGCACCGGGCCTGCTGCGGGACATGCAGCGGCCTGAAGAAGGCCCGATTCCTATCGTCGATGACATTGAGGCCGTCATTCATCATGCGCAGGAGGAAAAAACGGCCCTTGGCACAGGCGGCATGATCTCGAAGCTGCGCGCCGTGCAGGATGCCGTGAAGGCAGGTGTGCAGTGCATCATCGCCAGCGGTCGCCAGGCCGAGCAGCTGCCCTCCGTGGTGGAGGGCGGCGGCATTTGCACCCGATTCACTGCGCACGTCCGCTGAGCATCATGATTCGTGGCCTCTTCCTCAGCATCTTCTGCGCCGGCTTGAGCGCTGTCACCGCGCAAACCCTGCACGTTTACACCTGGGCGGACTACATCAGCCCTCAGGCTTTGGAGTCTTTTGAAAAAAAGCACAGCTGTCGTGTCGTCGTGGACACCTTCGATTCCAACGAGGCGATGTATGCGAAGCTGAAAGCAGGTGCAGGCGGTTACGACGTCATCTTTCCCACCAGCTACATCATCCCCTTGATGGAGCGTGAGGGCATGCTGGCCCCGCTGGATCATGCTCTCTTGCCGCATCGGGTCAATCTGGAGCCGACGGTGCTGGACAAGATCAGTGACCGTGCCATGCGCCATGGCGTTCCCTACACCGTAGGCTACACGCTGCTGGCTGCCCGGCGGGGAAAAGTGCCGACGAGGGAAGCGTCCTGGGCTTTGCTGTTGCGACCTGAACTGCATCAACGCCTAACGCTGCTGGATGATATGCGCGAGACCATCGGTGCTGCGCTCAAGGCCCTCGGGCATAGCATCAACACCACGGATGATGCCCAGCTCTCCTCTGCCCAGGCGTTGCTGCTGCGCTGGAAGGCGCAAGCGGCCAAATTTGACAACGAAGGCTACAAAGCGGGATTGGATTCGGGTGAATTCCTGCTCGTCCATGGCTACAGCGGTGACCTGTGGCAGGTGGCGCAAGAAAACGACAAGATCGAGATCATCCTGCCGAGGGAAGGGGTGATCATGGGGTGTGATGAAATGGTGATCCCCAGCCGATCGACGCAGAAGGAACTGGCTCACGCTTTCCTGGATCATTTGCTCCAGGCTGAAATCGCTGCCGAAAACATGCAGTGGACCGGTTATCTCTGCCCGAATCAGGCTGCCCTGAAGCAAGTGGAGCCCGGTTATTTGGCGAATCCTGCGATCTCCATCCCTGACGAGGTGAAAGCCAGCAGCGAAGTCATCCGCGATCTTGGACCTGACCTTGAAAAATACATTCGTGTCTGGGATGCCGTGAAGCGCTGAAATCGTCTGCTGAGGCATCGCCTGCTCTGTCCGCGGTTTCGCTCACTTCACCTGGGGTTGTTCCCAGCAAAAGGCAGTTGTCCCCATTGTTTTCACAGCCGTTCCGTTGCCAGATGGGCATCCCATGGCCGAGTCCGCCTCCCAACTTCTAGCTGCTGCATCCGCCCCCGGTGAGCTCCCTGCTCGTGACCAAGACAAGCCCGCGCAGGCCAATCCCTTCGGTCGCAAAAAAGGTGAGCCTACGGCTGAGGAACTCTTGGCCAACATCAACCGCGCGCTGCCTTTTTCTGATGAGGCCGAAAAAGGAGTCATCTCCAGCCTTTTGCAAGACCCTAACGAGCGACTGAGTGAAAGCCGTGTCTCCCTGCCTGCGCCCGCTTTTTATCACGAGGCCAATCGCACCATTTACGAAAAGCTGCTGGAGTTCTACGACAAGAACCTGCCCATCGACCCGGTCATGGTGACGAATGTTCTGCGCGATCAGAACCTGCTCGATAAGGTGGGCGGTCCAGCGGCGATTACCGAGCTGTTCACCTTTGTGCCCAGTCCCGCGCATTATGAGCACTACAAGAAAGTCGTGCTCGACAAGCACCTGCTGCGTCAGCTCATCCACGCCTGCTCACTGAACATCCACACCGCCTACGAGTTTGGCAAAGATCAGATCGATGGGGATGTCGGCACCCTCGTGGATCAGGCTGAACAGCGCGTCCTTTCGGTGCGCGAGTCCACCGGCAAGCAGGACAACATGAAGTCGCTGTCCTCGCACGTCGCCGAGGCCATCGACAGCATCCAATACATGCTCGAACACCCTGGGCAGCTGCGTGGTCTTTCCACCGGCTACAGTGTGCTGGATAAGCTAAGCTCGGGTCTGCAAGGTGCCGAAATGTTCGTCATCGCCGCCCGTCCTTCCATGGGCAAGACCTCCCTCGCCATGAACCTCATCGAGCACATTTCCGTGGACTGCGGTCATGCTGCTGCTGTGTTCAGCTTGGAAATGAGCTCCACCATGCTCGTGCGTCGTTTGCTCGTTTCGCGTGCCCAGCTTTCCATGCAGGACCTTTCCCGTGGCCTTCTCTCCCGGGCCCAACAGGAGGCCCTGGTCAAGGCGACCCGCGACCTGCAAAAAGCACAAATCTTCATCGACGATACCCCCGGCCTCGATGTCATGGAAATGCGTGCGAAGGCCCGCCGTCTTAAAAAACAGCACAACATCCAGGTCATCATGATCGACTACCTGCAGCTCGTCACGAGTGGCAGCAAGCGCGCCAAGGATAATCGCCAGATCGAAATCGCCGAAATCTCGGCTGGCATCAAAGGCATCGCCAAAGAACTCAACATACCCATCATCGTCCTCGCTCAGCTCAACCGTGCCGTGGAAAGCCGCAAAGGACAGCGCCCTGTGCTGTCCGACCTGCGCGAGTCCGGTTCCATCGAGCAAGATGCTGACTTGGTGGGCCTGCTGACCCGCGAGGACTACGCTGGGGCCAAGATGGAAGTCGGGGACGAAGAAACCGAAGCCCGTAAGAAAGGTCAAGCGGTCCTCATCCTCGCCAAAAACCGCAACGGCCCCACGGACGACGTGCCGCTGCGCTTCATCGACTACGCCATGCGCTTTGTGGAACGCAGCGCCGATGAAGAGGCGGAATCGCCATGACCGGGGCGGGCACGCCTGCCTGCCTCCCTTCAGCTCTGCCGCGCCCGAATCTCGAGCAACTTCTTCATCACATGGCTCAGCTTGCCGCTCCAGGTGGCCATGCCGAAGGCGTCGTGCAGGGTGCGGTAGAGGTCATAGAGCTCGCGATACACCGCCACGTTTTCGGGGATCGGGTGATACACCTTCTCACGGATGGCGGTGACTTTGTTTTGCAGTTCCTGCCAGGTGCCTGCACCGGCGGCCGCAGCACCGAAGATGGCGGCGCCGAGGGCGCAAGTTTGCTCGCTTTGGCTAACTTTCATCGGCTTGCCGATGATGTCGGCGTAGATCTGCATGAGCGTGGCATTTTTGATGGAGAGGCCGCCGGTGTTGATGACTTCCTCGATCTTCACGCCGTGTTCCTCGACACGTTGGATGATGGTGAGCGCACCGAACGCCGTCGCCTCGATGTAGGCGCGGTAGATCTCGTGCGCCTCGGTGTGCAGCGTCTGGCCGAGCAGCAGGCCGGTGAGGCGCACATCGACGAGGATGGTGCGATTGCCGTTGTTCCAATCGAGCGCGAGCAGGCCCGTGGCACCGGGTTTCTGGCCTTCCATGGCCTTTTCCATGGCCACGAACTTCTCGCCCACGGTTTTGCCGTAGCTGTCGGGCACGAGGTGATTCACCAGCCACAGGAAGAGATCGCCCACGGCGCTCTGGCCGGCCTCGATGCCATAGTAGCCGGGCAAGACGCTGCCATTCACGATGCCGCAGACGCCGGGAATGTCCGCGAGCGGTTTGCTCGTGGGTGAAATCATGAGATCGCAGGTGCTGGTGCCGAGAATTTTCACCAGTGTGCCCTCTTTGATGCCTGCGCCGACCGCGCCAGTGTGTGCATCAAACGCGCCGACACAGACGGCGGTGCCTTCCTTCAAGCCAAGGCGCTTCGCCCACTCAGCGCACAGACCGCCCGCCTTCGTGTCGGTGGTGTGGGCTTCGGCATAGAGTCGATCCCGCAGATCGGCCAGTTTCGGGTCGAGCTGAGCCAAAAACTCCTTGTCGGGCAATCCGCCCCACTCGCTGCTGAACATGGCTTTGTGGCCCGCAGCGCACACGCTGCGCTTCAACGTGAGCGGATTTGTGTTTCCCGTCAAAACGGCCGGAATCCAGTCGCAATGCTCGACGAAGCTGAACGCGGCCTCGAAGACGTTTTCGTCCACCCGGCGCAAACGCAGGATTTTGCTCCAAAACCACTCGCTGGAGTAGATGCCACCGCACTTCGCCAGGATCTGTGGGCGGATTTCGTGGCCCAGTTTCGTGATCTCCGCCGCTTCGGCATGGCCGGTGTGATCCTTCCACAGCCACACCATCGCGTTGAGGTTGTTTTTGAACTCCGGCAGCAAGCCGAGTGGTGTGCCGTCTCGATTCACGGGAATGGGCGTGCTGCCCGTGGTGTCGATGCCGATGCCGACGATCTGCGCGGCATCAAAGCCTGCGATTTTGGCCTTCGCCTGCTCCACCGCGCCTTTCACGACGCTTTCAAGACCGTCGAGGTAGTCCTGAGGATTTTGCCGGGCGACATGAGGGTCCTTCGGATCGAGCAGGATGCCCATCTCGCCGCTCGGGTAGTTGAAGACGGTCGATCCGGCCTCCGCGCCGTTGTCGAGGTCGATGAGGAGGGAGCGGCAGGAGTTCGTGCCGTAGTCGATGCCGAGGGCGTAGCGTTTCATTCGGGGTTGGGAAAAGGTGGCGCGATAGTGCGCAGCCCATGCCCCTGTGGCGAGAGAAAACCGGACGCTTTTTTCACGGCCAACGGCCTGGGATGCCGTCCCTCTGCATCGTGCAAAGGCCCTCGGCCATCGGTGGCTCTAGGAACCAGGAGGGCCCGGACGAAGATGATTCTAGCGCTTCCGCCTCAGCCTCAGCCATGAAGCTAGGCTGAAGGTAAGACGCGGAGTTTGGGCTGAGGACCTCAGGAGGGATGGAAAGGGGGGGTGGCGCCTAAATGAAAGGCGATGAACCGAGAACCAAGAAGCCCTTCTCCCGCTTTAGATGGACCAGCCCTCGCGGTAGGTCTTGGTCAGGAGTTTGTCGGCGGCGGGGTTGTTTTTGAAGGCGAAGGCTTCGGTGTCCCATTCCAGGGTTTTGAGCTCTAGCGGGCGGCCGGTGCGCTGGTCGATCTCGCCCATGGCGAGGCGGGTGGCCACATTGCCGAGTTGCACGGTCTCGGACAAAGGTCCGGCGTAGTCGAATCCGTCGCTGGTCTTTTCGCCACCGAGGCAAGCATCCACCCAGCGGTGCCAGTGGCTCAGGCCCTGTTCCTTGGGATACTTGAAGCTGGTGAATTTTTCCAGAGGGTAGAGGCGTGGCCCGGCGACGTGGGCGAGGACGAGGTTGCCTTCCTCGCCGATGAAAAGGGAGCCACTTTTGGGCAGATCGAGGTGATCGGGCATCTGGGCGAGCTTGCGGTCCGGGCGCAGGCCGCCATCCATCCAGGTGACTTTTAGGGTCTTGCCCGCGGTCAGTTCGTTGCCGGGGAAGAGGTATTCGATGGTCTCATGCGTGGGCCAGATGTGCTCATTGACGCCGCTGTTGGTGGCGGTGATGTGAGTGGGGGCCTTGATGCCGAGAGCCGTAAACACAGGATCGAGGATATGGCAGCCAAAGTCACCCAGTGCACCGCCGCCGAAGTCCTGCCAGTCACGCCAAACAAAGGGATGGTAGCAGGGCGCATACTCGCGCATCGGGGCGCAGCCAATCCAAAGATCCCAATTCACGTGGGCGGGCACTTTGGCGCCTGGGGCAGGGGCCAAGCGCTTGTTGCGCTCATTGCCGGTGACGGCCACCCAGGAATAGACCTCTTTGATTTTGCCGATGGCCCCTTCTTTGATCAGGCGGGTGCCGAGGCGGTATTCGAGGTTGGAATGGATTTGGTTGCCCATCTGGGTGACCACCTTGGCCTTCGCCGCTTCCACGCGCATCTGGCGGGCTTCCCACACGGTGTGGGCCAGCGGCTTCTGGCAATAGACGTGCTTGCCAAGGCGCATGGCGTCGATGGCAGCCTTGGCGTGCATGTGGTCAGGCGTGCCGACGTTCACCGCGTCGAACTTGTCGCCGAGTTGGGCAAACATTTCGCGGAAGTCGGCAAAGTGCGGCACGCCGGGATGGTCGGCGTCCACCTTGTCAAAGCGGGTGCTGTCGATGTCGCAGAAGCCGACGTATTGCACCTGAGGATGGCCGGAAATGTTTTTGATGTCGCTGAAGGCCATGCCGTTTGCGCCAACGGAAACGACTTGGAGTTTCGAATTCGGGCTGGCGGATTTGACCACGGCCGGAAAGGCCGCAGAGCTGGCAGCGAGGCTGGCGGATTTGAGGAAGGAACGGCGGTCAGTGGGCATGATGCGTTTAAAAACGCAGCGGATGCAGCCTGCTTCTGTGCTGTTCTGCGCAAGACTGATACTCTGCTGGCACCTGTCAGCCTGCGAAAGCATCCGAAGGCACGCCTTGGGCCCCTGGCCGGCAGACGAAAAGCCGACCTGCAAGTGACTCGGTAAGCCCGGGTTTCAGGCCGGTGGTCACGTAGAGGTCGCCGAGGTCAGGGCCGCCGAAGGCGCAGGCGGTGGTTTCCACGCAGGGGAAGTCGATCTGCTCCACGACTTTGCTCGTCTTGGGGTCGAAGCAGACGACCTTGGCTCCATGGCAAAAGGCAATCCACAGACGGTCTTCGCAGTCGATGGTCATGCCATCAGGGCTACTGGCATCGTCGCTGGTGTCCCAAAGGACGCGTTCGTGGCTGATGGCGCTGCTGGCTTTGTCGAAATCAAAGGCGCGGATCTTTTTGCTGGGGGTGTCGATGTAATACATCGTGGACGCGTCGCGGGTCCAGACGATGCCATTGGAGTTGGTGACAGGGGAGAATTTCTTCTCAATGCGCAGGTCGGCGTGCAGGCAGTAGAGGGAGCCTTCGGGGCGCTTTTTCAGGTTGATGCTACCCGCCCAGAAGCGGCCAGCAGGATCGCATTTGCCGTCATTGAAGCGGTTGTCCGGCAGGTCGGGCTCGGGGTCGCCAATCGGGGTGCTGAGTCCGGTGGACTCGTCCAGGAAATGGAAGCCGGTGTCGCCTGCCCAGACGAGGCCGCCTTTCGCCCGTGGCACAATGGTGCCGACTCGCTGGCCGACGTCCCAGATCTTTTCCTGACCGGTGGCGGGGTCCAGGGCGATGACTTTGTAGGCCTCAATGTCCACATACAGCAGACGATTCAGGTGCCAAAGGGGGCCTTCGCCCCAAACTGAGACGTGGTTTCCGACAGGTGTGACGGGGATCATGCTTTTGGAAGAATTCCTAGTTTTTCGTTTCTGGTTCCTGCTTCTTGGTTCGATCAGGAGTTCTCGGCTTGGCTGCGGTAGGCTTCGGCTAGGCTGGTGGAAAGTTGGCGGGGCAGGGAATCCGGAGCTTGGTTTTCGAGTTCGATGGGTTTCTCGGCTAGGTTGGCCTCGTTGAACACGCGCACCGCCATGTGCAGTTGGCCGTCTTTTAGCCAGGTGTGAGCCCCCACGGGGGTCTGGCAACCAGCCCCGAGTAGGCGCAGGAAGTCGCGCTCGGCGATGACGCGGGTTTCGGTCTCGGCATGGTTGATCGCGCGCAGCAGGCTGCGGGTGGCGTCGTCCTGGTTGCGGCATTCGATCGCGATGGCTCCTTGGCCGGCCGCGGGGAGGAAGGCGCGTGGATCGAGTGTGAGGCCTTGCAGGGTGTTACCTTCGATGTCGATCCGACCATCGCTCAGCAGGCCCAGGCGGATCAATCCTGCGGCTGCAAGCAAGACGGCATCCAGGGGAGCTTCGCCGAGTACTTTTTTCACGCGGGTGGGCACGTTGCCACGGATCTCCACGATCTGGACATCGGGGCGTAGCCACTTCAGCTGGGCGGCACGGCGCACGCTGCTCGTGCCGACACGTGCGCCCTGGGGCAGGGTTTCCAGGGTGCAGGACTCACGGGTGATCAGCACGTCTTCGATCGGCGCTCGCGGCATGACGGCGGCAATGTCAAAGCCGGCCGCGAGGTCGCTGGGCACGTCCTTGAGGCTATGCACGGCGGCGTCGATCTCCCCGCTCTCCAGGGCGATCTCGAGCTCCTTGATGAAGATGCCTTTGTCCACCTGAGCAACTCCGGCGAACTCGGAAAAGCGCAGGTCCTGGCGTTTGTCACCGCTGGTCTGGATGATGCGGCGCTCCACGTTTAGGCCAGGATGAGCGGCCTGCAGCACGGCCGTGACCATTTCGGTCTGCTTGAGGGCCAGTTCGCTGCCACGTGTGCCTAGGATGAGAGTTCGATTCGACATGTGAGCCCGCAGGTTTGCACGCGATCTGCGGTTCATGCAAAGGGATGATGCGGGCCGATTGGCTGAGTCAGGCTTCGATCAAGAGGCCCAGAGGCTGGGCATCAGCTCGCGGAGAAAGGCTTCTGTGTCCTGAAGGGCTTGAATTTCGGCGAAGGGATCTTCCAGGCCCGCAGCTTCGGCTTTGAGTGGTACAAAGAAGGTCAGCAGTGACCAGCGATGGTTGAGATTATGCAAAAAAGCGTCTCGGTAAGTGCGCCAGACATGCTCCTGGTAGGTGGCGCTGGTCGAGCCATCAGAGCCGATGTACCAGAAAAGATTGAGCGCGCGCAGGCGTGCCCGACGGCCCTGAGCATCTTCGACGTCCCGATACATGCTCATCAGCGTCGCTTCAGCGTTACGACCTCCGCCAAGGTCAAGCGTGACAGGGCGCGCGTTACTGACCATCCAGCCCTGTGCGGGAAGGCAGACATCGGGCGAGTGCAGCGAGCGCTTTTCTGCGCCGCCCAGGACGATGGAGGCTAGGATGGCACGATTTGGCTTTGTGTAAAAGCGCCGGTCAATGCGCACGTCCTCTGCCAACGTGGCCTTTTCCCGAGCTGTCATCGGCTGATCCGTGCTGGCAAAGCCCGCGAGCAGGCTAGGCATCTTGGACTTAATGCCAAGCGGCCCCACGTGGTAAGCGGTGTCCATCCCCGCGCAGTAAAGAAGCCCACCGCCCACGATGACAAGCACAGCGGCCAGATGGGCCCAAGTCTGAGAACCTGCGGGCGGTGCGGCTGCCGGGGCAGACTTGTCTTTGAGAACGGCGCGGGTTTCTAGGGTGCGCTCCATCCAGGTGGTGATGCCAAACATGCCCGCCAAGGCTACACCAAAAACGGTGAAGCCTGCCATGCTGTGATAAAAGCTCATCTCTTGATGGCCATTCAGGTGGCGGCCAATGGCGACATCCGAACCGAAGGCTAGGCACCCCAGGGCCAACAGCACCATGCGCACCAGATTGCCTAACATGGCTAGAGGAATGGCACTGGCGAAGAGGATGCCGCGCGCAGGCCACGTTTTGAGCGAAATCCACCCATACAGAGCACTCAGCATCATCAGAGAAAACAGCGAGCGAATGCCGCTGCAGGGCTCCTCGACATCGAGCTGAAAAAGATCGCCTTGCTCACGTCCGGCCAGTTCGTCAGCCGCAGAGTGCAGGCCTGTCCCCTCCTGCGTCACTGCCACGCCGATGAGATTGAGCACCAGCGCCGAGAGCTTAGCCGTCCACATGCGTAGCGGTACGGCCATGAGGGACTCCAGCGGCAGCATGGGCCAGGTGAAGACAAAAAAGGCCCAAGGGAAAAACAACACCCGCAACCAGGGCAAGCCGCCGAGCTGCAGGATCAGCCCGAGCAGCAGCAGCTGCCCTGCCGCATAGCCTGGATAGGCCGTGTCTGCTTTGTAGCCAAAGCCATACAATATCATGCCCAGGACCAACACGGGTGCGCCCAGCCAAGAGCCCTGCAAGGGTAGGGTGGCCAGGGAAGAACGCATCCGTGATACCAGCCAAGCCACGATGAACGGGGTAACGAGGCAAAACCACCACTCGGCGTCCTGCTGTGCCTTGCGCACGATGCCGCCGAGGATGCTGCTGCGCTCAATGAAGTCCCAGTGCTGATAAGGAAACGCCCCGAGCAGCACCATCATCAGCAGCGCCGATAGCCCAAACGCGGCCCATCGCTGCCTCTGCCTGGAGGAAAGGGAAGGGTCGAGGTCAGCAGTCACGCTCATGAGGTCAGGCCAAAAAAGAAGTTTCCGAAAGCTTAGCGGTATCGATTCAGCAGCACAAGACATCCTCTGGAGAGATTTTTCCCAACCCAGATGCTCATGGGATAGTCACCGAGGCCTCGACATGCCCAAGCATGGGTCGCAAGGGGGCACGAGAGCAGGTGATCCCGTGAGGTTTTTCCCGAACCGCTGCCGCGCCGCCTCGGCAATCTCAAGGTTTTGGCGGCAAAGCTTTCTCGGTCTCTTGCGGTGATGGGCGGCGCTCTTTCAGTGCTTGGAATTCACGCACCACCGTTTCCCGATACAACAGGCGCAACTTCTGGATGGCCTGGATGCGCTCTTCACCACGCAGAGCTTGGGCCTGCTTGACGGCTTCTTGCACCGTTGGCATGGCGCTGATGCGTTCGTGAAACCGTTTGGCGTCCTCTTGACGTTCAGGCTTGGAAAAAGCGATCATCTCACGGCCAAAACGAGCCAGCATTTGGCGCGGGTAATCTTCGGAATCGAGTGCAGGTAAGGGGGCTGCCCAATCTCCAGCTTCTGCGCGTGGCTGGGGTTCGATTTTGGCAAGGATGGCAGCGGCTTTCGGATCGATCTTCTGGAGTTCTTGGCGGATCGCTTGACGTAACTCTCCATGCGCTTTCATGGCTTTTTCACGTGCCTGCATCACCTCCGGGCGTGACCAAACTCGATCCAGAGCCTCGCGGATTTGCTTTCGCTCTTCTTCAGGTAGTTTTTCGTATTCCTGGGAGCGTAGAGATGTGCGACCGATCCCCGGGCTGCCGAAACCTCTCCATTCCCCGGCATGGCGTCGGCCGAGCTCGTTGGCACGACCTTCGCTCATGGGCTTTGGCGGGCCTGGCGGTTGGCTTTGAGCAGAGGAAAGCAGACCCAGGAGCAGAGCGGAGGCGGAGAGAGCGGCGCGGACAATCATGGTCTTCGGCGGAAAGATGGAACGAAACAGGGAACGATCAAGAAAGCGAAGCAATCGGGCCTTTTTGAACCCACCTCGGCGTTGTTGGTTGCGAAAGATGGAGATCGCTGGACGAGAGCAACTCGTGGCGAAGGCTGGGTCGGTTCGCCTTCGCCCTTGTGCCAGTGCAGATTCTGGGTATTCCCAAAGCCGCTTGCGGTGCCTGGGAATGTCCCAGGAAGCCTGCTTGCCAACAAAACCTTCGTTAAGCATACTGAAATCAATTCCCTCATGGACGAACTCACCATTGTACAAGTTATCGGGCGCGAAGTGCTCGACTCCCGCGGCAACCCTACCGTCGAAGTGGACGTGCTCCTGGAAAACGGAGCCCTGGGCCGCGCTGCGGTTCCCAGCGGTGCCAGCACTGGCGAACATGAAGCTTTGGAACTTCGCGATGGCGACAAGAAGCGTTACCTCGGCAAAGGCGTGCTGAAAGCCGTTGATGCCGTGAATAATGAAATCGCCGATTGCATCATCGGTAGCATGGCAGCGGATCAGGTCGCCATCGACAAGGCGATGTTGGAAATCGACGGCACGCCCACCAAATCGAAACTGGGTGCCAATGCGATCCTCGGTGCTTCTCTGGCCGTGGCCAAAGCCGCCGCGACCGCTCTGGGTCAGCCCCTTTACAAATACCTCGGCGGCCCCAACGCTAAAGTGCTGCCTGTGCCGATGATGAACATCATCAACGGCGGAGCCCACTCGGATGCTCCGATTGACTTCCAAGAGTTCATGATCATGCCGAAGGGCGCTCCTAGCTTCTCGGAAGCTTTGCGCTACGGGGCGGAAGTGTTTCACGCCCTCAAGAAGATCCTTCACGACCTCGGGCTGAACACCGCTGTCGGTGACGAAGGGGGTTTTGCTCCCACACTGAAGAGCGCTGACCACGCGCTGGAAGTCATCGCCCAAGCCATCGACAAAGCTGGCTACAAGATGGGGGAAGACATCTTCATTGCCCTCGACGTCGCTTCTTCTGAGTTCTACGACAAAGCCAAAGGCAAGTACGTCTTCAAGAAGAGCGACAAGTCTGAGCGCACCGCAGAGGAGCTGGTGGCCTACTATGCCGAGCTGAAGAAGAAATTCCCGATCATCTCTATCGAAGACGGCTGCGCCGAAAACGATTGGACCGGCTGGAAGCACCTCACCGACACCCTCGGTGCCACGACGCAGCTCGTCGGAGATGACCTCTTCGTCACGAACACCAAGTTCCTCCAGAAGGGCATCGACGCCAAGACCGCCAACTCCATTCTCGTGAAAGTGAACCAGATCGGTTCTCTGACGGAAACGCTGGACGCGGTCGATCTGGCCCACCGCCACGGCTACACCGCCGTCATGAGCCATCGCTCGGGTGAGACGGAAGACTACACCATCGCTGACCTCGCCGTCGCCACGAACTGCGGCCAGATCAAGACCGGTTCCCTTTCTCGCAGTGACCGCATCGCGAAGTACAATCAGCTCCTGCGCATCGAACAGGAACTGGGTGACAACGCCATCTACGGCGGTCGCATGAAGGTCTAATCCACCTCGCCTCCGCTTCGACGCGGTCTCTCCATGAAACCTAGACCTAGCCTACACGAAACTCGCCTCGAACCCCAGCCTGTGGATCGTGTGCTGGGACTGTTGGTGAATCTTGGCAAAATTTGCCTGATTCTCCTGCTCGTCCCTGTCGTTTGGGAAGTCTGCCAACTGCCTAAAGCAGAGCAGGAGGCTCAGCAGCAAAAGCTGAACAGCCTGCATGAAGAGAAAGTGCGACTATCCGCTGTTTGCGAAAAGCTGAAGCGTCAGATCGGATGGATCAAAACGGACACCGCTTATCTTGAAATGCGGGCTCGTGATCACGAGAACATGCAGAAAAAAGCTGAGTATGTGATTCGGATTGAGTAGATCCAGTTGGAGGCGTTTTTCATCAAAACCCATCCCCAAGAGGGCGGTCTCAGGACCGCCCTCTTTTTTGTGCAGATCTAGCGCAAGCGTGGTCTCGCACGAGGCAACGAGGTGAAAAGGTGGCCTGAGCTCTTGAATGGCCTAGGCACTGGAAGTTCTGAATCCTGGGTTTACGGATCTGCTATTCTCGCCCAATTCCACAGCTTCCTTCATCTCATGCGCCTGTTTTTTTTGTTTCCCGTTATCCTGTTGGCTGCCTGTGTCGATCCTTACGGGAGTCCGATTCACCCTTTCGCAGCAGCGCCACCTGCGCCCTACAGCGATCAGCGTGAGCAATGGCGTGCGCAAACGAGGGAGCAGGCACAGCAGGAAAATCAGATGGCCTATGAGCGTGGGATCTCCGATGGTCGCGCGGACGCAGGTGCGAATTTGCCGAAAAGCTATCAGCGCCATTACCAGAGCTACACGCCCGCCACGCAGGCTGCCTACCAGCAGGGGTATGAACAGGGATACCTGCCGCCTCTAGCTCCCATGCCAGGCGGCGCAGCCTTGTCACCGAACACAGCGCCGCCACCTTCCGCTGCCCCAGCTGCAGGTGACGCGCCGGCCGCGGTCAATGATCCCGTTTATCAACAGGGTTATGATTATGGTCTTCGTGATCGAGTGGCCGGACGCCCAAATGATCCAGGCGCTCACACCGGCCGCTACGATCCCCGTGGACGTCGTAGCTTTGAGCGAGGTTATGTGGATGGCTACAGCTCTCGTTAAAGCGGATCGCTATGGGCAGGGCAAAGCTTGACGAAAGCGGGCTCCGCGACCACGTGCCCATCGTATTCAAATCTCAACTCAGTTCCCAAAACCATGACCCCCGACATTCTCGCTGCCTTGAACTGGCGTTACGCCTGCAAAGCCTTTGATTCCTCCAAAAAGATTTCTGCGGAGACCTGGCAAAAGCTGGAGCAGTCTCTAGTGCTGACGCCATCTAGCTTTGGCCTTCAACCCTGGAAGTTTCTCGTCGTGCAAGATCCTGAGCTACGGGAAAAGCTGGTCCCGCATGCCTGGAATCAGCGTCAGGTAGCCGATTGTTCGCATTTGGTCATCATGACCGTGCCGAAGGCGCTGGGCGAAGATTACATCGATGCCAACATCGCACGCATGGTGGAAGTGCGCGGAGGCACCGCCGATGCACTCGCAGGGTTTCGCAACATGGTCGCAGGGTTCCGCACGGGTTTGGAATCCAAAGGAGGCCTGGAGACCTGGGCCAAGCTGCAAAGTTACATCGCGCTCGGACAATTCATGCTCGCTGCGGCTTTATTGGAGCTGGATACTTGCCCGATGGAGGGATTTATCCCCGCCAAGTTTGACGAGATCCTAGGGCTCGAAGCTTCAGGTTACACCACGGCTGTGCTTTGCCCCGTCGGCTATCGCAGTGCGGATGACCGCTACGCCTCGCTGCCCAAAGTGCGCTTTGAGGCAAAGGATGTCATCGAGCATCGCTGATCAAGCACTCACACGCTCTTCCCATCTAGCGAGCAGCCAGAGCGCATCCGCGAAGCGATTCAAAAAGCGTAGGATTTCAGGATTCGGAATGGCATCTTCCGATTCCTGGAGGCCTGCGATCTGTCGCTCTGCCCGGCGGCAGGCGACACGGGCGAGGTCGGCATAGGCTCCGCTCATAACCCCCGCCTCGCCGGGTAGTGCCCAGCCTTTGAATTCTAAAGCGCCACCTGCCTCGAGTCTAGCGACCCATTCATCCAGATAAGTCACGCGGTCCGCGCCGAGTTGAGGATGCTTTTCAGCGTAGCGTGCCTCGGATCCTGGCGGGGTAGCCAGCTCACCCATTAAATGAATAAGCCAGGGTTGGACGGTTTGCAGAATATCTCGCGTTTCCTGTTGCTTGGCTGCAACGCGCAGTGGGCCAAGGGCGGCGTTCAGTTCATCCACAGCCCCGAGGGCATGCACACGGGGATGAGATTTGGGCAGACGAAAGCCAAAGAGTAGATCAGTCTGGCCGGTGTCGCCGCGTCGAGTGGAAATGGACATGATCTGCTATACGATGAACTCAGGGATAAGCGCCGGGAAAGCATGTTTTTTCTTTTCCCTCCCTGAGGCGTTTTTTTTCAACACATGCTCGCAGAGTCTGCCTCGTTAAGCATGACAACACTCCCAGGTGGTTGGAACAAACTTTCAATGGCCTCAATGGAGGTTGTCTGCCTGATTCATCCATCTTTTCATGGCAATCATCTCCATGGTTGGAGATCAGCACGAAGTCGCCGACGTGTAGGCTTGCCTTGGGCTTTATGCTTATGCTATCCGCTTGTGTTTATGATGAGAATTCCCACTCGTTTCATCCTCTTTCCTGGCTGTTTACTCCTCATGACAGCTCCCAAGACGGAGGCTCGTGTTTGGAAAGATGCTTCGGGTCGAGAACTGGAGGCTGAGCTCGCGGGGAGGCAAGGGGACAGCGTGCTTTTGAAGCTGCCTGATGGGCGCACATTGCCCTATCCGCTGGTGAAGTTAAGTGCGGAGGACCAGGCTTTTGTCCGTGGACAAAATGGGGCTGAAGCGACAGCCAACCTTGCCAAGTTGCCAGCATCATCCGTGCGCAAGCCTCTGCAGGAGAGAGCTTGGCCGCAACTGGTGGAGGTGGCAGCTGGTTCAGTGGAGATCCGCCCCGTGTCGGAGGATGCACTCAACCGAAAGTTCATTTACCAATCTGAGGCCTTCGAGTTCAGCAGTCAGGCTAAGCTGGCAGGGAGCATGATGAAGGAAATCGCACGCACTTTTGAGGCCACAAAGACGCTGCTTGAGGCCTTGCCCTGGGGCATCGAATGTCGTCCCCCAGACGCTCGCCCTCGCTTCACCGCTGCCCTTTTCGAAACGCGGGAAGACTACATCGCGGCAGGTGGCCCAGAGATGTCTGGCGGTGTTTATGATACGGCTGACAGTACCTTCAAAATTCCGTTTCCCAGCCTCGGATTGCAGCGTCTGGGCAAGACCTACACGCGGGATGACAACTACAGCAGTGGCACGCTCGTCCACGAGATCACTCACCAACTCATGGACGAGTATCTGCGCTTTTTGCCGAAATGGATCATCGAAGGCACGGCAGAATACACCGAAATGCTGCCCTACAAAGCCGGCATCTTCCGGGCAGGTGCACACAAAAATGGTTTCAAGGAGGACGTTGAGTTTTGGGCGAAACGGGAGGGTTTCATGCCGAGCATCGAAGGACTGGAGAAAATGATCACCATGAAGCGAGCTGTCTGGGATGCTGAGTGCCAGACGGCTCAGGACATGCGGAACATGTATCACCGCTCGCAGCTCTTGGTCTATTTCTTCTGCCATCTGGATGGAGATGGCCAGCGTTTCATCCGCTACATGGACGCCGTTTTTGGTGAGGTGGACGCCATGCGAAAGTTCTTCGCCGATCCACGGGTGGAAAGAGTGCCAGGCGGTGGTTTTCGCTATCCTCGTGATTTCCCGCCGCCAGACTTCAATCCCGAAACGGCTCCCTTCAAGCATCTGCCTATCCTTGTGGGGGAAAGGCCCTGGCCGAAGCTAGCTCAAGAGATCATGGATGCCTACAAAAGCATCGGCGTGAAAGTGACAGTGACACCTTGAGCCAGTCTTCCGCGCACTCAGTCGGTCCGATGGAGACCAAGGGATCGGTTTTGTGCCCAAAAAAGCCGTCCCGCGGTGACCTTTCGGATAAAAAAGGACACCGCTGAGGACGGCGAAGATGAGCTTAAGTTCGATCAGGCTCCTGTATTGAAAGCGCGGATCGCGGTGACTTTGACCTTCCGGGTTCCAGTGTCGGTTGGAATCTCAGCTTCCTCGCCGACGGCCCTGCCGAGCAGGCTCTTGGCCAGTTCAGAGAGGTAGGAGACGACGTTGTTTTCGATGTCGCTGTCCCAGGCACCGAGGATAGTGAGGGTTTCGGTTTTGCCGGTGGATTCATCGGCGTAGTCCACGATGGTTCCCATGCCAACGACTCCGGTAGAGACATTGACGAAATCCGTGCCGCGCGCGCGATTGATGTCGCGCTCCAGTTCATCGCGCATGCGGTTCAGCACGGCCTGCTGATCACGAGCTGCTTTGTAGCCGCCGTTTTCACGAAGGTCGCCTTCTTCCTTGGCGATTTGAATTTCCTGGTGGTTGTGCGGGATCTTGACGGTGACCAGCTCATGCAGCTCAGCCTTTTTCTTCTCCATGCTGTCCCACGAGACGATGAGGAAGTTGTCCTCGCGTCCGCTGGCCTGGTCTTCCATGATTTTTTCCAGCTCGGGACGCGCTTTGATGACGCGTGCCATGAGGGAGCGACGGGTCAGTTCGTCCAGCACAGTGCTGGTGAGTAGGCGCTTGATGAACAGCTGGACCATTTCCTCGTCCTTGTCCTGAGCCCATTCGCCAATGAGAGCCTTCTCCGAGGATAGTACTTCAACGAGGCGACCGGTGCGTTTGGGGCCACCGCTGACGTGGTCGTCTTCGATCGTGTCGAGCACCGCGTGTGCGAGGTCGATGCTGAAGACCGACTTGGCCAAGCCATCGCGCTCTTTGCAGGTCCAGATCAGCAGGTCTTGCGTCAGGGTGCGATTGCGAACCGCCTTTTTCAGGTATTCGGCCAAGGCATCGAGTTCACCATTGGCATCCAGCACGGTGGCGATTTCAGCCACGGCACGACCTCCGGTGCGGGCGATGTGGCTGAGCACTTCACTGACCCAACCACGATCAGGAAAGGCTGCGGGGAAGGCACGGTAAAGACGACCGTAGAGAGCTGCGGGAAGGCCGGATAGGCTGTCTGTGATCTGCTGGCGCGCCTCACAGACGAGATCGGAGATCTTGAAGGAGCCGAGTGGCAGGCTGGCTTCTTTGTTGATGTTATCTAGCAGTTCGTCACGGGTAAGGAGCAGCTGCAGGCTTTCCTTCAGGTGGAGTTTCCACGCCTTGCGCACGGTATCAGAGATGTCCTGAAAAACGGGGGTTAGCTCTTCCAGGGCGCTTTCGAACAGGTCTAAATCTTTTTGGATCAGGGCCAGGACGCCCAGCTTTCCCTTCAGGTCGCGCTTTGCCAGGAAATCACGCACCATGACCGCGCCAGGCTTTTCCGCAGAGTCACGTAGCACGAGCGGATCTTGGCGCTTGGATGGCACCACAATGTGGCGTGCCGTCTTCAGGGTGCGCTTGGCGGACTCCCACCATTTTTTGTAATCTGCTTCTGCGACGATGCGAGGCCTCAGCAGGCCCTCGAGCTGATCGAGTGACATTTTGCCTCCACTGGAGCGAAGTGCCAGTTCTACAAGGGCGGTGGGGTCATCCTTCGCCAGCTTTTTCAGGCTCTCCAGATCGGAAAGGCGGATGGAAAGCAAGTGGTCCGCAGGCAGAACTTCCAGGCTGCTGATGGCGAAGCCTAGCTTGAGACCATGCCCTGGCTTTCCTTCAAAGTCGATGAGGAGACGGTCTCCCATCAGATCCCATTCGGCGATGCGTCCTACGCCCCAACTTTTGTGGAGTACGTAAGTTCCGGGTTCGAGCTTGGACAGTTTCTCTGCGTCGGTGGCGGCAAGCTTTCCTGCTGCCACAAGTTGTTGGGCCTCTGAATTCATGGGAAGCTGATGCTAGCAGGGTGTTTTTCTCTGGCAAAGGAAACTTCCCCCTGGCGAAGAAAGCTGGCTTGCCGAACTCGCAAGCCTGAATCGATCTCCCCTTCGGACATGAGCTCGCGGCGGAAGATCGAGCAGTCCTTTTCTGCCATGAGGAACCCGCAGAGCTGATTTCTGCCTCATGATGTCGAAAGTCCGTGGGTTCTTTTAGTCGATCCATCCAGAGGGCACGCGCTGGGTCGAAAAATGTCCCTCCTTGCGCCCTTCGTTGCTCCACTCTATACCTCGCGCTCTACTTTCTGGAATGCATATCGCCGACATCCTCAGCCAGCAGCGACCCACGCTGTCCTTCGAGTTTTTCCCTCCCAAAACCTCGGAGGCATCCGAATCGCTCTTCCAGACCATCGGAGAACTTGAAGCCTACAAGCCATCTTTCGTCAGCGTGACTTATGGAGCGGGCGGTTCGACTCGTGAGTTGACGCATGATTTGGTCGTGAGGATCAAAAAGACCACGACGCTGGATCCTGTGCCGCATCTGACCTGTGTCTGTCATACTGAGGCTGAAATTGCATCCATTTTGGAAAGGTATGCGCAAGCAGGTGTCAGCAATATCCTGGCTCTCGGCGGCGATCCGCCCCGAAACCTAGAAGGCTATGACCGCCAAAAAGATGCCTTTCAGCACGCAGCAGACTTGGTTCGCTTCATCAAAAAGTTCAACGACAGTGGCGCGCATCCCGACAAGCGCGGTTTTGGTATCGGCGTCGCGGGTTTCCCTGAGGGGCATCCTTCCACCCCAAACCGTGTGCTGGAGATGGACTACCTGAAAGCCAAGTGCGATGAAGGCGCGGACTATATCTGCACTCAGTTGTTTTTCGACAATCACGACTTTTTCGACTTCCGTGACCGCTGCCGTCTTGCAGGCATCCACATTCCGATCATCGCTGGGATCATGCCTATCACGAGTGCATCAGGAATGAGGCGCATGGCTGAACTTGCCGCTGGAGCCCGTTATCCTGCCAAACTTCTGCGTGCCATTCAGCGTGCGGGCAACGATGAAGCTGCTGTGCAGCGTGTGGGTGTCCACTACGCGACGGAGCAATGCCGAGACCTCTTGGAGCACGGGGTCGATGGCATCCACTTCTACACCCTGAACAAATCCCAAGCGACTCGTGAGATTTACGCCAGCCTGGGGATCCGTGATTCTGCCGCCGTTCGCCCCGCATGAGTACACAGCCCCTGATCGCTGCCATTGAGGGTGGTGGTACCAAGTTTGTCTGTGGCCTTGGCCGCGGCCCTGATGAAATGCTCGCCACCCATCGGGTGGAGACAACGACACCGGATGAAACGCTGGACTTGGTGTGTGATTGGTTATCCCAAATGAAGCACCAGCATGGGCCCTTCGAGGCTATCGGAGTCGGCACCTTTGGCCCCGTGGATCTGGATCCTCAAAGTGAGACCTACGGCTACATCACCAGCACACCCAAACCGGGCTGGCAGCAGACGGACGTCATCACGCCACTGAAAGACCGCTTCAAGGTGCCTGTCGGCTTTGACACCGATGTGAATGCAGCGGCACTCGCCGAGTTTCTCTGGGGAGCCGGGCAGGGAATGGACCCGCTGATTTACATCACGGTCGGAACGGGGGTGGGCGGTGGTGTTTGGGTGAATGGCCAGCTTCTGCATGGTGCACTGCACCCCGAGATCGGTCATCTTGCCGTCCCGCCCCCTTTGAATAGTCTAGCGGTGAATCCCGACTGCCAGTGCCCTTTTCACAAAAGCTGCGTCGAAGGTTACGTCTGTGGCCCCGCCATCGCGAAACGCTGGGGTGTGCGCGCTGAGATGCTCCCCGTTGACCATCCCGCCTGGGAGGAAATCGCAGATGTCATGGCCCACGCCCTGATGAACCTGACCCTCACCCTTTCCCCGAAGCGCATCATTCTTGGCGGTGGTGTCATGGCGCAGCCCCAGCTCATACCTCGGATTCGTGGCAAATTGATCAGTCACCTGAACGGCTATCTGCTGATTCCCCAGCTTCAGCGCGAGATCGAGCAATACATTGTGCCCCCTGGACTCGGCTCACATTCAGGTCTGCTCGGCTCACTCGCACTAGGACGCATGGCACTTCAGTAGCCTACATCGAGTCACATCGCCTAAAGGTTCTTATCGCTTGCGACGAAGCGTCTTGCCAGCTCTCGGACTGCGCCTTAGCATCCATCCCAGATTCATCCAGCACCATGAAATTCGCTGTCTTCTTCCTTGCCCTTCTTTTGACCCAACCGCTGCTCGCCGATTGGGTCATGGTGCAGAAAACCAGTATCGAAGGTCAGGGTGAACCTCAGGAGATCAACATCAAGCTCAAGGGGGACCAAGCGCGCATGGATCTTGGCACACAGATGACCCTGCTGAGCAACAGTACCACCGGGGAAATGAAGATGTATCTCCATGCGCAAAAAATGGTGATGAACATGAACGGAGACACCGTGAAGTCAGCCATGGCGCTCGCAGGTCAGTTTCTGGGCAAAATGGATGGCAAAGCCGACAAACCCAAAGCCACAGGTCAAAAAGAAAAAATCGGCAACTACGACGCCGAGATCTACAGCTGGAGCGGCAAGCTAGGTAAAGGTAAGTTTTGGGTCGCTGCGGGTTTCCCTAACTATCAAGAACTCAATGCCTTGCAGGACAAGATGGGTAAAGCCATGGGTAACCCCGCCGCCAGCCTAGCCCCGAAGTCCACGGATTTTCCAGGCATGGTGATGAAGTCGCAGATGGAAATGCTGGGCAAAACAACCACCACCGAGCTGATCTCTGCCAAGGAAGAATCGGTGAATGAGGATGCTTTCAAAGCACCTGAAGGTTACCAAGAAATGAAGCTTCCCGGTCTTCCGGGGAAGTGAAGCAGGACCGTTTTCGCCACAGCAGACTGAGCAGACCGTTTTTGAGAAAGTTTGATCTGCGCGGCGTTTTCTGGCCGACCTGTGCAAAGAATAACTTCCTCGCTAAGGAACTACTACTGACCTTTTGGTGAAAAAAGTAGCAACGTGCTGAGGGATAAATCGTCAACCTACGGGCGGCACCTTCAAGCAGTCAAAGTGTCGAACATGAGCAGGTTAAACGCTACAGTCGTTATCTGACCTAGATCCAAGAATGCGCTCCGCCGCGATAACGTCTTGGGGGGAATCGATATCGATGCTCGATGCTGTATCCATAACAAGTAGACCCATCGGTTGAGCAAATAGAAAATCAGTCCTCAAAAATTCTGCAATCCTGAACAGATAAATGGCACCGTTAGGTCGAAAAGCTTTTGCCAGTGCTTGTCTTGGAAGGGTGAGGCTTTGCCACGAGATTAGCGGCTGTCCTTTCCCGTGATCATCAATGATTAGACTCTTTTGGGGTGGGTGTTCCCACTCGACTACCGAAATCAATGAGGCAAATGGCTGAGTCGAGAAATGCTCTAGCGCCGATCGGATGTGGGATGCATTTCGTAGCGGCGAAGTGGGTTGCAGGAGCATGGCTACGTCATTTGTCTCAGTCGATGGTTCATAACCAAGAGTAAGAAGAGCGTGTCGGATCGCATCCTCGCTTCGCGAACTATCGCCTGAAATATTCGCGGGGCGTTCCAACGGCGTCGCATCCTCAGATGCTGCAAGATCCAGGATCTCTTTGCAGTCCGATGAGACGATTACTGAAGAGAAAATGCCGGCTTGTCGTGCAGCGCGTATCGAGTGAGCGAGTAACGGAACACCACACAGAGGCATTAGATTCTTCCTGGGGATTCCCTTGGAGCCACCCCTGGCAGTGATTAACGCGATGCAAGACGAAATCTCTGTGCTGCTCATAGGATGTCACGGAAGTGCTTCTGACAAGGGATTTGCCAGAAGGATGCCGATCGAACTGTATCTAAAAAACGATTCGCGCTGTCACCCTCACCGAAGTATCCACCACTGGTTTCATGCTCATTTTGCTCCCTTTGACCAATCGACTCAATGGCATGCAAAATGGCATTTTCTTCAAATGGGACATTTACAACTTCACTGCCACTGTAGCGCAGGCGCTGCCGACTTCCGACATTGATAGAAGGTATTCCATAAATTGGAGCTTCCCGAATTCCTGCGCTTGAGTTCCCCAGTAACACTTTCGCATGTTTGAGTAGAACCAGAAAGTATTCGAAGCGTATCGAAGGGAAAATACGGAATCGGGGCTTTCCAGCCAAGCGGGCGTTGTAGGCATCCAAGATAGTTTTGCTTCCCGAGTCATTATTCGGGTAAATCACGATCCAGGACAAAGAAGATTTCTCAATAGCGGTTAGGAGTTCATCCGTCTGCTGAGCAAGCGCCTCCAATTCCGTGGTGACCGGATGAAAAAGTAAAATTCCGAAATCAACAAACGGAACTTCATAATACTTTAGGGCCGCCTCCAGCGTGGGCAATGCGTCCGACTTCATGACATCAATGTCTGGGGAACCTATTTCGAAGATGGTTTCCGGCGATTCGCCCATTTGCACCAAACGCTCTGCGGCTTCCCGGTTTGCCACGAAATGAGCATGAGATAATTTGCTTACGGCATGACGAATGAGTTCATCGACGGTTCCAGACCTTTCTCCACCCTCGACGTGGGCTACCAGAATGTTATTCAGAGCTCCCACGATCGCGCTCGCTAAAGTTTCAACTCGATCACCATGAACCACAATTAGATCTGGAGGAGTTTCATGAATGTAACGTGACAGGCCTGCGATGGTATTCGCTAGGACATGATCCATCGATTCATTCGTAAATTGATTATGAAACACATGGATGTCCTTAAATCCTGCCAGTTCGACTTCATGACGAGTTTCGCCATAAAGTCTAAGGGTGTGCATGCCCGTGACAAAGACCATACAACGGAACTCCGTGCATGCCTCGACGGCTCGCATTAAAGGTTTGAGCTTCCCAAAATCCGCTCTCGTTCCAGTTATAAAAAGAATCTTCCTCATAGACATATGTCGCTCCTATTGACCTGAGAGCCGGAGGAAATGAAACGAGACGCAGTCCGACCAATGATTTCAGCGAACTCGGCTGCTGGAATTCCGCCGATTCCGGGTCGCTTGACCCAAATGTTTTCTTTGGACAGAAGTTCTCCAGGTTGAATGTCGCGGATTGCGACCACTGTGGCAAAGGCGAAGTCCATCGTGACTTGCTCTTCAGTCGCAGGTTGCTTGCTACCACCGCGGCATTTCCAGATATCGATGGATCCAGAAATGATCTGGGCCAATTCGGACTCGTCCATGGAGCAAATGATATCCGGACCTGTCCGAGCTTTTGTGTCCGTGAAATGTCGTTCAAGTATTGAAGCACCCAAGGCCACTGCACCTAGACAGGCGTTGTTGTTAACGGTGTGATCCGAGAGTCCAATAATCGCATCCGGGAAAGCTTTCGATAAGTCGGTCATTCCCCCATAGCGCACAAGCTCATGCGGCGTCGGGTACAGATTGGTACAATGGAGCAGGGCGAAGGGGATGTTCTTGGAACGCAAGATCTGCACGGCAGGCTCGACCGTTGCGGTGGAGTTCATGCCAGTGCTAAGAATCACCGGTTTGCCGAAATTGGCGATATGCTCGACCAACGGGTAGTTGTTGCATTCGCCAGAGCCTATCTTGAACGCTGAAACGCCGAGATCTGCAAGGAAGTCAGCTGCCGCCCTGGAAAAGGGGGTGCTCAAAAAGATCATTCCTAGCGATTCGACATGGTTTTTTAGTTGAACTTCCTCTTCCGCCGTCAGGCCGTATCGTTCCATGATTTCATAGATGGAGATGTCGGCATTGCCTGGAATCACGGACTTTGCGGCGGACGACATCTCATCTTGCACCACATGCGTCTGATGTTTGATGACCTCAGCGCCTGCTCGATACGCCGCATTTACCATTTCCTTGGCAATCGCGAGAGACCCTGAATGATTGATGCCAATTTCGGCGATGACGAGGGGGGGATGTTCGGGACCAACCTGCCGGTTTCCTATAGAGAAAGTAGTCATGTATTTTCAGTTAAGATGACTAGAAAAGTGCGGCTAGCTTCGGTCAAGGACATTAAGCGGGTTTTTAGATGGCGTCGAGCAACGCAAGTGCCATATAACCTGCTTCTCGTTGAACGGCAAAGAGTCGAATGGAGTTCTCTTCACAGCAAAAGGAGAGAGCCGAAGAAGATCAAAAGCAGGTTCAGCGAACAGAAAAAGGTGGCCACATGACGTGAAGCATTGGCTGAATTGAGGTGCGAAAATTTTAAGCCAGACAAAAACATTGAGTCGATTTCGTCCGGTAGATGGCATGGTTATGGCGAGATGCAGGTTGATGAACTGGGTAGCCACTTGCTCTTGAGTGGAAAAACGCCAGGTGCGCAACTAACAGTGTCGCCAGTTCGCATCCTGACCATTGATTGATAGAGATAAACTCGATGGGACAGCGCTGAATCAAGACACTTTACCACAAGATCCTCGGATCAGACCTATGAACTGTTCCGGTTTCTAAATCTTGTTCGTGTAACTCCAACAAGGGAACCCTGACAAAGGTTCACAAAATTGAAGTTTTGGATGATTGATAAACGTGATTACGCCCAAGAGAAGGGGTTGCCTAGCCTTAGCCTATGTTGCCAAAATCAGAAATCATTTGGTTGATGGAACCAGCATATTTTGCCCAGGAATGGTTTAAAAGATAACGATCAAAGGCGGAGCGCGAAATCCTTTTAGCCTCTTCGCTGTGATTCAGCAGATGAGAAATGGCACATGACATTCCTGCTAGGTCACCAGGCTCGATCAATACAGCATCTTGATTTGAGCGCAGAACTGATGATGTCCCTGATATGGAAAAACTTACAATGGGTAACTGCATGAGCATGGATTCACGAATTACGCGAGACACTCCTTCGGAAAGCGATGTCTGAATAAGAATGTCGGCATGGGCCATCCATCTCAAGTAATCCTGTTGGAAGCCGTGAATAAACACAGAGTTTTCTAAGCCCATCTCGCTGATGGACGCTTTCAGCTGAAGGCCGTATTCAGTCTTTTCGCGACCTCCTATCAAGTGCAGTTCTGCTTCTGGATTTTTTTGATGTAAATCACGGAATACTTCAAGACTAGTGTGCTGTGCTTTTCTTGGCTGGAGTGACCCGACTGATACGAGAATTTTTTTCTGTGCTTGGTAGGGATTGGGCAGTTGCCTGGCTGCTAAAACTTCGCTTTCTGAGCAGGATGGGGAAATGACATAGCACTTGTTCTTTAGAGCAGAATCACGCTTAGCACAGTCTGCTGCTTGATCTTGTGCTTGGAACAGCAGCAGATCGTATCTTTTACAATATTCGATATATCGAGCAGCTGGACTCTCCGCAGGTGCAGTTAGGTGTTCATTTTTGACCCAGTATTCTTCGAATGTTTCCGGGGCACCTGCATGATTTCTAACAAGTTTAGCGTTGCTCAATCTTCTTATTTTTTGGATCGCGCTGGCAGTAAAGTTTTCGAAGTCAAAAATCAGATCCGCCTTCTTTAGTAATTGCGAAAAATTCAGCTCTATTTCACGCTTTCGCAAAAAGCTCAAGCACCTCCCGATTCGCTTGCGAGAACTTGCCTTTTTGTCTTTGAGAATCTGGATCAATGATTGGTCTTCAACGCTACCAATCGTTCGATAGCATGCTGGAATTCTGCAGATTCTATCAGGTGGAAGACTCGTTTTCTGGACTTTCTGTCCAGGCGTCTCTGGGGTACTAATGCACACATGCACATCATGCTTGAGTGCGAACATCGTTTCAGCTAAATCCAAAGCACTAGATAACCCTCCTGAACTTCGGGAGAGCTGTTTCATCAGCAATAAAATCATCATGAGTCACCCCAAGGGCGTGTCGCCGCTACTTTTTCGGTGTCAGGACAGTCATCCGATTCGAATAATCGACATTGAGTTGGGGCTCTCGCTTGGTGAAATAGCTATGAACAGTCTTGTTGTCCTCAATGATATAAACAAAGTCATCTGCTAGATGCCTCTTGGTCGCCTCATAAGACTTGATGATTGTCTCATCAAGATGCACTCCGTCATCAATCACAACATCAATCTTATCCCCTTTGAGGATGTTTCTAACGGACGATTCGTCATCCTTGTATTGGTCAAATAAATGAAGTTCTAGATTATCATTTTTAAAAGCTCCTCTAGACTTAAGGTTAGGCATATTGGATTCAGTATTCACCAGATCAATGTCCATGCCGATGATCCGACCTGTAGGGAAAAGGTCTGACCAGATGGCTAGCCCAGTGCCTCTCAAAATACCTATTTCTGCTAGAACGACTCGCCTTGAACGCCCCACGAGAGGCTGAAGATACTTTGCATAACGCGGAGCATAGTTGTGATAAAACGCACTCATGCGGTCACCTCCGGTGGAGATCCTTTGGTTGCGCCTGTCGTGCTCGCTTATGGCGTGTCTAGGAACGTTTGTGACATATCCTCCATACTTGAGCTCCGTCATGGTCAGCCAGTCAGAACTTCCGAACGGAATCTGCCCCGTCTGATCCATCAGCATGTATAACTTCTCGTAAGTCTGATCTCTCTCACTGACTACCTTCGGGTAGTCTTTGATCATTCTCTTGAGCCTCTTGTACTCCTTGTAAAAAGGGAGTCTTTTCTTGATGGATTTCATCGGGCAGGTGGACGTTGGGCAGCGCCGACGTGACAGAATCGTGCGCTGTAAAAAAATTCGATAAACAAAAGATAAGATATATAATCTATCGTTTGGAGTTTCAAGAACTTTACTTTCATGTGTCGGATTCGACTCAATATCTCACTGATGTTTTGGTATAAAAGTATGAGCGTCAGAGAAGTGAGCTGCCGCACTTCGTTTTTTGAATACTTAGAGAGTAGTCCAGTTCAGTTTCTCTCGGATTCGTTGCGATAGCTTCGCTAAAAAGGTTTTGGTCTTTTGCGCCTGATCAATTGCCTTGCTGCACTGAATTCTAAGGCCTGTGTGTTTGCTGTCTTCGCGTCATTAGGTCCCAATCAGACTTACAACAAGTCTCAGGCTTGCAGCAGTTTTAGTTCAAATTCTACCGCTTCAACCAAGACGGTTGATTGAGGGTTTTAGTGCAGGGTAAACTAGTTCATCAAACACGATGTCATGCTCGCCGAGCATTAGGCCGTGTATCTCCGTCGGTAGGTAGTAATAAGCTCACAGCGTCGAAGGGGCACTCCTGGTGTATCTATGGCTCGCGTCTTCTCTAAAGTCGTATTTTTGAAGATTTCTGCGCGGTGTTGTTAGATTTGGAAAGTCTTGTTTTAGCAGTCAGTCGATAACCATAGGCATTTGTGCATGGTGGCAAGCGTGCACTCCAATCTCTAAGTTATCAAGCCGTCGGGCCAAGGTCATCTGAGGCATGCATTCGAGCTGTTTTCGAGTCGTGATGCTATGCTCGATGATGACTTTTTTGTGTCCGACCAGATGCTTAATGCATCCGGTCTTGCATTGTTGTTGGTGCAGCTGACCAAGTTGTATGCGGCACCCAAGGTTGGGCGGGGAATTTTTTCCTGTGTGCCTTCGCGATAGTCGCAGATGCTGATCCGAAGCTCCTGAAATCAATAGTCATGTGCTGAGGGAGCAATATGCTAATGGGTTGGTATAGGATCACTCAAGATGCTTTAATGGGGTCTTGTGGAAATGGCGGTTTAATGAAAAGCCCCTGATGCTTTTAATTCATCATAATGCGCAAGATCACGGTATTTGAAGACTTTGGCGGGATGCCCTCCTGCTATGGCCCCCTTTGGTATGTTTGATACCACGACACTACCCGCCTGAATGATAGCACCTTCTTCGATCGTTACCCCACCCAAGACCATGACTCTTGTTCCAAACCAGACGTTATCTCCGATAATGACATCACGATCAATGTATGTTTCATCATAGGGAATCTTGGTTCCCTCATAGTTGTGGAATGAAGTGATGATCCGACACTCTGGCCCGGAATGAAAGTTATCTCCTATAATCACTCGGCCGCGACCGCCGATTGTCATGCCATTGAAGTTTACATTATTCCCCAGGTAAGTGTTTGAATTAACAGCGGATTTTCCATTAACTCGTAGTCCATGGCCAACGGACTTGGCTGTCCGCAACACTTTCTGAGCCATGCGATGTTTCTTTCGGGATCTAAGCCACTTTTTAAGCCAAGACATATCAAAATGCTTCAGGAGTTACTGTAGATGGCAAGCTACGTCGTTGAGTCACAAGTAGTCGTAAACTGGCAAGTCTGGATAGAGGATTGTTTGCGTAGAGTTTACAAACGTCTGCACATCTGCACGCTGTTTCATCCATGAAGCAAATTCAGTAACATACCTGGGCACAGTATTGGGAGAAATAGCTTCGTCGGTGAAGGCCATAATCCCATAGCCTTTGTTTTTCTTTTTGGCAGACTCTACACCGGGTAGATTATACCGTTGGCACATGTCTTTATGTATGGGATTGTGCCAGAAGTGGTCATTGCTGTGCATGTCCATGCCGCATAGAACTAGTTTTTTATACCCCATCTGGTAGCCCCAAGACATAAGCAACCCAAGTGTTGATCTCCACTTGGGGACAAATGAACCAATGGCCCCATGGGTTAGCATGCCTAAAAGCTCTAGATGCTGAAAGAGTTTGTTAACATCGATCGCACAACGGGAAGAAATCGCATATTCCCTCAGGTAAAAAAGCTCGTGCTCTTTGAGGAAATCGAATTTTGGATTCTCATCCAGAAATAGACTGCCATCGGCGAAGGAATCACCTCGTAAAATGAGGGGAACGTGCCTATAAGCTGAGCTTCGAGCCTGGATTAGCTTGAATAACGCCTCGGAGTTGGCGAATTGCAGGAGGTAAAAGCTGGGAATGAAATCATGGGCCATCCACCAATTGAATCCTATGGAGTCATGCTTGCGAATGTGTTCCCATTCCGAATCTTTGATCAAGTTAATGCTGGGGCCTGAGCCTAAGATGAAGAGGACTTCAGATTGTTTATGCCGCTGAATCGAAGAATCTAAAATAGATCCATGCCAATGACTGTATTTGGCGGCCATTTTAGCGCCCCCATTTGCAATCGAAATTGTGTAATCAAACCCTTGCTGATCACGAAATCGTCTTTTTCTCCGCCCTATTTGGGGAGTAAGAGATTTAAGGAAATCGAGAACAGACATATTGATGATTTTTTGTCGGCAGATGTGATGTTGATTTCTATCTGTTAATCAAATTTCATTAGAAATATGGTTAATTCCCATGCTTACATCGACTTGTGCCATGCCTGCTGCAACTAGATTTGCATTATGCGCATTAGTGCTTCTATCACAGGAGCCACGGGCACGAGAGATGCGGGGCCGTTTTTCTGATCGGCACTGAATTGGCGGGCGGTAAGGCATTCATTAAGCGTCGTTGCATAGTGCCAACGCTGGTCCTGTGTCGGCCCAAAAAGGGTTACTGTGGGTCGAGCAAAGGCCTGTGCCAGATGGGAGGCAGAGCCATCCACTGTAACCACAGCGGATGCACCTGCCAGGGCATGGAGATATTCTTTCAAAGTCGTTTTGCCGCAGAGATTGTGGATCTTGACCTGTGTTAGCTGTTCAATTTTCAGACAGTGTTCTTTTTCAAACTCCTGCCCACCTCCCAGCATGACCAAATCTAGTCTTAGTGATCCTAGTTTAAGTTCGCCGATCTGAGCGATTAAATCAGCCCATTGTGTAGTCGTCCATAACTTGCTGCGCCATGCAGAAGTCGGAACGATGGCTAAGTAACTTGTTCCGGGTAAGAGAGGACTTCGCCATGCTACTGGTGGTGGGTTCAGTGCGGAAGATTTGAAGCTAGCCTCATCCCCACCTGCCATTCGCCAAAAATATCGTCCCCAGTATTCCAATCCGTGCTTTTCCATTCTGAATTCATCAAAGATCCACCGATACCACCATCGACGATGTTCTAAGCGGTTGTAGAGGAGCGTTTTTTTCTTTGATGAGAGTTTCCATGAACGAATAGCGGTTTTGCCACCCCAGCTAGTCGCCCACAACTCATCAAATGGGGGGCTGCCCTGAGTTGCAGGTCCCCAGATAGCATGTGGCATTAGCTCTACCAAAGGTTGAAACGCCTCTTTAACAAAAAGAGCTACCTTGTTTCCAGACTTCTCCGCTAAAAGTCGTATCATTGGTTCCAGAAGAGTTACATCTCCCAGTTGCTTGCTGCTCACTAATGCAATTCTTTTGTTGGTGATATCTACCGCATGGCCAAGTTGTGAGTGTCGAGCCTCTTTGTTGGATGTAGGATACATGTCGTCTGCTGAGATGATGTCACGTTCAACCATGTTGACTTAATCTTCTTTTTTGCAATCAAACCTTATTTACAGCTTTCATTATTGCTGAGTAGGGCAAGTCTAGATAAGCCAAGATTTTTAGACCACTGACAATGACTTATGAGTCGCATCCTACACTGTCTCAACTTAGACACAATAGGAGGTGTTGAATCAATCTTTGCAGATTACTTGCGTCATGATTTTTCATCTCATGAACATCATTTGATGATTTTGAATCGGCGCTGTCACGACTTTTTCAAAGAGGCGGTCGATAAGCATATCGAATCTACTTTGCACGCAAAGTACGTTGGACCACTTCGGATCCCTAAATCATTGAGGTCATGGTGGTCAAGTTGTTGGTCGAAGCGGTTGCTTCCTGATGTTCAGATTATTTACAACACACTTGATAATGGGCCTGCATGGACTGCAGCGCAGTTCGTCGATAGATGCATTTACTATGAACGAGGGGCAGCTTGGTTGTGTAAAAATACAGACAGAGTTATTGCAAAAAATTTGACTCAAGTAGATCGATTTTTCTGTAATTCACGAGCGGCAAGACGTGTGCTAGAACTACGTTTTGATGTTGATCCTAGCCAGTGTGACGTGATCTATAACCCTCTCCGCTTAGAGAATATTCGTTCTTCTCAAGTTGGCTCCCAGCATCTCTCCAAAACGAGCAGTCAGTCAGACACGAAGGTTAAGCAAAAGTTCCGTGTTGGTATGGCAGGAAGATTGATTCCTGTGAAGGGTATGGTTATTGGATTGCACGCTCTCGCGGAACTGCTCAAGCGCTCCTCTGCTTTCGAACTCCTAATAGCTGGTCAAGGTCCTGAGCGAGAGATGCTAGACGCTGTGGCTCAAGGCCTCGGTATATCTCATGCAGTCAAGTTTCTTGGAACGGTGAGTGATATGACGGCGTTTTATTCCAACCTTGATGTCTTTGCTTGTCCATCCCTTCGTGAGCCATTGGGAAATGTTGCCATTGAGGCAAATGGTTGCGGTTGTCCTGTTATCTGTAGTGATGTCGATGGATTGCCTGAGGCAATAACCCATAATGATACAGGTTGGTGTATTGCGCCGACATTGTCTCCCCGTGAGTATTTCTCTCTAGGCGTTCATGATCAAAGACTTCCTGAATTGGTTTATGATCCTTCGAGCGATAACTTGATCAATCCACGAGCCCTATCGCCCATGCATCTTGCAGATAGCATTTGGCAATTGTTTCAATTTCCTAGCTTGAGATCTGAATTAGCCGAAAATGCTATTATATCTACAAACACACGCTTTATGATGAGTGGTTACGTGGATCAATTCCATCGATTGCTAAGTAAGGTCTTATCTTAGATAGAAGTTAGACCTGCTTTCCTTGAAGCACTGAGGCCGATGGATTGAGAATTCAGCGGGTTGAAATCAATCCAATAAGCGGAATTCTCTATCCAGTAGGCGTTTGAGCTGAAGGTGCAGCTGTTTGACATCAGAGGCAGTTGTTTCATCGAAGGCTGCTTTTACTCGTTCTTCTAGGCTGATGGATTGAGTGGCTGGGTCTTCATCCGGCAAAAAAGCTTCCAATTCTGCCACCAAGGCTTTGGCTTTCGCAATCATCTGAAGCACATCTTCTTCTTGGGTCTGACCGCTTCGCAGTCTCTTGAGTTGATGGCATTCGAACAATCGGCAGCGAGTCGGCCGGTGCTCATAAATGGTGCAGGTGCAGTTTTTCAGGAACTGACAAGGCTGAGGAAACCAGGGTTGGGTTTTTTTGCGTCGCAGCTTCATGCCCAAGCGAGCCAATTCTTGCACAGAATCTTGCGGTTGAAGGCGCACTAAATCAAAGAGCACGCCGTTGCAGCACAAACCGCAATTCGTGCAGAGTCGTGTAGCAGCATCAGACATAAACATCGAATCATCATGGCACAAACCCTGTGCAGCGTCATCCCCGGTTTGTGGTCTATTCCTGAAAATGGGTTCTGTCTTGCCTTCTTGGGCATCTTGCTTTGTTGTAAGACACCATCATGAAAATCACCTTTTGCGGCGCTGCTGGAACGACGACAGGCTCCAAGCACCTTATCGAGGTTAATGACGCACGAATCCTTTTGGATTGTGGGCTTTACCAAGGGCGCCGCTCTGAGTCGATTGAGCGCAATAGCCATTTCCCCTTTGATCCAGAGAAGATCGACTGCGTGATTCTTTCCCACGCTCATATTGATCACAGTGGTAATCTGCCACACCTTTGTAAAAAAGGTTTCAAAGGAAATATCTTCTCCACCCCCGCGACACGTGATTTATGCAGCATCATGTTGCCCGATGCGGCTCATATTCACGAGAGCGATATTGCTTGGTTGAATCGTCATCGCAAAAAAGATGACCTTCCAGCGCTTCAGCCTAGCTACTCACGCGAAGATGCTGAGAAGTGCCTGCGGCAATTCGTGACATTAGGTTATGACAGACCTATGCAGGTCGCGGATGGAGTTCGACTCACGTTCATTGATGCAGGCCATGTCCTTGGCTCCGCTCAAGTCATTTTGGATATTCAAGATCAAGAGGATGGTCAAAAAAAGCGATTGCTCTTCAGCGGTGATATCGGTCGTTTTGGCAATGATCTGTTGAACGATCCGGCGACATGCGAGGCCGTGGACTACGTGATCATGGAGAGCACCTATGGAGGACGCAGGCATGAGGCGACTGCAGATTCGACAGAACATCTATGCAACATCATTCGCCGGATTCAGCAGCGTCGATCGAGACTTATCATTCCTGCGTTTGCGGTGGAGCGAACTCAGCAGCTGCTTTTTACTTTGGATGGTTTGCGACATGAAAATCGAATTGGTCCTATCCAGACCTTTGTCGATAGCCCACTGGCAGTAAAGGCGACGGAAATCTTTCGACTTCATGTGGGAGAGATGAAACCAGAGGCAGCTCAGGCCTTATTCATGCGCGATGACCCTTTTGGCTTTGAAGGCCTGCGTTTGATTCGTGGCGTAGAGGAATCGAAGGCGCTGAACAAAATCAAAGGTCCAGCCATCATCATTTCCGCCTCGGGCATGGCAGAGAGTGGGCGGATTCTTCATCATTTGCGGCAAAACATTACCCATCGCGACAACATCTTACTTTTTGTCGGATACTGTGCCGAGAACACCCTGGGCTGGAAACTTCGTCATGGGTATCCTCATGTGAGTATTCTAGGAGATGACTTTCCTGTTCATGCTGAGATTGAAACCTTAGATTCGTTTTCAGGGCATGCGGATCACGATGAACTCCTGACGTGGTTTAGTAAGGTGGGGGGATTGAAAAAACGAGTTTTTTTGGTCCATGGTGAACCTCAAAGCACAGAAGCTCTCCAGATCGCCCTTCAGGCGGCTCATCCGGCTGGGTGTGTCGAATCAGCGGTTTTTTTGCAAACAGTGGAACTCTAGAACAGAACCCAAGACCATGGTGTTTGCGCTGGTAATTTCTTATACCTCTGGCTGAATCTTATCGCAGTTCCCCTCTCACTATGTCAGACACAGCGACTCTTCTTATTCATTGCCCAGATCGACCAGGATTGGTTCATGATGTCACGGGATTTATCTTTGCTCACAAAGGGAACATAATCGACCTCCAGCAGCACATTGATCCTGTGGAAAATGTCTTCTTCATGCGACTAGAATGGAGTCTGGAAAACTTCACCTTGGAGAAGTCGGAGATTTACGATCGACTACAGCCCATGACTCGCAGGCACGAAATGCAGGTTGGCCTGCACTTTTCCACGCAGCGTCGTAGGATCGCGCTGTTCGTTTCCAAAGAGGGCCACTGCCTATATGATCTTTTGGCACGTCACGAGGCCGGAGACCTCCCGGTGGACATCCCGTTGATTATTGGCAATCACGAGACCTTGCGTCCAGCAGCCGAGCGTTTTGGAGTGCCATTCCATCATTTTCCTATCACGCGGGAAAACAAGTTAGCTCAGGAGGCGGCTCAAATTAATCTATTGAAAGAGCAAGGCATCGACACGGTGGTCCTTGCTCGCTACATGCAGATCATCAGTCCAGCGATGATTGCCGCATTTCCGAACCAGATTTTAAACATACATCACAGTTTCTTGCCTGCATTTGTTGGAGCTAAGCCTTACCATCAGGCACATGAGCGTGGCGTGAAGATCATCGGTGCCACCAGCCACTATGTCACCTCTGAGCTCGATCAGGGGCCTATCATTCATCAGGATGTGATGCGTGTCAGTCATGAAGATCAGGTTCATGATCTAGTCCGCCTCGGGCGTGATCTGGAAAAAACGGTCTTAGCCAAGGCACTTTGGTGGCATGCGCACAACCAAGTCCTGGTCTACCGGAACAAAACCGTTGTTTTTGGTTAAAATAAGATCGGTGTGGCATCGATCCCCGCTGGCCTTGAACTTGGGTGAAAAAACTTCGCCCAACTTCGCTTCCGTTTGCCTCACAGGTCTTGACCATTTTCCCCTCTGCGCCACTCTCCGCCTTCCATGTCCGAAACCGCCCTCGCAGCTTCTGCCTCTCTTGATTTTATCCGCGAAATGATCGCTGCCGATGTCGCGGCGGGTCGCAATGGCGGGCAGGTCATCACACGCTTTCCTCCAGAGCCGAATGGCTACTTGCACATTGGCCATGCCAAAAGCATTTGCCTCAATTTTGGTCTAAGCCAGGAGTACGCCCCAAACTCGCGCTGCCACCTCCGCTTTGACGATACCAATCCGACCAAAGAAGAGGTCGAGTATGTGGAGAGTATTATGGAGGATGTGAAGTGGCTCGGCTTCGACTGGGGAAACAACCTTTTTTATGCCAGCGATTACTTCGAAAAGCTATATGGCTTTGCAGTCCAGTTGATCGAAAAGGGGCTCGCTTATGTGGACGATCAGACTCCTGAGCAGATCCGTGAAACCCGTGGCACGCTGACTGCACCCGGCACGGCTAGTCCCTTCCGTGATCGTTCGGCTGCGGAGAACAAAGAGCTCTTTGCGCGCATGAGGGCAGGGGAGTTTAAGAATGGTGAAAAGGTCCTGCGCGCCAAGATTGACATGGCCTCGCCTAACATGAATCTGCGTGACCCCGTCATCTATCGTATCATGCAGGCGCATCATCACCGCACCGGCGATGCTTGGTGCATCTACCCGATGTATGACTATGCGCATCCTTTGAGCGATGCCCTGGAGGGCATCACGCATAGCCTTTGCACTTTGGAGTTTGAGCATCATCGACCACTCTACGAATGGCTCATCAATAGCGTGGATGGCTTGCCTGGGGCGCCTTATCAACGTGAGTTCGCACGCCTCAATCTCACCTACACTGTGATGAGCAAGCGCAAGCTTTTGCGTCTTGTCAAAGATGGCCTGGTCCATGGCTGGGATGATCCCCGCATGCCGACCATCAGTGGCATTCGTCGCCGTGGTTACACGCCTGCGGCCATTCGTGCCTTTTGCAAAGCGATCGGCCTGACCAAATATCCATCTTTGACCGAGCTCAATCTGCTGGAGCATCACGTTCGCGAAGACCTGAACAAGCATGCGCTGCGCGTCTATGCCGTTTTGAAGCCGATCAAAGTCGTGCTCACCAACTATCCCGAGGGTCAAGTCGAACACGTTGAAGTGCCGAATAATCCCGAGAATGAGGCAGATGGCAAACGTCAGGTGCCGCTGAGCCGTGAGCTCTACATTGACGCCGCTGACTTCATGGAAACGCCCGTTCAGGGTTTTCACCGTCTTGTCCCAGGTGGGGAGGTTCGCCTCAAGTATGCCTTTTGCATCATCTGCCAAGAGGTCATCAAAGACGCACAGGGCAACATCGTCGAGCTACGCTGCACCTATGATGATGCTACACGTCATGGAGTCAAACCGGTGGGTCGTGCCAAGGTCAAAGGCACCATTCACTGGGTCAGCGCCGCACAAGCTGCTGACATCGAAGTTCGACTCTATGACAAACTTTTCACCGTTGAGCAGCCTGATGAACAGGCCGGAGAGGACGGCGACTTCACCCAGTTCCTCAATCCAGGATCCCTGGAAACAGTGACTGCCAAGATCGAGCCTTCCATTCTCTCGGCCAAGCCAGGTAGCCATTATCAATTTGAGCGTGTGGGTTACTTCTTTGCCGATCCCAAAGACAGCCAACTCGGCCAGCCCATCTTCAATCGCACTGTCCAGCTCAAGGATGGCTTTGTGCTGAAAAAGTAGGTCATGTGCCACGGATCGCGTGCATCTTGAGGATAGAGAGCAGCTGCTAAGTCCGTGATACTTGCAGCTGTTTTGAAGTCTTTGTCTGCACCTCCCCATCGTTTTTACACTCGCGCAACGATTGCCTTTTGCGGGCTTATGTCCTTGGCCGCGATGGCTGCAGAGAAGCAGAGTTCCGATCTACTTGTGAAGCAGCAGGCGGCTCAAAAGGCCTTCAAGCAAGACGTACAAAAGTTCGTGGCCAACTATTGCTTCGAATGTCATGGCAATCGTCGTTCAAAAGCAGGTTTGAATCTGGAGGTGGCACTCAAAAAACCCGGCGACCCTGGTTTTTCAAGGAAGTGGATGGACGCCATCGCCAACGTGCAGGCGCATGACATGCCGCCGGATGATGCGGATCAGCCTTCGGATGACGAGCGGCAGCGTTTTCTTGATGCGCTGGCGCAGATCAAATACCTTAGCGCCCAAGATCCAGGCCCGTTTGTGATTCGTCGGCTCACGAAGATCGAGTATGGGAACACGCTGCGCGACTTCCTCGGCGTCGATGCGTCCATCGCGAAGGAATTGCCCGATGAAGTGCCCGGCGAGGGCTATCTGAACTCCCTCTCACCGATGCAGACGGAGCAGTATCTCGGCATCGCGAATGCCGCGCTCCAGCAAATGCGCGCCGAGACTCAAAAACGGCTTTTTGGCGCCAAGGAGGCTGAGGTGCGAGATGTGGCGCGAAAACTTGCCCGTACCGCTTACCGTCGACCGCCCACCGAGGCCGAACTCGACGTGCTGGTGAAGGTTTTCGACCTCGGAATGACCAACAAGCTCGATCGCAACGCTGCACTGCGTCTGATGCTTAAAGCGGTGCTTGTCTCGCCACAGTTTCTCTTCATCACACCGTCCAAAGACGCACCGACGGGCGAGAAGATCGTGCCGCTGGATGATTACCAGCTCGCCAGCCGCCTTTCGTATCTGCTTTGGGCCACCATGCCGGATGAGGAGCTCTCCAAGCTCGCTGATGAAGGCAAGCTGCACGAGCCTGAAGTGCTGAAAGCCCAAACCAAGCGACTGTTGGCCGATAAACGCTCGCGGGCGCTGTTTGATGGCTTTGGAGCGCAGTGGCTCGGCACGGCGGAGTTGAAGGACAAGACCTTCGATGCGCAAAAATTCCCCCAAATGACGCCCGAACTCCGCACGGCGATGTATGACGAGGCGCGACTCTTCTTTGAAAGCATCGTGCGCGAGAACCGCAGCGTCGTTAGCTTCGTGAACAGCGACTACACCTTCCTCAACGGCACGCTGGCGAAGATCTACGGCCTCGAAAAGCAGATCACCGGCGATGCGATGCAGAAGGTGAAGCTCACCGATGCGAACCGCGGCGGCATCCTCGCCATGCCCGGCGTGCTCGCGACCACATCCTTTGCCACACGCACCAGCGCCGTGAAACGCGGCGTGTGGGTGCTGGAGCAAGTGCTCGGCCAGCGCGTGCCGCCCGCACCGCCGAATGTGCCTGCCCTCGAAAAGCAGGACAAACGTAAAGTCGCCAATCTTACCCTGCGCCAGCGCACGGAGTTGCACCGCACCAACGCTGTCTGCGCCAACTGCCACAAGATCCTCGATCCCATCGGCTTCGGCCTCGAAAACTTCGATGCCATCGGCCGCTGGCGCGACAAGGACGAGTCTGGTGGCCCCATCGATGCCGTCGGCGAACTCCCCGGCGGCAAACATTTCTCTTCCCCCAAAGAACTCAAAGCCCTCATCGCCGCCCGCGAGACCGACTTGACCCGCAACCTCACTGAAAAGCTCCTCGCCTACGCCCTCTGCCGCCAGCTCGACGGTTACGACCATATCATCGTGGACCAGATGCTCCAAACCATCGCCAAGGACGGCCACAAGATGCAGACGCTCATTAGCGAGATCGTGACGAGTTATCCGTTTTTAAATCGTCGAATCCAAGAATAAACCTGCATCATCACAGCCATGTCCCACCTCCTCAATCGCCGCGCCTGCCTCCGAGGCCTTGGAGCCTCGCTGGGGCTTCCTTTGCTCGAAACCATGGGCTGGGCGGACGCCGTTAAAGGCAAAACGAGCTACAAGCCGCCGGTGCGACTCGGGTTCATGTATATGCCGCATGGGGTGATCATGGATCAGTTCTGGCCGAAGTCGCCGGAGAGCTTCCTGAAGTCGCCGCCGCCGGCGCTGGAGGCGTTGCGGCCGATTTTGAACCAGTGCCTCATGGTGAAGGGCATCCAAGGCGTTTCGATTTCGCCGTTCAATGGCGCACCGCATGCGCTGGAGCTTTCGACGTGGCTCACGGCCTCGCTGCCGAACGCCGCGAAGCGCAATCAGATCCACATCGCTATCTCGGCGGACCAGATCATGGCGAATTATGTGGGTGGACTGACCGCGCTGCCTTCGCTGGAGCTCGCCACGATGCCGCAGACGCACAAGGAGAACCAGGAAGGGCTCAACGAAGGCTACTATTCGCATTGCAGCTTCCGCTCGCCTACGCAGGCCATGCCGGCTGAGATCAATCCGCGCAGTGTTTTGAACCGCTTGTTTGGTAAGACTGGCCAAAGTGGTAAATCGGCCGCCACCGATCCGCTCGACCGTCAGATGCTCGACCTCGTTATCGGTGGTGCGAAGGATCTGCGACGCAAATTGCCTCACAGTGACCAACAGAAGCTCGATGAATACCTCGACAGCGTGCGCTCCGTCGAGCGCCGCATCGCCGCCATCGAGTATCGGCAGAAAGAAGCCGCGTTGGAGAAGGCGGGCGTCGCATCGAGCAAACGCAAGGCCAGCGACTCACCGCCCATCGAAGTGAAAATCCCCGAGGGCGATAAACGCAGCGAATACATGCAGGTCATGTGCGACCTCACCGTGCTCGCCTTCCAGACGGACACCACACGCGTCAGCACCTACATCGGCTCCACGCCGAACGGTGTCTCGTATCCCGAGCTCGGCTTCAGCGACACGCACCACGGCCCCACGCATCACAACAACGAGGCCGAAAAAGTGCGCAAAGTCGCCGCCATCACGAAGTTCAACATCGATCAGTTCGCCTACATGGTGAAAAAGATGGCCGCCCTCCGCGAAGGCGACGGCACCCTGCTCGACAACTGCATCATGATGTGGGGCAGCGGCCTGGAGGACGGCAACAAACACACCCGCGAAAACCTCCCCTTCATCATCGCCGGCAAAGGCGGCGGCACGATCAACACCGGCCGCTTCATCGACACGGTGAAAGGCAATCAAGGCGATCTGCTCACTACTTTGCTCGCGTGCTCCGGTGTTCCACTCGATCGCCCCATCGGCATCGCGACCAAGGAGATCAAGGAGATGAGAAGAGCTTAAAAGCAAGCTCAGCCACTCCGTGGTGTTTTGTGAAAATCATTCGCAGAGCAAAGCAGCTGCACAGCTTTTCGTCCAAAGCTCTTGGGTAGGCAGGACTAGAATCAGCCATTGAAGTAGGCCTTCAACTCCGACTCGAAGTGCTGGATGGCATTCTTGATTGGCAAGGGCACACCACCGCCGAGTGCGCACAAGGATGTCTGCTCCATCGTGTCGAGAAGGTCGGTGAGGAGTTCACGGTCGATTTTGAAAGAGGTGTCGCTACGAGCTTTGGCGATGAGTTCCTTGCCGCGGGTGCTGCCGAGGCGGCAGGGAAAGCATTTGCCGCAGCTTTCGTCAGCGGTGAATTGGAAGAGGTGCTGGATGTATTCGATCATCGGCATCGACTCGGGGATGCTGACGACACCGGCATGGCCAAGGAGGAAGCCGGCTTTCTTGAAGCTTTCGAAATCGACGGTGAGCTGGGCGATGTGGCTCATCGGAATGAGGCCGCCGAGCGGGCCGCCGATTTGGATGGCCTTGATCTTCGATTTGAAGCCGCCCGCGAGGTCGATGACAGTTTGCAGCGGTGTGCCCATGGCGACTTCGTAGATGCCGGGCTTCACGAAATGGGAATCGAGCGAGAGGAGCTTCGGGCCTGTGGACTGCGGGGTGCCGATTTGCGCATAGCCTTTGCCGCCGAGCGTGAGGATGGCGCGGAGGTTGGCGAAGGTTTCGACGTTGTTGACGATGGTGGGCTTGCGGTAGAGGCCCTCATTCACCGGGAACGGCGGACGCGTGCGCACCTCGGGCCGCAGGCCTTCGATGCTGGCCAGCAACGCGGTTTCCTCGCCGCAGATGTAGGCTCCGGCACCTTTAATTGTCTTCAAAGCGAAGTTGAAGCCGGTGCCGAGGATGTTCTGGCCGAGCAAGCCTGCTGCATGCAGGTCAGCGATGGCTTGATTCACGATGGTGACGCTGTCCGGATACTCGGCCCGGATGTAGAGCACGCCCGTCTCCGCTCCGGCGAACCAACCGGCGACCATCATGCCGAGCAGCACGCTGTGCGGCTGCTTCTCCATGAGGTATTTGTCAATGTAGGCACCGGGATCGCCCTCGTCGGCATTGCAGACGATGTATTTCACTTTACCCTCCGCCGCACGGCAACCGGCCCACTTGATGGACAGCGGGAAACCCGCACCACCACGTCCACGCAGGCCGCTGTCCTTCAATTCAGCCGCGAGTGCATCGCGATTGCCTTCGGTGATGAGCTTCTGGAAGGGCGAGTAGTAATCCTCGATGCCTTTGAAATCCGCGGTAAGAATCGCGGGCTGCAGATGCGAAACGACGGCGTAGCGGTCTTCGCTATCCCCTTGGCCGGTCTTGAAAAGATCGCCCAAAGCGGCGTCGGACTGGCCTGAGTAGTTTTTACCGCCGAACTGCAACGCGCCACCTTCATGGCAACGACCAAGGCAGCAGATGTGGCCGATCTCATCCTTCTTGAAGTGCGTTTCGAGCGTGTGATGCAGCTTGTCTTGCGTGCCAGCGCACAAACAGGCGCTGCCGTTGCAGACGAAGACCCTTTTGCCCTCGTTCTCCTTCTTGAGGAAGTCGTAGAAGCTCACGGCGCCGAGCGTGATGGCATCGCCAAACAAATGATCCTGGCCCATCTGGTGGACGAGGTCGTTCTTTTCGGCCGTGCCGTGTTTTTTGCCGGCTTCGACCATGCGTTCGAAGACGTTCTTTTCGATTCCCTTGCGGAAGGAGAGGGCGCTGAGGTTTTTGGACATGCGGTTGGGTTCTTTGTTATCAGAACCTTCACCAACAAGGCGAGGATAAAGTGAGGCGGTAGTGACAAGGCGACACTTGGTTTGATCACGCCATCTCGAATGGGCGTCTCCTTTTTTATGCCTTCTCGCTAGTGCCTGTGCTAATGCTGGAGGCGTCTCAAGCTTGTTAAGATTTATTCGACTTTGGCAAGTTTGGCAGTTGATGAACCAAAAGTTTAGGTTGGCCTGCCACAGGAGCTCCGGCGCTATGCTTGGCAAAGAGGCACTTGTTTGCCTTTTTTCCGAGCTGTCGTGATGAATGCCTCTTGCAGGTAGTAGGGTTCGAGTTGGCTGGAACTTAACTGCTCCTTTTCTTCCTTAGATAGACTGAGGCTGAGGCGAGCTAGCGCGGCCGCCTTCGGACTCATGAGATTTAAATGCGGTAGGCCTAGGGGATTTTTGTTGTCAAAGCTAAACCACGGAAGTGAAGAAGCTTTGCGACAAAGTTCTTCAATGGCGCTGGCACCTAAAAGTTCTGGTGGCTGTGTTAGTCTGCCATGGGCCACCTGGGCATGGTAAAACATGCCACGACGGGCATCACCTATGACATGATATTCAGGAGCTTCCGCGGTGCAGATTGAGGGAATGCCGATGATCTGCCAGCCGCGCGCAAGAGCGATGCCTTGAGCTGCTGCAATGCTGATTCGCACCCCCGTGTAGCTGCCTGGGCCTGTGCCCACGAGGATCAAACCGTCCTCTTCATGCCCCACATGATCCAAAGCTTGTTTCAGGGGACCAAAAAGGCAAGCATTGTGAGACCGTTCCGATTGAAACATAGCCTCAAAGACGAGACAGCCTCCCTGAAATAGGGCGAGGCTGCCTTGTGCGCTTGAGAGATCAATGGCGAGAATAAGACGGCTCATGGGGGCTAAAGCATTTATCCATTTGCCCCGACTTGCCGCAGCCAATCTTGGAGATTGTAGTAATTTGTTACACGTGCGATGCGACCTTCGCGAAGTTCAAAAAAGGCACCCACGCGGAGGTAATACTTCTGGCCATGCGCAGGGGGAAGACCTTGGTCGGTGGCTAAGTATTGTCCTGAAATGAAAAATTCTGCTGCTGCTCGTGTGCCGCAGCTGCTGGCAAATACCACGAGGTCCCGTACCTCTTCCACGTAGCATGCATCCATGTGCTGGAGGAATCGGCGAAAAGCATTTTGCCCCACCTCTTTCTCTCCTTGGTTGATGTCGTGCACGACGTCTTCCGCCAGCAAGGCAAGCATTCCCTCACGATCCCCCTGGTTAAAGGTGGTGTAGTAGTTCTGAATCAAGTCATAAGCACGGATCTGCGCATCATTCATGGCACGCTTGCTTTGCCCGTTCAGGGCCAGGAGTCAACTCTGAGGAGAATCCGAGCTAGGGAGCCCTTTTTTAAAAAAGGAGGGCCGGGCGGCTCCCGATTCCGCCCGGCCCCGTGTGCTTGCATCAACCTCAACACAATCTGTCGTGAGACAGAAGGTGATGTGACAACAACCAATCACTCTCAAGACCAGTTTGGCAGGATCACTCCCGCCATCACTGTTGAAGGGATTTGATTCCTGTGCGTAGAAGTTGTTGAATCTTTTTTGGGAAAATTTTGTCCTTTTTGTTTAGGCGTCACTCTTGGATCCACACGGCAGTGCCCTCTGGGGTCAGATCGAAAAGCTCGATCATGTCTTGGTTTCGAAGCCGAATGCAACCGTGGCTGGCCGGTCTTCCAATGGCATCCTCATCATTGGTTCCGTGAATGTAGATGTATCGTTGCCAAGTGTTTGCGTTGATGGGGTCGAGCCCGTGGAGCCAGAGAATGCGGGTTAAAACCAGATCCGATTGAGTTTCCATGCCTGGACGCCATATCCCCACTGGTTTCCGTGAGCGAAAGATGGTTCCGATTTCAGCACCCTCGCCGTGACGCTCGCGCACTACAAAACGACCAAGTGGGGTTTTCTGACTACCTTCTTGAAAACCAACTCCGAACTTCGAGGTGCTGCATGACCAGTCACGGATCATACGGTTTTTTTGAAAGAGCTGTAGCCTCTGATTGCCGACATGAACTTCAATCAGGTAGGGGGGGGGGGTGATGGGGGCGACCATGAGAGCATTCTTTGTGTTCGGTGGAATGACTGCTGCCTGAAAAAAGCCAACGGCTGAAATCATTTCTTTCAAGTCTTTGTGAGTTAACCACAAACGCTTCCTTAGAGAACCGCAGTTGACGGGGGGGGAGCAACCAGCTACGAAAGTATTCTCTTTCTGCACAAATGTCATCTCTTCAGGACTCTAGGATACTCATCGTGGATGCCGACTCAGATTTCCTGAGCTGGGCGTGTAACCACCTCAAGGCTCCAGGCGTGACTTTGGTGACCGCGGAGCGTGCTGAGGAAGCATTAGCGTTGTATCAAAAGAACCGAGCTGATCTTGTTCTTGCCGAAGTCAGACTGCCTGGCACCAACGGCATTGAATTGCTGAAACGCCTGCGGATGAGTGACCCGAATGCCATGGTGATTCTTTTCAGTGGCTTAGCGAGTAATAGCAACGTCATTGAGGCAATGCGACTCGGGGCATATGATGTCTTGGGAAAGGAGAAACTTCCGTATGAGCTGCGCACGGTTGTTGAGAGCGCATTGAGGGCAAATGAATCTCGTCGTATCACGCGCGCTCAGGCCGCAGAGGTGCCCGCAGAAACGATCCAAGAAACAATCATCGGGCGTTCTGCTCCCATGCAGGAAGTTTTCAAGATGATCGGACGTGTTTCGCGCAGTGACGCTCCAGTCATGATCACAGGAGAGAGCGGATGCGGTAAAGAACTCGTCGCCCGAGCGGTGCATAAGTTCAGTCCGCGAACCCAAAAAGAGTTTGTAGGCATCAACATCACCTCGATTCCTGAGAACTTGATGGAGAGTGAACTCTTTGGCCACGAAAAAGGCAGTTTTACCGGTGCGGTCAACCAGCGCGTGGGGCGTTTTGAGCAGTGCGATGGTGGCACGTTATTTTTGGATGAAATTGGTGATATGCCACTTGCGGTGCAAAGTAAGCTTTTGCGAGTTCTCCAAGAAGGTGAGTTTTCACGTGTGGGCAGCAACCAAACCCTCAAATGCGATGTGCGCATTTTGGCTGCGACAAACAAGGATCTCGAAGCGGAAGTTGCTAAAGGCCATTTCCGTGAAGATCTTTTCTATCGCTTAAATGTCGTGCGCATTCACATCCCTCCGCTGAGAGAAAGGCGCGAAGATGTTAGGCTCTTGGCGGAATTTTTTCTCCTCCGGCAGTCAAGTCGCCGCCGTGGACCGACCATGCGATTCACGGATGATGCTTTGGCTTTGCTAGAAGCCTACGATTGGCCTGGTAACGTCCGCGAACTGGAAAACACCATTCAGCGTGCCTGTGCATTGGCAAATTCTGATGTGCTATTGCCTTCGGATATTCCTCTAGGAAGTATCGCGAATAGTCGATTCACCAATCCTGCAAGCACGGTCATGCGGATGCGCGATGCCCTGTCTAGCCTTATCAGCGTCGCACAGACTCAGCCTGATATTGACCTTTTGCCATGGGTCGAAAAAGAGCTTTGTCGTCAGGCGCTCAAGCATTTTCAGGATGACTCATCCAAAGCCTCGAAGTTCCTTGGGATTAACGAAACAGATGTGGTTTTAAAAGCTGAACATCATCATATGCCTGTAGCGATGCCCCCAAAAGCTACGGCCAAGAAATAGGCCTTTTGAAATAAAGTTTTTTTCCGTAGATCTGCGGAATTCCTTTCTTTCACAAGCTGACTTGAGGCTTGTCAATTATTGTACACGGAAATCTTCCTTTTATGAATAAGGTTCTAGTGGATGAAGAAAAACTTGTTTGTTACAAAGGAAGGTGGTTTCCTGTGCATTGAATCTCTGTATTCACACTGACTATACATCCCTACCATGGAGGCGAACGCCGTACTCGATCTACCCGTCAATAGCAGTGCGTCGGAAGACAGAGTCTTGGTGGAGAGAGCCCAGGCCGGTGATACTCGCGCATTTGATGAATTGGTGAGAAAATATACCCCGAAGCTTTACGGGTTAGTTTACAACATGACCTCCAATCGTGAGGACACTTCGGACTTGCTTCAGGAGATTTTTGCTAAGGCTTATCGTTCCCTGAAGCGGTTCATGGGTAAATCGTCCTTTTACACGTGGATCTATTCAATCGCAGTGAATATGACCCTGAACTTCCTAAAAAAGCGGGGGCGTTACGCGAAGGTCAGTCTCGATGATGTGGATAGTGGTATTCAAAATGACCCTGATTTCATCAAAATTACTACAGCCAACCGAGACACGGTCCGGGAGGTCAATATCCATGAACTTCAAAAAAGATTGAACGATGCCATGGCAAGGCTGTCTGATGAGCATCGTACTGTGGTTACTCTGTACGACATTCAGGGGCTTCAGCACAATGAGATTGCGAAGATCCTGGGAGTCTCAGAAGGCACGGTGCGGTCCAGGCTCTTTTATGCACACCGTTTGCTGCAAAGTTATCTGGAAGATTTGGTCAAATAACTGCTAATTCAATTCCGTTATCTACATCCAATCAACTTCTATCCATCGAACACATGAGCGACTTTGAAAACTTACAGCGTATCATTCGACTGAAGAAGTATGAGTCACCTAATGATGACTTCCTTGAGGATTTTGTGGCCCGCTTTCGTGAAAGGCAGCGTTCCGAGCTGCTGCGCCAATCCGCTAGAGGTTTGCTTTGGGAACGATGCGTAACGTTTTGGGAAAACTTGGTTTCTCCGAAATGGACCATGGCAGCCGTCACAGCTAGTGTGTTGGTGATTTGTTCCTGGGGGCTTTGGATTACGGCAGGTGGTACATCCTCTCTCATGCCAGCTTCCATGATTGCTTCGGCAGATCCGCTTCCCTCAGCGCTTTCTTCGCAACCTCAACTTGCGGTTCAAAGTGAGTTGATTCGTGAGCTGGATCATTCTGCAGATGAGCTAGAAATCGAAGGGGTCCTGCTTCTCAGCCGCCACTTCGAGGGTGATGAAATCGTCAATCCAACAATCACAGATAACATAGCTAAGATCTCAGGAGATGCACTGCCCATTTCCTACCAATTGGAACCTCGTTCGACCAACGTCATTCGTTGATCTGTGCGATCACGCTGAAGTCATCTTCGCCTTTCCCTAGCTCCAGTCCTTTTCGTAAAGCCTCTGCTGTGCAACTCGCTGCGGAGGCTTTGATTTTAGACTCTGATGCTAGCTGAAGGGCGAAGTCGACGTCCTTGAGCATGTTGATCAGCGAAAAGTGAGCCGAAAAATCTTCCCCCTGAATGGCAGCGAGCTTCATGCTGATCAAGGGGCTGCAATTGGCATTGGCTTCAAAGGCGACTTTCAATGCTTCCATTGGAATACCTTCGGCTTGGGCAATCGCACATGCTTCGGACAGGGCTTTGACGGTGACGCTTGTCACAAGGTTGGTCGCAATTTTTAGCACCATCGCATCGCCGACCTCACCCAAATGCAGAATCTTTGCAGAACTGACCTCTAAAACGTGACGAACCTCTTCCAGGGTCTTTTTGTTCCCGCCAACGTAATAGCAGAGTTTGGCGTTCTCTGCTGCCATTTTGCTGCCGGTGAATGGAGCGTCTAGGAAGCCAGCCCCCTGTGATTGGCAAATGGAGGCTACTTCGAGAGTGGCGGGCTTGCTGATCGTGGCGTGGTTGAGCACGATGTGATCCTTGCCTAGTGTGGGAGCCATAGAACGCACAGCATCGAGCACGGCTTCATCATCGCGGAGAAACATCTGTATCGTCAGAGCTTTTTCCGCCGCTTCTTTGGGGCTCCGGCAGCCACCTGCCATTCTTCCTGTTCGGCTCCAACGCACCGTCGGATGACCTGCACGTTCCAAATGTCCCGCGACTCGACTGCCAATGATGCCTAGGCCAAGCACAGCGACGGAAGTGGAAGAGCGATTCATTGGCCACAATTGGGAGGCATGGCTGGCGTTTCAAGTCAGAGCTCTGTTTTTCATCCCTTTCGTTTAGGCGTTTGTCATTCGGGCGGTGCTGTTTATCCATGGTCCTGCATGTCAGACTTCCGACCTCTCTTCAGTCAGCTAAAAGGTGAGCTCCAAAAAGCCATCGTCGGCTACGATCAATTGCTGACCGATGTTCTCATCGCTGTCTTTGCCGGTGGGCATGTCCTTTTGGAAGGAGTGCCAGGTCTTGGCAAGACCTTCTTGGTTCGCACGCTGTCGCAGGTGATCGGCCTTGAGCCTGGGCGGGTGCAATGCACGCCAGATCTCATGCCTGCGGACATCTTGGGGACTCACATCGTGAATGAAAATGAGCAGGGTCGCCGGGTGATGTTCTTCGAAAAAGGACCTGTCTTCAAAAACCTGCTTTTGGTCGATGAAATCAATCGTGCCACGCCGAAAACTCAGGCTGCCCTTCTCGAAGTCATGCAGGAGCGTGCTGTCACCACGGGGGGGGAACGCCATCTGCTCCCTGATCCCTTTTTTGTTCTGGCGACGCAAAACCCCATGGAAATGGAAGGCACCTACCCATTGCCAGAAGCTCAATTGGATCGATTCATGTTCAAGATTCGAGTGCCTTTCCCCGATCTCGAATCGCTTGTGGAAATCAGTCGCCGAACCACAGGCTTTGTTGAACCCCAACTCAATAGCCTCATGTCTGGTGCGGATTTGATTCGTTTTCAGCAAGACCTGTCCTCCCTGCCGGTTGCTGATCCAGTGGCTCGATATGCATCCCAACTGATCCTCGCTACCCACCCTGAGAACAAGGATGCTTTGCCTGAAGTGAAGCGCTTCGTGGCCTATGGCAGCAGCCCTCGCGGCCTGCAGAGCCTGATTCGAGGAGCAAGAGTTCTGGCGGCGTTGAAGGGCCAGACTGCGGTCAGTACGGATGAAGTTCGAGACATCGCTTATGTGGCATTGCGCCACCGCATCATCTTGAACTTTGAAGGGGAAGCCCAGCAAATGTCAGTGGATGAGATGATCAAGAGCATTCTGGCCCATGTAAAAGCTCCAGCTCAAGAAGCTGCCTAAACTGCAAAGAAGGCCGAGATGTTATTGGAGGCTCCAGCCCGGCCTAGGTTCCCGACTCAGGAAGCGGTTAGCCGCGATGTCGTTGGTGATCCTCATGGCCGCGGCATCCCAAAGAATCTTTCCGCCTGTTCTGAAAGCCACGTTACCAAGGTGGTTTGCTTCACTAAGTTGACCAGCGTAGCTGAAGGGGCTGCCTGTCGCCGTACCGTGCTTGATGGCGTTGAGCCACTCGGTGTGTTGGCCTACGCTGTCGATAATGAATGGCTTTGGCCGCTGAAAGTCCTTAAACTTCTCCTCTGGTAGCAGCAGATGCCGGGAGTAGTCGGAGAGCAGCATGCCATCTTCTCCAATGAATAGCACACCGTTTTTCCAAGTGCTGACGATCGGGTGGCTCTTCCAAATTTCTGGTTTATTGGCTCCCTGATGCCAATGGACGCGGCATGCGGGCATGTCTGCCCTGGGGCCGTATTCATAGGTTGCAGTCATGCTGGCTGGCGCGAGTTCAGGATGAGGTTCTGGTCCCGACGCCTCAATCGCAAGGGGGGCTTGCAGTTTTAATGCCCAAAACGGAAGATCGTTCCAGTGGCTGCCAAGGTCTGACATCGTCCCGTTGCCAAAGTCCCACCAACGGTACCATTTGGGGCCTGGGAAATAAACCTCGTGATAAGGCCGCCAGGGCGCGGGACCTAGCCACAAGTCCCAGTCAAGATAAGGCGGGGGAGTCTGCTCCTCTTTCGGGCGTTCCGTGACGTAAACGATGTCCTGGTTTCGTTTCGCATCTTCCTGGCTTTGCAGCCCCCAGGCTCTTGAGACACAGACATGCACTTCGTTGACTTTGCCGATCGCGCCAGTCTGCACGAGCTCTACCACCCTGCGATAATTCGGCATGCCATGAATCTGAGTTCCCATCTGGGTGGCTACACCAGCGGCCGCCGCGGCCTGGCTAATCATCCTGGCTTCAGCCACATCACGGGTGAGCGGCTTCTCGCAATACACCGGTTTCTTCAATTTCAGGGCGGGCAGAGTGGCGTAGGCATGGGTGTGCTCTGTTGTGCTGACGACCACTCCGTCATACTCAGATTCCTTGAGAGATTCGAAGAGCTTCCGAAAATCACGGAACCTTTTTGCCCTTTTGAAAACAGCCCCTGCTTTGTCCAGGTTTTCCGCGTTTACATCGCAGATAGCTACTACGTTTTCCGTTGGTTCAGGACGTGCCTTACCTTGTTGCCCATCACCGGTGCGCAGCAGGGACACACCTACTAAGCCCTGTATGTTGGCAGCGCCTCGACCACCTACTCCTATAAAAACCAAGTTGAGCCTAGAATTGGGTGACCTAGCTCGGGTGATGGCAGGAAAGGCGAGGGGGCTTGCGGCAGCCAGGAGGCTGTTGTTGAGAAATTTGCGGCGGCTGTGTTGGGTTCCCGGCATGGCTCCCAGCTAACGCATGACCTCTGCGCGCTCTTGCTTTCCGAAAGTCTGCCTCGTTTGAAAAATACCATTGAGCTTGCCGCCTGGCAAAGCCGCATCAGGCCAAAATCTTGTGGATCACCTTGCACGGTTCTACGCCGGTGAGCTTGAAATCCAGGCCCGCAGCACGGAAAGACAGCCTTTCGTGATCCATGCCGAGCTGATGCAGGATCGTCGCGTGAATGTCGGCCACGTGGACTTCGTCTTCGAGGATGTTGAAGCCCATTTCATCGGTCGCGCCCATCGTGACGCCGCCCTTGATGCCGCCGCCGGCCATCCACATCGTGAAGGCCTGCGGATGATGATCGCGGCCCATGCTGCGTCCGAGCGACACACTGGCCTCGACCATTGGCGTGCGACCGAATTCACCGCCCCAGACGACGAGCGTGCTGTCGAGCAGGCCGCGCTGCTTGAGGTCCTTCACAAGCGCGGCGCTGGCCTGGTCGGTGTTCTTGCAGTTGTTGCGCACGTTGCCCTCGACGTTGCTGTGCGCGTCCCAGCCTTCGTTGTAAATGTTGATGAACCGCACGCCGCGCTCGACCATGCGTCGCGCGAGCAGGCAAGCGCGGGCAAAAGACGGCACCTTTGGATCGCAGCCATACATTTTCAGCGTGGCCTCGTCTTCCTTCGTGAGGTCCATCAGCTCCGGCGCGGAGGTTTGCAGGCGGTAGGCCATCTCGTAGTTCGCGATGCGCGTGGCGGTCTCGCCATCGCCATCGAACTTCAGGCGGCGGTGATTCAGCGCGTTGATGAGCTCGATGGTGTCCTTCTGCGTGCCGGGCGCGATGCCTTCCGGCGTGCTCACATTCAAAATGGGGTCGCCCGAGTTGCGGAAGCGCGTGCCGGCATACACGCTCGGCAGAAAACCGCTGCTCCAGCAGGCGGCGCCGCCGCTGATACCGCTGCCGGTGCTCATCACGACAAAGCTCGGTAGATCCCGCGTCTCCGCGCCGAGGCCGTAGGTGATCCACGAGCCCATGCTCGGCCGTCCGGGCTGCGAAAAGCCCGTGTTCATGTAAATCTGCGCTGGCGCATGGTTGAACTGCGTCGTGCGGCAGGACTTCACGATGGCGATGTCGTCCACGATGGTCGCCAGATGCGGCAGCACCTCGGAGAGCTCCGCCCCGCATTGTCCATGCTTCGCGAATTTGAAGCGCGGCCCCAAAACCGCCGCATCCGGCCGGATGAAGGCATAACGCTGCCCGCCGATCACCGAAGGCGGCAGCGGCTTGCCTTCATACTTCGTCAGCATCGGCTTGTGATCGAACATCTCGAGCTGCGACGGCGCACCGGCCATGAACATGTGAATCACCGCCTTCGCCTTCGGCTGAAAATGCGAGGACGCAGCCACATTCGGGCTCTTCGAGGCTCCAAACGCCGATTCCGCCAGCAGCGAAGCCAGCGCGATCTTGCCCGTGCCGACGGCGCAATCCTGGAAGAAATGTCTGCGGGTGAGGTTGGGGGTGTTCATGCGGGCAAGGAACCCTTCTATGAACAGAGTTCAGCCCTACTTTCTGTCATCCTAAGCTGGGCTAAACTGCTCAATTGTATGTAAATCAAATGTATTTACATTGAACGGGGGCCTTGTCATGATACACCAAAATTCAAAGAGAAAAAATTCAACCAACCGGGTCCTTGTTCATAGCTAAGCCTCGGCTAGTGTCTCAAAATCAACCTTTTGCAGCCATGAAAACGCGTTCATCTCCCTTCCTGCAGCACCTGCGTAGGCATCGTCACTGGGTGACATGCTTTCTGACCGTGCAGACAGGACTCTTCCAGGTCGCTCAGCCCCTTCAAGCTGCCACGGTGCGCTGGACCGCCGGAAGCGGAACCAATTTCGATTGGAGTAATGCGCTCAACTGGAGCCAAGGTCTTCCTGCCAGCCAAGATTCCGTGATTTTTGGCGGACCTGTTCCCAACCCAGGCAGCCTTCCCAATCCTTCGACGTTAACGCTTGGAAATCAACAGGCTAGAGATCTAAGGTTTCAGCAAAGCTATACGCTCAATTCGGGCAGCTTGGCTCTCTCGGCAGGTGCGGTGAATGTGGAGGCTGGTGCCACTGCCACCCTCAATACCAACTTGTCATCAGCCGTGAATTTTTCCAAAGATGGACTCGGCACTTTGATTCTATCGGGAGCCAATGCCGGCCTGACGGCTGGTGTTTCCTTGCTAAATGGCGTTCTGGACGTGCGCTCGGCGACCGCACTGGGCTCTGCCGCATTGACACTTCGTGGCGGAGAGCTGCGGGTGACTTCCAATGCAGCATTGTCTTTAGCTCCTTCCGTGAATGCACTAGGAAACACGACTTTCGTTTCAGACCGTCTGACAAGTGGAGCCGCGCTGAGTCACAACTTGGGAACCTTGAGCTTGAGTGGGCAAAGGCTGACCCTCTCGGCTGGAAGCAATGTTTCCAGCGGCACAGCTGGCCTAGCCTTTGGCGGCACAACTTTAACGATGAATGGTGCTGCTTTTGATGTGAGCGCAGGGGCTCAATTAAATCTTGGCGCGTTGACGGGAAACTTTAGCTTCGCCAAGAACGGTCCTGGAACCTTGGCGCTTACAGGATCTAGCAGTCGCAGCAGCGGCACGCTGGCGGTCAATCAAGGAACCGTGGTCCTCGCAAACACCGCTGGCATGGGAACGGCGGCTACGGCCATGAGTCTGTTCAATGGTTCAACCCTGCGGTTGGCGACGGATAATAGCGTCAATGCTCACGTTGTGAACGTTTTCGGATCAGCCTCTTTGGTTTCAGACCGTGCGACTCTTGGCGCTGGTGTCACGCATAACCTAGGTGCACTCAACACCTTTGGATCGACGACCATCAGCGCTGTCCGTGGTGCAAACGTCAACAGCGGTAGCGCGACGGTCTCGTTCAGTTCGGCTACATTGACGGGGCCTCTGACGATTGAATCGGTGACGGGTGCTCAGGTGAACTTTGCCGGTAACGTCAGCAATTCCGGTAACAACATCATCTACAATGGCAATGTCGGAGCAACGTCCGTCGTCGGTGCGGTGGCAGGAACGATTTCCGGCGGAGGTGGATTGACGATGAATTCGAACGGCATCCTCAATCTGAACGCAGGAAACACCTTCACAGGTTTAACCCAGATCAATGCGGGTACGGTCCAGGCTGGCAATTCGACCGCTTTGGGCACCGCCACAACCGCTAGGGTGGTGATGACGGGATCGAGCGTTCTGAACACGAACGGTCAGGCCATCACTCTCATGAGTCTTTCGGGTGGGGCCTCGAACATTCTCCAGAACAACAACGCCAGCACGGCCTCGACGTTGACGATCACTCCTGGCGCAGGATCGAACTCGGTGTTCGCTGGAACCGTGCGCAACGGAGCCGCTGGCACACTTGCGATCACCGCCAATGGCAATGGTGCCCTTACCCTGAGTGGCAACAACACCTACACGGGCGGAACGACGCTGACCCAAGGCCGATTGAATGTGAATAGCAGCACAGCCCTGGGCACCGGCACGCTGACGCTGACGGCCGGCATGATCGACAATACCAGCGGTGCTGCCCTGACCTTGAGCAATAACAACGCGGTCACTCTCAACGGAAACGTGACCTTCGGTGGTGCGAACAGCCTCAATTTTGGCACTGGTACGGCAACGACGACGCTTAGTCGTGTCATCACCCTGGCAGGTGGCAATGGCAGTGTTCTGCGCTTTGGCACCTACAATTCAAACGCGGCATCACAAACCTTGACCGTGAATGCTCTGCCTGGATCGAATTCGACGATGGCTCTGGGCACGTTCAATGCGCAAGGTTCTGGAGGTGCCGGAACCACCATCCTGGCTGGCAATGGCAATGTGACGATCGCTAATGGAATCGTGCCAACCATCGCCGCTGCAGGCATCAACTTTGCCAACTCAGGAACGACGCTCCTCACAGGAGCCAGCACTTACACGGGGGCTAGCACTTTCACTGCTGGCACTGTGGAATTGAACGCGAGTGCCGGAACGGCCACCTTAGCGGCTTCGACGGCTCCTACGTTTGCTGGGGGGAACTTTACGCTAAGAGCGGCAGCATCTGGTAGTAATCAGACTCTAGGAAACGTCACGGTGAACGCAGGTGGCTCTACACTCTCCGTGATTGGAGGATCAAGCGGCACGACAACTCTTACCCTAGGATCGACATTGGTGAACACAACCAACCATGGCGTTTTGAACATCAATCTAACAGGTGTCGGAGCCAACGTTGCGACAGCTCAGGCAGTAAGTTCGGGTGGTTTGCTTGGCACGCGTGGCTCGATTACAGTCACGACAGGGGGAGTGACTGAATTCGCAATGAAGAGTGGCGCCAATATTGTTCCACTGACGGGTCAAACGGCTTTCACGGGAACCACGACGGCCACCAACATAAATTATACAATCACAGGCAGCCAAACGCTCGCTACCGCAGCTTCAACTCCGAATTCAATCAAAATCAACACCACTGCTGCAGGTCAAAGTTTGTTGCTCGGTGCTAATACAATGCAGATCACCTCAGGTGGGCTTCTGTTTGTAGGAGCTAATGATTACACCATCCTTGGAACATCTGCGAACGCTCTTCGCAGCGGGACCGCGACCAACTCAGACCTCATCATACAGAACTACGGCGCTGGGGCTCTCACTATCTCGGCTCCGATTGCCAATGGCACAGGCACTTCGGTGGTCACGCTCAGCGGCCCGGGAACGACGATTCTTTCAGGTGCAAACACCTACACAGGGCAGACCTACATCACTGGCGGAGCCACTTTGGGCGTTTCGGCGAGTAACAATCTCGGTGCTGGCTCCACAATGACCATCAACAACGGCACGCTCGCCGCCAATGCAAGTTTCAGCAATAGTCGCAGCGTGACCATTGGTGCTGGCAATGCGACCTTCAATGTTGCCAATGGTGTGACCTTGACCTCCAGTGGAGTCATCAGCAGCGCGACATCAGGTACAGGAAGCCTGACCAAGACGGGTCAAGGAACTTTGCTGCTGAGTGCGAACAATACTTATTCCGGTGGATTCACCCGCATTCAGGATGGAGCCATTCAAATTAGTCCTTCGGGAGCACTTCCAGCGTCCACCATAGTCGCTTTGGGTGAGGGAACGAATTCGGGTGTTCTAATTTTGGGAGATACCTCAGCAAGCCGAAGTCAAACACTTGCGGGTCTTCTGACCGTTGGTTCCGGCACCGCCAATGCAGTCGTTGGCGGAAACGCTGCCAATTCCACCCTAACTTACTCCGGCACGATTGGAATTCCCAGCACCTTCAATGGAACGATCGGTGGAACAGGTGCGAATCAGAACAATCTAGCTTTGACGGTCACGTCCGGCATTTTAACCCTCGGAGGAGCCAATACTTACACTGGCGGCACGACGGTCAGCGGTGGCGTTCTTCAGCTAAATCATTCTTCGGCGCTCGGTTCGGGGGCTCTGACCTTATCAGGTGGCACAATCGATAACACAAGCGGTTCACCGATGACCCTTGCCAATGTCAATACGCTCAATCTGACAGGCAACATCACCTTTGGTGCCAGTGCCGATTTGGCCCTAACTTCAAGCGCGACAGCGAACTTGGATGCGAGTCGTACCATCAATTTGCTTGGCGAAGCGACAGGTGCAGGTCAGCTGACACTGCCACGATTGAACTTTAACACAGCCGGCGCCACGTTGACTGTAAATCGTGTTCAGGGCTCAAGTTCGGCTCTGAATATAGGCACTCTGAATCTAGCCACCACTGGATCCGCCAGCACAACGACTCTTGCGGGGGGGGGTAACGTGAATATCACGGATGGCATCACCTCCACGGTGGTCGGTTCCAATTTCACGTACAGTGGCACAGGCACATTAACCATCAATGGCTTGGCCAATTACACGGGAGCTACGACAGTCAGTGGTGCAGGTTCCGTTCGTTTGGGGCCTACAGGCAATCTGCCGAGCTCCGGCAATTTAACGGTGTCAGCAGGATCTTTGGACCTGAATGGTCGCAATCAAACCGTAGCTCAGCTCACGCTGAATGGGCCCGGTATGATCACCAACACAGGCTCTACCCCCGTCACCCTGACGTCAACGGCTCTCGGGACGAGCACCGGTCATTTATTGGGCAATCTGTCTGCCAATCTTACGATGACTGGCGCTGGGGTGACAATGAGTGGTTCTTACCGTAACACGGGTTCGTTGACCTTTAACAACGCAGGGACGGGCACACTCACTATCTCCGGTAACGTTTTGAATGTGGGTGACCTCGTGCTTTCTGGATCGAACACACAAAGCATCACCGTCAGTTCGCCTATCCTCAACCCGACAGGACAAATTCGCAACATCGGCACGGGAGCGGCGACGACGACCATCAGCGCGGGTATCGGTCCCAACGTCACACGAATCGTGCAAAATCGAGTGGGTTCGACTTTAGCGCTCACAGGAGGCCTGGGTAGTTTTACAGGAACTCTCGACGTAGCTGCTGGCACCGTTCAAATTCCTGGTGGCAGCCGATACGATTTGATGGGGCTGGAACTTGCTGCTGGAACGAGATTGGCGATTGCCTCGAGCGCAGCCAACACGGACTTGGTGCTTAAGATGACCAACAGCACCACGCTTTCGGGTGCGATTGGTTTGGTCGGCGCAAGTTCCACGGGCCTTCTCAATTTGACCATGGAAAACACGGGGACTGTGACTCTAGCAGGCAGTGTGAATTACAACGGTGCGTTGACCATTAATTCAGGTGCTCTCGTGTTGAGTCCAAGTGGGTCCAATTCCTTTTTGAGCGCCCGATCCCCCTTGATTCTGGCCAATGTAGCCGGTGCTTCGATTAATCTTTCCGGACGCAGTGAAGTCGTGAGTTCTCTTCAAGGGGGCGGTGATCAAGGCGGGAATCTCCTGCTTGGTAGTGGTGGAACACTGACCTTTGGTGGAAACGGAATCACTACAGATTTCAATGGCGCTATCACGGGAACAAACGCTGTTTTAAATAAACTGGGGTCTGGATCTCTGATTTTAGGAGGTCAAAGTTCACTGACTGGCGTTTTGAATATTCTAGAGGGGCAAGTGATCTTGAATCGCCAGGGCGGTGACACTTTCTCAGGATCTGCTGATGTGGCGGTAACAGGTCGAAATAGTTCTCTTGTGGTGAATAGCTCGACCAGTATGGGTCGGATTACTTCGGGGGTGAATAGTACGATTCATCTAGCCGCTGGATCAACATTAACGACCAACCATGCTGCCAATACGATCGTTGCGAATGCAACCTATAACTTCACGACTTCGGTCATGTATTTGCCCGGGGGAACTCAAGCTCTTCGCGCGGGTATGCTGGTTGCTTCTTCAGATGGTAACGCTGATCTCCGGACAGGCACCTACATTGCTCAGATCTTGAATCACAATCAGGTGCTTTTGAGTTCTAGCCCTGATGGAACCAATGCGGGGCAGAAAAACTTCAATTTTACCTCGGTTGACCAACTTCTGGGTAAGATTGATGGGGCAGGAAATTGGACAAAACAAGGTGCAGGTAATGCTTTGTTAGGTGTGGGTGGAAATCACTCTGGAACGCTTACAATCGAAGACGGAAATGTGATTGCGGGTGGTTACAACGTGTCAGGTCGGAACGTCGTGCAAGGCACAATCGGGGACACAAGTACAATTCAATTGGGCACAACCAACAATCCAACCCTAACCTTGGCCGCAAATGGGTATAACCTTGCTGCTTTCGAAAGAATAGGCGCTCTTTCTGGTGGGCATTTGGGCGATGGAACCCTTGGGAATCCAGGCGTATCCACTGTCAATGTAGGGTCCATTCGTAGCGAAGGTGTGCTTGCTCTGGGCGGAAATAATCAATCAACAAGCTACTCGGGTAGAATACGCGGAGCAACATCCGGGAACTGGTTGATGAAGGAGGGGAATGGTCAATTCACTTGGACAAACAACGATAATCAGTCATTTGCGGGCACGCTTTATGTCGATCGTGGAACTTTAACTGTGGGCGGAACCGAAGGAGTGGATAGTGCCGCTAACGTTTTAATGTCCAATGCATCGAATGGTCGCTTTGAGTTTCGTCTTTCTGGTGCCGTTGCGGAAAGCCTATCCACCATTACTGGAGGAGGAAACAGTGGAACCAAGTCATTCTTGAATGGTGTCGGTGGGGCTGCTGCCGGGAACTACCTGAACGGCGGAGCTGGCATCCTCGACGTGGGTGATAATGGACTCATCCTCACAAACAATACCCCAGGTTTTGTTTCGATTTTCAGCGGTTCGATAACAGGTGCAGGAGGTATTGATAAACGAGGTGCGCACGTCCTTGAACTACGTGGTGCTAACACTTATTTAGGTCGAACCATCGTAAGACCCCAGGCTTCGACGAGCAACACGACCAGCATTTTATCGATCGGTGCGTATGGAAGGACGGAAGGGGTCGGAACTTCTCCAACGGTCGCTGGTTATGGTGTTTTGCCGAGTTCGACAGAGATCCGATTGTTTGCAGGTACGACGGGCGTAACGAATGCGAATTCTATCTTTAATCTAAATGGATCCACGCAGACAGTGCGTGGTCTAGCTTCTCAAGAGCTGAACGGGAGTAAATTCTTTAACTTCAATGGGGGAGTGATCAATATCAACAACACCCAGGCCAACGTCTTCAATGACTTTTTTGATGGGGCGCTTGTTGGGCTTGGAACGATGAATGTTTTAGCCACCCATTCTACAGGCTGGGAATTGAGAGCGGACACCTCTAGTCCACAAACAGACAGCAATGTGACCCAACGTGGTAACGTGAATGTATCTGGAGGACTCTTGATTTTAAACAATACGACCGGCGTATTGGGCGATAATGTTTATGTGAATGTTGGATCAGGAGCAGAACTGCGTCTCCGCCGCCCGGACACTATCGGTAGCCTGAGTGGTTCAGGAACTTTGAGTTTTCAGCAGGTGGGAATCCCTGTGCCTGTCATCACGTTGACTTCAGCGCCGCAAGGCAATGCTTCGAATGCTATTTGGAGCGGATCTTCAACGGGTGCAGGCGGATTGACTTTGAGCCAAGCTGCAAGGCTTCAGATCACATCCAATCAAGGCTTTTCAGGTCTTACCACATTGAGTGATATTTCAGAACTCACCCTCAATTATAATGGTGCTGGTGTTAACAATCTTATTCCTGGTAACTTGCGCTTGGCAGGCGGTCGGGTGGTGTTGATGGGTGGCACAGCTGCCAATGAAGTCGAACAGATCGGTACAACGTTCCTTGGTGCCGGTCTGACGACGGTTTCGGCTATGGGCAACATGGGCGGGAGAATTAACTTTGGAGCGATTACGCGTGGGCCAAACTTTAGTACTCTTGAGCCAGGTAGCGTTCTTCAAATCCATGGCGCAACGGCCGCAACAACCATGCTCAATGATGAAGTGCTAGGAATGGGGATTTTAGGTGGTTTTGCGACTCATGGAAACGGTGGAACGCCTCAGACTTGGGCCATCGGTAGTGCGGATGGAGTGGCCACAACAATCTCAGGTTTGTTAGATAGCGATTATCAAAAGGTTGGTGCAAGTGGCTCATCCTCGCCGTTGATTGGAGCCAACACGGATGTTTTAGGTAGTTTTGACTTTACCCAAGACACAGGCTCACTTCGATTTAACCAACCTCAGGCAACGCAGATTGATGTGCGGATGGATGGTTCTCCAACGGATACGCGTGTTCTAGATTCTGGAGGCATTTTGGTTACGCGTAATGTCGGTGCTACAGATGTTTTGTTTACCGGTCAGGTGGGTCTTTCTGGAGGGAGCGGTGCTTATGTTTCAAACGAGCTGATCGTTCATCAGCACAATACACGTGGCAGTGTGCTTTTTGAGACAACACTGGTGAACAACCCCGGCTCTGGCTTAGCTTCTGCTAATCTTAGCTTCACCAAGACTGGAAGAGGCAAAGTGATTCTGCTCAATGACAATCAGTACAGTGGATCAACCCACATCTTGGAGGGTGTTTTGCAGATTGGTGATGGCTCTTTGGCCCTAGGCAGTTTGGGCGGTGGAACGGAAGGTGCAGGTTCAATTTTGAACAATGGTTGGCTGAGCATTAAGCGTGGTTTTTCTACAGTAGCTTACTCATACAATGACATGTCTGGTGTTGGGTCTTTGCGTGTAGATACGGGTGGGATTGAGCGCCTTTCTGGAGTCAATAGCAGCTATTTGGGCGGCACTTACATTGTGAGTGGTGAAGTGATCGTCAATGGTTCCACACAGACCGGGGGAACCGCTTTAGGAGCGACTGCCGGGTTAACGTCAGTGGCACCTACGGGGACGCTTGCGCTAGGAGGTACAGGTTTTAATACCGTGGAAACCATTTTCCTGAGAGGTGGAGTTCTTCGATCCGTGGGGGCTGGCGCAACTTTGAGAGCTCCCCTGCTTGTGGGTCAAAGTAGTACCATCAATTCGAACATCGAAGGGGGAAATTTGGTGTTTGCTGCTCCGATTATTACCCAACCTGGTTCTACTCTGACAGCGAGTGGAGTGGGTAATATACAATTCACATCGACTAACAATATGATGGGGAATTTCACATCCTCATCTAACCTTTTTGTCGGAGGATCTCCTGGTTCTGGCAATAGTCCTACAGCTGGCGGAGTTGGAAGTCTTGGTCGTGGCAGCGTGATCAACAATCGGACTTTAACCTACAACATGAGTGATACGCACTATGCGATAGCCAACGCAATTTCTGGCATAGGCGACTTATCCCTTTTCAGGAACGTGATTCATGTCACAGGCAACAACACTTATTCCGGCAAAACTCTAATTGGGGGCAACCAAAATACCATGAATCAAAACGTTGATGTCAGGGTGGGTGCTGAAACCTACACGGGTCGCCTGGGTTCAGGACCTATCATCGTTCAAGCTTCTACGGCCGCCCAAACCGTTTTGCGTTATCAAGCGCTGGGGAATACGGTTCTAAACAACAGTATAAACATCAATCCTTGGACCGATGGTAGTTCTGCGAGAGATTCTTTGTTGATACGTCATGGACTTGGGGGAATGACCATCAACGGTTCATTGACCGCTGGGGTTCACACAGGTGCTGAAAGAGCGGTGATTCAATCTGAATCAGGTGGTGTTTTGACGATTGCGGGTGCAATCAACTCGGGTTCTAACAATCGAATTGTTTTTAGATTGTTAAACAACACAGTGATGGAGCTTGCAGGAAGCGCCAATAACACAATTTTGGGTAGGTTTAATAACATTAGCAACGGGGATAACACGACGAATAACATCGTGTTTAGAAACACAGGCATCACCACTCTCCAGGGATACAATAATTTTGCCAATGCCTCGGGCACAAACCGCTTAACGCAGGTTTACATTCAAAGAGGCACGCTTGTGATTAACCACACTAATGGTTCTGATCCTGATGCATCTAATACCACTCTTGCTTCTGACGGCGTCAATAATGATGCAAGTCTCTATTTGATGCGTGGGGCAACTCTTCGTTTTGCTCAGAATGAAACAGTGGGGCAGATCCGAAGCCAAACAGGGTCTGACATCAATGTTCCGACGGGAGTTCGCCTGACTCTTGATGATAACACGAATCATATCATCAACGGTGGTTTCTCCGGTGATGGTATTGTCCATTTTAATGCAACTGCATCTGGTGCTGCCTGGTACGGTTTGCTTGGTGCTTCGACGCTCACTTCTGAGCCTATTGTTGGTAGCAATGATCAGACTGTAACCGTGCGAGTTTCCGACTTGGACTTGCGGAGTGGTTTAGGTTCATCGCCAACTCTAACCCTCGGAATTGGTGGATCACTCAATGACTCGCCTCAAGAAGTCAGGTTGGAGTACGCGAGTCGGTATCGTGATGCACATGTTGTTTCTCGTGATTTCAACTTAGCCAATACCGGGGCACAGGATGTGGCTACACTCACAACAGCGATTTCTGGTCCCACGAATGTGCTAACTTTGGATGATGTTGGACGACTTGCCTTAAATATGGCGGTCAGTGGGCCGAACCTTCCAGCTGGAGCTCGCATTACAGGTATTAACACAAGCCTGAATACCATTACTCTCAATGTGAATACATTGGGTGCCGTTGAAGCTCTGCAGGAGTTTTCTTTTGAAGAGGTGCAAACCGGAGGAGGGCAGCCAATTGGTGCAACAGTCAGGATAGGTTCAAATGCGATGGCTCCAATCATTTTGGGCACAGACTCAACAAGCGCTGGTGCAGCAAATGGCAAGCTTACGGTAACTAATCTTGCTGATAAAACCCTGATCTTGCATGGGCAAACTATGGGTAATCAAATTCGCGGAATGATTGATGAGGGATTGTCAAAGCTAGGTTTGGTCGTCAATCCCAATGTCGGCAACAATGACCTGTATGGCGCGGGTTCATGGATATTGTCGAACGTTAACAATAACTTCAGTGGCAACATCACTGTCAATTTAGGCTCCTTAGTGCTCGCTGGTAATTTAGGTTCGGGCAGTGCTCCCACAGGTATTCTGGGGGATCTGACCGCGACGCGCACTATTGATTTAGGAACGAGTAACTTCGATGGACGTGGACGTTACAATATCAGCAACGGTCAGACTGATAACCTAGGTGCAGGCGGCGGATTAACCTCCACAGGCAGCCTTGTGTTCAATGATCCGACTGCAGGTGTTTTTACTTTGGGTAACAATATTACGTTTACTCAGAGCTTCAACAATACGACCAATCCTGGTAACGGAAGACTCATCAACAATGGCCTAAAAACTATTGTGATTAATGGTTCGTTCACCTCCGGTGCTACGGGCAATCGTTCATGGATTCTTGATGGAACGAATGTCGGTGATAACATTTTGAATGGAAGCATTTCCAATGGTTCGGGTGGTGCTGTGGTTGGGATTCAGAAAGATGGCGCTGGTAAATGGATTCTGAATAACTCTAGCAACACAATGACTGGCACCGTGACGATTAACCGTGGTGTTCTGGAGTTCGCTGGGGGTTCGGCGATTGGGGACTCCGCGACGGTCAATTTAGCTAACGCAGGTTCAGATGGGTCTTCGATCGGTTCCGCTACCTTTAGATTGAGAGGAAGCGAGACGATTGGTGGTTTATCGGGACAGATCGGCACATCGGTTATCCTTGATCCAGGAGCGGTTCTAACGGTGTCGAATGCGAGCCAAACCTATTCTGGAGTTATTTCAGGAGGTGGTGGGCTAACCAGAACAAACAACGACACCAACGCCCGTATCTCCACATTCACACACAGGAATAGTTACTCGGGTGTGACGAGTATTGTAACCAATGGATCCAACTTTGTAGCCAATAGATTAGATGTTTACTATCTAGCGAATGGTGGCCAACCAAGTGGCATTGGATCGAGTTCCAACGCAGCATCAAATTTGATCATCAATACAGGCTCTGGAGCAGGTGGTCTGCGTTGGCTTGGCTTTAGGGATCAGAGCACTGACAGGCTCTTCACCATCGGGGCAGGCTCTAGCGCTGCTAATCTCTGGGCGGATGGAACTGTGATGGGCAATACAAGCGCACCCAAGATTGAGTTTACGAACTCTGGTTCGATCGGTTTCTCAGGAGCTGGTGCGCGCACTTTAGTGCTGCGTGGATCCACGATAGCGGATAACCTTTTCGCGCCACAAATCATCAACAATGGCACGGATGTAACCAGCGTTTCTAAATCCGAGCCTGGCCTGTGGATTTTGAGCAACAATGCGAATAGCTACTCTGGAGGCACTACGATTACAGGCGGTACACTTGCTGTTTCTGCCGGTGGTGCGCTTGGTTCAGGTCTGGTCACCATCAACGGTGGCGGCGGGGTGGGTCTAGAAATCCGTGGCGGAGCAGGGATCTCTATCGCCAACAGCCTGACCAACTCCACGGCAGATGGTGGTATGACGGTCAGAAGTGGTAACAATACGATTTCCGGTCTTCTCAATCTGGCTGCCAATATTCGTCTTGCTGTGGACGCAGGTGCTTCCTTGAATCTCAATAACAACACTTCTGCGATCACTGGAGCAGGCGCTTTGCTCAAGGCGGGGGCAGGGACTTTGGTTCTTTCTGGCCTGAACGGTACCGATTGGACAGGTGCGGTTTTGGTTCGTGGCGGTGTACTAGAATTGGATTACACTTCACAGAACAATTCGAAGCTTTCGGATTCTGCGACTTTGACTCTTGGTGGCTCTGGTGCCCTGACCTTGCCTGGTGTGGATGACAATGTCAGTGGTCAAACTAACATTTTCGGGACCACCGGAGGTGTGGTTCGCCTGAGAGGCGGCAATCATGATGAGCGTGTCGGTAGTCTTACCCTTGCTCAGGGGGCTAATGGAATCGCTCGGGCGAGTGGTAGCACCTCAAGAATTTTCCTCGGGAACATCACTCGTGCCGTTGGTAGTGGAGCAACGATCGATATTGAAGCAAACGACATCGCTAACACCAACAATCTCAACGGGGCAGGAGGCATTCTCACCACAACCGGTGGCGGAGCGGGTTCGCCCACGGGTGCTTATGCAACGATAGGAAGGACCAACTGGGCAAGCACATCTTCTGCGGGTAATGATATCAGCATCACCGCTTTGAATTCATATGCAGCAAACTCCTTTGCGTCAGGCTCAAATACAGACATCACCCAGGCTTCAGTATCGACACCGCTTGGTGCCGCTACCACAGGAACGCTGCGCTTCAATGCACCGCTTGCTTCAACTCTCACGATTGCGGGCACACTGTCTTTGGACTCCTCTGGCATCCTGGTGACTCCCAATGTCGGCGCGAATAACGTTGTTATTACGGGTGGCACGCTGCAAAACAGCGCCGTTACGGCAGGCCTAGAGGCTGTTATTCTACACCAGCACAACACACAAGGCGCGCTACAGATTAACTCCGTGATTGCCGATAACACGGCTGCTCAACAGATCACCAAGTCTGGTTTAGGTAAAGTGTTCCTCAATGCCATCAACACCCTGACTGGTGCCATCAATATCAATCAAGGTGAGTTGCAGGTGGGCGGCACTGCGGCAGCGCCCAACACGGCCACCGCAGCTACCTTGGGGGCAGCCTCTGCCTTGGTCGTCAACATGAGCGAAGGCTCTGCACTGACCTTCCTTTCCAGCGATACAACGCTGCAAACGCTGGGCGTCATCCAGGGGGGGGGAGTGATCACTCTAGCTTCTGCAAACCTGAAACCTGTGCTTCTTGGTTCGGACAACGCGAACTACTATGGAGAAATCTTTGTCAATGGAGGTACTCTCCAGGTTGCCAATAACAACGCCCTTGGAAATCTTCGTGGCCGCACGACCCTTTCTTCTGGGGGGACGATGCAGATTAATTCTAGCGTCAATATCGGTGAGCTTATCACCATGAATCAGGGAAGTGTTATCTCCTTGTTGCCTGCCGCAACGGGTGCCACGTTGAGCGGACGTTTAACTTTAAATAATACAAACGCTGGTGGGGTTGTATTCAATCTCCCTGCCAATGCAGGTTTGACTGTTTCTGGTTTGATTGCTTCGACTAACGGATTCACCAAAACGGGTGACGGGCTACTCACGATCAGTGCGAATAACTTCACGAATGTAACGGAAGGTGCCACGAGCGCTAATGCTGAAGCATCGCTAGTTGGTCAAATTTTACTGAATGCTGGTGAGACTCGACTGGGCGGTGCGCGCGCTTTGGGTGCTTCAGGATTTAACAATCGGGTTACGATTGCTTCCGGTGCGACACTGGATCTCAGAGGTCAATCAACCTCTTACACAGATGATCCTGATCCTTTCCGTAAGTTCATTGAGGTTGCAGGTGAGGGGATCAATGGGACAGCCTCTCTCAGAAATTCGACGGGAACTGCAACCTTTTCTCATTTGTTGTTATCTGCCAATGCCACTTTGAGTGGTGGCGGTTTTGCGAATGCATCACGCTTAGATCTTTCGAGCTACGACACGAATCCAAACACTGGTTCAACTCTGGAGGGTAACTTTACCCGCGTTTTTCCGACGATTGCAGGAGGTGGATTTGATCTCAATGTTAGGGGTGGGACGCAGTCAGGCGGTGTTATTTTACATCAACCTGTATTCACCTCTTCATTGAATCGAGTCAGAGTCCAAGAAGGTACACTCAGGTTGGAGATGGACACTCCTGTTACACCTGCCGGTCAATGGGCGGGAGTTACCTCCGCTGATGTGACTGGTGGCATTGAAATCGCTTATGCGGGAGCATCGCTCATCGATCAAACCAATGCAGCCAGTGGCCTGGGGCCGAATGTGGGGGCTCGTCTTAACTTCTACCGAAATTTAGATGTTCGTCATACTGTTGCCATCGCCATGCGTGGCGACCTTGCTAGGGGCAGTGCAATTGATGTGAGTGGAGGTGGCGCGAACTACATTGATATGGCGAGCGATACGTTGCCGAATCCAAGAACGTATTTGAACGGCCAGATTACGCTCACTGGAGATGCCAACCGCAATTTCTTCCACATCGATGGAACTGTTAATGGCGTCACTGTTACCGAGCAGGGTAATTTGACCGGTAACATTCAAAACAAAATGATTGTCGGAGGCCAAATCATTGGTTCGGGAGGCTTCACAAAGACTGGAGAGCGTGAGCTCCGTCTCACCAACAACAATACCTTTACGGGTGAACTCAACATCTTAAGGCATGGAACGGCAGCTGTAGATTGGCAGAGTAACACCGTCAGTGTGAATGGGATTGATTACCAAACTTATGGTGACGCAGAAGGATGGATGGAGTGGGGGGTAACCCTGGCTGGGCAAAATGCTCGACTCTCAGGAGCTTCGGCCATCAATCTGCAACGTCGCGGTATGCTCACCTTGGATAATACCAGCCGACTGGACCTCACTTCAGGAGTATCCGGCGGAAATAACGATGACAGAATCAACAATGCGAGTGCCTTTAATTTCAACAACGGCTGGCTGAGAATTCATGGAGGCACACTGCCGAATTCTGAATCGATTGCGACGACTTCGGGTGCTTCAGTTCGTATCGCTTCTAGCACGAACTTCATCGACTTGTGGCCTTTGGATGGTGTCAACCAGGCCATGACTTTGACGATAGGTAAATTGGACCGCAATCAGGGAGCGGTTCTGCGCATCAGAAATCTCGATTCAACATCTACTTTTGGTAGTGCTGAGCCTGCATTGGATAAGGATAGCGTTCGGATTCGCCTCGTGGATGCCAGTGGCGTCGCGCAGTATGGTGCGAGCACGAATGCCACCAACCGCTCCATCATTGCTGGTATTTTCGGGGGCATTATGCCGCATACTTATCTCGAGGATTTGCGGGATTTGGGCTACAACAACGCAGGTGTATCTGATCTGTATGTCCAGGGAAGAAACCTACAATTGATCACGGGTAGTCATTTCATGACTTTGGATGGTGGTTATCTACGTCCTCTAGATGATTCCGAATACTTCACCCCGGCCGATGGCATTTTGGATGGTTCATCTGGGGTGGGCATGAATGTTAATCTCACAGCAGCGAACTCGATTGTTCGTCAGGATATGTCCATCAACTCACTTCGCTTTGGTCCTGCTGCCGATAGCATTGGCGATAATATGGAAACTTCGGGTGCCATTAATAACGGGACCACGCTGACTAGCTACAGCACACCCTTCAATCAGACGCTGATTGTGGATGGCCGCTTGAATATTGCGTCGGGAATGATCAGCAGCGCATTCTTTGCTATGGGCAATAGCACAACAGGTGGCACTGGCCAGGCGACAGATGTCTTGATTACGGGTGGAACGCTCGTTTTTGGAAATCGTGAGGCAATCATCAACAATCAAAATGCAGTCTTACGCTTCAACGATGGAACAATCCAAACCGGAAATCTTCAGATTCGTTCCGATATCCAGGGCAGTGCAGGTTTAACCAAAACTGGCCTTGGCCAAGTCGTGATAGACGGCTTTAACACCTATTCAGGGGTGACCTCGATAAGCGAGGGGAACTTGTTGATTCGCAATGGGAGATCCTCCTTAGGGGTGGGCGGTGCTGGGAATCACGTTTTCATTACCGGAAATGGATCCATCAGCACAAACAATGGGATTGTGATAGGTTCAGCCAACTCAAGAAAAGATATACTGGTAGGGCCTCTCTCCGGTGGTCAGACCATCATGAATGCATCAGGTGATACCACTTATCTTTATGGCAATATCACCATTGATAATGTGGACCTTGCGGGTCAAGCATTGTTCACACCTTTAATCAACGTTGGGGCCAATTCGCTCCTTATCGTGGATGGTAACATCACAGGCGGTTCAACGGCCATAACGAGTGATGTAGTTGCCACAAGTTCGAGGGTTTTGAGCACCGCAGGCTCTTCAAGTGGTTTTATGATTCTACGGGGTCAGCTTGGCGATAAACTCGATCCTCAAGGCAATGCCATTCCCGTTCCCGGGCTTGTTTCAACCCTTCCAAATGCCAATGTTCCAACGCTGCGTAGCAATCAGAATGAATTGTTCAGGTTTACAATCACTGGCGATGAGCAGCTCAACGTTACCATGGAGCGTCAAACGAATGCTGCTGGACGCCTAACCTTGGATTCCGGAATCTTGTATGTGTCTTACGATCCAGTTCAGTCAGGGAATGACGGAACTGGATTTTGGAGCAATGCAGCGATTAGTCGAATCAGTGGAGGCAATTCCAATGCTGATATTACAGCGAACGGAAACTCCAGTCAGCATGGGTTTACCATTGGTGGCGGTGGAAACACGGCGATTTTCCTTGGACAGCCAGGTTCGAATGGCATCTCAGGTCAGCAGTTTAACATGACCAGCTGGAGCTTAGCTGCTGGCAATACGACTTATCTGGGTGGCATTAATGAATCAGGTTCGATTGGTTTTGGAACTGGCAATGGAACGTTAACCCTCAATAAACAGGCAAGGCTCTACGCCATGGCTGGTGGAACGGTGAATTTTAACATGCGTTACGGAGGCGCTCAGAGTATCCAAAAGACAGGGCGTGGTGATGTGGTTTATCAATTCACTGGAGCAGCTTTGGCTGCTAGTGACACAAGCTCTTTCGAATTGGGAGGTGGTCGCTTCATCATCGATCACCAAGGAACCAATGTGGCCAGATTCGGAAATGCGGGCAATTTTACCTTCAGAGGCGGAAGTTTGGTTAGCTTAGGTCGCAGCGACGCTGCGTTCACGGCGAGTTACAGCACCGAGACAGGTGCTTCTCGAACTGTGAATTTTGGTGCGGGCACCAATGAGATTGTAGCGCAGACACGTGGTCAAAATCTGTCTGTTACTTTGGGCAACACGAATACAACCAATGGCAACGTGACTCGCTCTAACGGTGCCGCTGTCAATTTTGTCGAAAATGCTTCAGCAGGGGGGACTGCAGCTCTGCAGTTGCGTTTTGGCGTGGCCAATTCTGTGATCAATCTTGGCAGGGCACTCGGATGGGCCACTTATGGAACCGCGGCGCGCACTGCGACTGACTTTGCAGTGCTTAGTGGTGCAAACCTAGATGTGGGCTCCTTAACGCGTTCTGCTTCTGAATTGAACAATGAGGTGAGTGCGTGGGTCAATGCCTCGAATATTTCCGAATCGGGAGGCAGTGGTTTCACGGGTGCCTTGGCTCAATCCATGAGCTTGAATACCCTCCGCTTTGATGCCTTCGCGGACAGTACTCTGGATCTAGGTGGTCGGACATTAAACTTGATGACCCGTGAGGGTATGGGTGCGATCTTGGTAAGCTCGAACACCGGAGTTTCGAACAAATCGATCAGCAATGGTGAAATTCGCCTCTTCGACTCGACAGTTGATTCCCGTTACCTGACGGTAGTCACTGCAACTACAACGAGTGGAAATGCATCGTTAACGGATGTTTCGAGCACGTCCAATTTGCTTCCAGGGATGCAGGTTTCCGGATCTGGTATTCCAACAGGCACCACCATTGCAACGGTTTCGGGCAATCAAGTGACCTTAACCAACAATGCGACGGCATCGGCAAGCAATGTTAACGTTACTGCGAATTATCTGCACGGTGCCGCCAATGGCGACCTTGCTGATCCAATTGCGAATGCGACCATCACGAACATGAGAACGACAGCGGGCCTGCTTCCGGGCATGCCTATCCGAGGAATTCAAAATCTAACCGCCGTATTGGTTTTGAACGGTGGTACTGGATACACATCGGCGCCGACTGTAACGATTGCAGGTGGCGGTGGATCGGGTGCTACCGCCACAGCCACTGTGTCAGGAGGCCAGATCACAGGCATAACCGTGACAGCTGCGGGTTCTGGATACACGAGTGAGCCTACTGTAACGGTCTCAGGTGGCGGAGGATCAGGTGCGTCATTCCGCGCGATTGTTCCTGCCGCGATTGTGGCTCCAGGAACCGTGATTGCTTCGGTAGCTGCAAATTCGATTGTGGTAACTCCTAAACCTAGTATCTCAGCGGCGAACCTTGCTCTAGTCTGCGGCGCGAATGAATTGATAGTGCATCAATATGGTCAGGGTAGGCTATCCCTTGATGCGCAAATTTCTGGCACTGGAGACCTGACGATTGCTGGGCCATCCAGCACATCCCCTTCGCAGCTCAATACAACCGGTGTGGTGCGTTTGGCAGCGAATAATACGTACACCGGACAAACCTTTATCAATGGTGCAGTCCTTGAGATTGCAAATGCATCAGCCCTTGGTGTCTCTCCAGCTGCCGTGAGCAACAATCAGATTGTCATGAATGGCGGCACCTTGAAGTGGGCTGGTGCAACTGAAAGCCTTGGCAATCGTGGGATTACGCTACAAGGCAATGGTGGTGTCATTGAAGTGGCAGGCAACGATGGCAATTTAATCATCGGCTCTGCATTGGATAGCACTCAGGCCGCGCTCGTTTCAGAGGATCGTAATCGTGGTGATTTGATCAAAACTGGACCAGGCACATTAACCCTGATGGGAAATGGCACCGGCCACAATAGCAGTTTTCAAGGGCTGTTGGACGTTAGGCAGGGCTCACTTGTTGTAATGGTCGATGTAGGAGGTAACGGAGTTGGCACCACGAGTGTCCTTGGTTCCAATCGTTCGTGGGCTGATGCGACAATCTTTAGGCAAGGGTCGAACTTCCAGGCCCTATTGGGTAATGGTAACAACTCGGGAGAATGGGCCATTGAGGAGTTTATGATTTTCGAAGGGGGGAATACTTTCACTTACAGTGGTCTGCTGGATGCGTTCACAGACTATTCATCAGGTGCATCAAACAATAATCAATTGAACTTGGGGAATCGACGGCCACTGAATTTGAATGGAATCGTTAAAATTGATGGCACTACGACTTTTGATGTCGGCGGTGCTTTTGTTGCAGGCGTTCTCCCAAGCTTGAATGTTGACAACACTTCCAATCATCTGCGCAGTGTTTTAAGGTTAACAAATAGTAGTGGTTACCTCACTGGAAGTGGAGATATCATCAAAGATGGTTTGGGTCAGATTGAATTCAGGACTAATAGCCCAGAGTGGAAAGGCGGATTGGTCATCAAGCAGGGTACTGCCTATGCATCTAATCAAGCCGATGTTCTCGGGACAGGATATTTAACCAATAAAACGATTACCCTTGGAGATTCAGAAAGAGGTGGGGTTGCTCAGCTGATGATCAATAACCCTGATGGGGTTCAAAACTGGGTTTTTGAAGTCAAACATGACATCAATGTGGTTTACAACCCTGCTCAAATGAAGCGTCTTGGTGTGGATAATACCTCCAATGGAAGTAGGGTGTCCTACGATGGTAATATCACGCTTAATGACAATTTGATCCTTCTTCTTCAAGATGGGGGGGTATCAAACGGTGGCGAGCAGACCTACTTAAACATCAATGGCAGTCTTCGTAATGGTGTACTAACAAGTGGCAACATAACGATTCAAAGCAACGACTCATCTGGACCCACGGCAGGAGGAGCCAACGACAACACTAACGGAAGAATGACGGGTTACGCGGTTCTAAATGGGAACAATAGCTCGTGGACGGGAGATGTCACGATCAGTGCCAATACCTCCAATGACTTTGACAAAACCTCCGTCTTGCGTTTAGGCCATAACCAAGCTTTGACGGCATTGAATGATGTTGTCATGAATTTCAATTCGATCCTTCAAGTGGGAGGACGCACAGCAACCATTGGTAGTCTAACCACACAGGGCGGAGTGGGTTCATTCCAAGGCAATGTGGGCACGTTAGGCTCCAGCAGTGGTAGCACGGAAATCATTGAGAATGCTTCAACGATCATGGGTGACTTGGTTATCACCCAGTCCACACCCGTGACTTTTGAGGCTTCATGGGATGCATTGTTCCGTGATGGAGTTCCTAACAGCCAGTTCTTCGCTCCTGGAGTTAATACACATTTGTCGGGGAGTGCACTCAACATAACTAAATCAGGAGCTGGTTGGAGTGTGCTAACGCTGGATAACGATTACACTGGAAGCACCACGGTTGATGCAGGTGTTCTTCAAGTAGGACGTGGTGGGGTTGGTGATACTGGAGCTGTCAACGCTCAGGGCACTGTCGTTCAAAGTGGTGCGACAATTGCGGGAACAGGTTGGGTGCAGGGAGGTGGAGCTAGCTTTGCCTTGACAGCTCAAGCGGGTTCTCGTGTGGCTCCTGGCGACATGGCGGGAAGAGACATGGGCACAATTAACATCAATGGTAATGCTATCTTCCAAGCAGGTTCCGAAACTCTGCTGCAGGTTCGACTTCCAACCTACAACCGTCCTGGTGCTGTTGATTTAAGTGAATCACACTATTCATCTTGGGTTTCTAGCCTTGGCACTTCCAACGATGAGTTTGCAAACGCTCTACGTGATCTAGTTACCACGGAGCAACATGACATGATCAACGTAACCGCTCAAAGTGGTAACAGTACCCTCAGTATGGCGGCTGGAGCAAAAATCACACTTATCAATGAAGGTTACACTCCACGTGCAGGTGACGTATTTCATTTGTTTAAGGCAGGAACAACAGGCACGAACGGAGTGCTAGGCAATATCAATGTTGGCAGCACGATACGAACAGGTATCGAGACTGACTCGGATCTGACTTTGTTTGAACTCGGAGGCAATTTTCGATGGGACACCAGTTTGCTCAATCGTCTCGGCGTGCTTTTGGTGGTTACTGCTGATGCTGCATTCACTGCGCCCTCGCGTCCTCAGTTCACCGCTCAAATCACTCGTGTGCCTTCTACGGGCATCCTACAGCCTGGGACAACTCTCACGCTTTCGGCTCGAGCAGATTCTTCCACGAATTCTGCCATCAATTTTGCTTTGATTCGAGAGGGGGTTCCTATGCCAGAAACGGATTATACCGTAGCATTCAATCCTCCGAACCGCATTCCTGCTGGTGCAGGTGTTACGGCGACATTCACCCTTACTGCGAGTAGCTTAACAAAAGGTAATTTCCAAATTAGAGCAGAAAATGAAGGTGGGGCGACGACTAGCAATATGGCTTTTGTCGATGTGAATGATACTCCTCTCATCGCTGAGCAACCTACATCAAGGACTGTCAATCCAAGTCTCCCTGGGGCACCGGTATCCACAACCTTTACTTCTAGAGTTACTGGGCCTGGACCTTACACAGCGGTTTGGTTCCGCCTGGATGCTGGGACGGAAGTTCCGCTTCAAAGCAGTAATGCACAGCTTATCTCGACAAATAGTTACTCGAGTTCATTTACATTATTTGATGTTTCTGAGTCTGACTCAGGTCAATACTTTGTTAGGTTTATTTCGACGATCAATAATTCACTTATCGCAACGAGTGCAGGGGCAGCGTTGACAGTCCGCAAAGCTGTTTCGAATGTTCTTGCAACGCGGACGCGTGATGGTGGTCCTACCTATCAGGGGGAAATAATCACGTTCTCAGTGTCTGCAGCTGGTGATGCTCCATTGAGCTATCAATGGTATCGAAATGGTGCAGCAATTGCAGGTGCAACGGCTACGACGCTTCGTGTTACGAACACTGCTATTTTGGGAACGCCAGATGCCTACTTCTGTCGAGTTACCAATCCGATTAATTCACGCGATAGTAATGTTGTTAGCTTGCCTGTCTTGTCGCCAATTCCGGTTATTTCTTCACATTCACTTACCCCGCGGATTTTGCTTACAGGCAGTCCGTTGAATTTTAGTGTATCTGCTTCAGGCCGCCCAGATTTGAGGTATTCATGGAAACTTGGAACTAGAGTCATCGCGGGTGCCACATCTCCTGTTTACAGCATTTCATCCATACAATTAGCTCAGGGCGGTAATTATGTATGCGAGGTCTCTAACACAACGACAACAAGAGCAGTGACACCAGTTGCTCAGATTGTCGTCGTTGACGCGACGCATCGTGAGATTCCTGTGAGATTAGGTGACACCTTTGCTCTAACGGCTTTTGTGGGTAAGGATACCAAAGCAAGTTTGAGCTACAAATGGTTCAAACGCACCTTTGAAACACAGACGATTCCAGGTGAGAATGACGGAGATCCTGATCAAGAGGTAAGTGTCGCAGTCGACACAGCTATTCCAGCCAATAGCACGAGATTTGAGGGGCAAGAGTTTACGGGAACAACAGTTTCTGCACTCAAGCTTCGTCGTGGAATTGCTTCGTTGGTCAGTGATGACGGTCTATATGTGTGTAAAGTGAGGGACTCTTCGGGGGGAGAAGTGATAGGCTGTTTCCACGATGTTAAGATTTACAATCAAGTGCCTGTGAATACTACACCAGCCATTCTGAAGCATGCGATTGTTGGCGGTAACTACAGCGACACAATGACTGTGCAGTCGGATCGAGTGTCTACGCCAGTTAGCTTCGCCCTAGCTCGTGGTTCATCACTGCCTCCAGGGCTCACACTGAATAAGAGCACTGGTGCAATCACAGGTAGGCCAACGAAAGAAGGTCAATACCGCATCCGCACGGTAGCTCTCAATCTTAGTGGGCCTTCCAACGAGATCGAGTCTGCTTTGACGGTCTTCCCAATTCCAGCGGGTGTGGCTGGCAGTTATGCCGGTCCGATCGCCCGTCATGCCGTATTGAATGGTCATTTGGGTGGGCGTTTTGAGATGACTACGACTGCTCTTGGAGCTTACTCGGGGCGCATCGTTCTGGGCTCAGGGGCTGCTCGAACATTTAAGGGGGATTTGATCATGAATGTGGATCAAGCCTCGGTTTATCCCAATGCCGTTCTTTTGGCGCCACCTTCTGGATTGGCAATTGCCGCCGCTACGCGAACAGAAGCCGCTGCGACGATAAAATTTAGTTTAGCTATCACTCCTCCAAGCGTGACAGACGCTCCACCTGCAGTTTTGATCTCAGGAGCCGAAATTACGGATGGCACCAACACGGTGGCATATGCTGCATGGCGTAACAATTGGGCTGCAACCGCACGAGCAAACGTGTCAGCTAAACCAGATGCTTATGTGGGGCTTTACAATGTAGCTTTCACATTGCCAGATGGCAGTGGGTTGATCGGTTTGACTGCGGTTCCTCAAGGAGATGGTTATGCTGCGATTCGTGTTTTAACCTCAGGAGGCTACACTGTTAGCGGCCGGACACCAGATGGTGAAACCTTGACGGGAAGCTCCTTCATGGGGCCTGATGGTCAAATCTTTATGTTCCAGGCGCTTTACACGACATCGACCAAGGGCTCGATCCTCAGTGATAATCCCGCTACAGCGCAGGTTGAACCTCTTCAGATTGTAGCCCGTTCTCCTGTTACATCGAACAATGTGATAGGAACTGTTTCCGTGGTGCGTCCGCCAAATCCTGCGACCATTACTACAGCTCGTCTTTACCGTTCAGGATTTGGCACAACACAGGTTCTGACAGGGGTGCCTGCGGCGACAGTAACAGCTCCTGTGGCTTATGCGGTTCTCGGTGGTATGTACAATCCACCTCCGCGCACTGGAACGGTAGTGCTTGGACTTAATCCAGGAACAAATAATGCTGAGCTTGAATTCACATTGGACGGTTCGACGGGCATTGCTACTGCTACCAATCCGAACGTCATCGTAAGCGTGGGCATTGCTAGTCGGATTACAATTCCAAGAAAGAAGCTGACTGCTCCAGTGGAAAATCCAGCCGGAACAACGCTTTCAGCGGTGCCGACGACGGGTGCCTTCAGTGGCAGTTTTGTTTTGTCTGATCCTAATCCGGTTGCGGGACAGCGTCCGAATCCTGTGACGCGTAACACGCCTTTCCAAGGTTTGATCATTCACGCACGCCTACCAAATGACACAGTTAAGATTTTTGGAACGGGATACTTCATTGTGGACACCTTACCTCAGCCAGCATCTGGCAACACGCCAGCAACCACCACGCGTGATACTCCAAAGCTGTCTGGCCAAGTGAACTTCTTGCCGATTGTTCCATGAGGTTTTTGATGCTTTGAATCGGGATGCTGTTGTCACCGCTAGGATGCTCGCTAGCGATGATGTTTCAGTCGGCCTCTTCAAGGCTTTTTGCTCTACCTCATGCATTCATTACCTATTGTTCACGTTGGCTCTGTCTCTCTAGATGGAGAAGAACCCGTTTTCATTCTTGGCCCTTGTGTGATTGAAAGTGAAGCCTTCATTTGGTCTGTCGCAGAACGGCTCGGCGCTCTGGCAAGTAGCCTGAGGCTGCGTTGGGTGTTCAAAGCATCCTATGACAAGGCAAATCGAAGCGCAGGTTCTTCTTTCCGTGGTATCGGAGTCCGAGCTGGTTGCCAATTGCTACAAAGAGTGGGCGAACAGTTAAAGGTTCCTGTGACAACCGATGTACATACAGAAGAGGAGATTCATGTTGCTGCGGAGCATATTGATCTCTTGCAGATTCCTGCGTTTCTGAGTCGGCAGACGGATCTTATTCTGGCGGCAGGGAGGACAGGCCGTGCGGTCAACGTCAAAAAAGGGCAATTCATGGCTCCTTGGGATGTTCGGAACATTGCTGAAAAACTACAATCTGTGAAATGCCAGGACTTTTTCTTCACGGAGCGTGGTACGACCTTTGGTTATCAGAATTTAGTGGCAGATATGCGTTCCCTTTATTGGATGCGTGAACTGGGTTATCGGGTTGTTTTTGATGCCACGCACTCGGTGCAAAGACCAGGTGGCCTGGGGACGGCAACCGGGGGAGATGGGAATTTAGCTCCAGTGCTGGCACGCGCTGCCGTGGCAGCTGGTTGTGATGGCGTTTTCATGGAAACGCATCCGGACCCCACTAAGGCTTTATCCGATGGCCCCAACCAGATTCCGCTTTCGCAATTAGCCGAAATTGTCAGCCAATTGCGGAAACTTCATGAGATCGTCAAAGAATCATGACTGCTATTCTCATGAAACTTCAATCGCTATGCTTCGCGTTAAGTGCTCTGGCTTTGGCTTTTGGAGCTGTGGGCGGATTGGGTCAAAATGCAGGTGAAAATGCTAGCCTGTCTAGCATTGCAAAAATGCTGCCTGCGGGTTTCGTTAGCCGTCATGTCACTGTGCCGACATTCAATCAAGATGGGCGCAAAGCCTCGCAATTTTATACGGAGACACTAGTTCGAATCGATGAAGTAAGATTGAAGGCTGGCGAAACCGTTATTGAGGTCTTTGCAGAAAATCAGAAACAAGACCTTCGTCTGCAAATGCCGACGGCATATTACCACCTGAACGATAAGCTTTTGAGAAGTGACGGCCGTTGCCAAGTGCTGCGAGCCGATATGCAAACCGAAGGCGATAGCCTCATTTTTGATACAGAAACATCCATGGGGTCTATGGTTGGCAAAGTGAGGACTTTAATTTTCCAGACTGAAAAAGATACACCCAAGCCTTCAAACAAGGTATCTGACAATTAAGATGACTTTCCCGACATGATGGTATTTCGATTTTTTTTGATTTTCCTCTGCGTTGTCTTGAATGACATCGAAGAGCTTTATGCCCAGGAAACCAGTCCCGCTCCTGCGCCTTCGTCATCAACGTTAGACTCGAAGCAGCAGCTTAGGAGTGCATCAGAACGTTTAAAGGCTGTGCAGAAATCTGGTGAATTAGAGCAAGCTAAATCGGCGGCGAAGGAACTCATCCAGAAGCTGCCATCTAGTGTGACCGAAGCCGCTAAATTCGCGACGGATTCACCCCAAGGGCGAGCGGAAGTGCTCGAAGCTGCCAAAGCTGCGGCCAGTGCCGTTCTTCCGCAGATGCAAGGCAATTTGGCTCCTTCATCCATTGATCTACCAGCCTCTAATGCGACCTCAGCAGGTTCTTCCAGTCAGTCTGCACCGCAAGGTCCAGTGCCTGGAGCTTTGCCGAACCTTGAAAATGCTTCGAAGCTTTCTAGTGGCACGCCGATGGGCGTAATCGACGCGGAACGAACAGACTTTGATCTGAAAAAGGGGGTTTTTCTTTATTCTGGGAACGTGCGCGCTAGGCACCCTGATTTTTACATCGAATGTCAGGAGTTGGAGATTTATTACATGATGAAGAATGAATCGGGGGCAAAGAAAAAGCTCCCCGGTTCTGTGAATGCCAAGAAAGGGGATGATAAAGCGCCACCAATTGAAAAAGCGATTGCTCGTGGTCCCATGGTCGTGATTGAGAAAAGAGACCCCAAGGGAGATATTCAGCAGGGACGCTGCAAACGATTAGATTACAACGGTCTAACAGGGGAAATAACTCTCAGTGATTTTCCTCAAGTGCAGAAAGGAAACATCATGCACGTTGCAACGACTTCAGACACCGTCATGATATTTGATCGAAGCGGTAAATTGTCCACGAATCGTCCATCTCGCACAGTCATTTTGGGAGGAGGTCAGATTCAGTCTAAAGAGGAAAGATAATGACCAAAATTTGACCAGATTTACGAGTCGCTAAATCTTTAGAAAATCGAGCCAACCATTTCTCTTTTATGGGCATTGAGGATTCATCTCTACAACGACAACATGACACGAGGGTAACCTCTGAGGGACGGGGAGAACTTTTGCACACCGAAGGGTTAAAAAAAATCTACGATGGGCGCACTGTAGTGAATGGGGTAGATATTGAGGTCAAAAAGGGTGAAATTGTCGGTTTGCTAGGGCCTAACGGTGCAGGGAAGACAACGACGTTCTACATGATTGTCGGTTTGGTCAGGCCGAATGGAGGTAAAGTGTTTTTCGATGGCTCTGATGCGACTGATCAACCGATGTTTAAGCGTGCGCGGCTAGGCATGGGTTATCTCCCTCAAGAAGAATCGATTTTCCGTCGCTTGACGGTTCGGGATAATATTCTCGCGGTTATGGAGACGCAGAACTTTACCCCTAAGCAGCGCGCAGATCAGTGCCAACAGCTTATGGAGAAATTTGGGATTGATCATGTGGCCGATAACTTGGCACTCACCCTTTCGGGGGGGGAAAAGAGGCGGCTAACGATTGCACGAAGTCTCGTAACAGAGCCTAAATTGTTAATGTTGGATGAACCTTTCAGCGGAGTTGACCCTATTGCTGTCAGTGAAATTCAGGAGATTATTCGAATGCTACGAAGTGCAGGATTGTCCATTCTTATCACCGATCACAATGTACGCGAAACACTGAACATTGTTGATCGTGCCTATCTCATTTATGAAGGCCAAGTAAGACGTCATGGCAGTAAAGAATTTCTCGTCAATGACCCAGAAGCTCGACGGCTTTATCTGGGTGAGGATTTTACCATGTAGTCTTTTTTTCAAAAAATCACCCCCAACCGAGGAGGATAAACACCATGCAAAAGCACAACGTCAACCTACCGATTGTCATCACTGGACGGCATCTCGACATCACTGAAGCCATTCGTGATTACGCGCATAAAAAGATTGAGGGACTGCACCTCGACTATCCGCGGATCATTGAAGCCAAAGTGGTTCTAGATGTTCAGCATCACCGGCAAATTGCTGAAATCATTCTTTTCTGTGCTGACCATATCGTTATCGAAGTCAAGAGCACGACGGAAGACATCTATGCTTCCATTGATGAATCGATTTCCAAAATCGCACGGAGAATGCGCAAATTCAAAACCCGTCTTTTGAAGAGTCATCGCCCCCGTAAAGATGGAAGCATTCGTCACATTGAAGAAAAAGTGATTCATGCGGAGGCCATTCATACGGAAGAAGAGCAGGTGGAAACTTCCTACGTACACAATGAGAAATACAAGGTGCGTCCCCTCTACACAGATGAAGCCATTATGGATCTGGAATTGAGCGATCGCCCCTTCGTTGTTTTCCACAATCAAGCTTCCCATAAGCTAGCCATTCTATTCCGACGCAAGGACGGCGATTATGGAGTGATCGAACCGGAAGATCGTCAATAATAAGCGGTTCTTTTGTTTGGTCCCACGATAATAGAAACCACGGGCATGTCGGAAGACATACCGTGGTTTTTATTGAACATCACGCCATAGCCAGCGTAGGGCGTTGGGAAGGTTTGGTGCCATCCCCTTGCTACCATGAAAGCAGGGAGTCCATTCTACTCGATGATCGTAACCCATGAAGTTGAGGCTCGATTCCATCATCCGATTTGCTAAAGGCCAATGACCAAATGTGTTGTCCAAGTCGTGAGTGCCAGCCAGCAAGTAGATGCGTAGAGGCTTTTTTTCGGTGATCCTTAAGAGGTAAGGGTAGCTGTTTCCTCCGCGGATATCGACAAAGCTACCTACCCAAGCTAGAACTTTACTAAACTGATCGGGGCGTTCCCATGCTGCAGTGAACGCGCAAATGCCTCCCGATGAGCCTCCAGCAATCGCACGTGATTCAGGTGTCTTTTTGAACCTGACCCCCAATCTTCTTTCCGTCTCCGGTAGGATTTCATCGAGAAGAAAGCGAACATAAGTCTCGCCTAGACTATCGTATTCCAAGCTTCGGTTGGCGGGTTTCTCCGACGCCTCCTGGTCCAGCTTTCTTCCAGGATCCACGAAAACACCGATCGTCACGGGCATTTGTTTTTGATGAATCAGGTGATCAAAAACGGTGCTTACTCTCAGCGTGCCGTTGGGGTCTGCATGTCGGCTGCCATCTTGCCAAACCATCAGACAGGCTTCGTCGCCCTTGGTGTAATTCTTTGGAATATAAACGGTGATGGTTCTTTGGGTGCGTGGGTAAATGTGGCTCTCTTCCCATGAAAACTTCTCCAGAGTTCCATGTGGAAGGTCTGCGTTAGGTTCCGTTTCTTTTGCGCGCTCATAATGTTCGATGCGCAGTGTTCCTCGCGCTTTGGGAGGGCCTGATGATACGATTTGATAGCCAAATTCCGTGAAGTTGGGAAAGGTTTGAATCAAGACTTGTAAGCCATCGTCTCCCAGTGGTGTCATTTTACCAAGCAAGGTGCCATCCGTGTGAAAGACCTGAGTTGGCTCGGGATTCACGATGGCCCAAGCGACTGTGCAACCCTCAATCTTTACGACTGCTTTTCCTTTGAGAAGGGATTGTTGTCCCATCAGTTGAAGGGCCATTTTTCTGGCGACTTGTCTTGCAGTGCCCTGTGAGCGGTCTGCCATTAGGTCTGCTAGTTTTTGCACAGAGATTTCACTGGCTAAAGTGGTCACCAGCATGGCATGGAGCACTATCCAAATCCTGAGGTCTAGCCTGTGGGGGAATGAAATGAACATCGAGTGTGGAATGCCCTAACGGACTCTTCTTCTCATGCTTTCGGGCTATCGTTTAAATTGATAAGTTCATCAAATTTTGTCCATGGTGATCAGTTCAGTTTCTTTGCAGAAGTGGTTTTTAAACCGAGCATCATGAGGTTTGGCCGCATGAGGTGCATGCCGATTCTCAATGGTGTGCGGCTAGGGCGATCTACAGGATGACTCATTTTGCTTGGCCAATCAGGCGAAAGCGAATGCACAGGAGTTGCACGATTCCTTGCCAGCCGCATGGCGCAGCGATCTGATTTTGAAAGCGGCATCCAGGTCATCGGGCCGCTCTAGATCAGGGTGCATATGAAGATGAGGGTTATGGTTAATCGAACCATTGATCATCAAGGATTTAAATTCCCCATTTTGGTTTCATCATGACAGTGAATCAGCGATTGAGGTTTCAGAATGGAGAATTTTTGAAAAGTGTTCATTTGAACTCATTTCAATGCTGCTAATTTAGATGACATGAAGCAATCGTGTTCATCATCACCCCTTCGATGGTTATTTTTGGATCTAAACAGCTACTTCGCTAGCGTCGAGCAGCAGCTGAACCCTCGTTTGAGGGGTAAACCCGTGGCGGTGGTTCCTGTGATCTCGGATAGCACTTGTGCGATTGCAGCTAGCCATCAGGCCAAAGGCTTTGGCATCAAGACAGGAACCAATATCGGCGAAGCACGCCAAAGATGTCCTGAGTTGATCTTGGTGCAAGCCGACCACTCCAAGTATGTCGAATTTCATGAGCAGATCAAAAGGGTGATTGAATGCTATTATCCGATTGAAGTGGTCGCCTCGATTGATGAAATGGGCTTGCTTCTGGACCCGCCACGTCAAAGTGAAGCGTCTGCGTTGGACTTAGCTCGACAAATCAAAAGGGGATTGCGTCAAAGACTCGGAGAATGCATCACCTGCTCGATGGGTATAGCCCCTAACCGCTATTTAGCGAAAATTGCCAGTGATCTGAAAAAGCCTGATGGACTCACGGTGTTGCACATCGCTGATCTACCCGATGCCCTGATGGGGTGGGATCTGACGGACCTGTTTGGAATAGGTCGTCGGATGGAGCCCCGATTGCATGCTGCGGGGATTTTGACGGTGCAGGATCTATGGCATGCGACACCCGCAGAACTCCATGCGGTTTGGGGTGGGGTAGGGGGGGATCGCTTTTGGCAAGAGTTGCATGGTCATGACTTAGGGGCGTTTCCGCAACAATCGCGCAGTATGGGGCATAGCCATGTTTTATCCCCTGAGTTTCGGTGTCCTCCCGAGGCTGCCGTTGTTGCGCGTCGGTTGCTTTCCAAAGCGGCCAGTCGCTTGCGTCGGCAAGACTGGAATGCCAGCGAGCTTAGTCTTTCCGTCAAGACCGAGGAGAAAGCTCAGGGGGCAGCTGCCATGAGGTTGCCTTGGCCAACGCAAGATACATACACCCTTATGCATGCGTTGTTTGAGCTGTGGCCCATCGTGTTAGGCCAAGTGCGCTGGGCTCGGATTAAAAAGCTATCAGTCACACTTTATGGTTTGGAGAGCGTGCATCAGCCCAAGCAGATGGAGCTTTTTTGTAACTTTCGCCTTATCTCTGAAGAGAAAATGGCGCGCCAGCATCGCCTATCGCGCGTGATGGATCATCTGAATCAGCACTTCGGTCGTGATAGCGTCGCTCTCGGATTTCTGCCGGATGAAGTTAAAGCCTTCTCGGGGACCAAAATCGCTTTCACGCGCATTCCTGAGATGGAGGAATTTCTAGAGTAGTTTCCCCCAAGCTGTTCAGATAGGGCATTCGATGCAATGCATGACCGGGTTGGGAAGAAAACTGCAAGATATAAATGCGATTCAGGCTCAATAAGCAGCAAAAAAAATTAAGCGTAAAAATCGACGTGCCGCTTGCCTGAACAAGCCGTATGCCCATATGGAAAATTCCCTCCATGAGCGCTGTTCTCGACTCTCTCTCTCGTTTTTATGCTTCTTCCATTGGCAAAAAAATCCTCGTTGCCCTGACGGGTGCCGTTCTGGTGATTTTTGTGCTAGGCCACATGATCGGAAACCTGCTCATCTTTGCAGGTCCTGACGCGATCAATGAATATGGACACATGCTCCAGACGTCCTTGCATGGCGGTGGGGTTTGGATCGCACGTCTGGGACTGCTGGCAGCGGTTGCCATTCATATTCTAGCCACAGTTCAATTGACCAAGCAAAATCGATCTGCCCGCCAGGACCCTTATGGGCAGCACAAAGCCCAGGTTTCTAGCAAGTCATCTCGTGCCATGATCTGGAGCGGCATGACAATTTTAGCGTTCGTTGTCTATCACCTCCTTCACTTCACCGTTCGCGTGGGTAATGACTACAACAGTGATGCTTATAAAACCCAGCTTCATGGTGAAACTGTCCACAATGTTTACAAAATGGTGATTGATGGCTTTTCCTGGGCTCCTGCATCCATTTTTTACATCATCGCCATGGCGTTACTTTACAGTCACCTGAGCCACGGCGTGAGCAGTCTGTTTCAGACACTCGGCCTGACCACCCATCGCACAGCACCGCTTTTCAAAACCTTGGGTCATGCTTATGCCACCCTGATCTTGGTTGGCAATTGTTCGATCCCAATCGCCATTTGGCTGCTGGGCTACGGTGGTTGATTTTTTCTGCGTTTTCCTTTCATCCTGTTAATCCTGTCACACCAAGGCTGTTATGGCACTAGACTCCAAGATTCCCTCCGGCCCGATGGCCATGAAGTGGTCCAAGCACAAGCAGGACTCCAAGCTCATTAATCCCAAGAATAAGCGCAAGTACACCGTGCTCGTCGTCGGAAGCGGTCTTGCTGGCTCCTCCGCCGCTGCCACGCTGTCCGAGCTGGGCTACCAAGTGAAATGCTTCTGCTTCCAGGACAGTCCTCGGCGTGCTCATTCCATTGCCGCTCAAGGGGGCATCAACGCTGCCAAGAATTACCAAAACGACGGAGATAGCGTTCATCGTCTTTTTTATGACACCGTCAAAGGTGGTGATTTTCGTGCTCGCGAGGCCAATGTGCATCGTCTCGCCGAAGTCAGCGTGAACATCATCGATCAATGCGTAGCTCAAGGGGTTCCTTTTGCTCGCGAATATGGCGGTGGTCTGGCAAACCGCTCTTTCGGCGGAGCTCAGGTCAGCCGAACCTTTTACGCTCGCGGTCAGACTGGTCAGCAGCTTCTTCTGGGGGCTTATTCCGCACTGAACAAAGAAATCAATCGCGGTGGCGTGACCATGTATCCGCGCACCGAAATGCTCGATGTCGTCGTTGTGGATGGCCATGCCAAAGGCATCATCACGCGCAATTTGGTGACTGGTCAAATCGAAGCCCATGCAGGAGACGCCGTGCTTCTGTGTACTGGAGGTTACGGAAACGTCTTTTATCTCTCCACCAACGCCATGGGGTGCAACGTCACGGCAACTTGGAGAGCCCACAAAAAGGGAGCTTACTTTGCGAATCCTTGCTACACCCAAATTCACCCGACCTGCATTCCTGTGAGCGGTGACTATCAAAGCAAGCTCACGTTGATGTCGGAGTCTTTGCGCAATGATGGCCGTGTTTGGGTGCCCAAAAAGGCCGCAGATATAGGCAAGCCTCCGGCTCAGATTCCTGAGGCGGACCGCGACTACTACCTGGAGCGCAAATATCCCAGCTTTGGTAACCTCGCCCCTCGCGACATATCCTCACGTGCTGCTAAAGAGGCGTGTGATGAAGGACGTGGTGTCGGTCCTGGCGGTCGTGGTGTTTATCTCGATTTTGCAGAGGCTATTCAGCTGTTTGGTCAAAAGACGATTGCTGAGCGCTACGGTAACCTCTTCGATATGTACGAGCGCATTACCGGAGAAAGCGCGTACAAACAACCGATGCGCATCTATCCTGCCGTGCATTACACGATGGGTGGACTTTGGGTGGACTACAACTTGATGAGCAACCTACCTGGGCTGCATGTGCTTGGTGAAGCCAACTTCTCAGATCACGGTGCCAATCGCCTTGGGGCATCAGCGCTGATGCAGGGGCTTGCGGACGGTTATTTTGTCATCCCGACGACCATTGCTCCTTACCTTGTCACCCAGAATCCGGGTAGTATCACGACCGAGCATCCTGAATTCAAAAAAGCATTAGAAGAGGCGAATCAGCGCACTCGCAAGTTCCTCGGTATCAAGGGCAAGCGCAGTGTGGACAGCTTCCATCGTGAGCTTGGTCTTCTCGTTTGGGATAAGTGCGGCATGGCGCGCGACAAAGAGGGTCTTGAAGAGGCGTTGCGCAAAATTCCTGCGCTTCGTGAAGAGTTCTGGAGCAGTGTCATCGTTCCTGGTTCAGGCGAAGCCTGCAATCCCGAACTCGAAAAAGCAGGTCGTGTCGCCGACTTCATGGAGTTCGCCGAGCTCCTTTGTCAGGATGCTCTTCATCGCGAAGAAAGCTGTGGTGGCCATTTCCGCACTGAACATCAGTATCCCGATGGTGAAGCAAAGCGTGATGATGAAAGTTTCTGTTATTCTGCCGCTTGGCAATACACCGGAGACCTCTCCAAGCCCACTCTGAACAAAGAGCCTTTGAGCTTCGAAGAGGTGCATCTCAGCGTTCGAAGCTACAAATAAGAGATTCTGATCTGAACAAATTTTCTTTTTTCTAGGCCCATGTCTCTTCTCAATCTTCACCTCAAAGTCTGGCGTCAAAATCGTGGTCATTCAGGCCACTTCCAAGACATCGAAGCTCAGGATATCCCTGATCACGCTTCCTTTTTGGAAATGATGGACATCGTCAATGAACGTCTCATTGCCAAAGGCGAGGAGCCCTTCGCTTTCGATCATGATTGCCGCGAAGGCATTTGTGGCATGTGTTCCATGACAATCAATGGCGTGCCTCATGGCCCTGAGAAGGCTACGACGACTTGCCAGCTTCACATGCGCAAATTCCGCACTGGCGACACCATTTGGATTGAACCCTTCCGTGCAACTGCGTTTCCTGTGATCAAAGACTTGGTCGTGGATCGTGGAGCCTTTGATCGAATCCAGCGAGCGGGTGGCTTTGTCACGGTCCGCACCGGTTCAGCGCCTGATGCCAATGCTATCTTGATTGGGAAAGAAGTCGCCGACGCAGCTATGGACGCTGCGGCTTGCATTGGTTGTGGTGCTTGTGTAGCTGCCTGCAAAAATGCCAGTGCGATGCTCTTCGTCTCTGCCAAGGCAGGTCAGCTCAATTCACTTCCGCAAGGGCAGCCTGAGAAAGATCGCCGCACCATCGCCATGGTGCGTCAGATGGACAAAGAAGGTTTTGGCAACTGCACTAACCACTATGAGTGTGAAGCTGCCTGCCCGAAGGAGATCAGCGTTCGCTGGATCACTAAGCTGAATCGCGATTATGCCGTTGCTGCCGTGAAAGAATCTCTTATCGGTCATCAAGAGCGCGCCGAGGGCGGAGAGTAACTCGTTCATCGGCTCTATCGAAATAGCCTTCAGGCAAGAGCCTGGAGGCTTTTTTGTGTCCTCTTTCGTTCCTGCTGAGTTCCTATCTTGCAAAGCTAAGACTAGTGTGGAGAATCGCGCGCCTTTTTCCAGGTATTCGACCTGCTCCCTTTTTCAAAAACCCTCGCCATGTCCAAGAAGTCCGCCGCCGCTAAAGCCGAAATCACCGCAGTTTCTTCGATCCGTCCGATCAAGAAGCTGATGGTCGCGAACCGCTCTGAAATTGCCATTCGTGTGATGCGGGCGGCCACAGAGTTGGGCATCCGCACGGTTGGCATTTATGCGCAAGAGGACCGTTTCTGCCCGCATCGCTTCAAGGCGGACGAGGCTTACGAGCTGAACAAGGACAAGGGGCCGCTTGGGGCTTATCTCGACTACGAGGGCATCGTG
>CANNQP010000003.1 GCA_947507875.1 Verrucomicrobiaceae bacterium | reverse complement strand
GTGGAACCAGCAGATCATCTTCCTCCGCAAGATCCTCCCCGGCTGCGCCGAAAAAAGCTACGGCATCCAAGTCGCCCGCCTCGCCGGCCTCCCCGAAAACGTCATCGCCCGCGCCAAAGAAGTCCTCCACCAACTCGAATCCGGCCACCAACCCGCCGAAAGCGTCAAAGAAGTCCCCGTGGCCACCAGCGTGCCCGCGAAGACAAGGAAGAAGCCGCGGAGTGATGAAGACGCGGGGCAGATGAGTTTGTTTGGGTGACTAGCCACAGGAGCTCAATAGGCACAAGACCCTACGGGCGGGATGGGTGTGCTCGCACTTCAAAAGATATTTTGCGAACCAAATCACACCCTGCTATACTTAAATCTTAGCCAAAATTCGAGGATTATTCTTACCAGTCCGGTTTCAGATTCATGCCAACCAAAAAGGACATAGGTGTAACCCATTATGTTGATGGTTATAATTCGTGGAAACTGGGCATTTTGGGATTTCTGGCTCAGCTACGCGGCCACGTCACAAGTATAATTCTGGGCATTCCCCTCATGGGAACGCCGTTTTGGTGGCCGTCAGATTGGTCATCGCAAGCAACGGTGAATATCGGAGGTTTAATTGGCCGGTCTTCGCTTGTTGGATTGTTGATGTGCATCTTGTGTTTCATTTACCTTCGACGCAGATCCGTTCGCTCGCTTGCTGTAAAAGCTAGTTTGCATGATATGTCACACCACCTGCGTGACCAAATCTCAGAACTCTTTCGGAGAACTAGTGGAAGTTGTGGCAAGCCAAAGAAATCCGACGCGCCAGCAGAAGCTCGCAATATTGTTTCTTTTGCGCATAGCTTTGCTGACAAGACACGCGATCATTTCCGTCTTCTAACCGGTGACTCTACAATCGAATGCGCGATTCGGCTGGCTCATCAATATCCGCTCTCGGGGGGCGGCAACAAGCTCATGTACCGCACGGTTGGGCGCTCTAGCGGGCTCAACCCAAAGAGAAAAGCTTCAAGTCAGCCCATCCCATTCGATTCGGGTATCCCTAAGTTTTTTCGGTCAGAACACGGGGGGCAAGGAGTGTTGTTTTACTCGGAAATAACAAAAGCCATTGCCCAAGGAGCATTTCTGAAGACCGCTAACGAAGAAACGTTTTCGGAGGAGATTGTTACCATGATGGTTGCGCCGCTCAACGGGTGGGATGGCAACTCAAACGACATGATTGGGATATTGTATGTTACATCAAGGCGGAAAAAGGGGTTCAAACCAACCCAAGTTGACAGCATGAAATTTGTTGCTGATGCGCTGGCGGGTGCTTTTATAGCTATGCTAGGTAGGCTTCACTCAGTAGGAACAAAACCAGATTTAACCGATCCAAATTTGTGAATCGCCATGTCTTCACTGCTTAAATTTTTCTATGCCCGCCCACAGGATGTCGGCATGGTGATTGTCTCGCCCGATGAAATTGTGAGACTGATGAATAGTCAGATGGGTGAATCGACCTCACAGGTCCCACCTCCTGATTCACCTTATGCGCAGGCATTTACCGCATTGATCTCATCTAATAATTCGGCAGCCAAAAAAAGAGGGACAAAGCGCAAACGTTATGGCTCTTGAGTAGAGCTGCCGGAACTGACGTCAGGCGGAAACTGTCTAACAAAACGCCTGCTCTGTCTTGTCATATCTAGGCGCACAAATAAGCCGGGCCATTGGAGCTTGCCCGGCGCGGGCGAAGGAATACGATGCTCCCATGACTGCCACTCTTACTGCCCCGGTCGAAGCCTTGCTCCGCAAGCAAGTCGCCAACGGTCACTTCCCGAGCCTGGATCGGGCCTTGGAAGCCGCGGTGAAGACTGTGTTTGGCCGTCGGGCATCCCACGCGCTCGAATCGCTGCTGGACGAGGCCCTTTCGCCTCCCGGCGAACGCGTTCCCCTCTCGGAGCTGCGTCGGAAGACGACATGAAGACGGTCGTCTTCAACCCAGTGGCGTTTGATCAGGGTTGATGTCAGCTCTCCCGGAACAACTCTTCGGTATGGCGTGGGAAGTCCATCGCATCATGAAGCACGCGACCGATTTCGACGCGATCATCCCTCACTCGAAACAAGATGGCATGCCGACCTGCCAGGCAGATGCGGCAGTCAGGGTGAAGTTCCGGGCGCAAGCGCCAGCGGGTCGGGTCTTTGGCAATCTGCTCGAAGGTAGCCCAGAGCATGTCCAGATAACGGTCCGCCTGATCAGCATCCCAGGTGCGCACGGTGTAGTCATCGATGGACTCCAGGTCTTCGATGGCGGCCTGAGCGAGACGAACAATCATGCGGCCTGCCTGCGGGTGCGGAAGTGATTCATGAAAGCGTCACGATCCATCTCCACAGATTCGCCACGATCCAGCTGGTCAAAGCACACCGCTGCCTCCTGCCGCAGCCAATTCAGCGCTGACTCACGCGATTCCATCTGCCGCAAAGCTTCCCGCACGACTTCGGTGGTATCCACATAGAGGCCCGAGGACATTTTCCGGGCAATCAGCGCATCCAGCGCAGGTGGCAGGGTGATGGTCATGGCCTACGAAGTGCCACAAAGCAGAAAGGATGCAACTGGGTCGCGGCGGGTCTGAAAAGTGGCGGAACTCTACTTCTTCACCCACTCGCTGATCGGTTTGTGGCGGTGCGCGGGAGCGGCAGGTCCTAGGGTGAAGGTGATGCAGAGGCTGAGGTTGCCGCTGGCAGCCGCGACGGTGGCCTTGAGCGTTTGGACGTTCTCGCCTTCGACGTCATGGCTCGCTTTGCCGAGCTTGCGCCCATTCTCCGGGTCGAGGGGAGGCGGCGGCTGCTCCACGCTGAAGGTGGCGCCTTTCGGAGAGACGAGGGTGGCGATGAGCTGCCGGTCGCCCTGCTTCAACGTGGCGGTGGGGCCATCCACGCTGATGTCGAGGTCCCGGGTCTGCATGCTCCAGACGAGCGGCTGGGTCTTTTTGACGGTGAGATCGTCCTGGATGACGAGGTAGGGCGAGGCACCCCGCACCACCCTGATGCCGCGATGCACCTGAGAGGCGTCCTTTGGATAGGCCTTGGTCATGTCGATGATGGCGAGTCCGATGTCGGGTGTCGATTGGGTGAGGAGCACGCCCGCACGCGCATCGAGGTCTTGATTGCCGCCGCCAAATGTCAGCGTGTTCTGGCCTCGCGTGCCTTCGAGGAAATGATCGTAGCGCTTCCGGCGGTCCTCGGGCGCGAGTGCCACGCCGCTGTCGAAACCGTGCTCCACGCCAAGTTCCTGGCCCCAACGGATGCCAGCGGCATCGAGCACGAAGGTGCCGATATCGAGCTGGGCATGCGGGTCGCGATTGTCTCCGCCCTTGATGGCGATGTAGAGGTCATCTCCGCCCCAGCCGCTGCGCACGGTGGCAGCCAGGCCGCCTGCGGTGGCGAAATCGAAGGCCTCCGGCGTGCCGTTGGTCGCGGCCTGCGCATGGTAGTAAAGGTAATGGCCGACTCCGCCGAAGTAAGCGGTGTCCACGGCCATCCTGTCACCCGCATCAAAGGCCGGGATGCCCGGATTGCCATGCAGGCCGGCCAGCCAGGTGGTGATCCACGGACGAAGGCCGTCACCGGCTGCATCCGCACGAACATGGAAGGGCTGCCCGGTGGGGCCGTAAAGGTGAAGGCGGGCCAGAGCAAACTGCGGGATGCCTTCCAGCATGCTGAGGCCAAAGTCCTTGCCTGAGGAGCTGCGCAGCGACTGGATCACCATCGCGGCGTAGTCGATCACGGCATCACCCGCCTCGATGCCCTCGGGCCAGATGCCAGCGGGGGCAAAACGCAGGAGGCCGTCACCAAAGACCTTCGCGGCGGCATTCGCCGAGTCCTTGGCCAGTTTCGGGTCTTCATCGACAAAGCCGATGGCATTCAGCATGAGCGCGGAGGCGATGCGCATCTTTTGCCGAGTCACCGGAGCCGTGTCCTTCGCGGCGGGCGCTTCGGGGTTGGCTTCCCTGCCTTCCGGTGCGGTGGCAAAGGCCGTGGGCGGCACGGGCTTGTCCTGGAGGTGGGCGATCAGTGCGTCCACGCCCTTCTGGCGGAGGAAGGCGCGAATCGCCGCTGCCTGCGTAGCGTTGAGGCCATCGCGAAACCAGTCGTAGCCGAGCGTGACGGCGATCACCATGTCAGCGACGGCCCCGGCGTCGGTGGGATGCCAGTCACGGAAGTTCGTCTTGTCGCAAAGCAGGGTGAGTTCGCGTGCAGCGCGATCCTTCCATTTCAGATCGCCATCGCCGAAGTGCAGCGCGGCGAGCAATGCCATGCGATAGATGGCGCGGGCGCCCTCGCCTGAGTCACCTTCGCCGTTGATGCGGTTCAACTCGGGATCTTTGAGCAAATCCTCGCCAGAGGCTTTGAGCGTGGCCATGAGCTTCGTCAGCGCGGGGTCTTGGGTGATTTGATTCTTGATCGCCGCCCAGCCGGCCGCGTTTTGGATCAAGCGCGGGCGCACCTTTGCGATGCCGCTGAGGTAATCATTCGCCGACGGCACCTTGAACTTGGCGGCTGGCAAAACGCTGATCTGCGGCCGCGCGGTCTTTCCCGCTCCAGGCGAGGACGCTGGTGCGGCGGCCTGCATCGCCGCGTAGCGCGTCTTTGCATATGCCAAGTCCGCCGGGCTCAGGCTGGCGATCGGGACCTCGTATTCCATGCCGTTTCTCATTTTGATCTTCACGCGGCGTGCGCTGGTCTCCACGGAGACCAGCGTGGCCTCAATGGTCTTGCCCGCCGTGTTGGTCCACGAACGATATTCTTCCGCAAGCTGGGCCAACGACGTGCTGGCCATGAAAACAGTAGCGAGGAGGCAGGCGGGAAGTTGGCGAGGCTTCATGGAAGAGGTCAGAAGACACCCCGCAGATGCTCTCGCCCCACCCGCATGGTCAAGAGTGAATCTCCAGTCGCAAGGGCGTGCCTTTTTTGCTCGGAGAGTGGATGAAGGCGAGGAACTGGGCGGCTCGTGTTTGATTCGCAGGCCAGGGTGAAGTGTTATCTCGATCAGCTTGCTCGTGCCGCCGCAACATGGAACCCATGGCGCCGTTCTTTCAGACCCTTCAACCATGAGCAAGTTTCTCCTTCCCCTCCTTCTTTCCTCGCTCGCTTTCGCCGACACACCAAAACTGCCTGGCATTGGCGAGGCGATGGAACAGATGATCGCTGAGCATGAAGTCGCCGGCGCGGTGACGGTGGTGGCGAACAAGGACGGGCTGCTGCACATCGAAGCGAACGGCATGGCTGATATCGAAACACAGAAGCCGATGAACGTGGATGCGATGGCGTGGATCGCGTCGATGACGAAGCCGATCACCGGCGCGGCGATCCTGATGCTTCAGGATGAGGGGAAGCTGAACATCGCGGACCCGGTCTCGAAGTTCATCCCTGAATTCGCCGCATTGAAGACGCCTTCCGGCAAGCTGGCGAATCTCACGATCACTCAGGTGCTCACGCACACGTCGGGGCTCGGCGAAGCAAAGGGGCCAAAGGCAGATGAAGCGCACACGCTCGCCGATCTGGTGCCGATCTGGCTGGCGACGCCGATGCAGTTTGAGCCAGGTTCTCGGTGGCAATACTGCCAGTCCGGCATCAACACGGCATCGCGCATCGTGGAGGTGATCAGCGGCATGACCTTTGACGAATTCTTGCAGAAGCGTCTCTTTGACCCGCTCGGCATGACGAACACGACTTTTTATCCCACCGATGCGCAGTGGGCGCAGGTGGTCACCGGGTACGCGAAGAACAAAGAGACGGGCAAACTCGATCCTGTGCCGCCACGTGGTGACTTTGGCAAGCGCGGGCGTCCGCCGCAGGGCAACGGTGGCCTGTATTCCTGCGCGAAGGACTACACGCGCTTCTGCCGCATGTTGCTCAATGGCGGCACCCTGGATGGGAAACGCCTCCTCAGTGCCGAGGCGGTGCAAACGCTGTCCTCCGTGCATACAGGGGATCTGCCGTGTGGCTTCTTCCAGCGAGCAGAGTTCGGCAATCACGGCGCGAACTACGGCTGGGGCATCGGCGCGTGTGTCTTGAAGCAGCCGCATGAAGGTCTCGCGGAAATGCTCTCGCCCGGCACCTTCGGCCACGGCGGCGCGTGGGGCACGCAGGCGTGGATTGACCCGAAGAAGGACGTCATTTACGTGCTGATCGTACAGCGCGCGAATTTCCCCAACAGCGATGCCAGTCCGGTGCGTGAGGCATTTCAAAAAGCCGTGGCGAGAGCACGGGTGCAATGAGGCTAAAGCAACCACTCGTAGGTATGCCATGATCCCCTCACGGGTGAGGGGCGCCTATCGGGTTCAATCACGAGGTGGAGTGACCCTTTTCGATCCATTTTCCGATCACGGCACCCACCAAGGGCGGGATTCCAAAGAAGCCGTACAGGATGATTTCGAGCCCGAGCAGATTGTGAGTGTCTGGGTGCAAGGCAGCATCCACCAAAGCCCAGATGGGAAAGGCCGTGACGGAGGCTGCGGCCACCTGCCATGACCTCAACGGTAGATGCATCCGAGCGAACAGCCCGAGGAGTCCAAGAAGCAGAAAGGAGATAGGCTTCATGCCATCAATCATGTTTCTGACAGCACCCGCAAGCATCCAAGGAACCCAAACCGCAAGCCAGCCTGAGATGGCGATAAGTGCCCAGATTTGAAATCGGTTTTGGGTGGGTTTCATGATTTTAACAGCTTTTTTCTGCGGTTATCCCACCTCTCGCGGTGGAATCGTCAGGCTGCCGACTTGCGTCCCAAGCGCTTCTTCAGCACCTGGAACGCGGGGATCAAAACGTGGTTGGCGAGCGGATCGACCAAGGCACCGACGATGACGCCTAGCACACCGGAGATGCCGGCGCCGACAAGCCAGGTGAGGAAGGCCCTCACGGTGGGGATGATGCCTGCCACCAATTCGGCGGCGTGATGAACGGCTTCTTCGGGGCCGTGCATACCGAGTTCATGTAGGCCGTGAATGAGAATACCACCTCCGACCCAGAGCATGGCCACCATGCCAATCAGGCTGAGCCCCTTCAAAAACACGGGCATGCCAAGCACGATGCCACGTCCGAGTGCCCGAAGGATGCCATGGGACTGTCGAGCAAGGGCGACTCCAGCATCGTCTGCTTTGACGATCACCGCCACGGCGCCATAAACGAGCAGCGTCATGCCTGCGCCGACGACCCCCAGCACGGCCGCTTGAAGCCAGACCGGAGAGGTGGCGACGGAGGCAAGGGTGATGGCCATGATCTCAGCCGAGAGGATGAAATCGGTGCGGATGGCACTGCTCACGCGCTGTTTTTCCAGCTCTTCCGCCGATTGCGCGCCGGGGGTCGCCTCGGCGTGATCGCCATGACCGGGGCGCACGAGGTCCATGACCTTGTGGTAACCTTCCAGGCAGAGGAAAGCGCCGCCCGCCATGAGCAGCGGCGTGATGGCCCAGGGTGCGAAAAAGCTCAGCAGCAGCGCTCCTGGAAGGAGCAGGAGCATCTTGTTTTTCAACGAGCCGACGGCGATTTTGGCAATGATCGGCAGTTCACGATCCGCGCTGAGACCGACCACGTAACGGGGGGTGACGGCCGCGTCATCAATGACGATGCCCGCCGCTTTACTCCCTGCTTTGGCTGCCTGGCCAGCAGCGTCATCAAGTGAAGAGGCCGCCACCTTCGTAAGCGTGGCGAGGTCATCCAGCAGCGCGATCCAACCTGAGGTCATGAGAGATTCTATGGGTAGAAAATGAAGGCGAAAAGAGAGGGCGAGTCCCCAACGGGAGTCTCTCTAGTTCGGTAGATGCAAAGCTCAATCCACGAGAGAGGAATCTTCGACGGGGATGGATGAAAGCAACGATTCTGTGAAGGTTCTCCTCCTTCTTTCATTTTGTCATGAACCCTTGATGAGGGGCGTTTGAGTGGTGGCGTGGTTGCAGTTCTGTCCCATGCGCCCTCGCTTGGGTTGGCAAGGCTTGCCCGAAAAGCAAAACGCGCCCGGCCTTTCGACCGGACGCGATTTGGGGCTGGGCCTATCACTCGGAGAGTGATGGCTCATTCGTCACGGTAGTGATCCGAGCTTCTTCGGCAGGATCGAGGTGGTGCTTACTGCCGCAGGGCATCAGTTAATGGGTATGCTAGCCTGTCGTTCAGTGCCTCTCAAGCGCACAGCATGAATGTGATCCAGCCCTGGCATATCAGCCGTTTGGGGCGCATGCCTTCGAAGATCCCTGCACCTTGGCTCCAGGGCTCGGGGGCCAATTTGTCCACATGGGGCTTTGATGACGACGCCTCCTCACAGAGAAAGACGCAGCCACTTTGAAACGGGTGTCCAGCGAGTCGGTAAGGAAGGTGGCGTAGCCAACCCCAACGAATGGTGCTAATAGCCCTGCGATCTGCGTCCATTCTGGGCTAACCTCCGCAGTAGCGAGTGTGCTCGCATCACGCTTGCTGCGGCAAGGAAAGGCCAGTGCTCCCTTACGGTCTCACGGCGCGAGCACGGTAAAAGGTGCGGTTGGACGGTGAGGCATGCTGGATGATCACCGTGCGCAGCGTGCCGCCCGCTTCCTGGATGGTCGCGGTTCCAGTGGGGGGATCTCCGTTCACTGATGTCGCAATGGGTGTCCAGGTGAGGAGGTCCTCGCTGTATTCGATGATGAGCGTGACGCCACGAGCGGCGCTGTTGCGATTGAGCGTGAGGATAGCGCTGCCGCCAGAGAGTTCCAGGGCGAGTGGCTGCGGAGTGATGAACTCCATCAGGTTTTGAATCCCGTTGCCGTTGGTGTCGGCGTCTGGGGCAGTCAGGGGTGCCTGCACGAGTTGCAGGGGGGTGAGGTTCGCGGTGAGCCACTCGTCAAAGGTCTGGCCGGGAGGGGTGTAGGCCGTGTTGGCAGGATCGCCCAGCGTGCTAGCGAGGGCGGAATTGCTCAGCAGGACCGACGTTCCGAACTGACCGGTGGGGGTGGCGTTTTGCAAAGCGGACTCGGTGAGGCCAGCGGGTGGACGGCGCAGACGGAAGTAATCGACGTCGGCGATGATGTCGGGATTGCCACCAGTGGCGGCGGTGTGGTTGTGATGAAACTCGTGCAAACTGGCGATGTGAAACCAGTTGGTGTAGGCGGTGAGACCGACCTGCACGGTGGCGGGGAGGTTGCTGGTGGTGTAGCGCTCTTGAATGATCCAAGGACCATTGCCGTGGCGGCGGAGCAGCAGGCTGGTCTGGCCGATGCGCACGATCTGGAGCGAGGAGACGCTTTCATTCAAGGGCACTCCGGTGGTGCCGCTGTAGAAGATAGAGTTGCTGTTGGTGGTGATCTTCGACTCGTAATGCCAGAGGTTCGGGTTGGCGCCAGTGGCGTTGGTGGCGAAGCCGCTGGCGAGGTAGATGTAGTTCTCCGGCGTGAAGTTCCACTGCGTGGTGTAGCTGCCGTTGGGAGGCCAGGGCAGAACGACGTTCGGTCCGGGATCAGGGATCGGCGAGCTTTGGGTGAGCGTCCGTGGCGCGCGGATGAGCAGGCCACCCCAGGTGAAGTCACTTTGGGGACGCCCGGGCAGGCCGCCGCGCCGCCGCACATCGAGCTGGATGGTGGCGATGAAGTCGCCGGTCACGGTTTTGAAGGCGAGCGGGCCGGTGCGGTGGTTGAACCAGGTGCAGGGCACCGGCATGAGACGCATGTGACCGCTGCGCGAGGTGTTGATGTCCCAGGTTTCGAGCTTGTTCGCTGCGGAGCCCCAGCCTTCGACGATGTAATTCCGCTGCCACTGGCTCAGCGTGCCAACGCTACCAAACTCGTCAGACAGCGGCGCAATGTCATCCGGCACATTCGGCGCGTAAGTGAAGGCCACCAGGTTGGAGGCGAAGTTACCGGTGCTGTCGTCCAAGGCCGAGGCGGCGTCCGCGGGCAGTTGCGCCGTGACATTGCCAGCGGCGTAGCCGGCGATGCGAAGGCGATACTGCGTGCCTTCCGAGATCGTGGTGAGGCTGGCCGCGGAGCCGCTGTGAAGGAAATCGCCAACGGTGAGACCCGAGACCGGCTCGGAGAAGATGACGTCGAACTCCGCAAACGGCCGGGACCCGCTGGCGGCCTGACCGGGAGCGAGCGTGAGTGCCACGCTCGGATTGGTGGGTGGCGCGGCGCTTCCGCCATCGAGCTGCAGCAGGTAGTCACGCAGCTGGTTCTGCTCCGTTGGGGTCAAGGCCAGTACGCGGCGGTGCGCGTAGGCGGCCTGAAGGTCGTCAGGGGTGGTCACGAGGAGCTGATCGAAGCCGGAATCTTGAAGCGTGGAGGTGGTCACGACAAGGGTGTTGGTCGCGCCCGCTGTGAGGGGAACGTTTTCGATGCGCAGGCGCTGCCAGTGGTCTCCGGGCTGCCCGATGCCGAAGGGACGCGTGACATTCACCTGAAACAGCTGGCCATTGACAGTGACGCTCGCCGTGCCGCCGGTGGCCCAGAACGGAGCGGCCCAGCGCAGTTCGATGTCGCCCAGGCCGCTCGTGGTGCCGCCGTTCACCGCGGGGAAGGTCACCGTTTCCCCCTGGTTCAGATAAACCATCTGACCGTGCATGCTGCTGTCCTCATTGAGACGGGGATAGCCAGGCTGGTAAACCCCCGCGCTGAGCACGGCATCCTCCGCCTGATAAACAATGCCGCCCGCCACGCGGAAGACCTCATCGAGCGTCTTCGCGCTGCCATCGTGAAAATAGGGTGCGCTGGCCCACAGGCCGAGCAGTGTGGGTGTGTCGAGACCGCTCAGGGTGGCGCCAAGGCGCTGTCCGCTGCTGGTGCGCCGCGTGCCTACGTCATGAAGAAGTCCGGCACCCAGCGTGCTGTCAGTGAAGCGCGCGCCGCCATGGCAGCTGATGCAATTTTGCGAAACGAAGAGCATCTCGCCGCCATCTGCGGAGGAAGTGCGCGTGCCGTTGGTGGCGCGATGCGGGCTGCGCGGCAGATGCTCCTGACCCAGCGAGGCGACATACGCGGCGAGGGCGTCGAGATGGGCGTTGCGACCCGCATTCGGCGCGCCGAGCGGGGGATGGGGCGCCTCACCAGGAGGCAGCAGGGCCTCGCTGCCGCCGAACTCATTCACGATGTCGAGGATGAAGTCCTGGATTTCATCAAAGTTCGCGGACCAGTGCACATTGCCATGCGCCACGCCGCCGCGACCGCGGAGGTCGGTGGTGTTGCGCATGCCCTCGCCGCGCTGGGTGAAGTCCCAGGTCATGCCATCGTGCTGGCCATCAACATGGCAGCTGGCGCAGGAAATGTAGCCTTCGAGGCTCATGGTGGGCAGGGTGGAGAGCCCGCTCGCATCCGCCGCCTGGTAGAAGAGGCGTTTGCCATGAAGCACCTGCGGCGGGAGCTTGTCGGTGGTGATCGTCGGGATGGCGACGCGGTTCGTGTTGCGGCTGCCGAAGCTGAGGAAGCCGCCGAGATGATGCGCTGTGACACTGCGCCCCATGAAGTCGGCGGAAAGAAGGCGATTGGTGGCCGGATCGAATGCCAGTCCCTGGGGGGCGAGTCCGGTGGCGAAGCGGCCCTTGGTGGTTTTGGTGCTGAGCGTGGTGGGAAACTGCCGCAGCAGCAGGTTGTCAAAAACCGCGACATGGTTGTTTCCCTGCACGCTGACGAAGAAGTAGTCGCCGGAGGGCGTGAACTCGATGCTGGTAGGGGACTCGCTGTTATCGACGTCGATGCGGTAGGTGTTGATGTCGGTCATCAGCGGTTCCTGATGCGTGCTCAAGTTGATGAGACCGACGAGCGCGCGGATGGTGTTGTCGGGGTCGAGCGGGTCGTTGGTGTTGTCGGTCTGGTTGAAGAACAGACCGCGATGGGTGTTGGACTTCACGGCGGTGAAGTAGGCGAACAGACCATCGGGGGAGATGGTGATGCTGGAGACGTAGTTGGGCACGCCACGACCGGAGGAGCTGCCATCGCGGCCGCGGTCGCGATGCAGCGGGATGGTCCGGGTGAGCGCCAGGGTGGCGGCGTTCACATCATAGACCTGGCCAAACTCCTCGCCTGAAATGAAGCGCGTGACGAGCACGCGCGAACCGTTCGCGGTGATCGCGATGGCGCGTGGCGTGGCGAGGGACGAAAGCGAACCGGTCTGCGTCCGGGTGGCGGTGTTGAAGCGGAGGAGCTGACCGCGCCCCTCCAGCGTGACGAACGCGGTCGAGCCATCCGGTGTGATGGCCACGCCCATCGGCGCGCTGCCATGGGGCAGGGCGAGGCTCTGCACCAGGGTGCCTTCGGTGCTCAAGATCGCCACACGATCCGCGTCGCGGCAGGTGACCCAGGCGTTGCCGAGCGGGTCAACGGCGACGTTGCGCGGATCGATGCTGCCTGTGATGCCGAGCAGCGCGTTCAAGTCATGCTCTCCGAGGACCTGGAGAGAGTCGGCATTGATGCGGGTGACGCTGTCATTGTCAGGATTCACCACCCACACTCGGCGCGTGACAGGATGAATCGCGATGGGTGATGATTTCGTGGGCTGGACCGGCGGGGGAGCGGCTGCGATGGTCACGGTGCCGGTCTGCGAGACCGTGGAGAGCGGTGTGCCGGTGCGCACGTCACGCACCTGCACCTTCACGCCGTAGTGCCCCGAAGCGGCATAGGCGTGCGTCGCGGTGGGGTCGGTGCTCCACTCGCGCACGCCGCCTGCGTCGCCGAAGGTGAAGCGATACTCCAGCACATCCCCTGCACCCGCATCCGTGGCCGCAGCGGTGAAGGTCAGCTCGCTGCCGGGTGGGGCTGGGGATGGCGAGGCGGCGAAACTGGTGATCTGCGGAGCCGCATTGCCTCCCGCGACACTGCCGCCCGTGGAGAAGCTGAACGAGTAGCCCACGATGCCGTTTCCACAGGCGTCCTTGATGCCCCCGGGAGCGATTTCCACGACGTAGGTCTGGTTTTCCTCCAGATAGCTCACCGGCGTGATGGTGAGCACGTCGTCATAGGAGAAGCTCACGATGCAGTTCAGCGGTGTCATTTGATCCGCCCGGCGCAGGGTCACCGTGGTGCCATTGATGATCGTGTAGGACTCGAGGTTCTCGTGAATGAGGAGGCTGATGGGCGCGCCGCGCGGGAAATGGGTCTGCCCGGGACGTGGGATGTGATAACCGACGTAGGGCGCCCGCGTGTCCGGCTGGGCGTCATGGATCCACACGCCCACACCATCCGCTCCCGCCACGCTGTAGCCGCCGCTGATGAGCAGGTTTCCCAGGGGCATGAGATGCTGACTGGTGTCCAGTTGGCCGCTGACACTGCCCGCTGGACGACCCCCGGCATCCATTTCGTCGAGTTCCAGCACGGTTTGAAACGTCTCCATGTTGATCTTGTGCCGGTCGGCAAAGACGAAGTGGTCCTGGCACTGGATGTAGCCGAGCCCGTTGCCGCGGTCGCGCGCTGGATTGCCGAGTGTGTTGATGGAGGTGACGAAGCGCAGGTTTGCCGGGTCGCTGTAGTCGATGATGTCGAGGGTGTTGGTGTCGCGCCGGGAGAGCAGGAGGTAATTCTGCCACGGCGAGACGATGTAGGCACCCACGGGGCCTGAGAGCTTGTCCAGCAGCACCGGGGGCTGGGCGGGCGTCTGAAAGACCGGCGAGATGTCGTAGCAGAGGATGCCCATGTTGGACTCATCGCTGGTGATGAAGAGCAGGTTGCCGAGGAGGATGGAGTTTCCCGCCACCCCGTCCTGGGCCAGCACCGGCCATTGAGCCAGCGGCTGCCCGTTGGCTTCGGTGCCGCGGTAGAGGTAGCCGTAGCCGGTGACCGCGCCGTATTCGATCCAGTTGAAGGCGAGTCCCCAGGGGTAGTACATGCGCGTGAGTCCGTCGCCGGGCTGCGTGGCGGTGTAGTAGTTGAAGCCGGGCATGGCCTGCAGCAGGTTTTGGTTCACGGCACCCGGGTTGCGGCGGATGTTGACCGCAAACTGTCCGCCCAGCCAGTCGCCGACCTTGTAATGCCCGTGGGTGCCGTGATCGGAGAAGTTGCCGACGATGTTCTGTCCGGTGGCTTCGATGGTCAGCGAGGCCGGGTTTGAGGGAGTGGTGAAGCGCCAGCGCCGGGGATTGGCCGAGGCGACCTCGTGGGTGTAAATGAAGCCGTTGTGGTAGGCGATGTTGGTCACACGGCTCAGCCCGATCTGGCGAAACAGGAGGGTGCCGGGGGTGCCGGTGACATTCGTGGGAAACGCCGGCGTCACTGCCGGCACCTGGGCCAGGAGCGGAGCGGTCGCCGCGAGGGCGAGTCCGAGAAGGGCGGTTCGAAGGAAAAATGCAGACATGACAGGTGTCTGTTGGTCATTCAGCGGAGTGGGTTACAGTGATCCGAAAAAAAACTCGTCCATGCAAGAAATGGTCCCCGCAGCTTTTCAACCGACCCGCTGGAGCCTGGTGATCCAGTCGCAGGGGCAGGGGGAGACGGCACATAGGGCGCTGGAGGAGCTGTGCGCGGCGTATTGGTTCCCGCTGTATGCCTGGAGCCGCCGCTGCGGAGCCTCGCCCAGTGACGCAGAAGACTACGTGCAGGGCTTCTTTATCCAGGTGCTGCAGAAGCAGCTGTTTGCGGCGGCGAACCCGGAGCTGGGCAAACTACGCACCTTCATGCTCATCGCCTTTCGGCGGCATGTGCATGACGAGCAGCGCAAAGAGAACCGGCAAAAGCGCGGGGGAGGCCAGGTCGTGAGCTTTGACGCCGCCGAGGCCGAGGCGTGGTATGAGGTCGAGCAGATCGAGGGTGAAAGCGCGGACCATCTTTTCGACCGCCAGTGGGCGCTCACCGTGCTCGACCTCACTTTGGCCAAGCTGGAGCAGCAAGCCGAATCGAGAGGCAAAGGCGCTGAGTTTGCCCTGCTGCGCCCCTTTTTGACCGGTGAAGGCGATGCCACCGAGTATGAAAAAGCGGGTCGCGAGGCGGGCATGAGCGCCAACACGTTCAAAGTGGCCGTTCACCGTCTGCGGGCGCGTTTTCGCGAAGCCCTGCGCCGGGAGATCGCCGAAACCCAGCCGGCTGGGGCGAACGTGGACGAGGAGATGAGCTACCTGCTGCGGGTGCTGAGTGGTGTTTGATGACGGGGTGGAGTTGGGCTATAGGATGGGTTTCGTCATCCGTCACTCCGCGACGCCATGTCCGACTCACGCTTCCCTCGCCGACGCCTCTCCGGTTTGCAGCCGGAGGCTTTGATGGCGCAGGGGCTGACCGGGGAGGGCCGTTCCATCGAAGTCGTGGGGATTGAGATCGAAACGCCGATCGGACGCGGCGGCATGGGCGCGGTGTATCTGGGCCGACAGGTCAGCCTGGATCGCGAGGTGGCGGTGAAGGTGCTGGCGAGTGAGCTGGCGGAGGACCCGCAGTTCCTGGAGCGCCTGGAGCGCGAGGCACGGGTGATGGCGCGGCTGCGGCATCCGAACATCGTGGCGGTGCATGATTTTCAGCGCACTGACGACGGAGCAGCGATTGTGATGGAGTTTGTGGAGGGAGGCAGTCTGCGGGAAAAGCTGCGGCAGCATCCGAACGGACTGCCGGTGGCGGAAGCGCTGCGAATCCTGCGGGAGATTGCGGCCGGTCTGGAGGCGGCGCATGCCAGCGGGGTGATTCATCGCGACATGAAGCCGGAGAATGTGCTCCTGGATGCCGCAGGCACGGCGCGTGTGACGGACTTTGGGCTCGCCCTGCCGCTGCATGAGGCCAGCACGAGATTGACGCTGAGCGGCACTGTGGTGGGGACCGTGGACTACATGGCGCCGGAGCAGTTTCGGGGCGCGGAGGCGGACGCGCGGCTGGATGTCTTCGCGCTGGGCGTGATGGCGTATGAGTTGCTGACCGGTCGGACACCGCGCGGCAGTTTTGACGCCCCTCATCGGGTCAGGAAGGAGATCCCGGAGCCGCTGGGAGCGGCGGTGATGCGTGCGCTGCGGCCGGAGCCCGCGGAGCGGTTTGCCACCGTGGCCGAGTTCATGAGAGCCCTGGAGGTGCCGCGGCCGCGCCGCTGGTGGCCCTGGCTGATGGGAGCCTTGGTTTTGCTGGGCAGCGGCGTGGCGCTTTGGCCGGAGAGTCCCGCGGCAGCCGAGGTGCCTGGGGAATGGCGGGATGCCGCGGCGGGCACGCGCATTTGGGAGGATGTGCTGAGCGGCGACTGGCGCAGTGAGAACGGGATGCTGACGTCCGGCCCGAACATCTGTGTGGTGAAGCTGGAGGACGAACTGCCGGAGTCCTACGACGTGCGGCTGCGCCTGACGCGGCTGACGGGGCAGTATTCGATGGCGTTGTTCTTCCGCAGCAGCGGACGCATGGCGAGTGTGGAACTGGACGCCTGGAAAGAAGGGCTCGCCGGGGTGCAACTGATCAACGGGCAGGACCTCAGGTCCGGCTATGGATTTCGGTTTCCCCTGGTGAATGGCGAGCCGCATGAACTGTTCGTCGAGGTGCGGCCCGACGAAGTTCGGGTGAGTGTCGATGGGGTATTGAAAAAGACCTTTGTGACCCGGGGTCTGCCGATGAGCATCACGCCGGTTTGGGAACTGGGACCCAATCCCCGCCCGATGGCCCTGGGGCTGGGGAGTTATATGAGTTCGACGCGTTTTGAGCAGGTGGAGTGGCGGCCGGTGGAGGCACGGCAGAAGGAGTGAGGGGGCTCATCACGTGCACCATGATGGCGTATGGCGGTTGTTGGAATGGGGTCAAAAAAACGCGCCCGGCCTTTCGACCGGACGCGCTTGGGGGAGGGCTCATCACTCGGAGAGTGATGGCTCATTAGTAACGGTAGTGATCCGTCTTGTAGGGGCCATCGACAGGCACGCCAATGTAGTCGGCCTGGTCTTTGGTGAGGACGGTGAGCTTGACGCCGATCTTCGCAAGGTGGAGGCGGGCGACTTCTTCATCGAGCTTCTTCGGCAGGACCGTGACGCCAATGGGGCGATTGTCCTTGTTTTCCCAGAGGTCGATCTGTGCGAGGCACTGGTTGGTGAAGCTGTTGCTCATCACGAAGCTCGGGTGGCCGGTGGCGCAGCCGAGGTTCACGAGGCGGCCTTCGGCGAGCATGAAGATGCTGTTGCCGGCCGGGAAGGTGTATTTGTCCACCTGCGGCTTGATGTTGAGGCGCTTGACGTCTTGGCGCTCGTTGAGCTTATCGACTTGGATCTCGTTGTCGAAATGGCCGATGTTGCAGACGATGGCCTGGTCCTTCATCTTTTCCATGTGCTCCAGGCGGATGATGTCCTTGTTGCCGGTGGTGGTGACGTAGATGTCGCCCCAGCCAAGGGTATCCTCGATGGGCATGACGCGGAAGCCTTCCATGGCGGCCTGAAGGGCGCACACGGGGTCGATTTCGGTCACGATGACCTGGGCACCCATGCCGCGGAGGGCGAAGGCGCAGCCTTTACCCACGTCACCGTAGCCGCAGACAACGCCGACTTTGCCGGCGATCATGACGTCGGTGGCACGCTTGATGCCGTCGAGCAGGGATTCGCGGCAGCCGTAAAGGTTGTCGAACTTGGACTTCGTGACGCTGTCGTTCACGTTGATGGCGGGGAAGAGCAGCTTGCCAGCCTTCGCCATTTCATAGAGGCGATGCACGCCGGTGGTGGTCTCTTCGGAGACGCCCTTCAGCTCCTTGACGATCTCGTGGAAGATGCCGGGCTGCTTCTTGGCGATGTCCTTGAGCAGGTCCTTGATGACTTTCACTTCGTGGTTGTCGGAGGGGGTCTCGACCCACTTGTCGCCGTTTTCCATTTCATAGCCCTTGTGGATGAGAAGGGTCACGTCGCCGCCGTCATCGACGATGAGCTGTGGGCCTTTGTTGCCGGGGAACATGATGGCCTGCCAGGTGCACCACCAGTATTCTTCCAGCGTTTCGCCCTTCCAGGCAAAGACGGGTGTGCCGGAGGCAGCGATGGCGGCTGCGGCGTGGTCCTGGGTAGAGAAAATGTTACAGGAGGCCCAGCGGACGTCGGCACCGAGTTCCTTCAGCGTCTCGATGAGCACGCCCGTTTGAATGGTCATGTGGAGGGAGCCGGTGATGCGGACACCAGCGAGGGGCTTCTTCGGGCCATACTTCTCGCGGGTGGCCATGAGGCCGGGCATTTCGCTCTCAGCGATGTCGAGTTCCTTGCGGCCGAAGTCGGCTAGGGCGATGTCTTTGACTTTGTAGTCGCTCATAGGTGGGCGTGGGTGGGTTCAGGTTTGGGGTAAGAGTAACAAATCAACGTATCAAGATGCGATGATATGTCCGGGGAGATGTGGTGGAAGTCAAACGGCGATTTTGTCCCTCTCAGGCTTTGGGCATTGGACTGCTAGGCGGTAGGTTGACGGCGGCGTTGTCCAGAGTGCCGATGAACTAGGACGTTCAGGACAAGACACACGGCAGTGAACGAGCTTTTGTCCCCCGCCAAATCATGGAGGTCGAGCGGGAGGTCACTCCACGGTCACACTTTTCGCCAGGTTGCGTGGCTTATCGACATCGCAGCCGCGGGCGACGGCGGTGTAGTAGCTGAAAAGCTGAAGTGGAATGACGGTGAGCAGCGGGCTGAGGTAGCTTGGGCTGTCCGGCACGTAGATGACGTCCTCCGTGAGGCGTTCGAGCTCGGTGCGGCCTTCGGTGGTGACGGCGATGACAGGGCCTTTGCGCGCCAAGACCTCTTCGATGTTGCTGACGTTTTTGTCGAAGACAGCGTCGTCGGGGGCAATGAACACGCTGGGCATGTCCGGTTTCACGAGGGCGATGATGCCGTGCTTTAGCTCGGCACTGGGGTGACCGCTGGCGTAGATGTAGCTGATCTCTTTCATCTTTAGCGCACCCTCCATGGCGACAGGGTAGTTCGCTTGGCGACCCATGAAGAGCATGCCCTCGGCGTTGCAGTGCTTTTCAGCGATGGCTTTGATCTTGTCAGCCTGCTTCAGGATCGAGGTGATTTTGTCAGGGATGGCTTCGAGCTCGTCAATCATCTCCAGGCCGTCGGCGCTGCTGAGGTGGTGGATGCGGCCGAAAAGCATGCCGAGCAGGGAGAGCACGGCGACCGTCGAGGTGAAGGTCTTGGTGGCCGCGACCCCGATCTCTGGCCCGGCGTGGATGTAGCAGCCGCCGTCGCTTTCTCGGGCGATGGTGCTGCCGACGCTGTTCACAATGCCGAGGCAGCGGATGCCTTTGCGCCGTGCTTCCCGCAGAGCAGCTAGGGTGTCGATCGTCTCGCCGCTCTGGCTCAGCACAAATTGGAGCGTGTTTTTGTCAGCAGGGACGTTGCGGTAGCGGAACTCGGAGGCGATTTCGACCTCAGTCGGCACGCGCGCGAGGGTTTCGATGACATACTCGCCAACCATCGCGGCGTGGAAGGCCGTGCCGCAGCCACTGAGGATGATGCGGTCGATGCCGCGCAGCTCCTGTGGGCTCATGTTCAGGCCACCCAGGATCGCGGTGGCCTCATCGCGGGAAAGTCGTCCACGCAGGGCATTGCGGAGGCTCTGCGGTTGCTCGTAGATCTCCTTCAGCATGTAATGCGGGAAATCACCCTTCTCGGCATCATCGGCGGTGAATTCCACACGGCTGACTTTCACCTGGGCATCGCCGCCGGCCATGCTGGTCACGTCAAAACGCTCGCTGCTCAGGCTGACGACATCGTGATCGTTCAGGTAAACGACATCACGCGTGTGGGCGACGATGGCGCTCACGTCCGAGGCGAGGTAGTGCTCGCCTTCGCCGAGGCCCACGACCAGTGGGCTGCCGAGGCGTGCCCCGACGATCACGCCCGGCACGTCGGCGTGGAGCACGGCGATGCCATACGTGCCTTTGACCTTGCGCAGGGCGCTCTGCACGGCATTGCGCAGGCGTGTGGCCCCGTCGGTTTCATCGCTAGCATCGTAGTAGGTGCCCACCAGGTGAGCTAAAACTTCCGTATCGGTCTGAGATTCAAAGGAATGGCCTTTGGCAGTGAGCTGCTCTCTCAGGCTTTGATAGTTCTCGATCACGCCATTGTGGACGAGCACCAGCTTGCCGCTTTGATCGCGGTGGGGGTGGGCGTTTTCATCCGTGGGCGCACCGTGAGTGGCCCAACGCGTGTGGGCAATCCCAGTGGCCCCGGCGTGGCTGACTTCCGCGACAGCTTGACGCAGGTTGTCGATGCGCCCTGCCTTTTTGATGATGTTGACTTGGGGCGCGCCGTTCAGCAGGGCGATGCCTGCTGAGTCATAGCCACGATACTCCAGCCGACTCAGCCCATCCAGGAGGATAGGGCTGGCCTGCCGCTTGCCGATATAACCTACAATGCCGCACATAGATTCTTTTGTGACCGCCGAGGCGGGCGTCTTTCTAAACGCTAGAATTGGGGCATGCCATGGAAAAGGCGAGATTTGAGGGTTTTTTGAAGCAGCGTTCGATCTCGGAGCCGCTAAACCGATGCATCATTCCAAAAAGCTGCCCTATTGTCGTGTGCCATGATTTATCTGGATGCGAATGCCACCACTCCTCTGCTGCCCGAGGTGATCGAGGCCATGCTGCCCTGGATGCGCGAGCGGTTCGGGAATCCCTCCTCCGCCCACAGCGCAGGCCGCCGTGCCCGGCGTGCTGTTGAGTCGGCCAGGGCGCAGGTGGCGGCTCTTTTGCAGGCCCAGCCGGAGGAGATTGTGTTCACCAGCGGGGCCACGGAGGCGATCAACGCCGTGCTATCATTTGCCCAAGCGGAATGGACCGACCGGCCCGTGCTGATCACGAGCCAAGTCGAGCACGCCGCAGGCTTGGAGGCTGCCGAGCGCTGGCAGGCCCAGGGCGGAGAGGTGCGCCTGATCCCTGTCGATGCCCAGGGCTTATTGAATGTGGAAGTGCTGGAATCTGAGTTGAAGGCAGGGCGTGTGGCGCTTGCCTCCTTCATTTGGGGCAACAATGAGACGGGCGTGATAACGCCGATGGCGCGCGTCGTGGAGCTCTGTCACGCTGCCGGCGTTTTGGTGCATGCGGATGCAGTCCAAGTGGCGGGAAAGATGCCCCTGGATGTAAGCGCGGTGCCTGTCGATTACCTCAGCATTAGCAGTCATAAAATGCATGGGCCTCAGGGCGTGGGAGCGCTTTTTGTAAATCGTAGGGTGCCCTTTCGGCCGCTGCTGGTCGGTGGTGGGCAAGAGGCAGGCCGACGCAGTGGCACAGAAAATGTGCCTGGCATTCTCGGCATGGGGCATGCGGCCTTCATGGCTTCTGACTGGCTCGCGGCTGGTGGTGAAAAGCAGATGTCGGCCCTGAGAGATGCTCTAGAAAGTGTCCTGCTCTTGGGCTGGTCTGGGGCTCGGGTGCATGGTGCTGCGGCCCCGCGCCTGCCTGGCACGTGCAGCCTCTGTCTGCCAGGAGTCGATGCGGCGGCGATGCTCATCCGGCTCGACCAGCGGGGCATTGCCTGTTCAGGAGGCTCAGCCTGTCACACGGCGTCGTTGCATCCCTCGCACGTTTTGGAGGCGATGGGATGCGATGCTGCCTCGGCAGCCAGCACACTTCGGCTGTCCTTGTCCCGACTAACGACACCTGATGAGATCCACCGCGCGGCCCAGGAGATCCTCAGTTGCGCTCGACACATTCAGCAACAGGGCTAATCGCCAAAGGTTTTTTCCAAAAGATGCTTGAAAAAAGAAGGTAAATTGGGAAAATAACCTCATGAGCATTACAGAAAACAAACTTCAAGAGGCTGCTGTGCTCAGCCCTAGTGTTCCCGTCACCGAAGTCTTGGGAGGGCAAATCCGTGCACTCCTGAATGCAGGCCTTCAGCTCGGGCTCAGTCTGGGGCGCGTGAGTGCCCTGATGGGAGATGTCATCCGGGAGCGGCTGCCAGCACAAGTAGCGGAGGGGCATGCCACTTCAGATGAAGGCCTGACTGTCCTGCTGGCTGAAGAGGGTGGCTGTGTTGGCGTAGAAAAGGCTCGTTATCTCTTTCGCAAACCTCAGCCCGTCACGCGGCAGGCTTTGGCCCACCAGATTCGCCAAGGTAAGGTCTTGGCCTACCGTTCTGGTGGTGGCGATTACCTCGTTCCAGTCTGGCAGTTTCGCCCAGAGGGAGGTTTGTTGCCAGGACTGCCTGAGGTGCTCGCTGCTGTGCGTGATCATCTCGATGACAGCCCCTTGGCCGCGTTTGCCTTCCTCCTTCAGGCGCATCCCCTCACGGGCGGGAAAACACCCCTGCTTGCCCTTCGCCAAGGTCAGTTGGACTCAGTCCTCGCTGCGGTGGAGGCAGATGCACGCTAAGTCAGCATGACGCGGGACCTACGCCAGCCACCTGACCAGACACGGTTTGATGAGATCGCATTGCCCATCAGGTCTCCTGGGATGTGGGCCACGCTGGGTTGGCATCGCCTCTGCCGAGTCGAGTTTCCTTCCCAGTTCTTTGCCTCCAAGGGCTCACGATTGACCCCAATCTCGGGGGATTTCCCCTGCGTTTATCTGGCCGTGGACCAGGAAACCACCGTCGCTGAAGTGTGGGGAGACCGCTTTGCCGCTCAGCGCGCTAATGGCGATGAACTCTACGTCATCCCACGTCAGCAGGCGCTGCGTTGGAACTACCTCCAGACGACGGGCCTGCCCGAGGCTCTCCGCCTCTGCGATCTCACACAGCCTGAAACGAGACTCGCTTTGGGCATTGATGCTGGAACCCTCTACGCCACGGATTTGCAGCTGCCGCAGCTCTGGGCAGAGCGCATCGCACGGCATCCCAGCCGTTTTGATGGCATCGTTTACCGCAGCCGCCACACGGACCTTGCTTGCCTCGTGCTTTGGAATCGTGCCGACGATACCATGCCTTTGGAAAAAAGGCTGACCTTTGGCAGCGCGCAGCCCTTTTTCGATGCTGAGCCAGCCTACATCCTGGCTGGCAAAATTGGAATTCGGCTTTCCTTTGCTTGGTAATCCAAGCCTCCGCGCATGCTCACCCTCAGCCCAGTTTTAACTCCCGAAGGCGCTTGGGTTTGGGAAGGAAAACCAAACACGCCGGAGGATCGGCGATTGGTCTCGACGAAAGGTGTCGCTGGCTGTTTGCACCTACTGGCGACCGATTGGCTCACGGCTGAACTGGAACCCAGCTGGCGCTGGCTGCGCGAACTGGCTCGGGCTTTTTTCGCGCGCCTTTGCCAAACGTTGGATGCCCTGCACGTCCCGGCTTTGTCCGGCGAAGAAGCAGAAGTCTTGCTCGCCGCAGCGCCGTGTTTTCCAGGTGCCGAACACTTAACGCCAGAACTGCTCGTTAGGCTCTGGCAAGAGTTAGCTCAGCATCTCGCAGCAGTAGCTGGTGGAAACGTGGCGGCCTGGCTGCGCGAGGAATGCCCGGCGTGGCATGCGGTCGGTCGCGTGAGCTTTCACCTCGCGGAGAACAAGACGGACACGCTACGTCCCTTTGCCTTCCTCGCGACCTTCACGGAGAAACTCGGCGCTACCGGCCAGCCGCAGCATCTGCCGCTGGCGCGGGCGCTTCAGCTTTATGCGGGGCAGAAAGATCAAACGGCGCTGAATGCGCTGCTGGAGCCCGTGAGGCTCGCGGCGGACAAATCGAAGCTGCTGCGCGAGTGGCTCGAATCGAAGCGACTCTTCCAACCGATGGCGATGTCGCCGCAAGAGGCTTACCGAGTGCTACGCGAGACCACCGTATTTCAAGAATGCGGCATCATCATGAAGCTGCCGGACTGGTGGAAGGCCGGCAAGACCTCGCGTCCCACCGTCGCGGTGACGATTGATGCGCCGAAGAAGACCTCGCTGCATGCCGGGACGCTGCTCAGCTTCAAGATCGAGCAAAGCCTCGATGGCGAGCCGCTGACGCCTGCGGAGCTCGAAAAGCTGCTCAGCGCCGACACGGGGCTCGTTTCACTGCGAGGCAAGTGGGTCGAGGTCGATGGCGAAAAATTGCAGCAGGTCATGGCGCACTGGAAACGCGTGCAAAACGCCACTGGCGAGGGCGGTATCGGCTTTCTCGACGGCATGCGACTCCTCGCAGGCTTTGGCGAGGTCAAAACGGCTGCCGAAGACGATGTGGCCGAAGTCGTGCCCGAATGGAGTACCGTCGTCGTCGGCGAAAAACTCGCCGAAGTACTGCAGAAGCTCCAAAACCCCGAAGAAGCCTCTCCGCCCGAAAATCTGCGCGCGACGCTGCGTCCGTATCAGCGCCAAGGTTTCGCATGGTTGAAGTTCATGACGCAGATGGGCCTCGGAGCCTGCCTCGCCGATGACATGGGCCTTGGGAAGACGGTGCAGGTGATCGCACTGCTTTTGGCAAAGAAGGCGGGAGAGGGGCTCCGCGCTCCTGCGTTGCTGATCGTGCCCGCTTCATTGATCGGAAACTGGAAAGCCGAAGTCGCGAAGTTCGCGCCTGATCTACGACTCTTCATCGCGCATCCCTCGCAGACCGATCGCGAAACGCTCGCGTTGGCCGCGACACATCCGGCGGAAGCCTTGCGTGGCTTTGATGTGATGCTCACGACCTATCAATTCCTGCAAAAGACCGACGCATGGCTCTCGCACGCCTGGAGCATGGTGATTCTCGATGAAGCGCAGGCCATCAAAAACAGCGGCAGCGGCTCCGCGAAGGCGGTGAAGGCTTTGCAGGCACCCGTGCGCATCGCTTTGACCGGTACACCGGTCGAAAACCGACCCGGCGATCTTTGGAGCCTCTTCGATTTCCTCAATCCCGGCCTGCTCGGCGGCAGCGCGGCCTTTGCCGATGCCGTGAAACACTGTGCGAAGTCCAGCAAAGGCTACGCGCCGCTGCGTCGCCTCGTGCGGCCCTACATCCTGCGCCGCATGAAGACGGATCGCCGCATCATCACCGATCTGCCGGACAAGATCGAGTTGAAAGCTTTCTGCGGCCTAACGAAACGTCAGGCGACGATTTACGCGAAGCTCGTCGATCAACTCGCCAAGATGCTCGCCGACAAACAGATGGAGCCCATCCAGCGACAAGGCCTCGTGCTCGGCTTCCTGCTCAAGTTCAAGCAAGTCTGCAACCACCCCAGCCATTGGAACGGCGACGGTGCGTGGGCTCCCGTCGATAGTGGCAAATTCGCCCGCCTTGCTGAGATCTGCGGCGACCTCGCCGAGAAACGCGAGCGCGCCCTCATCTTCACGCAATTCCAGGAAACCTGCGATCCGCTCGCCCGCTACCTGAGCACCGTGTTTGGCCGCGAGGGCCTCATCCTGCACGGCGGCACCAGCGTGAAAAAGCGCCCCGAGCTCGTGGAAGCCTTCCAGCAGCCCGGCGGCCCGCCCTTCATGGTGATCAGCGTCAAAGCCGGTGGCACCGGCCTCAACCTCACCGCGGCCAGCCACGTCATCCACTTTGACCGCTGGTGGAACCCCGCCGTCGAAAACCAGGCCACCGACCGCGCCTTCCGCATCGGCCAGCAAAAGAACGTCATCGTCCACAAATTCATCTGCCAAGGCACCATCGAGCAGCGCATTGATGCTCTCCTTGATGACAAGCTATCCCTCGCGCAAGACCTGGTGGGTGATGGTGCTGGGGCAGAGCAAATGCTCGCCGAGATGAGTGCCGAGGAGTTGCTCAACTTCGTGAAGCTGGATGTCAGTGCGGTGGCCTGAGTGTTGTGACCATCCACGAACGCCATGCCTGCAAATCCATAGAACGGTAGGCAAAACCTTGGTCAGCCGGACTTGTCATCAAAACAAATTTTCCTCAGTCGAGCAGAGTTCATCCATTGGTTGCATGGAGCGGACAGTTTCTGGCACCTCGCTGCGAAAAAGGATAATGCAAAGGTAGAAGGGAAAAAGAATTTGATGCGTTTTTTCAGGCGGATTGTCTATCCACGGCCGCGTTTAGCCTCTTGCCGTTTCTTTCTCCAAACCCCAGAACACTGACGTGAAATTCAAATGCCCCACCTGTGACATGCAGCTCAAGGCCGAGCCTGATATGGCCGGTAAGATGGTTCGCTGCCCTGGATGCAATAGCAAAATCGCTGTACCCTCGGAGCTGGGAGTTGCTCTGCCGCCACCGTCTGGGCTTCCTCCCCCCTCAGTGGCATCAACTTCAGCAGCAGAAAACTGGGCAGACCATGGGGAAATCTCCGCATCCAATGCATCTGCGCCATCGAACGGCACACAGTTTTACGATCAACATCGAGCCGCTCGTGGAGGCTGGGAGGAAAAAGATCCAGCCAATCCGAATCCGTTGCTTGCTCTTGGGATCGGTGCTGTCGCGACTCTGGCTTGGTATGGCATCTTGTATCCATTTGGAATGGGTGAGTTAGGTAAGCCTCCGGTGAATGCGATGGATTACATCCACGATCTTTTCTATGAGAGAACTTGGGTGAACTACGCGGAGACCTTCTTCTTCTGGTGGGCGGTCGCGATTCTCTACCTGAAGCTGCAAAAGCTGCGTCATCAAAAAGCGGCTATGTACCTTGATGTCCTGCCAACGGACATCAACCAGGAGGTGTCTGCAGACAACGTGGGGCAATTCATTGATCACCTTTATGGCCTGCCAGCCCGTCTGCGAGATAGCATGATGGTGAACCGCATTCGCAAGGGCTTGGAGTTGTTTGAGATTCGCCAAAACAATGGCGATGTGACCAACATGCTTAGTGCGCAGAGCAACATTGATAGCGCGCGAATTGGCGGCAGCTATGCGCTAACCAAAGTCTTCCTTTGGGCCATTCCGATTCTCGGCTTCATCGGAACAGTGCTCGGTCTATCTCAGGCGATTGGTGCCATGGATTTGAGCAATGTCTCTGACATGGATAAAATCATGGGATCCATCAGCAATGTCACCAGTGGTCTGGGCACAGCTTTCGACACGACACTGCTCGGTCTTGTGCTGGCGATGTTCCTCAACTTCCCCATGAATGTGCTGGCGAAAGCGGAAGACGATAACCTCAACAACATTGATGCTTTCTGCAATGAGGTGCTGATGCCAAGGCTGAATGATGGCGGTGCGGGTTCTGCCGCAGTGGCGGGAGATGCCGGTGGTTTGATGGAACATCTGGTGAAAGCGGTCGCAGTGTCCCAGCGCGAATTTCTGACAGATCTCAATGCGCTCTCAGCAAAGATTCGTGATTATGCAGACAATCTCGATAAGCGTGCAGCGGCTCATCAGGAGCACGTCGATGCCCAGTTTGGCCAAGCCGTGAATCGAATGCGTGAGGACTTCACCACGGCGGTGACGGATGCCGTTCGCCAAAGCACTGAATACAATCGTGCGCTGGCAAGTGGCATACAAGGCCTGAACAATGTGCTCAAGGAACTCGGCACCAAACAGATCTTGATTCACCAAGTGAAGAAAAAAAGCTGGTTTAGCCGTGCTGAGTAGTCCACCAGAACCTCCCCACGATCATGGCACAGCGGCGTGAGTCATCAGGAAGTGAAGTTTCACTCTTTCCCTTCCTCAGCATTCTGGCCTGCCTTATCGGCGCGCTGGTGTTGATCATTGTCGTCTTGGTCATTGCCCAAGCAGGGAAGGCAGAAGGTCGAACTCCTGAGGAGATCAAAATGGCTCAGGAATACCTGCGCATGATCAAGGAACTCGAGGAACGTCAAAAGTTGGATGCCCTGCTCAAAGAAAAACTGGCTGAACTCGAGAAGCTACAGCAGGATGTTCAAGAGAGGCAGCAGAGATACCTGAAGCTGAGGCAGTTGATGGATTCATCGAAGGAAGTACAAAAGCAGAATCTGGAAATCGCTACCAATCTTCAAAAGCAATTGGACGATCTGCTGACCGAGATCAAGGGCATGAAAGAACAGCAGCAAGAGAGCCGAAAGCTTATTCAAGAGCTGATGGCGGAAATTCAGAAGCGGCAAGTGCCGCCAGACAAGAAAGTGCCACCTGTGGTGGTTCAGCCCTCAGGCTCCGGCCTGCCTGAAAATACCAAGGTTTTTTTTGTGGAGTGTTCTGCAGGTTCACTCCGGCTTTTGGATCCTTGGGGGGCTGGGGATTTCCGCCTTGGTGCATCCCCTGACATCGTTTTTGGCAATCCTGAATACAATCATTTCCTAGCAGAAGCTGCGAAAGACAAGAATAGCCTGATTCTCTATTTAGTTAGGGATGACGGACAGGGCGCATTCAACAATGGGGCAGGTCGTGCCGAGTCTGACTACAATCTACGTGTGGGTAAACTGCCGATTCCAGGGCGGGGCCAGCTCGATCTTGCCTTGTTTGAGAAGTTTCGTGGTAAAGTCGCCCCACCGCCCGCGACACCCGTGGGAATTCCTGCGCCTACGATTCCTAAATAACACATGATTTTTTAGCCCATGGCCAAACGCAACAATGGCGGCGATTCAGAGCTGAATCTCGACTCCTTGATGGACGCGGTGACAAACGTCGTCGGGGTGTTGATGATTGTGTTCGTGATGATGAGTCTTAACACGGCGCGCACACTTCAGAAAATCCTTTCGGATTTGCCACCTGTGACCAAAGAGCAGCATGAAGAGATGAAGAAGAAAGTAGATCAGTTGCCGCCCCCAGCGGCTGATCCCAAGAAGCTGGAAGAACAGAAAAAGCAGGCGGAGCAGGATCTGAAAAAAGCAGCGGAGCAATTGCAGTCTGTCGATACCACGGAAATGCAATCCAGGATGAAGTTCATGGACTTGGATACCTTCCGCAAAAAGCTAGAGGAAGCGAAGAAGGACAAAGAGAAGCAGAAAACCGAGACAGAAAAGCTTCTCGCCGAAGTTGAGCGACTCAAGGCGCTGCTGGATCAAACGCCGGTCTTCAAGCCAGAACCGCCGACGTACGTGCGACTGCCGAATCCGCGACCCTTTCCTAAAGAACCCAATGAAGTGCGTGTGATCGTGGCCAAACAAGGTGTGCTCTTGTTGAATGAAAAAGAGTTCATTAAGCCAGTGATCGAAGGGCTCGAAAAGATTCGCAGCCAATTTGAGTACAAAGAAGTGAAGATCGATCCTTTTGCGAAAATGCTGGCTGATATCTTCGGCAGTCCGCAGGCTGCCCAGGCGGCTTGGCCTGAGCTTGCCCCTCTGGTCAATACCTTTCAGCTCGATCAAGTCGCCATGGCTCACAAGGTGCTGAGTGATGCCAAAATCCCAACGAGCCGTCAGGTTTTGACGGCTATCGGAAGCATCGCACTCGTCACACGTTCGACGTTGCCTGTCGTAGCTACAGCGATTCTTGAGGCGACGAAAGGTGACTTCACCAAGTGGCTTGCTTTAGATCCCTCGCGTGATCCGGCCAAGCCCATCATCAAAGCAGCAGCGGGCGGGGGCAAAGCGACTTTCGGCTGGGGGAGCAAGGTCGTTGAGGTTAAATTTACTCCGCGTGAAATCTTAGATTACTTCGTCAAGGAACTCGCGGACATGGACGGCTTCAAAAATGTGGTCCGGCAAAAGACCATTTATGATGCCTTTAAGCTGGCTGCCACCCTTGATAGAGCGGCCACGAGCCCCATGATGAATAGCTCCTCTTACACCTTTAAGCCTTCGGTGAAGCCTGGGTCCAGCTACGTGCAGCTGCAATGGTCGCCCAAGACGGGGGGGGGCGAAACTCTCGAACAGATTCGCTCTGAAAGCTCGACCTATCAGCGCACGCTCAGGCAGCTTAAGCTTGATCCCCAAGGCGTGGCAATTTTTCAGGTGAAAGCCGATGCGTATGCAACTTACCTGGAGGCACGACAAATGGCGGATCAGATCGGGGTTCCAGCCACCTGGGAGTTTTTAGACAAACTCGAGCTGACCTCCAACGTCACTCCTTTTGAAGTGCAACGTTTCACCAAGTCGGCCATCCCTAATCCGAAGGATCCAAAGATCCGCATCGCAGCTCCTAAGCGTGCGTTGGACTGATGCATCTTGTCAGGCTTCAGGATGCGCATCATTTGACCCGCTGCGGTTTGCCTCTACTCTCCGCCCCCTCCCATGAGCCAGACCGCTATTTCTCCTACTCGCGACAAAGACTTCCCTGAATGGTATCAGCAAGTCGTCCGCGCCGCTGACCTCGCTGAAAACTCCGAGGTCCGTGGCTGCATGGTCATCAAGCCGTGGGGCTATGGTCTGTGGGAAAACATCCAGCGCCAGCTGGATGTGAAGTTCAAAGAGACCGGGCATGTGAACGCCTACTTTCCCCTTCTGATTCCTCTGAGCTACCTGGAGAAGGAGGCTGAGCACGCGGAAGGCTTTGCCACCGAATGTGCCGTCGTCACGCACCATCGTCTGGAGGCGCAAAAGCAGCCCGATGGCACCACCAAGATGATCCCGACGGGTGAGCTTGCCGAGCCTTTCGTCATCCGCCCGACCTCCGAGACAATCATCGGAGCCGCCTTTGCTCGCTGGGTAGAAAGCTACCGCGATCTGCCGCTGCTGATCAATCAGTGGGCCAACGTGATGCGTTGGGAGATGCGTCCTCGTCTCTTCCTCCGCACGGCTGAATTCCTCTGGCAGGAAGGCCACACCGCGCACGAGACAGCCGAGGAAGCCATCCAGGAAACCAAACTCATGCACAAGGTGTATGCGGATTTCCTCCGCAATCATCTGGCCATCCCGGTCATCCCTGGGGAGAAGACGGAGAACGAGCGCTTTCCAGGTGCCGTCAATACCTACACTGTTGAAGCGATGGTGCAGGACCGAAAAGCCATCCAGGCTGGCACTTCGCATTACCTCGGCCAAAACTTCGCTAAGGCAGCGAACATTCAGTTCCTGGGCCGTGATAACACGCGACAGCTCGTTCACACCACAAGTTGGGGGGTCAGTACTCGGCTCATTGGCACGCTGATCATGGCCCATGGGGATGACGACGGCGTCATCCTCCCACCGCGGGTGGCTCCGCATCAGGTCGTCATCCTGCCCGTCACCCCGAAGGAAGACACCCGCCAAGAAATCATCGACGCTTGCGAGGCGCTGGCGCAAACCTTGCGCACACAGAGCTTCCACGGCGAGCCCCTGCGCGTGCACGTGGACAAACGCGACCTTCAGGGAGGGGCGAAGAACTGGGAGTGGATCAAGAAAGGCGTGCCTCTGCGCATCGAGATGGGGCCACGTGACATCGCCAGCCGCACCGTCGCGGTCGCCCGCCGGGATCTCCCGCCGAAGCAGAAGGAATTCATTCCCAAAGAAGACCTCATTCGCGATATCACCGAAAAGCTTCAAGACATCCAGGACGCTTTGCTGAAGCGCGCCACCGAAATGCGTGACGCGAACATGAAGAAACTGAACACGCTGGATGAATTCAAAGCCTTCTTTGCCGATGCTGGGCCAGGAGGTTTTGCCCTCATGCACTGGGCAGGCAGTAATGAAGAGGAAGATCAGATTGCCAAAGACATGAAGGTGACCATCCGCTGCATCCCGATCAGCGATGAGTTTGTTGAAGATGGTCAGTGCTTCCTCACTGGCAAGCCCAGCTCACGCCGCGTGGTCTTTGCGCGTAGCTACTGAGCAAGCTCTTCCGCCATCCGCTGACCTGCGGCGAGATTTCTTTTGAAGCCCTCTCGGACGAGTGAGAGGTCTGAGTCCATGGCGATCCAGGTCAGCCCGAGTTGCTTCAACTCTTCTACGTCATCGGAGTGACGTACAAGGATGCCGCTGCCCTTGCCATGGTCCTTGGCGGCTTTCACGACAGCGTGCAGGCAGTCATCGTAACTTGGTGATGATGGCCTAGCCTTCAGGTCATAATTCAAATCTGCCGGACCGATGAACAGCGCGTCGATGCCTGGCACGGCTGCGATCCGATCTGCATTGGTCACCCCTTGTGCAGTCTCGATCTGAGCGAGTAGGATTGGCTTCGGCAGCTCGCCTTCAGGAATTTTCATCCCATAACCATAAGCCCGAACCGTGCGAGAAACACCACGATGACCGCGGGGGGGATAATGAGCTGCCTGCACGCAGTGCCATGCCTGCTCAGCTGTATCCACGTGCGGCACCATGATCCCCTGAGCACCCCAGTCAAGTGCCCGGCCAATCAGGTCGGGATGAGGTGCACTGACCCGCACGATCGCTAGCGTTTGGCTGCCACGCAGAGCACGGAGTTGGTTCGGCAGCGCGGCTTCGGATTCGCAACCATGCTCCAGGTCGATCAGCACCCAGTCGTAACCGACTTCAGCGGCTAGTTCGGTGACGGCGGGTGATCCGATGGATAAAAAAGTGCCGATGAGAGATTTCATGATTCACAGAATGTCGAGGCTGCTGGCTTCTCGCAAGCCATGCAAAGCCAGCTTGAGTTTGGATAGGGTCACTTCACGCAGAGTTTGGCCGGAGCTACCGGCTGAGATCAGAAAAAAGCCATCGTCACGATCAAAGTAACCCGCACCGATGCGGATTACTGATTTCACGATCATGTTTCTGAGCAGATGTAGCCAGAATCGTCGAAGCGCTTCGGTAGGTAGCGCGCGCACACTTTCATAACCCAGGAAAGCATGACGCAGGAAAGCCGCATCGTGAAAGCAGGCCAGCAGAGACAAGTCATCCATGGCGTCACCACTGATGGCATCATCAAAGTCGATGAAAGCAGCAATCTCATGCGGACAACCCAGGATGTTCCAGAGCGCTAGGTCTTTGTGAACCAAGCAACCGGGTGCTAGGTCGAGCAGAGCATGGTGGTTTTCGATCTCGGCCAAGACGTCTTCGCTGCTAGAGAAAAAGCCACGTGATTTCAGGAAGTGCAGATGCTCATCCAAACGCAGGTGATAATAGTCGGTGTACGTTTCGCGATAGCCGCGCAGCGTTTCATCAAGCACGCCATAACCTGTGAGACGAATGCTCTGCCAAGTGGCAACGGCAGCACCGATCTGATGTGCGATGTGATTTGTATCAAGGGTGCCTTGCTTGAATGCCTGATTCAAATCCGGAGCAGGAATACGCTCCAAGGCCTGCCAAGCGAAGGGCACGTGGCTGCGACTGGCATCACAGCCCAATACCCGCGGGGTGCGCACACCTGCGAGTCTCACACGATCCAGCACATTGGATTCAATGATGAGGTGGCCATCTCGCTCAGGCCCATTTTCCACACGAAGAAAGACCGCCTGTCCTGCGATCTCAGCGTTCCAGGTGAGGTGATTGCCTTGACCTGAGCCTGGGCTTAGCAGGACCTCGCTCTCATCGAAATACTCTGCCAAAGCTTGCTGCAACTGCTGCTGAATTTCAGCACTAGCCACGCCGCGCGATTGCGTGCCGTGAAAGGCCGCTGGTCGGTCGCACTTCCAGTAGTAGATGTCACGGCGACTCATGCGGAAGGCTTTCGTCGTTTCCAAAAAGCAGCTGCCAATCCACCAATGACATTTTGCAGCACGCCACTGAACACACCGGCTGCTGCCGCAAGGGGCATTACGGCAAAATGCTCACGTGCCAGCGATGCCGCCATACCGCCATTTTGCATGCCCACCTCGATGCTGACGGTGCGCGCTACTGATTCAGGAAAGCGCAAGACTTTGGGAAGAAGATAACCCACGACAAAACCGATCACGTGCAGCAGTGCGGCCGCTAAGGCGAGCACCCCAAAGTGCTCAGCAATGGAGGCAGCACTCGCCGCCACAATGCCGCCACTGACAAGGGTAAAGGCCACGACTGCGACCGTGGGGCCGCAGGCACCGATTTGGTCAGCCACACGCGGCAGTCGCCAACGAATCAGCACACCTAGCACCACAGGGGCAATCGTCAGTTGTAAGGCAGAAAGACAAAGCCCCCAGGCATCCACGGGCACATATTTTCCTGCCAAAACGCTGGTCCACATCGGAGTGAAAAAGAAGGCCAGCAAGGTCGAAAACATGGTTAGAACGACGGAAAGGGCCACGTTTGCCCGTGCTAAGTAACTGATCATGTTCGAAGCCATGCCGCCCGGGCAACTAGCCACTAAGATGATACCCACAGCGAGTCCTGCCTCTAGGTTCAGCAGCTTGGTGACTAGCCAGCCTGCCAGTGGCATGATCGTGTATTGTGCCGCAAAACCGAGCGCCACACTGCTCGGCATCTTCGCGATGGCTCGGAAATCGTCCATGCTCAGCGTCAGACCCATGCCGAGCATGGATGAGGCGAGTGACCAAAAGATCCAAGGCCTGTCGAACCACAGCATCGTCTCCGGTTTGAAAAAAGCGATCACCGCCAGGCTGACCAGCCAGATGGGGTAAAGGTTATTGAACCAATCGAAGAAACGTTTCATGGCCGGTCGGATGAGTTTAGGAGGAGCAAACGTCCAAGAAGCGAGATTTTGCACCCTGGTGCTCGATAAAGGGGAAGTTATGTTAACCCAGAACTCACAAGAAGATCGGCTGCTTCCAAATGGGCACACGACTCTTGATCTCCTTCAAATACCAGTGGCAAAGCTCAAAGGCCTCTGCGCTGTGACGGCTGCGCACTCGAATCAAAATTGAAGGTTCTTCGGCGGCCACAAAACCAAGTCGGTGTTGGATGAAGGCGTCATGAATAGCCTTTTGTTGAGCGCCTTCGACCATCATTTCCGCCAACATTTTTTCTGCCATCGGAAGATAGGCACTGTATTCGATGCCGGAGATCGCATGTCCATCTTCTTGCCCACGCACAGTTCCCAGAAAACGCACCTCCGCGCCTTCACCCACGGCAAAGCAAGGGAAGTCAGTTACAGGAATGGGATCGTTCGATAAAAGAAAGCCAGCCACGACGCATCCAAGCACAGCTTTTGCCAAGCATCCAATCCCAGAAATGATGGCCGCGCTTAACCACGGATTTTCCAGATTTTCACGTCGTCGATCCAGACGGTGTTGGGGATCAAGAAGCTGAACCAGCGCTTCATCGGGTGCGCAAAGCCTTCTGAGCGGTGTTTGGCGATGAGTTTGCCATCGAGCGTGAGACGCATCTCATCGCCCACGGTGAGTAGAATCAGCTCATGCCACTCGGTGTCCGCCTTGAAGGGCATGTTGATGCTCTTGGTCTTCAGCAGCGCTTCGAGGTCGGCGGGCACTTTTTGCTTCTTTGCTACCGCTTCATCGCGTCGGCGGCGGTTGTCGAGGTTCATGATGCCTGTTTTGTGATCGACGAGCGTGACGCTGCTCTGGCTGAGGATACCGTAGCAGAGATGGCCGGCATGCACGCCTTTCGTCTCGCGATCCACAAAGCCGAGTTGGAGGCTCTCGCCCTTGCTCAGCCCCGGAAACCGAAAGCGCACCACCGCGCCGCCATCCGTGAACCCTGCCTCATGATGGATGTGCGCTGAATGCTTCGCCGCCTCCGACGCGCTCGCGACCTTCAGAATGCCGCCATCGAGGTCCGCCATTTTCACCTTTGGAACACGATCTGCCGTCGCGCTGTTCCAGCCATTGCCGATGGCTTTGGCGAGGTTGCCGTCTTCTTCACGCTCAAAAGCCTCGTGGAAGATCAGCGTCGCGTTTTTCTCCAGCCAGGCGGTGGAGTCTTGGGAGAATGACGAATGCAAAATGGCGAATGACGAAAGGAGGAGGAGAAGGCGCATGGGGATGGTGAACACGTTACGATGCGCATCGAAACCGCGAAGCAAAGTAGCCATCTCGCTCCGCGAGATGGGCAAACGGCAGCCGAATCGAAAATGCGGTGCCGGAGCTTTTTACGACGCGCTTGGCTCATCTCGACGGAGCGAGATGGCTACTATTGCTGGCGCCTTTTCGGGGCGCTCGAAGTCGTCCACCCCATCAAATGATCCATCTGCGCGTAAGCACGCTCGGAGGTGACCCGCGGCATCTCGGAGCGGATCTGGCGGAGCTTGGCGGACAGTTGTTGGAAGCTCATTGGCGATACGGAATGATCCTTGTTTGTGATCTTCTGGCAAACAGTTTCTACCACGCCGGAGAGGCCAGACGATGTCGTAGTGTGCTGCGTGAGCTACTTTTGCTGCCGCAGGTATTCCAGCGCCGCGGCACGGAACTCCGCATCAGCCGGATACTGCCCGGTGCGTTGCTTGATGTCCGCGAGATGCTTCTTCGCCCATTCGAAGTAGCGTTGGTGCGTGTGCCAGATGGGCTGCTTCTCGTTTTGTTCGTTGATGAGCCAGAAGCCGCCGGGTTTTTCGGGGGTGCCTTCGTTGTCGTAGAGTTCCCAGTAGAGCACGAAGGGGCAGCCCCATTCGAGGGTGGCGATCATGGTGTCGATGCTCTTGCGGTTGGTCACCTCGGGCGGGTAGCGTCGCGCGGGGAAGCCGTATTCGCCGATGAAGACGCGTTTGCCGGGGATGCCGGGCTTGGGCTTGAGTTTCGATTCGAGATGATTGAGCGCGGCGTGGAGATCGTCGCGGATGCCGCGCTGGAGGCTGTCGTAGCAGGAGTAGCTGACGAAATCGACGTCTATCTGCGGGAGGATGTCGTTGGCGAGGCATGGGCCGCCTTGGAGGAAGGGCTCGACGAGGTTCGCCTCGGTGTAGTGCCAGACTTCGACGTTTTGATGCGGCGTGTCGCGCTTCGCGTCGTCGATGGCCTGTTGGCGGACCTTGAGCCAGGCGATGAAGTTGTCGCCAAAGTGCTCGGGGAAGGGCTGTTTCGGGTCAAAGTGCGGCCGCAGATGCCAGTCGCCCTCCCAGTGGCCGAGGTAGAATTTTTTGCCGCTGCCTGTGTAGGTGCGCAGCAGATGAGCGGTGAGGTCAAACATTTCGCGATACTCCAGATCGCGCTCGGCGGGCTTGAAGGTGCCCGCGTTGCCATGCGTGGTGAAGGGATAGGCCCAGATGAAGAAGTGCGTGAACGGCATGTCGAGCACCGCGCGATGCGTCGGCTCCCTCGCCGCGATGTCGGCGAGTGTTTTGAGGCCGGGATTGCTCCCGCGCACATTCACCTTCGCTTGGCCAAACGAGGCCTGCTTCGAGATCGAGAACTTCATGATGCCCGACCCAAGCTCCGCGATGAGTTTCGCGCTCTCCAGCAGCGGCTCGTCCTGCGTGAACTGATACCGCCCGCCGATGGCCTGCGTGCCGAGGAGCATGTTCGGCGGCTGTGCCGCCAATGACGAAACCAGAATGGCGAATGACGAAAGAAGGAGGAAGCGCATGGGGCGAAAAATGGGTTGGAAAATGGGGCGGCGAATGGCAAGGTCGCCGCTATGACAGCTACACTTGATAAAGCAGGCCGCGTGGTTCTTCCCAAAAAGATCCGGGATAAGCTGCATCTCAAGACAGGCGCGGCGTTCAAGATCGAGATCGTGGGCGACAAGATCGAGCTGGAGCAGGAACTTCCGAAGGTGCGCATCGTGCGAAATGCTCGTGGCCGCCGGGTGGTGATGGGTTGGGAGGGGTTTGACGCCGCCAAGGCCGTCCAGGAGATGCGCGAAGAACGCATGGAAAACCTCATGCCAGCCAAACGCAGATGATCGCATTCATCGACACCTCAGTGCTCGTCGCAGCCATCGTGGGGACGGAGGATTACCACCGTGAATGCGACGCCCTGATGGACTCCAGCGAACTCGGCATGTTTGCCCACGGACTGGCTGAAACCTTCAGCATCCTCACCAGCGGGCGGAGAAAGCTGCAAATGACGGCGGATGCCGCCTCTGAGCTGATCGAACAAGACTTCTTGCCGCTGCTCAGCGTGACCTCTCTCACGCCGACTGAGATGATGAGGGCGATGCGTGATGCCCAGAGTCGTGGTGTGCGCGGCGGAGGCATCTACGATTACCTGCACCTCGTCGCCGCCCAAAAGGCAAAAGCATCGCGCATCTACACGCTCAATCTCTCGAATTTCCGAGCATTACACCGGCCGGGTGATCCCGAGATTGTGCATCCAGGGGCATGACCCCTCACTTCCCCTTCTCCAACCTCTTCCTCCAGCGCGGGAGCTCCTTGCCGAGGAGTTCGGCGGGGCGGGTGCTGAAGAAGTCGTAGGCGACTTTGTTTTTGGCGGCCATTTCTTGGAAGGTGGAATAGACGATGCCGTCGTCGGCGCCGGCGAAGATGGGTTGGGCGGTCTTGAGGTCGTAGAAGCGGGCCCAGAGGACTTCGGTGGAGGCGGGGTCGGCGATGTAGTCGGTTTTGCCTTTGGCGGTCTTCGTTTTGCGCAGGCCGGTGAGGCGGTGGGCGTCGAACCACTTCAGCGCGGACTCGATCAGGGCGACGACCTCGGGCGTGGTGGGGCCGCTGCGCATGAGGAACTTCACGAGGTTCGCGGATTCGCCGCCGCTGAGGGACGGCGGCTCTTTGGCGCGGGCTTTCACGGGCTCGAGCGTGAGCGGATGATGCTGCGCGCACCAGACGGTGGGTTGGCCGTCGATGCGGACCTGCATGGCGGCGATGTTGGCGATGCCTTTGTCGAACGCAGCCTGCGCTCGCTGCTTCAGCGCGTCATCGGCAAAGGCGAAGTGGTTGTCGCCCTCGGCGAGGTCGTGCAGCACCTCGAGGATGTGCACCATGGCGTCGTCATTGAGCGTGATGGCCTCGTGGTAGCCGCGCTCGACGGGGTAGTTTTGCGGCCAGCCGCCGTTCGGATACTGCGCGGCGAAAACGTAGTCGAGGCCCTTCATCAGCGCGGCCTTCACGTCATCGCGTTTCGTGGCGGTGAAGACACCAGCGAGGAACTTGATCTGCTCGGTCGTGGTGCGGTTGTCAAAAGTGCCGCAGTAGTGCCAGGCGTCGCCGGTCTGCGCAGTCCAGTGCGTGCCGGGCTGGCGCGGGCCTTTCGTGTAATCGACCGCTTTTGACCAGCCACCGGTGGGTGTCTGGTAGCTGATGACGATCTCGGCGAGCTTCTGATTCTCCGCGCTGGCGAACCACTCCGTGGGCGTGTCGCTATCGTGCTCGAACTCGGCGCGATTGCCCGGCGCGGGCTTCGCTTCGGCCTTGGTGCGTTCTTCATCGAGGATGCGATGCTCAGTTTCGGCAAAGGCACGCGACTGGGCGATGTAGGCCATCCATTCGGCCCGCTGCGCTTCAGGAAGCTTTGCAATCAGCTCGTCGGTGAGCAGGGTGAAGGGCTTTTCGGTGGCCACGGCAGATAGCAGCGGCAACAGAGTGAGAAGGAGCCAACGTGAGCGCATGATGAGTTTGTTTTTTTGCATCATCTGAAGAGGAGGCAGGTGAGGCAAGACAGACTTTTTGGCCCAGGTGGAGTTTGATGTAGAAAGGAAGGTCAATGAGCAGAAGTGGGGTTGACGAGGGCTGAAATCACCGGGTAGTGCCCCACGCTTTTGCCATGAAGATTTCTCCTGTCGCGCTTCTGTTGATCCTGCTTGTCAGCGGGATCGGGGTGGCTTGGTTTCTGCGCGATCCTGAGGAGGTCCAGTCGGCGAAGGTGTCGCCTGAGGTAGTGGAAACGCAGCTGGAGGAGTCTGAGGAAAATCTAAAGAAGCAGATTCGTCTTCTCGAAGGTCAAGTCGAGTACCTGCAAGGACAGGTTGGAGCGCTGCAAGACGATAACACAAAGCTGCTGCAAAAGCTGAGCCAGCAAGGACAGCGGGGTATTCCCAAAATGGATTCGGTGCCTGCGCCTGCTGATGAGCTTCCTGATTTCACGGGCATTGAGCTGGAGATGTTGAACTACCGCAAATTGCAGGCTCTGCCGCTCAGTTCGCGTGGAGTGGGATTGAGCGAAGTAGAAAAAGCGATCCTGGCGTGGCTGAGGTCGCAGCAGCCTGGTGATGAGGCACCCAAGTTGGCCCTGGCTTTGCGTGCCTTGGGCTGGATTGATGCACCCGTGGATCCGTTGCCACCTCTGGCGGCTGTGTTGGCTCGCCAATTGGGAGGCTGGTATGATGCAAAGGCGGGAACGCTGCTCGTGGTGGATGATCCGCCCGCGCCAGGTATGCCCGCACCGGACCGGGCATTTGCGGTGGCCTTTGGTCAGTTGCTTCGTGAATACGGGGTTATCTTGTTTCCTGGCAAGCAGTCGATGACGACGGATGAAAGGCTGGCGCGGTTGGCCTTAATCATAGGGGATGCCGCGTTGACGCGCTTTTTGTTCAGCTTAGAAAAAGCCATTCCACGAGCGACGAGTAATCTTCCTCCTGAGGACCCAGATCATCCGCTGAATCAGGTGCAGATGCCGGTCTATTTGAAAGAGCTGGCGCTCTTCCCCTTTGCTCGAGGTTTTGAGCTCGCGCAGTCGCTGCACAGCACAGGGGGATTTGCCCAGATCAATGCGGCTTACTCTGCCCCACCCGCGACTTGCGCAGAAGTCATCGAGCCTGAGCGGCTGCTGGAAGCGCAGCGGCCCATGTTGATCAAAGCGGGTCCTCACCAGGTCAAGATGATGGGTGAGACACCTTTCCTGGAGGATCGCTTGGGTCGTTTCGCGACCTTCACGGCCCTGCGGGCTTATGTCAGTGACGAGGAGGCCGGCCGTGCCGTTCAGGGCTGGGTAGGGGATCGCCTACTGGCCTATGCTGCGCCAGAGCATGATCGCGATCAGGCGTTGTGGGAGACGGCATGGGATAGTCGCGAGAGTGCGCTGGCTTTTTTCAAAGCGATGCGCTCCTGCCTCACGCAGCGCTATGATGCCAAGCCGACGCTAGATTCTGTGACAGAGCTTCATCTTCAGGCAGCTGACCGAGTGATTCGATTGTTGATTTTGGGGGAAGGGAAAGCCGTGCGCCTAGTGGATGCGGCGGAAGCAAAGTTCGCCGAAGCTGCTGGAAAAGCACTCTGAAGTGACCAACTGACCTGTGGCCAAGACAAAGTGGGGTGGCTGACGGCGTATCTTTGCGCCTGCCTGCTCGCGATGCATCGACTCACCTGCCAGTTCAAGATCTGGATCAGCCTCTGTCTCGGAGGGCTGGCCTGCGAGTCTGTACAGGCGCAGGCAGAGGCCGAAGGAATCGAGTTTTTCGAAAAGAAGGTTCGGCCGGTGTTGGTCAGCCGCTGCCTGGAGTGCCATTCTTCTGAAACGAAAATCAAAGGTGGCCTATCTCTGGATAGCCGTGCGTTGATCCTGCGTGGAGGTGACAGTGGACCTGCGATGGTTCTGGGGCAGCCCGATCGGAGTCGGCTGATTGAGGCGATTCGTTACAAGAATCAGGACATGCAAATGCCACCCAAGAGTCCATTGCCACCCGCGGAGGTGCAGGCCTTGGAAGCCTGGGTCAGGATGGGCGCCCCCGACCCGCGTCGGGTCAGTGCTGGCCTCGCGGTGAAGTCACCCATGGGCATGGACTTGAAAGCTGGGCGTGAGTTTTGGTCCTTCAAGCCCCTTGCAGACGCTCGTCCTCCTTTGGTGAAGAATCCGGGCTGGGTTCGCACGCCGGTGGATGCTTTTGTCCTAGCGAAGCTGGAGGCTGCTCAGCTCACACCTGCGCCCCCGGCGGAGGCGCGCGCTTTCATCCGCCGTGCCACGCAGGATCTGACCGGCCTGCCGCCGACACCGGAGGAGGTGCAGGCCTTTGTTAGCCAGTGTGCCCGCGAGGCGGGCCATCCCGAAGGCACTCAAGAGCCAGCGGTGGCTCCTGCGGCGGTGGAGCGTCTCATCGAGCGCTTGCTCGCCTCTCCCGCTTATGGCGAACGTTGGGGACGGCATTGGTTGGATATCGCCCGCTATGCAGATTCCAATGGCATGGATGAAAACGTCGCCTTCGGTCATGCCTGGCGCTACCGCGACTACGTGGTGCGTGCCTTCAATGACGACAAGCCCTACGATCAGTTTTTGATCGAACAATTGGCTGGCGATTTGCTGCCTGATGTGGCGAATCGCCAGGATGCCTTGGCGGCGACGGGCTTTTTAGCCATTGGCGCGAAGGTGCTGGCCGAGCCGGATGTAAAGAAGTTCCAGTATGACACGATCGACGAGCAACTGGATACTCTGGGCAAGGCCTTTCTCGGCATGACGCTTGGCTGTGCTCGCTGCCATGATCACAAGTTTGATCCCATCACCCAAGCGGATTACTTCGCGCTCGCAGCGATCTTCCAAAGTACACGCTCCATCGCTGATGAAAAGCTGGGCGCGATCAAGTTTTGGTATGAGCACTCACTCGCAACACCCGCGCAACGGGCTGCCAAAAAAGCGCATGAGGCCAAAGTGGCCGAACACCGCAAGACCGTCACTGGCTTTACCGCGAAGGCACGCGCGGAGCTGAAAAAAGAGCTTCATGGCCAAGCGGCTGACTATCTCGCAGCTGCAGCACGTCTGCCAGATGAGCCTACCTTTGCTGAAGTGGAAAGCGTGGCTCAGGCCTCAGGTTTGCGGTCGCGCTATCTTCTGACCTGTCGCCAGTATCTGGCGCGTCAGAGAGATCATGCTTTTTTTGCAGAGTGGCGGGCTTGGGCTGGTTCAGGCAAGGCGGAGAGGATTCGCCAGCACTATGCGCCTTTGTTTGCTTCTGCACGGAAGCTGGATGGAAAGACGCAGGAACAGGCACCTGCGCCCATCGCCACCGCACGCGCGGCGCTGGATGATGTGGCAGGTTTTCTTGCCATCCCAGACAAAGATGCCGATGCTTTTGATGCTGCGACGCTCGCCCAAATCGATCGCATGATGGAGAGGCTCATGCAGGCGGAGGATGCCACCCCCGAGCCGCCTGCGCTGATGGGCGTGACCGATGCGGCCACCATCACCCGCCACATGCCCATTCATATTCGCGGCAGTTATCTCACGCTGGGGCGTGAGGTCGAGCGCGGCTTTCCGGAGGTGATGCGTACCTCGTGGAGCAAGCCGGTCTTCCCGGCACGCCACAGCGGCAGGCTGGAGTTGGCCCGCTGGCTTGCCTCGGGCGAACATCCGTTGACGGCAAGGGTGATGGTGAATCGTCTCTGGCGCTGGCATTTTGGCAAAGGCATCGTCAGCTCTACGGACAACTTTGGCACCCTCGGAGACAAGCCCTCGCATCCTGAGTTGCTGGACTGGCTGGCCCGCATGTTCATGGAGGGTGGCTGGTCCGTGAAAGACATGCATCGCCTGATCATGCGTTCCGCGACTTACCAGATGGCTTCCATGCATCCCAACCAGGGAGGCCCTGTGCGCTCAGCGCGTGATCCCGCCGAGGTCGATCCTGAAAATCGGTTGCTGTGGCGCTTTCACCTTCAGCGACTGGAGGCAGAGCAGATCCGCGATGCGCTGCTGCATGTGAGCGGCCAATTGAATCAGGAGATCGGCGGCAAAACCCTGCCACTGCGCAATCGGGAATTCGTCTTCAATCATACCTCACGCGATCACACGACCTACGAGAGCCCACGGCGGGGACTCTACCTGCCGATCATTCGCAATCATCTCTATGACATGCTCGAACAGTTCGACTACCCGGACCCGACCATGCCCACAGGCAGCCGCAATGCGACCGTCGTGGCGCCGCAGGCGCTGATTTTGCTGAATGCACCGGTCGTTTTGGAGGCAGCGGCTGCCCTTTCGGCGCGACTGGCGCGGGAAATCCGTGAGCCTAGGCAGGAAAGACGTCTTCAGCGTGCCTACGCCTTGGCTTATGGGCGTGAGCCGACGGCCCGTGAGCAAGCTCGTGCTTTGCGTTTTCTCCAAAGCGCGGCGGACCCAGAGGCGGCCTGGCCACTCCTTTGCCAGAGCTTGCTGGCTGCGAATGAATTCATCTACCTGCGCTAAAAGTTGAGCGTTAGCGGGATGGGGTCAGGCGCTTGGCTTAGCTGAAAAAGCGACCTACCGCAGCAAAGCCCAGATCAAAAGGAAACTAGGGGCTCCGTCATAGTCTGACAGACTTTGTGCTTTGCCGGGATGCTTGGCATGGTACAGTCCTTAATTCTCCCTCTCAAAAAAGGTGAAAAATAACCCCCAAGACCCGGCCATGGCGCTTTCTCTGAGAGCGACCTTGGGCGGCAGCTTGCCTGGATTTTTTGACACATGATTATTCTCGGCCTGAATGCCTATCACGGTGACTCCGCTGCCGCTTTGGTGGTTGATGGAAAACTGGTTGCCGCTGCGGAGGAAGAGCGTTTCCGGCGGGTAAAGCACTGGTCTGGTCTGCCCACGCAAGCCATCCAGTGGTGCCTGGAAGATGCAGGCCTGAAGCTCAAGGATGTGGACCATGTGGCGATCAACAGGAACCCTGGAGTCAACAACCTCAAACGCGCGCTTTACGTCTTGCGCAAGCGCCCGAGTCTTGGCCTCCTTTGGAAGCGCTTGGGCAATATCCGCCGCGCTGCGAGCTTTGAAGATCAGCTCCAGTCAGCTTTTCCAGGCCAGACGCTGCGAGCACAGGTGCATCGTGTGGAGCATCACTTGGCTCATCTTGCTTCCGCATTTTTGGTGTCTGGTTTTGAAGAGGCTGTGTGCTTGTCTGTGGATGGTTTTGGCGACTTCGCCAGCAGCGCATGGGGCCTCGGCCATGGGGATCAAATCGATATCGATGGGCGTGTTTTTTTCCCCCACTCACTCGGCATTTTCTACACGGTCATCACTCAATTCCTGGGCTTCCCGCATTATGGGGATGAATACAAGGTCATGGGTCTCGCGCCCTACGGTGAACCAAAGTATCTGCCGCAAATGCGCCAGATCGTGCAGCTTCAGGCCGATGGCACCTATCGGTTGAACCTTCGCTATTTCCGTCATCACAGCGATGACGTTCACTACACCTGGGACGATTGCTGTCCGGAAGTGGGCACGCTTTACCGAAAGGAAGCGCTGGAAGAACTGCTGGGGCCTGAACGTGGCAAAAATGAACCGCTGGAGCAGCGTCACCGCGACCTCGCGCGGAGTGCTCAGGCCATGTATGAGGAGGCGTTTTTCGCGCTGCTGAAAGCTCTGCATGGACGCTATGGAACGGATCAGTTGGCTCTCTCCGGCGGCTGTGGCATGAACTCGGTCGCGAATGGCAAGGTGTATTTGAACACGCCATTCAAGCGCATGTACTTGCCCGCCTCTGCTGGAGATGCCGGTGGTGCCATCGGCTGCGCATTTGTTGTCGCGAGGCAACAGGAACCAACTCCACGTTATGTGATGGATCACGCCTACGTGGGTCCCGAAGCGACCGAGGCGGAGGTGGAGTCCCTGCTCAAGGCTCGCGCTCAGGATCTCCTCACGGCAGGCTGCACGGTGAACCAGATGGATGACGAAGGCGCTCTCTGCCAAGTCACCGCCGAAGCCATTGCGGAAGGAAAAGTGATCGGCTGGTTTCAGGGGCGCATGGAGTGGGGCCCGCGTGCTTTGGGCAACCGCAGCATTCTGGGGGATCCGCGCCGCGCGGACATGAAAGACATCCTGAACCTGAAGATCAAGCGCAGGGAATCCTTCCGCCCCTTCGCCCCCAGCATCCTGCGCGAGCATGTGGCAGAATGGTTCGAGCAGGAGGATGATGTGCCCTTCATGATGGAGGTCTTCCAAGTTCGTGCCGAAAAGCGAGCTCTGGTGCCTGCCACGACGCACGTGGATGGCTCAGGTCGTCTCCAAACCGTACACCGCGAGACCAACCCGCGCTACCATCGCCTGATCAGCGCCTACCGCGATCTCACGGGCGTGCCGATGGTGCTGAACACCAGCTTCAACGAAAACGAACCCGTCGTCTGTCGCCCGCAGGAGGCGCTGGACTGCTTTTTGCGAACGAAGATGGACGTGCTAGTGCTCGGGAATTGGGTGATTCGCAGATGAGACTGGCCCCGTCGGATCACCCCATGGGAAACACAAGCGGATCATGAAAGGCATCCTCCTCGCCGGTGGAACCGGGTCGCGGCTTTATCCGCTGACCCAGGTAGCCAGCAAGCAGCTCCAGCCGGTGTATGACAAGCCGATGGTGTATTACCCACTGACGGTGTTGATCGCTTCCGGCATCCGGGAGATCTGTCTGATCTCGACCCCGCACGACCTGCCGCGTTTTCAGCAACTGCTGGGGGATGGTTCGCGATGGGGAGTGTGCATCGAGTACCAAGAGCAGCAAGAAGCCGCAGGCATCGCACAGGCTTTCCTAATCGCAGAGGCCTTCATTGGTGGGGAGGATGTGGCGTTGATCCTCGGGGACAATATCTTCTTCGGTGGCGACGCCTTCCCGCGCGCTGTTGCAGAATTCACCTCGGGCGCGACCATCTTTGCCTATCATGTGAGTGATCCTGAGCGCTATGGCGTGGTGGAGTTTGGAGCCGAGGGGCAGGCTTTGTCGCTGGAGGAAAAACCCGCCGCGCCGAAGAGCAACTTTGCTGTTCCCGGAGTTTACCTTTATGACCATGATGTGGTGGAAATCGCCCGCGGGCTTTCCCCCTCGGCTCGCGGTGAGCTGGAGATCACGGATGTGAACCGCGAGTATCTCCGTCAGGGCCGTCTGCGTGTGGTCCGACTGAGCCGCGGTACGGCCTGGCTGGACGCTGGGACCAGCAGCAGCCTACATGAGGCTTCTGCCTACGTGCAGACCATCGAAAAACGCCAGGGCATGAAACTGGGCTGCCCAGAGGAAGCGGCGCTGAGGCGTGGTTTCCTGAGCCTGGCGGCCTTTGAAGCCCTGGTCGCTGCCATGCCAAACTGCGAGTATCACGATTACCTCCACGACCTAGCTGCTGAGGTTCGCCGCGTGGGGCTGACAAGTGCCTGACATCTCATGAATTTGCTTGTCACTGGCGGTGCTGGATTCATCGGCTCAAACCTTGTGAGGTTTCTCATGGGGGCTACCGAAGTGAAGCGGCTGGTGAACTTGGATTGCCTGACCTACGCGGGGCATCTGGAAAACCTCGCGGGCGTGGCGGAGCATTCGGGGTATGTTTTTGAAAAAGTGGATCTCCGCGACCAGGCGGCGGTGCTGGAGGTGATGCGGAAGCATCAGATCACACATGTCATGCACCTCGCCGCCGAATCACATGTGGATCGTTCCATCAGGGGACCGGCGGACTTCATCCACACCAATATCGTCGGCACCTTTCATCTGCTAGACGCCTGTCGCGCCGTCTGGGGCACCGAAATGCAGGGCAAGCGTTTCCTGCATGTGTCCACGGATGAAGTGTATGGCTCGTTGCCTGCGGAGGGGGTCTTCACGGAAACGAACTCCTACGCACCGCGTTCTCCCTATGCGGCCAGCAAGGCCGCCAGTGACATGATGGTGCGCGCCTACCATCACACCTATGGTTTGCCGGTGCTGGTGACGAATAGCTCGAACAATTACGGCCCGTTCCAATACCCGGAAAAGCTCATCCCCGTGGCGATCCAAAGCCTCTTGCAACGACGGCCCATTCCGATCTATGGCGATGGTCAAAATGTGAGAGATTGGCTACACGTGGCAGATCATGTGCAGGCACTTTGGCGCGTGCTGAATGAAGGCCGCGTGGGTGAGACTTACAACATTGGCGCTAGGCAGGAGATGACCAACTTGAGCATGGTAGAAGTCCTCTGTGATCTGGTGGATGGACTCAGACCCGATTTGGGGGGCAGCTCACGAAGGTTGATCGCATGTGTACCTGACCGTCCGGGACACGACCGGCGCTATGCCATCGATCCTTCCAAGATTCAGGCGGAGTTTGGCTGGCGCGCTGAATACACCTTTGAAAAGGGCATTCGTGACACGGTGGCCTGGTACCTCGATCATCAGGATTGGGTGATGGCGGTGACGGAAAAAAAACAACCCCAATGAGCAAGCTTATCATCGAAGCGGGTCGGGCATCCCGTCAATACTGGAGCGATCTCTGGCGATACCGGGAGCTCTTTGGTTTCCTTGCTTGGCGTGATATTTTGGTGCGTTACAAGCAGACTGCGATCGGGGTGGCTTGGGCGGTGTTGCGTCCTCTGCTGACGATCCTCATCGGGGCCGGTGTGTTTGGCACGCTGGCGCAGTTGCCTTCCGATGGGGTGCCTTATGCGGTGTTGGTGTGCGCAGGTACGCTGCCATGGTACTTCTTTTCGAATGCTTTGAGCGAGTCCGCGAACAGCCTGGTGGGGAATGCCAATCTAATCTCCAAGGTCTATTTTCCCCGCATGGTGCTGCCTGCCAGTGCGGTCGTTGTTGCCTTTGTGGACTTTGCTATCTCCTTGATGATCCTGGCAGGCTTGATGGTCTGGCATGGAGTCATGCCCACCTGGCGTCTTTTGGCACTGCCCCTGTTTACGGCGCTAGCCTTTGTCACCGCTCTTGGTCCTGGGCTGCTCTTCACCGCGCTGAATGTGAAGTATCGCGATTTCCGCTACATCATTCCCTTTGTGGTGCAGTTCGGTCAGTTTGTTTCGCCCGTGTTTTATAGCACTTCCATCATTGAAGAGCGCTTTGGCGAATGGGGGCGTTTGGTGGTTTCATTGAATCCTGTCGTGGGTGTGATTGATGGTTTCCGCTGGGCTATTTGTGGCACCACCGAGCTTCATTGGCAGAGCTTTGTTCTGTCTTCCGTGCTCAGCCTCGGTTTTCTCGCCTACGGAGTGTATTACTTTCGTCGCACGGAACGCACCTTTGCCGATGTCATCTGATGCGTTCGATCTCCCCCTGTTGGTTTGGTCGCAAGATGACATCCTGGCGCATCGCTCTGGCTACCATGTTTTGGCGGACTATCTGCCAGGATCTCGGTTGGTCACGCGGCGTGCGGACCCGCCGGGTGGCTCGGCACTCTGGCAAACTCGCATCGCCCGGCGCTTCAGCTTTTCTCGTTGGTGCGTGGCAGGGTCGTTTGAGTTGGAAAAAAAGATTCACAGGCATGTGGTGGGCGGTTTCACCGGCCCCATCCATTACTTGTGGTGTGACCGTGATCTCGCTTTTCTTGATCTCCTGACTCATTTCGTGCGGTTGCCTCTGGTGGGAACGTTTCATCAGTGTCCAGAGGATCTTGCTCGTGTCATCCGCCGCCCGTCTGCCTTGCGACAATTCGCTGCCATTATCCTCATGAGCGAGACTCAGCGCGGTTATTTCCTCCAGCATGGAGTGGACCCTCAGCGGCTCCATACGGTGCTTCATGGGGTGGATGTGGACTGCTTTCAGCCTGTAAGCCTGGAGCCGCCGCCCGACTTCACCGTGCTTAGCGTCGGTGGCACACGGCGCGACTACGCGCAGATGCGTGCCGTGATGCAAGCCTGCGCCAGTGACAAAAACATCCGCTTCATCGTGCTGGCTCCAGAGGACCGAGCGCATCATTTCCTCGACTTGAGCAACGTCAGCTACCGGTCGCGGGTGAGTGATGATGAACTGCGGCATCTTTACCAAACCTGCGCTGCCTTTCTGCACCTGCCTGAGAATGCCACGGCCAACAATGCGTTGCTGGAGGCGATGGCTTGCGGGGCACCCGTGGTCAGCCAGCAAGTGGGTGGAGTCCCTGAGTATGTGAAGGCCGACGCTGCCATGCTGGCACGCTTTGAAGACACGGCGACTACGGTTCAACAGCTGCGTACCCTAGCCGCAGATCGTGGCATGCAGTCGGCGATGCGTCACGCCGCCCGTCGGCAGGCCATGTGCCATGATTGGCGACGAGTGGCCGAGGTGACGACGCAAATCTATCGGCAGCTGTCATGATCCATGCGCATCTTAATGTCCATCCAGAGCCTTGTGCCAGGCGGTGCCGAGAGGTTTTTTGTCAATCTCGCTTGTGGCCTTTCGGAGAGGCACAAGGTCGTCTGCTACCTTCCGCTCAGCCGTCTGGGCGATCCCGCTCTGACAGCAGCTTTGGCAGCAAAGGTCGAAGTGCATGATTTGCCCCTTTTCACGCCACTGACCTATCGTGTTTTTTATAAACTGATGCGGATGCTAAGTCGCCGAATGCCTGCCTTCGATCTGGAGCAGATGTTGCATAGCCAGCAGTTGCGCCATCTGCATCGACAGCATGCTTTTGATGTTGCGAACACACACCTGATGCCCGCGGCGAGACAGGTTTGCACTGCGTTTGAGCACACGCGATTGTTGATCACCAAGACCGATCATGGCGATACGGCGCACCCCGACTTGCGGCAGGATGCCGTCATCTTCCGTCGTTTGGATGCGCTGATTTGCCCGGCCTCCGTGAATGCCGAAAGGGCTCGTCAGCTTTCTTTTCATTCACGCTGCGACATCAGGACGATTCCTCATGGTCATCAGGTTTCGGCCAGTGTGTCCAGCTTGCCTTCCTTTGCGGGAATCACCTTTGGTATGGTTGCGCGTGGAGTCGATGACAAAGGCTGGCATGAAGCCGTGATGGCCTTGCGTCTCCTGCGTGCGCGGGGATTGCAAAACTTGCGTTTGGTGTTGGTCGGAGACGGGCCCGCTTTGGTGCGTTTGCGAGAAGAAACCCGAGAGGAAGACTGGATCGTTCATGTCGGGTATCAGTCCGATGCGGCTGCTTGGATTCGTGGCTTTGACGTAGGCCTTTTGCCTTCCTGCCTCACGGAGGAAAGTCTGCCTCTCAGTGTCATCGAATATCTGTTGTGTGGGAAGCCGGTCATCGCGACAGCGGTTGGCGGTATCCCTGACATGGTGGGTGCTGCGGGTCTGCTTGTGCCCATGGCCGCGAATGGGCGCGCTGATGTCCAGCAGCTCGCGGCTGCTATGCAGCATATGATGGATGACTCTCATCGTGCTCGCTATGCGGCCGCCACCGCGCAGGCGAGTGCTGCTTTTGATCTATCAAGCTGCGTGAGCGCCTATGAAGCGCTCTTTTTGGAAAAGGTAAGCCGCCAGGCATGAGCTTTGTCTATCCATTTTCAAGAGTGATAAAGCCGACCAACATCCGGTTGGCTGAAGCCGTTGGGGGCATTCCAGGATTGCGTCGGTTAGCCCCGCGCATCGCAGATTGGTCAGGTCTGCCTGCGCATGGGTTGTTTTCTTATCAAAATCGTTGGTTAGAGTTCAATGGCCGCAATCGTCAATTTCATGCCCTTTATGGGCCACAGTATGTGGCAGGTTATGAACTTGAGACATGTGTGCTGATCAGTCTGCTATTGCGCGGTGCGGGTGCTTTTGTCGATGCAGGCGCAAACTGGGGTTTTTTTACCCTGCTCGCTCTATCTCTGCCGACTTTCACCGGAACTTGTGTGAGCTTTGAACCCAATCCCGACAGCTTTGCGGATCTGCATAGCCTCATTGCACAGGCAGGTCTGGAAACTCGTGTCAAACTGCACGCTCAAGGGCTGAGCGACTCCCCAGGGTCTCTGCGACTGCTTGGGGATTTGTCCGACAGCGGCTGCATCCAGCTTTCGACTGCGGGTCAAGGTGCATCTGTATCGGTCACGACGCTGGATGAAGCGATCACCAGTCCCACGTTGCTCATCAAGATGGATGTCGAAGGTATGGAGCGGCAGGTTTTGGCTGGAGGAGAAAAGCTCATCATGCAACAGAGGCCGTTCATCTTGCTTGAGAATACCTTAGATCCAGAAGGCGGTTGCGCGGAGCCTCTGGCTTGGCTTCAGGAGCATCAATATCAATGCCTCGTTCCAGCACTGAAAGTGCAGTGTGGGAGTGGAGTTCAGCTCCATCATTACGGCAGTCCGCCGTTGTCCCCTGGATCTTTGGTGGATTTTGATAGTCTGGCTTTCATGCCTGTGACGAAAGAAACGCGTGGTTGGTATGCACGGCAGTTGAATTTGCTGGCTTGTCCACAAGAACGAATGAGGGAGTTGCCTGGAGATTTGCATGGTTGAGCGCTTGTCATGGATGCAGAGCCTGCGTGAATGGCTGCGTTTGCTGCCGTTTGTTGGACGGCCATGCCTGATCGTGCGGCGTTACGGCGGGCTCGGTGATTTGTTGTGCCTCATGCCTGGGCTTCAGGCATTGAAAGAACGCCATCCATCGCATGCGCTGATTTTGGTGACATCACCGAGCTTGGTTAAAATCGCGACATTAGCGGGTGTGGCTGCGCTAGTTCTGCCAAGCAATCTTCGCGGCACAGGTTGGCTGGCAACCGTGTTGCGACCTGCTGCTGACCTGCTGCCAAAGCTTGCGGATGAACAGCAGCCACCTCGACCGCGAGCCCGGCGTCTGCTCATGCAGGAGTTCGCCACGGAACTGGGTGTGGAGCTGGCCTCATTGCAGGGGGTTTCTCTTCATGCGAGCGAGGCAAGCTTGGCTTCGGTTCGAATGGCACTGGAGCTTGCTTGTATCCCTGTGAACCGACTGGTGGTGATTCATACAGGACCGAGCTGGCCGGTCAAACATTGGCCTCATGAGCATTGGCGTACTTTGACCGAGGCGCTTCAGGCAAATGGCTTTGCCATCGTGCAGATCGGTGCGCGTGGTCATGATGGCGATTTTGAAACGCAGATGCCTGCGGTGGAGCACACGCTGGATTGGCGTGATCGTTTGGAGCTTCCAGAACTCGCCGCGCTGCTGAGTTTGGCGAGGCTTTTCATTGGCATCGATTCCGGCCCACTGCACCTCGCGCAAAGTGTGGGCACCGCACGGGTCGGTCTTTTTGGCCCTACAGATTCCGCTAGCATTGTCTCCTCGGATCCGCAGGCGAATGCGTTAACCGCAGGTCTTTCCTGCCAGGGGTGTCATCATCATCCCGCTGGGCCGCAGCATTGGCGCACTGGCTGTCCGCATCACATCGCCTGCATGATGAATCTCAGTCCTGCATCCGTGCTGGCGGCCTGCATGAGCCGGCTGCATGGCTGACCTTCGGTAGGCTTAACTCAAACACCCATGGCTGAAGAGCCCATCATCACTGTCGAAGGCATTAGCAAATGTTACACCTTAGACCATCAGTCCGGCCAAGTGCCCTACCGGCGGTTGAGCGATAAGCTCATGCAGTCGATCACTTCACCACTGCGCTGGATGCGTGGTCAGGATGAACGCAGAGCGGGCCGCACCCGTGAGGAGTTTTGGGCGCTGAAGGAGGTCTCTTTTGAAATCAATCGCGGTGAGGTGGTGGGTATCATTGGCCGCAATGGGGCAGGCAAGAGCACGCTGCTGAAGATTTTGAGCCGCATCACGGAGCCTACGCGAGGTCGCATCACCTTGAATGGTCGAGTTGCCTCGCTGCTGGAGGTAGGCACAGGTTTTCATCCGGAACTCACCGGACGGGAAAACATTTACCTGAATGGGGCTATCCTCGGCATGACGAAGGCTGAGATTCGGGCGAAGTTTGATGAGATTGTGGATTTTGCCGAGGTGGAAAAGTTCCTCGACACGCCGGTCAAACGCTACAGCAGCGGCATGTATGTGCGGCTGGCTTTTGCCGTCGCAGCGCATTTGGAGCCTGAGATCTTGATTGTGGATGAAGTGCTGGCCGTGGGCGATTCCCAGTTTCAGGCCAAGTGTCTGGGTAAGATGGAAAATGCGGCGAGTGGCGGTCGCACCGTGTTGCTGGTCACGCACAACATGCTGATCACGCGGCGGCTTTGCTCGAAGGCGATGCTGCTCGAGGCAGGCTGCGTGCGTGGTTTTGGTGACACGGCCGGAGTCGTCTCTGATTATGAAGAGCGCGGCCTCCACCGAGCCCAACCTCATCTTGCCCATTTGTTTCACATCCGTCGCTGGTGGACAGGCGGAGCCGAAGCCGCTGCTCAGTCGAGTCACGTCTATGATGAAAAGCAGCAGCCTGAGTTCTGCTTCGAGCTGCATGCCCCACGGCCTGTGACTAAAGCCAACCTGGGATTGCATCTGCGCGATGCCTCCAACACCTTGCTGGTGAGTCTGCACATTGAGCCGTTCGAAGCGCCGGAAGGAACCCTGCGGGTGCGTCTGCGGCTTGCCTCACTGCCTTTGCTGCCAGGGGTGTATCGCTGGCAGGTGGGTTTGGTGGTGCAGGGGGATTTGGTGCTTCAGGAAACGCTCTTGCCGGAACTGCACGTGACCTCGGAAAGTCATGGCCACCCTCAGCCTGGCTGGACTCCGGTGATGAATTTGGCTTACGATTGCGAATGGACGGCGCTTTGATCTCCATCATCATTCCTGCCTGGAACGCGCTCCGCTGGCTACCCGAGACCCTGGCGAGTGTGATGAGCCAGAAAGGGGTTCTGTTTGAGGTCGTGCTGGTCGATGATGGGTCGACGGATGGCACGGCGGATTATGTCAGCCAAGAGTGGCCAGAGATTCGTCTGGTTCGCTCGGAGAATCGCGGGGTGAGTCATGCGCGCAATCTTGGAACGGCCGAGGCGCATGGTGATTTCGTGAAGTATTTGGATGCGGATGATGTGCTGCTGCCGGGTGCCTTGGTTCGGCAGGCGGCTCTGCTAGAGGCAAATCCAGCAAGCGATGCAGTTTATAGCAACTGGCAGCGGTTGGAGGAGCAGGTGGATGGCCATTTTGCAGCGGGAGAGATCGTGCGTCGTTCTATTGAGCAAGTGGATGAGGATCCGGAGTTGGCCTTTTTTTCGACCTTTTGGTGTCCTACTGGGGCTTACCTGTATCGCCGTGTTTTTTTGGAAAAAGTTCTGCCGTGGAAAGAATGGCTGCCCATCATCCAGGATGCGCGTTTCGCCTGGGATGCCGCTGCGGCGGGGGCGCGCTGGGTGCACGATGAGGAGATCACCGTGCTGTACCGGCAGCATCGCAGGGGGTCCGTCTCCACGCGCAGTCGTGTGGCCTTTTTGCGGGACTGTCTGGCGAATACGCTTAGCATTCACCAGTCGTGGTCCCTGCCTGGGCCGCCGGAGAAGACTTTGGTGAAGCGAGCACGTATCGTGGATTCGCTTGCCTCGTTGGCTCGACAAGCGGCTCCACTGGATGACCGACTTTTTCAGGAGTGCATTTGCTTGCTGGACGGACTGAGTCCCGGCTATCAGCCTCCGGAACCAAGTTGGTTAGCGCTCGGGGCCAAGTTGATTGGATTTGCACCTGCAGCGAGGCTTGGTGGACTGGTGGATCGCCTGCGCCAGCATGTTTTTTCTTTTTTCCATCAGGCGAATTGGAGTAACCCACGATCATGAGTCAGTTCGACGCCCAGGCTTATTACACCCAGCATTATTCTTCAGCCACTGCGGCCGATTGGGAGGGAATGTATGAGCGGGGGGACTGGCCCTCAGCCATTTACCGGCTGCCCGCGGAGCAGACACCCCGGGATCATGGCCACGGCGTGGTCTATCATTTGCTGCAGGGCTGTGCTCCCTTCAAGCGGACCTTAGACATCGGCTGTGGCTCCGGAGATTTCATCCTACCCATCCGTGGCATGGCCCAGGAGTCCTATGGGGTGGACATCGCCTCCTTCCCGGGCGCTTGGCAGGTGCTAGAGCGTACCCATGGCATCCACTGCCAGACCCATGACTTAGACAAGGCGGACTTGCCTTTTCCTGATGGGCATTTTTCTGCGCTGACGATGATCATGGTGCTGGAGCATGTCTTTGATGTGGAGCACGCCGTGCGAGAGATCGCCCGTGTGCTTGAGCCGGGCGGCGTGGCGGTGGTGCAGGTGCCGAACCTAGCCTACCTAAAGCGACGCATCGATCTGCTGCTCGGTCGGTTGCCGATCACGGCGGATACTTCGGATGCTGAGTTCATCCACGCCTGGGATGGCCAGCACTTGCACCATTTCACGCTAGATGCACTACGCATGGTCATGGGCCGTCATGGCCTGTGGGTGGAAAAGTGCCACTGCTTTGGCAGGCTGGCCCAGTGGCGTTCCCATTGGACATCCCTGTTGGGGGCGGATCTGACGGTACTCGTGCGCAAGACCGCTTTGAAGTCATGACCTATTTAGAGACCATTTCCGTCAAGTTGCGGCACCTGCCTGGACTCAGGCGTCTGGAGCCTCTTTGGACGCGGCTGCGGCCTTGGTATGAAGGGCTGTTGAAGTTCAGCGCTGGGGATTCCGGCTTACCACGGGTGATCAACGGCATGGACCGCATCCGCGTGCTGCCGGAGTGGCGAAACTTGGGTGGCGTGTATGAGCCTGAGGTCTGGAAGCTGCTGTTGCCCGCCATCCGGCCAGGTGATGTGATTGCGGATGTGGGTGCGCATGTCGGGCTCTATGCGGTGGCGATGGCAGCGCGCACAGGGCCCGGGGGGCGAGTCTATGCTGTGGAGGCAGACCCTCGGAATCTGGCGCATCTGCGGTCTCATGTCCGTCTGAATGGGGTGCAGGAGGTCGTGGATGTCGTGCCCATGGCGCTTTCTGACCGACCAGGCAGCGCGGTCTGGCATAGCCAGGATGTGCAATCGGGGCTTTTGCCAGGAGCCGGAGATGAGGGTGGGGTGCGTGTGGAAATGACCACGTTAGATCAGCTCGTGGGGGAGGGGCACCTGGATCTCATGCTGATCGATATTGAAGGTTTTGAAGAAGCGGCGCTCCGGGGCGGAGCTAGGTTGCTGGCGGACCCAGCAAGGCGTCCGCGTCTGATCGTGGTGGAGGTGCATCCCTACGCTTGGGCTGCCTCGGGCGGTCGTTCGTCCGGCTTGCTAGGCTTGCTGCGCGGCGCGGGCTATGAAGTGCAATGGGTCGATGGCCGACCCGTGGGGGAAATCACGACTTATGGTCACGTGATGGCGTTTATAGCGGAAAAAGCATGAACGGGAAAGCCCTGCTGCGTCTTTTGCGCCCGCATCAATGGTGCAAGAACCTGCTGTGTCTGCTGCCGCTGCTGCTGAGCGGGCGCTGGCGTGAGGAGGCGTGTGTACTGGGCTCCCTGTCCGCCATGGTCGCCTTCAGCTTGTTGGCGTCGCTGGTGTATGTGTTGAATGACTTGGCGGATGTCCATGCGGACCGTGCCCACCCGCAGAAGCGCCATCGTCCCTTGGCCGCCGGGCAGGTGTCCGTGCCTGTTGCCCTCGCGGCGGCGTTCTTGCTGGGGTGTCTGACGGTGCTGGTGGCGGGCTGGCAGCCGGAAAAGGCGCGCTGGTGGTTGGCCTGCTACGCGCTGCTGGCGCTCAGTTACACCTGGCGACTGAAGACTCTTTTGGCTTTGGACGTGGTCGCCCTAGCTTCGTTTTACGGCCTGCGCGTGTTGTATGGTGGAGCGGTCGCAGGCATTTCTGTGAGCGTTTGGACATCGGTGTTTTGTCTTTTTCTCTTTTTTACCCTGGCGCTGGTGAAGCGATATGATGAAGTCGCGGTGCAGGAGGATTCAGCGTCCGCAGCGTCACCGGCCTCGCGTCGTCCTTACCGCGCTCAAGATCGTTTGGTGCTGTTGGGCCTCGCCTGCGCGGGGGCCAATACCTCTCTGCTTGTCGTTGCTCTTTATCTGAACAGTGCAGAAGTGCGCGCGATCCACCAAAACCCACAATGGCTCTGGCTGGTGTTGCCAGCTTTGCTCTATTGGCTGGCGCGCGTGCTCATCATCGTGCATCGAGGCGGCATCCATCACGACCCGGTGGTCTTTGCCCTACGGGACCGTGCGAGCTGGGCTGTGTTGCTTTGGATCATCACGGTGCTGGTGGCTGCAAAGTGAGGTCTGTTTGGCTTTCGAACTTATGATTCCTCGGCGTCTTCTCCAGCGACTGCGGCCCCTGATCTGCCCGTTGGACCCGCTGCTGGCCCACATGCCATCCGCCGCACGGGTGCTGGACATCGGGTGTGGTACCGGTGCGCTGCTGCTCCATGCCGTAGCACAAGGCCGTGTCCGGGAAGGGCTCGGCACGGATGTCAGCGGCCCAGCCCTAGAAATTGCCTGCGAGACTTGGCAGTCGATGGCCGGGCGGTTTCCCAGCACGCACTTGCGTTTTGAGAGGATGGACAGCTTAGGCAGCCTGCCCGGAAAGTGGGAGATCGTCATGATGATAGATGTGATTCATCATGTGCCGCCTTCGCTGCAAGAGGCGTTTCTGCGCGCGGCCTTCCGTCTCGTGGCTCCCGGGGGGCGAATGATTTACAAGGATGTGTGCCTGCGCCCATGGTGGAAGCGTGCGATGAATCGCCTCCACGATCTCGTGATGGCACGTCAGTGGATTAGCGAGGTGCCGCTGGACCAAGTGCGTCGCTGGGCGGCTGAAGAAGGCCTGCGGGTGATGGCCGAGGAGCACTATGGCCGACTCTGGTATGGTCATGAATTGCTGGTGCTAGCCCAGGAGGCGGAGGGTTCGGTTTCCGTTGCTGACTTGTGAAAGTGCTCCACGTGCCATACGCCTGGTTTCCGGATCCCTGTGGGGGCACGGAGGTCTATGTGCAGGCCTTGGCAGCAGAGTTGTCTAGCTTGGGTTGGCAGAGTGAGATCGCTGTCGCTTCGCCGAAGGTTAAGCAACTGACTGCTGAGGAGCGCATGCACATGACAATCTATCGCGTGCCTGCTTCCTCGCAGATCAGTCAGGCAGAACTCTATGGTGCGGGGGAGCCTACTTCAGCGGCTGCTTTCTCCCGACTCTTGGAAGATGAAAAGCCGAGCGTGGTGCATTTTCATGCGTTCACCCCCTCGGTTTCGGTCCTCTGGCTAGAGGCAGCACGGTCGGCAGGCATCCCCTGCGTTTACACGTATCACACGCCAACGCTGGCCTGTGGTCGTGGCACGCTGCTGCGTTGGGGAACGGTGCCTTGTGACGGACGGCTGACTCCCCTGCGTTGTGCGGCCTGCACCTTGCACGGGCTGGGGATGAGCCAACTGGCTGCCTGGGGTTTGTCCATCGGTTCGCCCCTGACGGCTCCCTTTTTCTCCAAGGCACCTTTTCGCATGTGGCCTCTCATCCATCAGCGCTCCCAGGCCGTGCGGGATTGGCTAACCGGCATGCGCCGTGTCGTCGCCTTGAGTGCGTGGTCCAAAGCGGTGCTGGAGAGAAATGGCGTACCCAGCGCCAAGATACGTATGGTTCGGCATGGGCTGGCGGGCGCTAGATCAACGCCGGAAGCTGGGCGAACACGAAGTCTGCACGTCGCGAACAAGCGGCTGAAGTTGGGTTTTTTCGGTAGGGTGGACCGTGCCAAGGGGCTGGGGCTGCTGGCGGAGGCACTTGGGCGTTGCCCTGAGCTGGTGGTGGAGCTGCATTGCCATCTCATTGGTGAGGATGCGGCCGAGCCACTGCTGCGGGATGTGGTTCAACGGTTGCGAGAGGATGCCCGCGTTCACATCCATCCAGCCATGCCATCCGAACAGGTGCCGAAGGTGATGGCGGGTTACGATGCCGTGTTGGTGCCTTCGCAAGGTTTTGAAACGGGACCGCTGGTGGTGCTGGAGGCTTTTGCCGTAGGTGTGCCCGTCATCGGCTCCGCCTTGGGTGGCATCGCGGAATGGGTGACCCATGGGCTCAACGGGCTGCTTTGTCCCCCCGGTGATGCGGATGCTTGGGCAGAGGCGGTCAAGAGCCTCGTCCATGACGCCGCCCTTCTGGCTCGTTTGCAGGCGGGGGTGAAGCCACCACCGTCCATGACCGAGGTGGCGGTCCACATGGCAGGAATTTATCAGGAGGCGATGACGGACGCTGCATGAAGACCGTACCGGTGAGCGTGGCGATTCCCGCCTACCGCAGTGGACCTGTGCTCCGGCAGACCCTGGAGCGGATTTGCGCCTGTGATCCACTGCCGCAGGAGATCTTGTTGCATGGAGATGGCGGCTGGCGGCCTGAGCCTGAACTGGCGGAGAGCCTGCCGGTACCAGTGAGAATGTTTTTTTCTGAGAACCGTGTGGGGCCGGGGGGCGGTCGGCACCGGCTATTTCAGGAAGCGGCTTGTGAGGTCGTGGCCAGCTTTGATGACGATTCCTGGCCGCTGGATCCGGACTACTTTGCCCGTGCCATGGCGGTGATGGAGGCATTCCCAGCCGCTGTGGTCATGTCTCCGGCCGTGTATTTGAAGGAGCGTCCTGTCCTGGCCATCCTGCCAGAGGTTGCCCTGGTGCGTTCTTTTTCGGGCAGTGCTTCCGTCACGCGCCGATCACTCTACGTACAGCTTCCAGGATATGTGCCAGTGGCAGAGGCTTATGGCGTGGAGGAGACAGACCTATGCCTCCAGGCGCATGCGGTGGGCATGCAGATCCTGTCTTGTCCCTGGCTGCGTGCTTGGCATGATCGTCCCAGTGTGGACAACCAGCATACGGTACTGCCCTGGATCAGAAATGAGGTGCTGCTGGCCGGCTTGCGCTTTCCCTTCATGATGCAGCCCTGGGGCTGGGTGCGCGCGCTGCGGCATGTCTGGCGTCACCGCCATGAGGTGGGCCTTGCGGCAGGAGTGCGAGCCATGCTGTCCGCTCTGCCGGCCGCGGTGCAGCTACGCGTTCACCGGCGGCATTACAGTGTGGTGGAGGTGTGGCGGCATCACCGGCATGTGGAGCAGCGGTTTCAGCTTCATGAGCAGGGCATGGACGCCCGCAGCCCTGCCTCTGATGCCACCTCGGCAGGTCGGTGCCCCTGCGTGGCGGCGATCCCCGCGCCACCTGCCCGCCGTGTGCTCTACCTCCAGTACACGAACCCTGGCGGTTACCCACCTCTGGAGCATAGCTCTCGGATGCTGGCGCGGGCGGGCTGGGAGGTGGAGTTCCTCGGGTTGGCAGGCAGTGGTGCGGTGACACTGGAGTTTGCTCCGCATCCTCGCGTGCGCGTGCGCCGGATGTTCTTTCAGCCCCCTGGCTGGCTACAAAAGCTGCACTTCTTAGGCTTCACGGCGTGGTGTCTGTGGCGGGTGTGGCGTTGGCGTCCCGATTGGATCTACGCCTCCGATGTGCTGTCCACCCCAGCTGCAGAGCTGATCCGGCGGCTTTTCCCCTCCTGCCGTGTGCTTTACCATGAGCATGATAGCCCTATCCCTGGCACGGTCATGGACTCTGGCGTGGCGAAAAAGATCTGGCAGGCGCGGGCAGCGCTGGCCCACCAGGCGGACGTGGTGATCCTGCCGAATGAGCAACGCTTGCAGGCCTTTCAGGCCGCTCTGCGCCCGCGCGGCGCATGCTTCTGCGTCTGGAATTGCCCTAGCCTGGATGAGGTGCCGCAAGAGCCAGTGCGGCGTCCGCAAGACGCTCCCCTGCGTGTGCTCTACCATGGCTCCATCGTCCCCGACCGATTTGGGCCCTATGTGTTGGAGGCTGCGGCGCGCTGTGGGCGTGCGGTCGAGGTGACACTGATCGGCTACCTGCCTTCCGGCCATCGCCATGATTTGCAGGCACTGGAAGAGGCTGCGTTGGAGTACGGCATCGCTTCACGATTTGCCTACCTCGGGCCGATGAGTCATCACGAGGTGCTTGTCCGGTCACGAGAGCATGACGTGGGGCTTTGCCTGCTGAGGATCCATGAGGCTGACATCAACATGCGGCACATGGTTGGCGCATCGAACAAGGCCTTTGATTATCTCTCACAGGGGCTTGCTATTGTCGTGCCAGAAGATCCCGAGTGGCGAGCTTTCTTTGTTGAAGCTGACTGCGCGCTAGCCTGCCCGCCGCATGCAGCTGATGCTTTGGCCGATGTCTTTCGTTGGATGGCAGACCACCGCAGCGAGGTGGCGGAGATGGGCCGTCGTGGCCACCGTCTCGTCAGGGAACGCTGGCACTATGAGGCGCAGTTTGCTCCAGTGCTGAAGTGGATGGAAAAAACATGATGAGCATGGTCAAGATGCTGATTCAGAGACTCTGCCCCTGCCTGCCCGGTGCGGCAGGCGGAGCGGCCCTGCTGGTCTTTGCCCTCACGCTGCTGCTGCGGTTGCTCTGGATTCCGGCGCCCTCAGAGCCCATGCTCTACGACCCCGATGAGGCAGAAATGCATGAGGCCTCCCTAGGACCGGTGCTCGGCACCGTGCCGCAGCGTTTGATTTGGCCAGGTGGCCTGATGCGTCATGTCGCATTGGCCCACCTGGGAGTCTCCGCGCTGACTCAGGGAGTGCCGCGCACGCCGGATGGCTTAGCGGCGCACATCGGGCAGGTACTTCTTGAGCCTGGGCAGGCTTGGACCTGGATGCGTTGGGTCGGGGCGTTCATCTCTGCGCTGGGTTTTGCCCTGCCGGTGTGGCTGGGGGTGCGGCTGGGGGTGCCCTGGGTCTGGGCTGCGGCACTAGCCCTGGCAGCGGCCTGTTTTCCCTTGCATTGGCGGCATGGCTGCATGGCGACTTCGGATGGGCTGGCTTGGGGCCTCGTGCTAGCCGCATTGACGGTAGCCCGCGCGGGTGTCCTGACTTTGGAAAGAATCTTGGGTTCGGCCTTGCTCGCCGGTCTGGCCCTGGGCAGCAAGATGACGCTGCTGCCTATGCTGCCTGCGCTGGCCCTGGTTGCTTGGAACGGGCGGCTACCCTGGTTGCGCTGGTTGTTGGCCTGGTCTTGCGGCTTGCTGCTCGGTGCGCTTTTGGCCACGCCCTGGTTTTTGGCCGACCCTGTGCGGCTGGTGAAAACGATGGTGGGGGTGGTCAAGTTCAAGCCTGGTGAATCCGTGGGTTTAGCCGAGACCATGCGTTTGCTTAGCCTGGGGATTCCCGTCTGGCTGCTGGCCTTTGGGTTGGCCGGTATGGCGGTGGCTTTTTGTCGTAAGCAGGAGCGTGCGCTCGCTGTGGGGGGAGCGCTGTCCGTACTTTGGTTAATCAAGACAGCTGCTGGTTCCAAGCAGGTAGTCGAGCGCTACTTCCCGCCACTGGGCATGCTGCTGTTCTTCTTCGGATTCCTGTGGTTATTGCCCTGGCTGGCTGTGTGGTTAAAGGGCAGGCAACGCCACGCCGTGTCTGCCATGCTTGGGCTGCTGACAGTGGTGTCGCTGGTTCAAGGTTGGCAGGCCATGTCCATGGAAATGGCAGAGATGCGTGCCCGCCGTGAAGCTCACCTCCAGATTCGTTCATTGCTGGACAAAGCAGGGGTGCACCGTGTGGCCCTTGATTACACATTGTTCCGCTGTCCTCTACTTAGACTGGCTGACTCAGGCAGTTTTGACCGCCTGGCAGAGCATTTGGAACTTGCCCGTGTAGGCCACCGTGGTGTCGAGCCGATGCTAGCGGCTTTTGGCATGTCAACTAGGGCGGTCAAGGCGCTCGGGGGGCTTTTTGACGAGGTGGAGGTCAATCAGGCGGCGCGTTTGCGTGCGCTGGCGGTTGCCGCTCGGGGAACCTGTCAAGTGGGCTGGTTTCATGACGGAAACAATCCCGTGTATGGTCGTCAATGGCAGCAGGACCGCCAAGCTGTGCTGGCAGCTTTGGCTGCACGTGAGCTGGATGCCGCTGTCTTTGTTGGGCAGAGGCCTCCAGAACTGCCGGGGTATTCTATCAGCACGCTTCCTGGGAAAGTGCCGTTGCATGTGGTGCTGGCACTTGCACGTCCCAGCATGAAACCATGAGCGACACGACTTCATCTACCCTCACCCTCGTGGAGACGCATCCGGTGCAGTATCATGCGCCGGTCTGGCGTGCGGCGGCGGAGCTGGGGGTGCCCCTCCGCGTGATTTATGGAGCAGACTTTAGCGTGCGCGGCTATCGCGACCGTGAGTTTGGCACGTCCTTCCGCTGGGAGGCAGATCTGCTGGCGGGCTATCCCAGCCGTGTGCTCCAGCCGGAGGCACAGAGCTATGAACAAGTGACGGCTCAGGGGCTGGAGGCGGTGCTCGATGAGATCAAGCCGACCGCGCTGTTGGCCCTGGGTTATCATCATCCCCTGGACCGCGCGGGGATCCGTTGGGCTCTGCGGCATCGGGTCCCGCTTTTTTTCCGGGGTGAAACGAGCGATGCTGCGCGCTTGGGACGCGGCTGGTGGCGCAGGCTGCTGCGCGATGTATGGCTGCGCAGGCTCTACCGGCGCTGTACGGCCTGCCTTTATCTTGGTCAAAATTCATTCGCGCATTACCGTCGCCTAGGCGTGCCCACGGCACGGCTGATCCATTCGCCCTACTGCGTGGACACGGCGCTGTTTGAACCCGGGGATGATGCGCGCGAAAGGTTGCGCGTAACCACGCGGCAAAAGGCGGGCCTTCCGCAGGACGCCTGGGTGCTGCTTTTTTCAGGCAAGTTGTCCTGGCGGAAAGGGGTGGATTTGATCCCCCGAGCGGTGGCTGCGCTGCCAGAGGCCTTGCGGCGGAAAGTGCATCTCGTCTTTGTGGGAGATGGTGAAAAGCGTGCTGAGTTGGAGGCAGCCTGCAGCATGCCACCTGGGGTGCCGGCCCATTTTGCGGGTTTTGTAAATCAGTCAGGCCTGAGCGCTTGGTATCACGCAGCGGACGCTCTGTTGCTGCCTAGCCGAGAGATGGAGACCTGGGGCCTTGTGGTGAATGACGCCCTGCATCACGGCTTACCTGCCGTGGTGAGCGAGGCGGTCGGCTGTGCGCCTGATTTGGTCTTGCCCGGTCGCACGGGCGAAGTCTTCGCGGTGAATGAGGGGTCTGCCCTGACGGCGGCCTTGGAGCGTTGCATGGCCTGGACGGATGGTTCGAGCTCTCAGCGTCGGGTTTGCCGCGAAAGAGTGGCTCAGTATGACGTGGCCAAAGCTGCCGCAGGTCTTCACGAAGCCTGGCGACGGCTCAGGGGCTGAACTCTGCTTCTTCCATGCGTCTCCTTCTCATCGCCAACCCTGCTCCCACCCACGTGGGCAGGCATTTCCTGAATGCGGCACGCTCACTGGGTTGGCAGGTGGAGCTGCTGGATGTGAATGCCGCGTTTGCGGGGCCGTCTTGGGTGCGCCGGGTTTGTTGGCATCTGCTAGGGCATCGTCCCCTGCGGCTGGGTGGCTTCAGTCGGGCGGTCCAGGCACACTGCCGGGTCTGGCAGCCTGACCTGGTGCTTGCCACCGGCATCGCGCCTTTGGATGCCCAGTCCTTGGCGGCCATGAAAAGCTCGGGGAACCCAGTGGTGAACTTTCTGACCGATGATCCCTGGAATCCCGCGCACCGTGCGCCTTGGTTCCTGCGTGCGCTGCCCCACTATGCGCATGTCTTCACGCCGCGTCGTGCCAATGAGAAGGAACTCCTAGCCCTCGGGGGGCCGGGTGTTTCTTGGCTGCCCTTTGCCTATGCGCCGGAGGAGCATCGTCCACCGCTCGCGGTCTCCGCAGAAGATCGCCGGAGCTGGGGGCAGCGGCTGGTCTTCATTGGTGGCGCGGATGCGGACCGTGTGGCGGCAGCGCGTGCGCTGGTGCGCGCCGGAGTGCCGGTTTCACTCTGGGGCGGTTATTGGAAAGAATACCCTGATCTGAGTGTGCACGCGCACGGCCATGCGGATGAGGAACAATGCCGCCGCATCGTGGCTGCCGCTGGGGCAAATCTCTGCCTCGTCCGGCGTGCGAACCGTGATGGACATTCCATGCGCAGCTATGAATTGCCTGCCATCGGTGGCTGCCTCTTGGTGGAGGACACGCCGGACCATCGTGCTCTCTTGGGCACGGCGGGAGAGTCGGCGTTCTTCTTTTCTAGCCTTGTGGACTTGCCAGCGCGTGCGCATGAGATTCTCCATCTGCCAGAGGCGGCGCGGCAGGTCATGCGCCAATCTGCGCGGCAGCGGCTGCTGCTAGGATCCCACACCTATGCGGATAGACTGCGCGCCATCCAGGCATCTGCCCTTCCTCATTTCCACTGAATGAATCAGCCTCTGAAAATTGCCATCATCGTCCATGGCCGCTTTTTCGCCTTCGACTTGGCTCGTGAGCTCATCCGTCAGGGTCATCAGGTCACGGTGGTGACCAACTACCCCGCAAGCATCGCCATCCGTTGGGGAGTGCCGGCGACCGCCGTGGTGAGCGTGCTTTCCCATGGGTTGATCTCACGGCTAGCGGAAAAACTGCGCCTCAGCAGCTGGCTGGAGCCGTGGTTGCACCGCTACTTTGCCAGCAGGGCCTCAGCCGCTGTGCGCGGGCGTGACTTCGATGCGGTGCTCGCTTTTTCAGGGGTAGCGGAGGAGGCCTTTTCCGACGGCCTGGGAGGACGGGCGCTGCGCGTGCTGGTCCGTGCTTCCTCCCACATTCAGGAGCAGAGAGACATCCTAACTGCCGAGGAAAAGCGCGCGCGACTGATCGTGGCGAAGCCTTCCCCCTGGATGGTGGCGCGCGAGGGCCGCGAGTATGCGCTGGCCGACCAGATATTTATCCTTGGTGGATTTTCCCGGCGCACGTTTGAGCAGCGTGCCATACCCGCCAGACGGCTTTGTGTCATCCATCTGGCGGCGGATCTGCGCATCTTTCATGCGACGCCAGAAATCATGGAGGCGCGGAAAAAGCGTTTACTGGCGGGTCAACGGCTTCGTGTGCTGGCCGTGGGTACATTCTCCCATCGGAAGGGATGCCTAGACTTGGTGGAACTGGCCCGGCGCGTCCAGGACATCGCAGACGTGGTTTTTGTCGGGACGGTCGTTCCTGAAGCCATGCCGTTGGCGAAATCAGCCGCAGGCTTGATCTCATTTCAGCCTCGGGTGCCGGAGAAGGAGCTGCCGAAGGTGTACGCAGCGGCTGATGTGTTTGTGATGCCGACCCTTGAGGATGGTTTTGCGGTGGTGGTGGCTCATGCCAAAGCCTCGGGTTTACCCGTGCTAGTGACAGAGAACTGTGATGCCGCAGACATCATCCAGCATGGGGTGAGCGGCTGGGTGCTGCCGGTGCGCACCCCCGACGCATTCGCCACCCATCTGCGTGCCCTGCACGAGAACCGCGAAGCATTGGTGGCCATGTCCAAGTCAGCCTGGGAGGATAGTGCCAGCCGCGGCTGGGAAACCGTGGCGACGGAGACGGTGGCTGCCCTTCGTCATGCAGCTTCGGAGCTGGGTAAACGAACGCAGCTGAAGATCGCCATTGGCGTTCATGGCCGTTTCCATGCGTTTGGCTTGGCGCGGGGGCTGCTTGCTCTGGGTCATGAGGTGCGTGTTTTCACCAACTATCCACCCTTTTTGGTCGAGCGCTTTGGGGTGCCTCGGAGGTTGGTGACCTGCCATTGCCTGCATGGCTTCGTGGTGCGGTTGGTGGAGCGCTTGGGCGGGGCAGCCGCCTTTCCAGACCTCATGCTTGAGCTTCATGCTTGGTTCGGTCGCTGGCTCGCTGCCCGACTCGGCCAGCAGCGCTGGGACGTCAGCTACACGTGGAGCAGTGTCTCCTTGGAGCACCTGCGTGCGCCGCGGACGGCTGTCGTCAGGCTTTTGGCCCGTGGTTCCACCCACATCCGCTGGCAAGACGCCCAAATTGAGGCGGAGGTGATGCGTGCAGATGCGCCTCTGGAGCGTCCGCTGCAAGGCATCATATCCAGAGAAAGACGTGAGTATGAGTTAGCGGATACCGTGGTGGTCTTGTCGCGTTTCTGTCAGGGAACTTTTTTGGAACAGGGGCACTCAGAAACGGCAGTGCGCGTGATGGTGCCGGGAGTGGACGACGCCCAATTCATGCCTCGACCTGAAGCTTTGGAGGCAAGGCGGCTGCGACATCAAGCAGGACAGCCGTTGCGAGTTTTGATGACAGGCACCTTTAGCTACAGGAAGGGTGCGATGGATATCATGGAGGTGGCGCGGAGGCTGCACAGGCAAGGTGTGATTTTCCGTGTGGTGGGGCAGCCTAGTCAGGCAGCTTGCCCACTCCAGGAAGAGCTGAGTGCTTGGATTGAATTTTTTCCTCGCGTGCCGCAGGCAGCGCTGCGCGCCCATTACGAATGGGCCGACATCTTCGTCCTGCCTTCCCTGGAGGAGGGACTCGCCGCAGTGCTCTGGCAGGCGGCCGCGGCGGGGCTACCCGTGCTGTCCACCAAGGAGTCTGGTGTGGAGGAACTGCTGGAACGCGGCGTCTTTGGATGGTCCATCCCTGCTCGTGATCCTGAAGCACTCATGGATTGCCTAGTCTGGGCACGCGATCACCGGCAGGAATTGCTGGAAAAGATGGAGACCACCGATCCAGCTCGGGCCGTCCGCTCTTGGCGCCAGGCTGCCGAGGATTTTGCTGGCATTTGCCGCGAGGTTTGTGAGAGGAGAAAAGGCTGAACCGACCGAGAGACCATGTACTTCCTGAACGCCCCAACCAAGGACAACCTTTTCGGCCTGTTCCTCATCTACGCAGGCCTCCTGCTGCTTCTGCTTACCGTGCAGTGGCGGTCTAAACGGGCACTAGGCCTGCCGCTGGTTTATGCCGTCACGCTCTCGGTCATTCATGCCTTCTCTGCCTGGATCCATACCTTTCCGAAATACACGCCACGGCACGCGATGCTGGTGCAGAGTGGTCTGACGCTAGAGACGACATTCTATGGCTTCCGCATGACCGTGCTGGGCATGGCGGCCTTTGTGCTGGGAGTGCTGGTGACGCCACTTTTCATCAAGCAGCAGGCGGCTTCTCAGCCGTTCCTCCCATGTCGGGAATTGACGAAACAGCTGCCTGGCACGCTCGTCATCGTGGCTTTCCTGTCCTTCTTCGTCTTTGCGCCTGTGTTCCGCCTGCTGCCCAGCTTGGGCACGCTCACCACGGCGGGTTGCTCGTGCAGTGTGGCGGGTCTTTACCTCTATTGCTGGCAGGCATTCCAGCAGCGTCGTCATTCCCGCCTTCTTTTGGGCCTTGCGGCTACGGCTGGTATCCCGGTGATCACCATGCTGTTCATGGGTTTCGCCGGTTATGGGGCCAGCGCCGCGGCAGTGGTCTGGCTGTTGGTGCTGAGCTTTTACCGTCCTCGCTGGATCTCCTTCACGGTCCTGGCTTTGGTACTATACCTGGGACTGAGCTTCTTCCTTAATTGGATGATTGAGCGAGAGCTCATCCGCGATGCGGTGCGTGAGCAGTTTGCTCTGGGCAGTCGTCTGGAGCGTGTCGTGAGCATTTTTGAGGATTTCCAGTTCCTCGATTTTTCCCGGCAAGATCATCTGGAGGTGGTGGACTCTCGTTTGAACCAGAATGACCTAGCGGGAAAGGCTTGGCGTCATCTCGAATTAGGGCGCGTGGGATTTGCGAATGGCGAGACGCTGCTCATCGCCGCCATCGCCTGGGTGCCACGCATTCTTTGGCCGGGTAAGCCTGTGACGGGAGGTGGGGGTGATTTGGTAAGCCGCTTCACCGGGCAAAGATTCGCCGATGGCACCAGTGTGGGGGCGGGGCAGGTGCTAGAGTTCTACGTGAACTTTGGTTGGGCTGGGCTTTTTGTTGGTTTTCTCCTGTTTGGCATCGCGCTGCGCTGGATGGATGTGCGTGCCGCAGACCGCCTCGCCCAGGGAGACCAGTGGGGCTGCGCCCGCTGGATGCTGCCTGCCATCGGTATGATCCAGCCAGGAGGACAAATGTCGGAGGTCATTGGCTCCGTGGCGGCTTTTGCCGTCTTTGCCACCATCGTGCATCATCTGCTGTTCAAGAAGTTCTATGACCTTGGCGCGATGCATCCTTTGGTTAGGGCAGGTCAGGGGCGCGCAGCGTCGTCACGCCGTCGCTACACCTGAGATGAAGGACAGTCCATCATGCATCCACCTTTGGGTTAGCGGCTTGGAGGAGACCGGCGGTATTCAGCATTATTCTGCCTGTTGTGCGGAAGCGCTGCGGGCGCTTTTCCCGCATGCTCGCGTCAGGGTCTTCAGCAAAAACGATCAGGGGGGAGGGGCTGGATGGCATGCCTTCGGCCATCTGCACGGATGGCGGCGTACGGTCGCCTTCACCGCATCAGGATGGACCTGGGCCTTGCGTGAGCGTCCCGACTTTATTCTCGCCACGCATCCCCACTTCATGAAGGCATTGGCTCCGCTGACGTGGCTGGGCATTCCCTGCCTGACGGCCGCTCATGGCATTGAAGTCTGGGGCCGACTAAGGGGTCTGTTCGGGGCGGCTATGCGTGCCGCCACAGGTATCCTACCCGTCAGCAATTACACGCGGCAATTGATTCACCAAGAAGCAGGCGTGCCCCTGGTGCGCATGCCTGTGGTGCCAGATACATTTCAAGAGGCGCAGTTTTCCCCAGGCGCGAAGCCTGTCTATCTACTCCAGCGGTATCACTTGAACGAGAATCAGCCTGTGATCCTGACGGTGGGCCGCCTCTCCGCCACGGAGCGCTACAAAGGGCATGATGTGGTGCTGCGCTCTCTGCCGAGACTGCTGCAGGCACTCCCCGAGTTGCGTTACATCATCGCCGGGCGTGGTGAGGATGAAGCCCGCTTGCGTGCTCTGGCGCAGGAATTGGGTGTTCAGCGCCACGTGGTCTTCGCTGGTTTTGTGCCTGCGTCGGAGCTGGCGGATCATTATCGCCTTGGGGACCTGTATGTGATGCCAAGCACAGGGGAGGGCTTCGGCATCGTTTACTTGGAGGCGCTGGCCTGTGGCCGTCCCTGCCTTGTCGGGGGTGAGGATGCCTCCCCTGAGGCTGTGGATGGTGGTCGGTTGGGATTCGTTGTCTCGCCGCGTGACCCTGATTCCGTGGCCCGTGCCATTCTCTCCTTCTTTCACCGCACGCATGACAAACCCTGGCTGCATGAGCCACAGACCTTGCGCCAAGAGGTAGTCCGGCTTTATGGCTTCTCTGCCTTTCAGCAAGCGCTGGCGCGCGCTCTGGAGTCCCTGCGGATCATCGCGCCACCCACCTGTGATTGCCATGAACTTTAGAAACTTGGTTAAAGAAGCCGCCTACCGCTCCGTCACCACCCTGCTTGGCGACCGCACGGGCTTTGTGAAACTGCCAGTCATTCAGGGGCCGGCGAAGGGGCTTGTCTTTCGGGTGGACTTGGTTCGACGCCGTGAGGCTTACTGGCACGGGCGCTATGATCAGGACATCCTGGAAACCCTATCCAAGCATCTGCTCCGCCCCGGCATGACGGTCTGGGACTGTGGCATCTACATTGGCTACTACACCTGTTTCTTCGCCAGCACGGTCGGTCAAAGCGGACGCGTGGTGGCTTTCGAGCCAGATGCCTCTTGCCTGGCTCGTGCGCAGGAAAATGTCGCCCTGAATGGCCTCCAGAACGTCTCATGGGTACATGCTGCCATTGGCAATCAGACAGGCACTTCCGCCTTCATCCTCAGCGGAAACACGAATAGCCACCTGCCGGGCGGTTGGATTGGTGCCACACGGGAGGACTATCAACAGCGTGTGGAGACGCACCTCGGCATGTCCGAAGTCCAGGTGTACACGCTGGATGACGCTCTTTCCGTGGCTCCGCCGCCCGACCTTGTGAAAATCGACATCGAAGGCTTCGAAGGCTTAGCCGTGCCGCATACCAAGAAACTGATCGAACAGCACCGGCCAGTCTTTGTGGTTGAGCTGCACAATCCCGAATGCGACCGCGCCGTCTGGCAATACTTTCACAGCCAGGGCTACGAGATCTTGAATGCCTCCACCCTGAAGCCTGTCACGACGGTGGAGCAAAGCCGCGACACCCTGGTTTGCAGACCGCAGGCTTGAGACATTTATGTGCGGGATAGCCGGCATCCTTCAAACGCAGTCCTCCTGTGCCGGTGACCTTGAGCCACTGCTAGCCGGGTTTCAACACGCCTTGAGGCATCGTGGTCCAGATGATGCTGGGCTTTGGATCAACTCGGCGAAGACGGTTGGGCTGGCGCACACCCGGCTGGCGATCTTGGACCTCTCCCCAGGTGGCCATCAGCCGATGGTTTCAGCCGACGGTCGCTACGCGATTTGCTTCAACGGTGAAATCTACAACTTCCACGAGGTGCGGGCATGGCTGGAGGGTCGAGGTCATGTTTTCCAGACCCGATCAGACACGGAGGTCCTCCTGCACCTGTATCGTGAAGAAGGGGAGCGCATGGTCGAGCGGCTCCGCGGTATGTTCGCCTTTTGTGTCTGGGATGAAGCTGAGCAAACCGCGCTGCTGGCGCGTGATCCACTCGGCATCAAGCCGCTCTACTGGCATGAAGCGCAGGGCCGTCTTGCCTTTGCGTCGGAGCTGCGCGCGCTGACTGGGTCTGGCATGTTCAAGCCGACGCTCGAGGCACGAGCAGTTCGCGGCTTCTTGGAAACGGGCACGGTGCCAGAACCGCTGACCTTAGTGAAGCAGGCACAGATGCTGGAAGCTGGCCACACCCTGGTCTGGCAGATGGGTGCCATGAAACGCCGCTGCTTCTGGCGACTGAACTTTGGTCGAGAGTTTGCTGGTGATCCCGTTCAGCATACTCGTGAGGCGCTTCTGGACAGTGTGCAGCATCACTTTGTCAGTGATGTGCCTGTGGGGATTTTTCTCAGTGGCGGCATCGACTCGACCGCTGTGCTGGCCCTGGCGCAAGAAACAGGTCACCAAGGCCTCGGTACGTTTTCTATCACGGTAGATGATCCGGCCGCTGACGAGGGTGAGCTGGCCCGTCGCACTGCAAAGCATTTTGGCTCCGACCATCATGAGATGCGTCTTGATGCGGAGGTGGCTCGCGGGCTTTTCTGTGAGTTTCTCCAGCATACAGACCAGCCCAGCATCGACGGCTTGAACACCTTCACCGTATCTTCCGTAGCTCAGCAGCACGGCATGAAGGTCGTGCTCAGTGGTTTAGGTGGGGATGAGTTGTTTGGAGGTTACTCCAGCTTCACCAAGATCCCACAGATGCGTCGACTGCATCCGCTATTGAGTCGCCTGCCAGGCCTGCCGACGTTGCTGCAGAAGGGCAAATCACAACACCGCAGGATGGCAGACTACCTGCGCAGTTCAGGTGCAGTTCCCGCCGCGTTCTTGGCACTGCGGGGCATCTTTTCTCAAAACGAAGCCGCCAGCCTCACCGCCTGGATCACCGATCTGACCGATCCTTATGATCAGATGGAGGAGTCCAATCTGGCTGATCCAAGAGATCAAATCTCTGCCCTAGAGATCACTCGCTACATGCGCAACCAATTGCTTCGCGACAGTGATGTGATGAGCATGGCGCACAGCCTGGAGCTGCGTGTGCCTTTCGTTGACCGTGTGTTGGTGGAAAAAGTGACTTCGATTCCGGCTGCCCAGCGATTTTTGCCGAACAAAGGATTGCTCACCGCCGCGGTGCCCGAGGTTCCAGAATGGGTGGTGAATCAAAAGAAGCGCGGTTTTCTTTTTCCCTACCCCAAGTGGTTGGGGGGCGATTGGGGGCAAGCCCTGGCAGCCGCTTCAGAAGGTGCGCCCGTGCCGACGCCGCAGTGGTATCAAAAATGGAGTCTGTTCATGCTGAGACACAGCATGGAGAGGCTCGGCTTGTGCTCATGAAAGTGTTGCATGTGATCCCTTCGCTGTCGCCCTCCCAGGGAGGGCCGAGCATGGCATTGCCGGTGATGGCATCGGCTTTGGTGGCGCAGGGAGTCGAGGTGGATGTGGTCACGACCGACGATGACGGTGCGGGCCTGCGCCTGCCAAAGCCAAGTCTGGATTGGCAGACGATGCCTGGTGGTTGGCGGGTTCGGCATTTCCCCAAGCAGACTGAATTTTACAAGGTCTCATTACCGCTGGGGTGGTGGCTGTTGCAACACGTCGCGGACTACGATGGCGTGCATGTGCATGCGGTGTTTTCTTTTGCTTCCAGCGTAGCTGGCATAGCTGCCCTGCGGGCCGGTGTTCCGTTTTGGGTGCGTCCACTCGGCACCCTGAATGCCTGGGGCATGAAAAATCGTCGGCGTTGGCTCAAGGGCCTTTCCTTCCGCCTGCTGGATAAGCCATGGTTGGATCGCGCTGCGGCGATTCACTGCACCAGCCATGCGGAAGCGGCAGAGCTCGCCCCGCTTGGCCTTCGTTCGAGAGCGGTGGTGGTGCCTCTCGGCATGGATTTGGGTGCTTTTGATGTCCTGCCGCCAGCTTCTGTGTTTCAAGCGGCCTTCCCGCAGGCAGCACGTGGGAACTGCTTTCTCTACTTATCCCGCCTGGATCCGAAAAAGGGACTGGAGACACTGCTGGCTGCCTTTGCCAGCTGCCAAGCACGCCGGCAGGGGTGGCAGATGGTCATCGCGGGCTCGGGTGATCCGTCGTATGAGCTCTTGCTCAAAGAACAGGCTGATGCGTTGGGCCTTTCAGAGAAAGTGATTTGGGCAGGTTTTCTTGGCGGTGAGGTGCGATTGGCGGCCCTGAGCGCCTGCCGTGTTTTTGTGTTGCCGTCGCATTCAGAAAATTTCGGCATCGCCCTGCTGGAAGCCATGGCGGCGGGCCTGGCCTGCGTGGCGACGCCTGGGGTTGCCTTGGCCGTCGATGCAGCCCAAGACGGCGCGGTGTTGCTTGCTCAAGAGGGGGAAACTGGTCTGGCTGAAGCCATGGATCAGCTGGCCGCAAATCCAGAGAAGTGCAGCCAGTTGGGGCAGTGCGCTGCGGACCTTGCTCGCCGCCACTACACGGCTGCTGCGATGGGGAAAGCGTTGGAAAGTCTTTACTGCTTGAGCCTCCGGTGATTTTCTCAGGGTCATGATTTCACGCCGCGCCAAAGCACTCTTTTATTCCCTCGCGGGGCCGCTCATGCGCGTGAGCGCGGCCTTTTATCGTGCCACTCAAGCACCACCGACTGGAGGGGCTGAGCAGGTGCGGGTACATCTGGGGCCTGGTCAGCGAAACTATCTCCCTGGCTGGATCAACGTGGATGCCAATCGCTTCACCGGAAAGTGTGACGTCTGGGCAGATCTGTCCCAGGGCTTGCCCTTCCGCGATGCCTCGGTGGACGCGGTCTATTCCCATCATGTCATCGAGCATCTGCCGGACTTACCCGGGCACTTGGCGGAGCTCTTTCGTATCCTGAAGCCCGGCGGCGTGCTTCGCATCGGCGGTCCTAATGGCGATGCAGCCATGCGCGAGTATCTGGCGGGGAACAGTGCCTGGTTTTCGGACTTTCCTGATCGTCGTTCTTCGATCGGTGGCCGATTGGAAAACTACATTTTTTGTCGCTGTGAGCACCTGACGATTCTTACGCCTTCCTTTCTGGAGGAACTTCTACTCGCCGCAGGGTTTTTCGAGCCGAGTGTCGTGCTCCCCGTCACCGAGACTCGGCATCCAGCTTTCTTCGATGCTCCGGTGATGGCCTTGGAATGGGAAAGTACACCTAGCTCGCCTCATACGCTGCTGATGGAAGCACGTAAACCTGCCGCATGAACCTAGCCGATATCACGCCGCTGGTCCTGACCTGGAATGAAGCGCCGAATCTGCAGCGCACGCTCTCGCGGCTGCAGTGGGCGGCGGAGGTCGTCGTGCTAGACAGTGGCAGCACAGATGGCACGCGTGAGATCGCGCTGCGTTTTCCGAACGTGCGCTTGGAGACGCGCTCTTTCGACGATCACACCCGCCAATGGAACCATGGGGTGGATGCGGTGCGCACGCCTTGGGTGCTTTCGTTGGATGCCGATTACGTGCTGGGGGCGGGTTTTGAACAGGAGCTAGCAGAGCTGGATGGCCGCGCGGCAGGTTATCAGGCTGGGTTTCGATACCTCATCGCGGGTCAGCCACTGCGGGCCAGCCTTTATCCACCCCGCACGGTGTTGTTTCAGAAAAATTGCTGCCGCTACGGTCAGGATGGTCACACCCAGCTGCTGTCGGTGCAGGGCTTGGTCAAAGCGTTGCACTCCACGATCGATCACGATGATCGAAAGCCTCTGTCACGCTGGATCGCCTCGCAGGACAAGTATGCGCTGCTGGAGGCAGAGAAGCTGCTGGCTGCTGATCCCGCGAGCCTGCGTGTGCAGGATCGGTTGCGCCACACGGGTTGGGCCGCGGTGCCTGCCACTTTGTTTTACACGCTGGTGGTCAAAGGCACGCTGCTGGATGGCTGGCGCGGCTGGTTTTACACGCAGCAGCGGGTGCTGGCGGAGATCATGCTGGCGCTGCGGCTGCTGGAGAAACGCATGGACTCATGAGTATGCCCACATCAAGCGTTCATTTGGTTATTCCCTGCTACCAGGAGAGCGGGCGCATTGGGGCTTTTCTCCCAGACTTATGTCGTGCCATGCAGGTCTTCGCGGGGCGGGTGCGTATCCAGGTCGTGGAGGATGGTTCCTCTGCGGCGGAAGTGCAGCGCATGCGCGAGATCGTGGAGAGACTGAGAGTGGACTTTCCAGGGCTGCTACCGCTGAAGGTGCTAGACAGAAATCTGGGCAAAGGCGGAGCTGTTTATGCAGGTTGGGCCGATCATGCGGGGGCGGACTGGCTCGCCTTCGTGGATGCCGATGGCTCCTGCTCCGCTCGTGAGGTAGCCCGGCTGCTGGCGATGCGGCCAGATGAGGCGGAGCTGCCTACGGCGCTCTTTGCCTCTCGGGTGAAAATGCTAGGTCGAAAGGTCGAGCGATTGCTGAAACGGCATCTGCTCGGTCGGGTGTATGCCACGCTGGTTTCGGAGCTCTTGAACGTGCCGGTCTATGACTCACAGTGTGGGCTAAAGTTGCTGCCTCGTCTTGCCTTCGAAGCCATTGCTCCTCGACTCCAGATCATGGGTTTTGCCTTTGATGTCGAGCTCATGGCAGCACTCTTGGATACGGGATGCCTCATTCAGGAGGTGCCTATCGATTGGCAAGAAATTCCAGGCGGGAAGGTAAGCCTGCTGCGCGATTCCTGGAGGATGGCCTGCGATGTGTGGGACGTTCGGTGCCGACGCCCGATTTGGCGTCAGGGCGCGTAATGTGCCTTGGCTTTGTTTTGCCCGTGGCGCTGGCTCAGGGGCAGAGTAGATGCCTTTTGCTCATTCCCCATGTCTCAGCCCACTGTTTGCCCTAGCCTGATCTCCAGCTCCCCCATGCCCGGGGCTGGCACATGGCAGCGCCTCGGGGATCTAGGCAGCCCTGTGCAAGTCGCGCGGCAGCTGGCTCATCGGCCGGGGTTCCTCTGGCTGGATAGCGCGGTGGTGGGTCCAGGTAGCATTTCGATGCTGATGGCGGAGCCTGTGTCGATTTTCAGCGGCAGCATTCATCGAGACTGGGCGGCAGTGGAAAAAAGGGTGGCGCAGGGCGGCTGCGGAGGCCTGTACGGTTGGGTCGGTTTCGATGGCGAATTCCTGCTCGGCGAATACCTGCACGTGCTTCGCTACGATCATGATGCCGGCCATTGGTGGCAGCAGGGGCAGGCGGTGCATGAGCTCGTCGCACCTACGGCTGAGCGACAGGGTAGGGTCGCCCCACTCGATTTCACCCCGCAGGTCTCGCGTCAGCAATTCATCGATGCGGTGTGTCAGGCCCAGGCCTACATTGCCGCGGGTGATATTTATCAGGTCAATCTCTCGCACCCCTGGCAGGCGTCCTGGCCCGCTGAGGCGGATGTGTTGGCCATGTATTTGCGCCTGCGTGAGGTTTCTCCAGCGCCTCATTCGGCTTGCCTAGATTGGGGAGAGATCGCGGTGCTCTCTGCCTCACCGGAGCTTTTTTTGAAAATGGACGGTCGCACCATCGTCACGCGACCGATCAAAGGCACGCGCCCGCGTTTTCCAGAGGATCCTGTTCGGGATGCGATGAGCGCGCGCGAGCTGCCTCTGTGTGAAAAAGAGCGCGCCGAGCTGCTGATGATCACTGATTTGGAAAGAAACGACCTGGGCCAAGTCTGTGACTTTGGCACGGTGCAGACGACGGATCTGTGGAAGGTGGAGGCGTTCGCGCAGGTGTATCACCTCGTTTCGACCGTCACCGGCACCTTGCGGGCAGAGGTCAGTCATGCGGCTGCCTTTCGAGCTTGCTTTCCAGGGGGAAGCATCAGTGGCGCTCCCAAAAAACGTGCCTTGGAGATCATTGCAGAGCTGGAGCCGTGGCCGCGGGGCCTTTACACTGGGGCCATCGGTGGCTTTGGCTTTGATGGCAGCAGTCAGTGGAGCATCGCCATACGCACAGCGATTCGCCGTGGCACGGAGGTGACCTTTCACGCAGGCTCCGGGATCGTGGCTGACAGCATCCCCGAGCGTGAGTGGGAGGAGACCTTGCACAAGGCCAGCGGTCTGTTGAGGGCCTGGCAGACCCATGAGCCCAAATCGAGACGCTAAAGCCCCGAGCACAGTTTGCTCTGTGCCTTGCCTTCCGCAGCAGGTGCGCTTAGCTCCAGATTCCACCATGAAACGCATCCTGACCGCTGTGCTCCTCATTGCTACTCTCTGCGCCCTACCTGCCTGCCGCAGTCCGAAAGGGAACTACAACCGCCTGCAAATGGGCAGCAGCCGCCCATCGCCCATCGGTGGCTGATGGCTTGGGGTCAAAAATGCGGCGCGGAGACCGTGCCTTCTTCGATCTCCAGCTTCTTGCGCCGAACGATCGCGTCGGCGATGTCCTGAATCATTTCCTCTAGAAGGAGGCGCAGGTGACTGCCTGGCCGATAGTCGGCTGGGGCGATGTGCTTCACTCGGTCGGCGAGGGCATTGAGCTGGTAGCATTTGCGAAAGCTGGACCGGCTAGCCTCTTCGGCGTTGTAAACCGCGATGGCGTGGCCGCCGTACCGCTTCATGAGGGTGAAGCACGGAACATCGGTGGGACCATCGCCGACATAGATCATGTTTTGGAAGGGGATGGGGCGCAGCTCAGGGTCCATGTGGTCGTTCACGTCCTCGTGCGGCTCGAGCATGCCTTTGTTGATGCGGAACAGGTATTGTGTCTTCGTGGTGTGGCTGATGACGCGTTTCGGGAAGCTGATGCGCCCTTCTTGATCCGTGCCGAACTCGCAGCCGAAAATGCGTTTTACGAAAGGGGCCAGCGAGCTACCATCCAGCAACACTTTCAGGCCAGAAGAGACGATGTAATGCTCAATCTTGATGCCGAGTGAGCGATGCTGTGGACTCAGGGTGGCATTCAATTCCTCAAACACCTGTGGTACGCCCTGGTAGTAGCATAGCTGGGAACCAAGCTTGTTTAGCTCTTCATTGGTGGGGCGATCCATTTCCAGGTAGTCGAGCATGCACTTCAGGTAAGCGAGTTCACCGTCGTAGCCCTGCTGGTCCACCAGCTCACGGCTTCGTTTCCAGAACTGGCCAGCATGGATGCCAAAGTGAGGGAACAGCGTCTCATCCTGCATGTAGGTCGGGCTGAGCGTCTGATCGTAATCGTAGATGACAGCGATGGTGGTCTGAGAGGCGGCCATGGGAAAAGCGGTGGTCGTGGGTGAAAGAAGGATGAGGGAGCTTGCCAAAGCCCACCACCGCAGTCTAGCCGATCCTCAGCCGCATGCCAGCGTGGGCAGGGCTTCCTCCAGATCTCCATGAGCAAAGCGGTAGCCATGGGAAAGAGCGGTGCGCGGCATGACGCGCTGACTGGTCAGGAGCATCTCCTTTGCCATGCCACCCGCCAAGAGACGTAGGGCAATGGCGGGGGCATGCAGAAAAGCCGGTCGCTTCAGACTGCGCGCTAGGGAACGGGTGAAGTCGGCATTCGTCACAGGCTGCGGCGTGCAAAGGTTCAGAGGACCAGACACGGTCTCGTTTTCTGCTGCCCACAGGATCAGCGCGGCCTCGTCCTGAGCATGAATCCAGGACATCCACTGCTTGCCTGAGCCCAACCGACCTCCCACACCCAGGCGAAAAGCCATACGCATCAAGGGATAGGCGCCGCCCTCCCTCGCCAATACCATGCTAGTGCGCAGCAGTACCACACGAATGCCCAATCCTTCGGCTTCCCTGGCGGCTGCTTCCCAGGCCTGGCAGAGGTCCGCCAAGAACCCAGAACCCGCACGACTTTGCTCATCCAGCAACTCATCGCCACGGTCGCCGTAAAAGCCGATGCCTGAAGCACAGAGCAAGACGCGGGGCCGATGCTGGGGCTGCCAATTTCGCAGGCGTGCCACGATCGCCTGGGTGAGCTCCACGCGGCTTTCCCAGATGCGCCGTTGCTTGGCAGCCGTCCAGACGCCGAGCAGGGATTCGCCCGCAAGATGCACCAGCGCATCCAGGGGGGTCTCGGGCAATGGATCGCCCGCGCTCGTAAGGCAAGATCGGCGGATCACGGCATCTGCCTTCATGGCGTGGCGTGAATAGCCGATGATTTCATGACCGGAATCTATGCCCAGCCGTCCGACCTTTTGCCCGATCAGCCCGCTGGCGCCTGTGATGCCTATTTTCATGACTGGGGATACGGTTGGGAGATGCCGCGGTTGGCCTTAATTCCAGCCGGGGCCCACATCAGCGCGCGTCAGGCCCTTCAGTGGCTGGATTTGTGGTTTTCCTGCTTCCATGCCTGGGATGCCTGCGGCGTTGCCTTCATAGACGTTGTTTTTCCAGCGCAGGCCCTCTAGGCCGCAGCGTGCCTCGACGATGTCACGCCCTGGGCAGCGGAATTGATTGCCTTCGAACAAGCAATCCGTCGGTGCTAGAGTGGCCTTGGTGTCATCTGCCAAACCAAGGAGTACCGGGTGCTCGCAGTTCACCAGCATGTTGCCGATGACTCTGGCGCGCTTGACCTGAAAGTAGCGGTTCAGTGGTGAATCGGGAATGCCCATCATGAGGCACAGCGCGGACCTGCCGTCGTCACCGCGAAGGTTTTCCAGGTAGTTGCCCCGCACGGTGTGATCTTCGCCAATGATGCGGATGCCGCCGGTGCCAGAGGCATCGTTGCCCAGAAAAACATTTCCCTCCACCACGCAGCCGTTGCCATGGCGCAGTGTCAGCGTGCCGCCGACTTCCAGGAAGGTATTGCCCCGATACACGTTCTCACAGGATTTGTTGGAGATGCATTCGGCCTCTCCATTGCAGCGATAAAAGACATTGGCTTCGACTAGGCAGCCGCCCTTGAGCATGGAGGTCTTGCTATCGCCGATGCGGATCGTTTCGCCGCCGTTTTTGCCCAGCTTTTCCCGCGGACCAAAGTCGTTGTGGTCGATGCGGTGCTCTCCGCCATTCTCTCCACCTAGCCAGACCACCAGCGTTGTACCCTTGCCTGTTTTTCCCTCCAGGCGGCAATGGTCCACCCGGTTGCTACGGCCATAGAGCCCCACCCAACGTGATTCTTTGGCCTTGGCCTGCTTCCGGCTCAAGGTGATCGCGCAGCGGGTCAACCGGCAGTGGCTAGACAGACTCTTGGCGTCTTGGCGGAATTCGATCAAGTCACTCAGGCTGGGGTCAGGATCGCGGAAATGCAGCCCTTCAACCACCAGATGCTGCCCTGCCATGCGTAGCGTGCTGGTGCCGGTGAAGATGGTCTTTCCCGGCACCGCAGCACGGAGGGTGATGGGGGCTTTTTCGCTGCCTTTGCCCTTCAAAATGAGGCTCACGTTGCTAAATTCACCCTCGGGCAGCACCAGCACATCGCCTGGCAAAGCTTCAGGAAGATGGGCCGGATCAGCCACGGTTTTTTCCGCAGCTTGGTTGGTCATGGAGAAGCCTTGGAGGAAAAAGAAGCAGGCGGTTAGGGAGCGCATGAGACCGTAAAACTGCCAGAGGCTCGTGTTTCATTCCATAAAAACAAGTTGCCCACTTCTCTGAGTGGAGTAAGTGACGAGCCCTTCGACCCGCGCAGTTAGCTCAGTGGTAGAGCATCACCTTGACATGGTGGGGGTCACAGGTTCGAACCCTGTACTGCGCACCATCCTTCCACGCACAGGACGGCATCCACGGCCACCATGATACAGAATGCCTCTTTCTTCCTGGCGCTGCGATATTTGAGGCCCAAACGAAATTTCGTCTCGGTCATTACGCTGGTCTCTCTCGTCGGCGTCGCGGTTGGCGTGCTCATGATGATCGTCGTCCGCTCGGTCATGGCTGGCTTTGAGGCCGACTTCCGCGACACGCTGATGGGCTCCAATCCCCACATCATGCTCAGGCCTGACGGTAAGGATGCCGCTGCGCGCTGGCCAGGTGTTCTGGAAAAACTACAGGCCCAGCCGGGTGTGCTTTCGGCGGTGCCCTGCGCGACCGACAAAGTTTACTTAGCCAAAGACGATGCCCAAGCGCTGGCTCAACTGCTTGCCGTGCCTGCGGAAAAAGCAGCCAGCCATCTGACCAAACTCCGCACCCATCTTCTCGCAGGCAGTTTTGATCTCGCGGAGGGTTCCCTGGTGCTGACGGACCAGCACATGAGCAGCCTGGGACTACAGCTCGGGGATGAATTCAGCGTTTATGCAGGCCCGAATGTAAACGAGGCGGTGCGTCAATACAGTGAGGCGAATGAGCAAGAGAACGATGCCCAACGCCGAGAGATGATCCGCAAGATCAGCCTACATCCACAAAAGCTGCGAGTTTCCGGAGTGCTGCGTAGCGAGGCCGTCGGGTTGCTCGCCTGTGCCTCGCTCAGGACGGCCCAGGCCATTTTTCGCCTGGGAGATCACCCTGGCGGCATCGCCCTGGAGCTAGCAGAGCCTGAGAAAGCGCTGGAAAGGTCTGCCACCTTCGCAGCTCTTGCGCCAGGATGGCAGGTGGAAACCTGGGCCGACCAGGAAAAGGCACGCCTCGCCGCTATGCGCAATGAGCAGACCATGATGCAATTCGTACTCTCCATCATCGCCCTCGTGGCCGCTTTTTCCGTGATGAACACGACCATCACCGTTACGACCCAAAAGCGACGTGAGATCGGCATGTTGGCTGCTATTGGCAGTCGTCCCAGCCAAATCATCGGCATCTTCACGCTGCAGGCGGTCATCGTGGGGGTGCTCGGTACGCTTTTGGGCCTCATCGGCGGCTTGCTGGTTTTGTGGTTGCGCGATGATTTGCGCGCTCTGCTAGCTCTTGCCACAGGCGGTCAGATCCATGCCGTGGAGGGCGTGTTTCTCTCCACCATTCCCGCGCGGCTGGATGTCTGGCACATCAGCATGACCTGTGTCTTTTCCATCCTGCTTTGCATCACCGCTGGGCTCATCCCGGCTTGGATCGCTGCTCGTCTGGAACCTGCGGCGGCGCTTCGCGACTGAGCTTAGGCCCGGTCTTTTTTCTCCGACAAAAAAGCCCGGAGACCCATCGGATCTCCGAGCTCATGAAGTCTAGCGTTTCAAGCGCCGGTTAGGCCTTGTTCACCACGTATTCATAGAGGCCGTTGGCTCCAGGGTAGGGGATCGGATACTTGCCGTTTGCATCGGCGACAAGTGGCGCAGGGCCATCCATCGTGAGTTTGTCCACCCCTGGGGCGAATTCATGATCGTGCGCCATCAGTTGGTCAAAGGTCACGAGCTGACCTGTGTGGGCACTCATGCGGCCCATGACCGTGACCAGGCTGGCCATCGCGCCACGCTCCACTTCGCTGTAGGGCTTGTTGTTGTGGATTGCGTCCACAAGGTCTTGCCACTCCAGATCATAGGGATTCGGTTCGGGCTGCTTGCCACGCCAGATGATGTCCTTGGCACTCTTGTTCTGCCCTTTGAATGTCATCGCCTTGGAAGGGAAGTGACCTGCCGTGGAAATGATAGCCATGCCCTTGCTGCCATGCACGTAGCTGGCGAACTCATTGTGCGTCTTCATCGCATTTCGACCTTCCAGCCAGAATTTCGTCCCATCGCGGAAGGTGTATTCGACGCTGTAGTGGTCGAAGTTCTGATCCACGTAGTCGCCACGCTCCGTGCGGCCGCCGGTGGCCTTGGCCTCAATCGGAAAGTCGTTCTTCATCCAGCAAATCTCGTCGATGTTGTGAATGTTGAAGTCGCTGAATGCACCACCAGAGGCCCAGAGGAAGCTGTGGAAGTTCTTGATTTGGTAAATCAGCTCGTTCGGGTCCGTGCTAGCATCGCGCGGTTTCGTGAAGCACGTGCCCACGGGTCCCTGGAGACGGTATGCGCGCCCCAGAATGATGTCACCGATCTCGCCCTGCTGGATGCGGTCAAAGAGCTCACCTCGCACGCGGCAGTGACGGCACATCAGGCCCACGCCCACCTTTAGGTTCTTCTCCGCAGCTTTCTTGCCTAGCTCCAGCATGCGGCGTCCGCTTGGCGCGTCCACACAGATGGGTTTTTCCATGAAGACGTTCACGCCCTTCTCGATGGCATACTGAAACTGCACCCAGCGAAAAGCGGGCGGCGTCGCCATGATGACGATGTCATTGGGCTTGAGCATGTCGATGGCTTTCTTGTAGGCGTCGAAGCCGATGAATTTCGCGTCCGCTGACACGGAGAAGCGATCGGGGTGCTTGGCGCTCAACCCATTGAAGCTCGCCTCCAGACGGCTCTCCTGCACATCAGCCATCGCTACCAGTCGGGTGCGCTGCTTCACGCCCATCATGTTGCTCGCTGCCCCAGTGCCACGGCCACCGCAGCCCACCAAGGCAACGCTAATGGTGTCATCCCCAGCCGCGTGAACATAAGGGATATGAATGCCGGAAAGCACGGACAGACCCGCAGTGGCCTGCGTGGCAGTCTTGATGAAATCACGGCGTGATGAAGTGACAGGGGTGTTTTCCATAAGGGTCTTAAGATTGGACGAAACCAACGCCTGGCTGCAAGCATTCTTTGCGCCTCAATGTACCCTCGCCTTGGCTTAAAAAAAGGGTTTTCGCTACCTGCTGCGACCTGCGCTTTGCTTTATCGACAAAGCACTTTGTGAACGCCAATGCTCTGTGGGCGAGTGCCAATCGTTGCATCCGGACTGCGTTTGAGACAGAGTTGCCATAGGCTCTGGATGACTGCATTCGCGGAGCGTTGCTTGATCATGACGCGAAGGCGAAATTGCGCTCGATTTGTGAATCGTGGCACCCTACAACCTCATCGCGAGGTTCGGATGGAGAACGGTCGGATATTTATCCTGAGAGCACTCGTTGTATAACAACCCATCCATCCATGCTGAATGGCAGAACTTCTTGAAACCAAGCCGCCCTCGAAAAAAATCGGTATTGTTGAAGACAATCCGGTTAGTCGGCTATCCATCCAGAGCTTAGTGCAAAAGCAGCAAAGCGTTGCTGTCGTGGGCAGTTGGGAGAGTGCGGAGCGATTCTGGGCTGACCCAAAAAGGACCGAAGTGGAAATGCTTCTCGTGGACCTAGAGTTGCCGAGGCTGGAAGGTGTTGAGTTGGTCACAAGGATGCGAAACGAGCACCCTTCGGTCATCTGCATCATGCTGACTTCTTCCTCTGAGCCGCGTCATGTTTTGCCGTTGATGCAGCGCGGCGTGTCAGGGTATTTGATCAAACAGTCCCATTTGGAAGACTTGCTACTCAAGCTAGACGGGGAGCGGTATGAAGGGCTCACGCTCAGTCCTGAGGTTGCACGTTTGCTGGCGGATCAATGCTTCCAAACTCATGCCGCTTTGGGGTCAGCCAAGAAACGCATTCAGGCTTTCAATCAACTCACCCAGCGTGAGGAAGTCGTCCTCAACACTCTGGCCAAAAATGGTTCAGCAAAAGGCGCTGCGCTTCAGCTCGGGCTTAGCCATGAGACCATCCGTGCCCATTTGAAAAAAATTTATCGAAAACTTGGGGTCCATTCGAAGGCGGAGGCCGTGGCCCGGTTAGCACAAAGCCTGATTTAAACACAATCTGTTCTGCCATGGGCAGCCTGGGTCGATCATGAGCGTCTTTGCTCTAGGCATCTGGGTAAATCTATTGTCGCCTGCACTTGCATTCAGGCGATTCGCTTCAATCCTAGTTCTTGATCATGCCGGAATGGACCCATCTTCTGCTTTTTGACGGGGTCTGTCATCTTTGCGATCAGACGGTGCAGTGGGTACTAGAGCATGACCCGCGGGGCGTGGTCACGTTTTGCCCCATCCAGTCCGAGCTTGGGGCAAAGCTTTATCGACAACATGGCTTCGATCCGGCAGAACCACACACGATGCTGCTGCTGACACCTGAGGGTCATTTTGTGAAAAGCGACGCTGCGTTAGAGTTGCTGGCTTTGCTGGGAGGCAAGATGGCTTGCTGGCGTGCTCTAAAATTCATCCCACGCTCGTTGCGGGATCTGGCCTATTCCTTTGTCGCGTCCAATCGCTATCGGTTTTTTGGCAAAAAAGCGCATTGTGTTTTGCCGCGACCCGAGTGGCGTGGGCGGTTTTTGGGGTGAGGCTTGCTTTCAAAACGCAAGCTGGGTAGAAACTGAGCGCCTTCGTCGATGGTTGAAGCTGAAAGTCGGATGATGAACCTTGGCATGGTTTTAAACAGCAAGTGCTAAGTCCGTGGTTCCACGTAATGAAAGGCGTTGCATTTCTGCCTTGGACACGTTTCGCTTTGAGATCTCAGCTTGGTCCATGCTGAGGATTTCTTTGCACACACCCTAGCCATGTATTGGATTCGTCTCTTGTTCCTCGCCGCTAGTTGGGTGTCCATTGGCTGGTATGTTGATCGTGAGCAGAGCGCGGGGCGTTTTCAGCACTTCGATGAACTTTTCCTCGACTTCCTCGCATCCAATGCGCGTGAGCGACTGAGCCAGCCAGATCCCTCCGCTGGAGGGCAGGTGGTGATGGTGGCCCTTCGCGAATCGGATCGGCTCGACTACGGCGGCTGGCCGCCCACGCCACTCGACTGGCAAATGCTGCTGAAGTCTCTACAAGATTATGCTCCAGCGGCACTGGTCTTGGCCACGCCGCTGAATTGGGGTAGCCCGCCACCGGAATTCCTTCCTGCTTTAGCGGAAAGCCTGATGCCCTACACGAACGTGATTAGCGCCGTGGAGATGACTTTGGCAGAAAAGAACCATGCTGAGATATCACCGCCCTTCATGGGAGATCTGGTGGAGACACTGCCGCAATTTCAAAGGATCGAAGGTGACGTGCACTTAGCTCCTGCCATTGCGGCTTTGGTTTCGGTTCCTGACCCCGCCCTGCGTGTCATGGGTGAACTGGGACTCGAAGCCAGCTTACCCCATCAGGAAGGTTCGTGTTTCCTGCCTTATGCCCTTCGCGTCGGAGCGCGTCTCTATCCTAGCCTACTGGCCCAGACCCTGGCTCGACTCACCGGCACCCCCTATGCTGAGCATCGTTTGCGCTTGGGGCCTGGAGCCGCTGCCTACCTCTCGAATGGAGCCTTCGTTCCTCTGGGCCAAGAGGGTTTGGTGAAAGTGAATTTGGAGCGCAAGGTACCGGTGATCAATGCCCTAGACCTCATGACCGGCACACTAGCGGAAACCCTTTCACCCGAAGACAAGGCCGCCCTTGGCACCGGCAAAATCATCGTCCTCGGCCTGGATCATGATGATCGCACGCGTCCGCGCCCTGCTTTCATTCAAGCCCAGGCGCTGGCTCAGATGCTGGCCTTGCCATCTTTGACGAAGCTGGTCGGCTGGCCTCAAGGGTTGGTTTGGGTGATCGCCGGGTTGGCTTCGGCTTGGATCTGTCTTGGCGGAGGCGCTCAGCATCCGTTGCGCCGTGGACTGATCTGCATCTTTGTAGCATTGTTCATTAGTTTTGGTGCCTTTCATGCGGTGTTCATCTGGTGCTCTCCTGCCATGCCGGTGGCACTCATCGTTACCGGTTCGCTGGTGGGTTGGATAACCGGCAAAAGAGCTCAGGAAGAGGTAAACGAGGCATCTACGCCCGCTTCCAAGGTCTAACGATATCGTTGCACAAAATCGGCTGTGATTCACCCGACCTGGGGCACCCGATGTACTGCATGCCTGCCCGCGCTTCTTTGCCCGCCCAGATCAGTCATCATACCCAGGACGCCATCTTCCGCCGCGTGCATGGGGGGAACCTCGTTTACAACACCTGCTGGGAGGATCCACGGCTGGACCGTGCCATGATGCGCCTAGACGCTAGCAGCCGCGTGGTCATGATCACAAGCGCGGGCTGCAATGCCTTGGATTATCTGCTCGACAATCCAGCGGAAATACATGCCGTGGACGTGAATCCACGTCAAAACGCCCTGCTGGAGCTAAAAAAGGCGATGATCCGCCTCTGTGATTTTGAGGAGCTCTTCCAGACCTTTGGTTACGGCGCGCATCCTGACATGCGTGGCCTGTTGGGCCGGTTATCGGGTGGGCTACCTCCCCACGCGCTGCGCTATTGGCAGGATAAGCATTATTATTTTCGTCGCACCTCACTAAACCCCTCCTTTTATTATCGAGGCACCGCCGGCCAGATGGCTTGGCTCACCCTACATACCTTCTTGGGTAGTGCCCAAGTGCGCGATTATGTGGACGCCCTGCTGCACATCAATAGCTTGGAGGAGCAGCGCCGACTTTACGCCCATGTCCGCCCTCTTCTCTGGGGGCGTTTCATCACCTTGCTGCTACGCCAGCCCATGGCCATGACCATGCTCGGCGTGCCCCGAGCCCAGGTCAGGCTGATCGAGACCCGATTCCCCGGTGGCCTCTGCGGTTACATCCAGCAAAAAATGGAGCACGTGCTCACCGAGGTGCCCTTTTGGGACAACTACTTCTGGCGTGTTTATTTCACGGGTCACTATACTCCAGGCTGCTGCCCCAACTATCTTGTGCCAGAACATCAAGCTGTGCTGCGCGAGCGCGAACCGCGACTCAAAACCCACACCGCCACTTTGGCGAATTTCCTGCGTGAGCATCCGGGTTCCTACACGCATTTCGTCCTGCTAGATCATCAGGATTGGCTGGCGACCCATAAGCCTCAGGCCCTGCATGAGGAATGGCAGCTTCTTCTGGAGAACAGCGCCCCCGGTGCCTGCATCCTTATGCGGTCCGCCAGCCCGCAGATCGACTTCATCCCACCTGAGATCCTGCAGCGTCTCCAGCTCGATACCAAACAGGCACAGCACTATCACCCGCTCGATCGTGTCGGCACCTACGGCTGCACCCTCTTCGCCCGCGTCCTGCCATGAGTACCGTCCTTACCGCCACGCCAGCCGCTAGCACGAATCGTCTGCATGACCACCCACTGTCTGCTTACTACCGCTGGCATGCTGGTATCTATGACCTCACCCGTTGGGCCTTCCTGTTTGGCCGCCAGTCGTTGGTGCGCAGCGTCTCCCAACACATGATGATGCCCCAGCGTATCCTCGAGATCGGCTGTGGCACAGGCAGCAACCTCGTTGCCCTAGCCGCACGTTTTCCCAAAGCCCAGATCATGGGTCTCGATCTGTCTCGTGAGATGCTAGACCGTGCCCGCGCCAAGGTGCGCCCCCATGGTTCCCGCGTCGGCCTTATCCATCGTGCCTACGACGCCCCCATGGCCCTTGGGCCAAAGTTTGATCTCATCGTTTGCAGCTACTCGTTGAGTATGATCAATCCCGGTTACGATGATGTTTTGCGCATCAGCCGCCATGACCTCAGCCCACGTGGACTTATCGCCGTGGCTGACTTTCACAGCAGCCCCTACGCTTGGTTTCGCCGTTGGATGGGGGTCAATCACGTTCGCATGGAAGGCCAAGTGCTGACCACATTAAATCAGTGCTTCCAGCCCCTGGCCTGTCAGATTCGCCACGCTTACGGCGGCTTGTGGACTTACCTCAACTACATCGGAAACCCGCGTTGATGAAAAAACTAATTTCTGCATGGCAGAATGCGTCCGCACGTTAGCTGGCCATGCACGATCATGTCGCTAACTCATTCCCTCTTTCGAATCTCTTCACGATACTTCGCTACCTCTTTCTTGTAGTGGCTAATCTCGTGGTGGTAGGCGAGGTTAGCTTCTTGGTGAGGAACCCCATCCGTGCGTTCGGCACCTGTGATTGAAATGGAAAAACTAACTCCATGAGATTTCACGAGTGAGTCCCTAATGAGCGGGCTGCTCCATGAGGCTGAACTGGCACTCGAGATCTGAAGCCGCTTGCTTTCGCCAGAAGCTAAGGGGGCATCGAACGAGAAAGAGAAATCTTCTTTGGCGACGACTTCAAGGCTTGGGTGATCGCGCACAAGCTGAGCGCTGCAGTGGATTTTTTGAACAGGACTCGCGGAGTTGTTTCTTAAGGTGAACTCAAAATTCGCCCCCTCGCTCCAGGCTAGATTGGCATCACTTACCTTCAACTGTTGGTAATAATGATGATTAGTGACTTCTGCCTTTTGAAGTGCAGCAGCTAAATTTGCTTCAGCGGCGCGCAAAAACCCTCGGTATCTCTCAAGTTCTTCTTTATTTGGATGAAAGCTGACAATGCCGCCCGCAATCGCGCCAACTAGCATAGCCATAATCAAAATTAAGATAACAGGGGATCTGTCAGTGTTCATTTTGAGTTCTATGCCAAATTTTTTGGGAGCCATTCACTAAGGTTAAGGTTTAGAAAGATCAGCATTTTAGGCTGCCAACCCATTCATCGTTTAATGAATAACATTTAATCCTACTCGGAATCATTTCCCTCATTTATAAGCCAAATCAATATTTTGATTAATATAGTATCGAAGTAATTAATAGATATTATATATGATATAAGTGGAGGGTGGTTTCTTCTTGGGTTTTGATGGGTTGATTGATTGTCTTTTTGTCATGCTCCGTGCAAAGCAGGGTTTGAGCTTAAGGGCGTTAAAGTTCTGACCTCTAGTTTATGGCCAAGAGCTGGGCTCGCGACTCAGCTAAAGATAATGCAGGTAGCTGTGCTGAGCTTTTGTGGACACTCTTGGCGATGAAGGAGTCATCTGCCTTCATGTTGTTTTTCCATGGCGGGCGAGGCCGCCATGGAACTCGAAGAGGGAAACGCCTGCTCCTCGTGCTGAGCACGAAGCTTGGCAAAAATCAAAGAGCTGTCGCAGGAGGCTGGGTTGTGGTGTCCCCGCCATGAAGAAACAAAGGTGCAAATACCGCTAAAGGAACAGTGCACCTAATCTGATGCAGACCGAGGCTCGGTGTTTTGCTGTGCCTTGGGTTTCCTGCTTTTGCACATAGTGAGCCTTACGCAGGAGGCTGGGGCAGACGTGGCAGATATCGTCAATTTTTAGAGACTCTGAACAGGGAGGATCGAAAGGCAGTGCTGGAGGATGTTCTGCTGGGCCACTGCCATGGCTGCAGCTTCGTCGTCGGCTTCATCTTCCCAGCCACCGAGATGCAAGAGGCCGTGGATGAGGTACAGGGCGAGTTCTTGGTCGAGGCTATGGCCGTGCTCTGGGGCAACTGCGGCAGCGGTGTCGGCGCTGATCAGGATCTCGCCGTGATGAAAGGTGATGACGTCCGTGGGGGTGGGATCGTCGAGGAATTCGCCATGGACACGGGCAATATCGGCATCGCTGACCAAAGTGATCTCGATTTCCTCAAGGTGCAGGAGGGGCGCGTCTGCATGTTTGGCTTGAGCTTGGCAATGCGGGAGGGCCGTGATGGCCAGCTTTTTCAACCAGCGGAGGCGCGGGCGCTGGCGTAGGGACTGGTGGTGGAGGCGCAGGCGCGGCAGGCGGGCGGGCATCTCAGGCGGCGGAGGCAGGTGGAGTTTTCCGGGGGCTGCGCTTTTTCCGCTCCGAGGGCGGGGTCTCGCCACCGATAAGATAGGCGGTTGTACCAGAATTGGCGGGGCGGCTTTCGGCCATGTTGGAGTGGGCATCCGAAGCCGTCGTGGCGAGCGCACGCGGGCTGATGATGCTGGTGTGGGTGGCCTCGTGGGCTTTTTGATACTTCACTCGGCTGTGCATCATGCTGAGCAGGGTTTTGACGAAGCTGGCCTTGACGCGGGCGAGCTCAGCGATGGTAAGGTCACATTCGTCGAGTTGGCTGTCGGCCATGCGGCTTTGGACGATTTCATCGACAAGGGCTTCGACGCGGGAGGGGGTGGGTTTTTCGAGAGAGCGGGAGGCGCTTTCGATGGCGTCGGCGAGGGAGATAATGGCGGATTCTTTAAACTGGGGGCGCGGGCCTGGGTAGCGGAAGACGTCCTCGGTGACCTGCGGGATGTCGTCTTCCTTGGACTTGCCCTGTTCGACCAGGCGAATCATTTCGGCCTTCTGATCGAGGGCGCGTTTGTAAAAGTACCAGGCGAGGGTGGTGCCATGGTGCTGTTCGATGACATCGATGATACGGCAGTTGAGCTTGTGCTTGATGGCGAGATCGACGCCATCTTTGACATGGGCAATGAGGATCAGCGCGCTCATGCGCGCGGTGAGGTCCTCATGGGGATTGAGGGCCGGGTCCATGTTTTCGATGAAGTACTCGGGCTTGGTCAGCTTGCCAATGTCATGAAAATAGGCGCAGACGCGCGTCATGGCGGCATTGGCACCGATGGCTTCGGCAGCAGCTTCGGCAATGTTCGCGACGATGAGGCTGTGGTGGTAGGTGCCAGGCGCCTCGATGCTCAGCCGCTTCATCAGTGGGTGGTTTAGGTCAGCCTGCTCGAGCCAGGACATCTCTGTGGTGACGCCGAAGAGGCTTTCGATCATGGGCAGGGTTCCGCCGACGACAAGTCCGGTGAGGATGCCGATCGTCAGTGGCACACCGAGCACACGTCCGAGGTTTTGTGGGTCTAGCGTTCCGCTGGCGTGGTGCTGGATGAGGGAAAAGCCAGCGGCAAGCAGGCCGATGTAGATGCCGGCCATGAAGAGCTTGTTCCGCCGACGCACGTGGTTTGTGAACAGTACGACAAGGAAGCCGATCAGGGCGGAGCAGGCCAGGTAGGTGATGAGATTCACCGGGATGAAGACGATGGCTCCCAGCAAGCTGGAATAAATGGCACCGAAGAGGCCGATTTTCCGGCCCAGAGCGACAGAAAGAATCATGGGCCCCAGCGCGTGCGGCAGGGCTAAAACCGGCAGTGCGGAGGTCCAGCCTTTGCTGTAGCCGAAGTCGAGCATGGCCACGCTGGTCGTGAATTGGATGAGCAGGGTGCCGAGTACGAGCACCAGTTCGGCATTGTCCGCTACGTCTTGGCGGAGCGCGACGGTCAGATGAACCACCATGGCGGCCCCGATGGCCGCGGCGGCGAGGTAAGAGGTGAGCTGTGGTTGAACAGTGCCGGGCACAGCAGCAGCGGCAGCTTTCATCAGCAGGCCCAGACCACCAAAGAAGAGCGCATAGATCAGGATGGTGGCAGCGGGATGGGTGCGCAGCTCATCGACAAGATCATCGTCCTGATGCTTGCGACGCACTTTGCCACAAGAGAGGCCTTCGCGTTGCAGACGGGCGCGCCGGAGAGATTCGAACATGAGTAGGGAGGCTCGAAGCTATCACAGGCAGCTTACCGGACAAGGGCACTTTTGGAATTGGAATGCTTCAGAAGACTTAACTATTTGAGGCGAAATCTGCTCTGATGGAGGGGCAAGAAGCTACCCACTCGTGATTCGAACGGCCCGGCACATTCTTGGCACGAACTCATGCGCGCGGCTTGCCTGTCGGTCTTTTTCCTGGCAAGGTTACGTCACGATGTTTTGGCGCGTGGTTAGCCTTGGGGTCCTTTTATTCTGGTTGGTGATGACCGGGCTGGTCATCCGCGATGCCTACTTTCCTGCAGAATCCCGCTTTGCTGCGGTGCCGCCTGAATGGGTGCTGGAGAAGTTCCTGACTGCGCCGGCGATTTCGGGCGGGACGTTGCACATCTTGCGCAGTGACGAAAAGCTGGGTCACGCTAGCTTCACTGCGCGGCGGCAGGAGTCAGAGGGGCAGCCCCCCAGTTTTTTAGTGGTGGTGAATGGGGTCGTGAAGGTTCCTGTGGGGCCTCAGGTTTTGGAGGCAGGGTTTCGCCTGACGGCCGACCTGGAAAAGGCGGAGCAATGGAAGTCCCTGCAGGCGAGGATCCATCTGCCTGAGGCAGAGACCGAGGCGAAGATCAACTGGCAGGGCAGCATGAAACTGCCAGAGGTAGAAGTGAAAAAGGGCAATCAGGTCGTGATGGATAGCGCGGGTCTGGCGGCCCTGCTGCCCGTGGCGGGGGGGCTTGCTGCCATGCCCATGCCTGCGCCTGGAGTGAGACCGCTGATCACTGCTCGGGAGGGCACCCTGATGCTTGCGGGTCGTGCCCGGCAATCCTATGTCGTGACAGCTAGGGCGATGGCGGGCTGGGAGGCGAATCTTTATTTTACCGAGTTGGGTGAGCTGGCTCGCGTGGACCTGCCTGGCGGTTGGCAGTTGATCGAGCCGATGATGCACGCTTTGGAAAAGTAAGTGGCCCTAGCGAAATGCGGCGCATGGACGGTTCTTGATGCTGCGCGCGACCTTTCCCGTTCTGCATGGCAGAGTCATCTCCGCGCTCTCGTCTATCCGGCAGGTCTTCAGGCTTACCGCTTTTGGGTTCCTGGTTGAAGTCAGGTTCATCCCTTGGCAGGTAAGAGACCGCTATGCCTGCCATAAAAGCCATTCTTTTCGACCTTGATGGAACTCTCATTGATTCCCTCGCCGATCTCGCCGGTGCCATCAACCGCATGCTAGTGGACCACGGCTATCCGGCGCGTGAGCTGTCCGTCTTCCCCGAATACATCGGCGATGGCGTGCGGCAGCTCGTGTGCCGAGCTTTGCCCGAAGAGGCGAGGACGGAAGCGATCATCGACGCCTGCCTGCGCGACTACCAGCGCCACTATGAGAGCGGCTGGCATGATCAGACCGTCGTTTATGAGGGCATGATGGAGACGCTGACGCAGCTGAAGGCACGCGGGCTGAAGGTCGGCTGCATCTCGAACAAACCGCACCGCTTCACCACGCTGTGCTGCGACTACTTTTTCCCCGCCGAGACCTTCGGCATCGTCCTCGGTCAGCGTGACGAGGTGCCGCGCAAACCCGATCCTGCGGGCGCGAGGGAGGCCGCTGCATCGCTCGGTGTCGAGGTCAGCCAGTGCGCCTACGTGGGGGATTCCGGCATCGACATGGCGTTTGCGAAAAACGCAGGCATGCTCGGCATCGGCGTCAGCTGGGGTTTCCGCAGCGTGGAAGAGCTGCACAAGCATGGTTCCGATGTGATTGTGGATCATCCATGCGATCTGCTGACATTGCCGAACTTACTCTGAATGGAGCCCGGTGGTTTTGGTTAAAAAGTCAAGCCTCAGCCTGGCGCATCAGGATTGATGAACATGTAACCAGCGCTACGCACGGTGCGGATGTAGCGTGGCTGATGGGCATCATCGCCTAGCTTTTTCCGCAGCGCAGCCACGTGCACATCCACGCTGCGATCAAAGACTTCGTACTGTCGGTCGCGTAGGCTTTCGATCAGTGATTCGCGCGACTTGATCCGTCCACGTGACTTCATCAGTGCAGTCAGGATGTCAAACTCCACCGGGGTGAGGACGAGCATTTGATCGTTTTGCGTGGCGATCCGCGCGTCCAGATTCAGACGCACCGTGCCCACGATCAGTTCTTTTACCGGAGGCTCCGTGCCTGTGGTTTGGGCGATGCCTGAGCGCCGTGTTACTGCGCGCAGTCGGGCCAGCAGCTCACGGGTGGAAAAGGTCTTGGGTAGGTAATCGTCCGCGCCGATCTCCAGGCCCACGATGCGATCGGCCTCTTCTCCCCGCGCGGTCAGCATCAGGATGGGCACGGCAGACTTCGCGCGGATGCGACGCAGCACTTCAAACCCATCGCAGCCGGGCAGCATCACATCCAGGATCACAGCATGCCAGTGGCCACTGAGCGCGCGCTCGGCCCCTTCAGGTCCCGTGTGTTCTAGCTCCACCCCATAGCCCAACGGCGTCAGGTAGTCGCGGATGAGGGCAGCGAGCTTGCGATCGTCGTCAATGACGAGCACATGCGTTTTACCATCTGAATGGGGATTTATTTCGGGAGGCATGGCAGGAAAAGATAAACAGGTCGGCTAGTCAGCGTGGTCGTTTTTACACAGCCTTCACAAAAAACCGCAAGCGTTGTGCTGGCTTACGGGCCTCGCCTTCAGGGTTCCCTTGGCCCATTCTTGCACAATTGCGGGCGGCAATCTGATCGTCTTGCGGGTCTCAGCGGATGAAAGTTTTGTTGATCTTCCGCCTTGAGCTAGGACGTTAGTTCCTGCACAATCAAGATCACTGCATGAGTCTCACCCACGTCAGCCCATCCTTGCTGCGCTTGGCGCGTCGGGCGGTCGTGCTGGCGCTTTGCCTTTCGGTGGGCCTCCAGTGGGTTGTGCTTCAGGGTATCGCCTGGACAGGCATGATGATCAAGTTCTCCCAGCAGGACAGCCTGGCTGAAGCGGTAAGCAAAACCTTTGATGGGGAGCACCCCTGCCCACTCTGCAATGCCGTGAAAAAAGGCATGGATGCTAGCAATCAGGAAGATAACTCGCCCAATGCTCCTGTGGGCAAGGATCACGACCTGAAGCTGACCCTGGCTCTCGTCTGGATTCCCCAATTTGCTTTCCCCAAAAAACAAACGCACTCCTGGCCGACGGCCCATGAAGTCGCGGTGAACCGACGGGAACAGCCTGAGACGCCACCGCCCCAGTTCGCCTGCTGAGCAGTCTCTGCTAGGTCTTCGCAGGTCCTGAATCCGTGCTCCTGAAATGATGCTCAATCGTTTCGTGTCATCATTTCGTGGCGCGCTGGCTCGATGAACACCTGCTAAAGCCTGAAGAGTCGAAAGACTGCCAGCGCACCGCTTTCCCGGCATGACATGGGAGGCGGTTACAGCCAGTGCCGCCCTCTTTGCCGGGCGTCCCCATCCAGCCGTTTCTGGATGGGGGCGATTCCATCCCACCCTTTCTCTCATCCCTTATTCTGGGCCTTCGCGCCGTTTTTATGCCTCGTTTTTCCGTTCCACTTTTTCTCGCACTCACTGCCAGCACTCAACTTTTGGCAGAAGCACCCTCTGCTGAGCAGATGGCCAAAGGTCAGCAAGTTTACATGCAGGTCTGCTTTGCCTGCCACCAACCCACGGGCCTCGGATTGCCTAACATGTTTCCCTCTCTAGCGTCATCGGATTGGGTGGCCGCTCCCAAGCCGGATCGACTCATCCGCATGGTTCTGCACGGACTGACCGGGCCCATCCAACTGAATGGCCAGCCTTTCAACACCCCTGCCCCGCTCATGCCTGCCCAGGGCACCACGCTGAACGACGAACAAATCGCAGCCGTGCTGACCTACGTGCGGAATAGCTTTGGCAATCAGGCCCCCTCTGTAGCTACTGACCAAGTCAAAGCCATCCGCGAAGCGGAAAAAGCCCGCACGGCCATGTGGACGGAGGCTGAACTGGAGAAAATCCCTGTAACGCTAACCCAACCATGACCAGAGGTCTGTTTCATTTTGTTTTCGTCCCATTGCGGAGCCAAGCCGCACGGGGCGGAAGAGGCTGGCTGAGTCGATGGCAGCATGCGCTGCTTGAGGCTCCACGGGCTAGGGTCACGGGCGTCATCGTGCCCGAAGCCCTTTTGCCAGTGGATGCGGACCAACCCACGAATCCCAGGACCTTGGAGGAATTGTCAAAGCGTATACACTAGCTTCCCCTAGATCTCATCATGGCCATGACGCCCCCTCTTCCATCACCTGCCGAAGCCCCAGCGCCCTTCAATCCGCTGCGCTTCTGGCTGCTGATGGGCGGATTCATCATGATCATTGTGGCACTGAGTTGGGCTTACAGCCGCTTTTTGCAGCAGGCACTACCCAAGGCGGAGTTGCCCGTCTTTGCTACCGTGAAAGAGGATCTGCAAGCCACGGAGCGCAGCGGTCAAACGGTGCATTTTTCAGACCTGAAAGGCAAGGTGGTGGTCGCGGCATACCTCTACACCCAGTGTCCGCACGGTTGCGCTGCGGTGACGGCTCAGCTGCAAAAGCTGAACGAAGAGTTCGCGACGCATCCTGGCATCCAGCTGCTTTCCGTCGCCATTCAACCTGAGCGTGACAACGTGGCCTTGCTGAAAGCCTACGCTGAAGCGGTCGGAGCTCGGGACAATTCGCCGTGGTGGTTCGTGACGGGGGAACGGCAAAAACTGTGGGATTTCATGACCGAGCAGCTCGGCATGACGGCAGCGAAGCCAATCCCCGAAGAGGAGCGCATCACTCCGGACGACCTCTATGAGCACGACCTGCGCATCGCCCTGATCGACGGTCAGGGACGCGTCCGCGGCTATTATGCGGTCTTCCATCCTCAACCGGAAGTTGCTAAACTCATGGCCGAACGTCTCCACGAGCATGTCCACCAGCTGCTGGGCGATGAACATTCCTGACTTTTTTCCATGACACGACTCATCCATTTCTGCCTCATCCTGATCCTTGCCAGCGCTTGGGCAGCGGAACCGGCAAAGACTTACGAAGGCGAAGTCGCGGGTATCTTTTGCAGTGCCTGCTCCAGCCACGTGAAAGCCGCCATGATGAAGATTGAGGGCGTGCACTCGGTGAAAATTCTCTCGTCAAAGGCAGGCGGGCTTCCCCGTCTGCAGATTCTTTCGAAAAAACCTCTGACCCTTCAGCAAGCGACTCAAGCGCTGGGAGATCAGGCAAAGATATACAACATTCGATCGCTCAACCTAGTCAAAGGCTGACCTGCCATGAACTTCTGGACCGCATCCTTTCTACTCTGGGCCACCATGGCCAATGCTGCATGGCAGCACTTTGAGGCACGTCAGGTGCATCCTTTGACCATGACCCCCGATGGCACGCGGCTGGTGGCCGTGGACTCGCCGAGCGCGCGGGTGGCCGTCTTTGACCTCAGCTCTGGCACCCCTGTGCGACTCGGTCATATCCCCGTGGGGCTAGAGCCCGTGACGGTGCGGGCACGCAGCAACGATGAAGTCTGGGTCATCAATGAGGTGAGTGATTCCATCTCCATCCTCAGTCTTTCCAGCCAGGCTGTGGTGGATACGATCCGCACGGGCGATGAACCTTCAGACGTTGTTTTTGCGGCAGGAAAAGCTTACGTCAGCTGTGCTCGGGACGCCCAGGTTCGGGTCTATGATCCCACCACACGAGCGCAGGTCGGCTCGATCTCCCTGAATGGAGTCTATCCCCACGCCCTGGCCGCGAATGCGGATGGCACGCGCCTCTACGCAGCCTTTTTGTTATCCGGGAATCGCACGACCGTGCTGCCCAAAGAGGTCGCACCACCGCAACCTGAGCCGACCAATCCCGCTCTACCTGTGCCGCCGGACACAGCTCTGATCGTGCCCGCCAGCGATCCCCGCGTGACGAACACGATCCTCGATCATGACGTGGCTGAGGTGGATACCTCCACCGATACCGTCCTGCGCATGATCTCTGATGTCGGCACGAACCTGTTTGATGTGGCTTGCCGTCCTGGACAAAATGAAATTTGGGTGAGCAACACGGAAGCTCTGAACCTGATTCAGTTTGAGCCAGCCCTGCGCGGTCATTTTGCCGACAACCGCCTCACGGTGATTGATGCAGAGGGAGTGCACCCGCATGATTTGAATGCCGGCATCGACTACAGCATCCTGCCAAATCCTACGGCTCGTGCCACCGCGCTCGCTCAGCCCACCAGCCTCGCCTTCAGTGCCGATGGCACGACACTCTGGGTGGCTGCCTTTGCCTCGGACCGTATCGCCCAAGTGGACCCGGAAACGGCGGCGGTGCTTTCCCGGGTGGATGTGCGCACCGGCACAGACACCAGTGCGGCGCGCATGCGTGGCCCCCGTGGCCTCGTGCTGGATGAGACGCGTCAGCGACTTTATGTGCTGAATAAGCTCTCCAGTAGTCTGTCTGTGATTCGCACGGACACCGCTGCTGTCGTGGATGAGGTGCCGCTGGCGGCCTATGATCCCATGCCGCGACTCATTCGCGAAGGTCGAGGTTACTTGTTTGATGCGCGACTCTCTGGGAATGGCACGGCCTCCTGCGGCACCTGTCACATTGATGCAGACCGCGACGGCATGGCCTGGGATCTCGGTGATCCTGGTGGCGAGATGATGACCGTTTTTGGTCAAAACCTATCCGTCCATGACTCGACCCTACGCCCCTACTCCCTGCACCCGATGAAAGGGCCCATGGTCACCCAGACGCTTCGCGGCATGCAGGATGGCGCGCCCTTTCACTGGCGCGGGGATCGACCCACATTGCAGAGCTTCAACAGCACCTTTGACTTGCTGATGGGGGGTGAAGAACTCGATGCGACGGACATGGATAATCTGGCAGATTATCTGAAATCGATCGTCCATCACGCGAATCCAAATCGAAATTTGGATCGCACTCTGCGCGCCACACTCTCGGATGGCTCTAGACCCCAGGAGGGCGTGGCTCTTTTCAATAGCCATGTGAAAAGCCACTGCATCACGTGTCACACCCACCCGCTGGGTTCGAACAACAACATCGACCTGCCTCAGGAGTCTGGGCTGAGCCAACCGGTGAAGAATCCGCCCCTACGCACCATTTACCAGCGTCTCACTTACAATGGTCGGGCAGGGGCGCAGTCTCTCAGTGGTTTCGGCATGTTGCATGACGGGGTTGGGTTTGAGCTGCCCATCGTGCATCCCTACGTGCTTGATCTCTTGGAAACGCCTCAGGAGTTTGCGGATGTGTCAGCCTTCATGCGCAGCTTTGACACCGGCACGGCTCCCATCGTGGGTTACAGTCGAGTCGTCACTTCAGCAAATCGCACCGATCCCACCGTCCTCGCGGAGCTTGCTCTGCTGGAAGCCGAGACCACAGAGGATCTGGCGAAAAATCGAGACAGCGACTTGATCGTTCGAGGCAAGGTCGGCGGGGAGTTTCGTTCGCTGCGATGGGTGCGAGGAACACAGACGGGTTATCGCTGGGATCAGTCCACGCAGGGAATCGTCACACGCGCAGCTTTGCTGAATTCGCTCAATGCAGGCGATTGGTTAGCCTTCATGGGCGTGCTACCCGGTGCAGGCGAGCGTTTGGGTGGAGATGAAGATGAAGATGGTTTCCTAGATCGCAGCGATCCCAATCCTGGTCTCGTCAATGGCAAGGCCATCATCCGCAGGCAACCCGTGGGGGCCACGGTGCTCCCTGGTGCCGAAGTGGTGCTGAGTGTCGTCGCGGATGGCATCGGTCAAAGTTATCAGTGGCGTCGTGGCACAACTCTTGTGGGAACCAATTCACCTGAACTACGCCTTTCCCCCATCGCATCTCAAGATGCAGGCAGCTACACGGTGGTCATCACCACCAGTCAGGGCAGTGTCACCAGCCAGGCGGCAGCAGTGACCGTGACTCCGGCACCTGAGATCACTCGGCATCCGGCCCCTGTGACCGTGAAGCAGGGGGCCAATGCCAGTTTTAGCGTCACAGCGACAGGCACCGGCCTGCAATACGAGTGGCGGCGCAACGATCAACCGATCCCCGGTGCGACTCGCTCCAGCCACACGGTCATCGGTGCTTCACCTCTGACCGAAGGCACCTACACCGTGCGCGTTTACAACGCGACATCGAGTGTGACTAGCAATCCCGCCCTGCTTACCATCCTGCCTTGGCCAGTGATGAATCCGCTCAATTTGCCTCAACCGATTGTTGGGCAGGACTATCGGGCCCAGGTCAGCGCCAGTCACAGTCCGACCCGTTTTTCAGCGACAGATCTGCCACCTGGCCTAACGCTGAATGCCGCTACCGGCGTGATTTCTGGCCGACCCACCACCGCACGGGCAGCCCCCGGTTATCCCGTGCGGGTGCGTGCGACGAATGCCAACGGCACGGGCTTCCCTTGGCTGCAAAATCTTGTTGTTTCGCCTTTCCCTTCGGGAGCGTTAGGCAGCTTCCAGGGGGTGGTGCCGCGTCATGAATCGACGGAGGTGAATGGAAATCTGGGTGGACGCCTCACCCTGACCACGACCAGCCTCGGTGCCTTCAGCGGCACACTTTACCTGGGCACAGTCTCTCATGCCTTCTCTGGAAAATTGATTGTGCAGCCGGATGCTGATCCGACTGGCACGGTCACGATTCCCCGGCGTTCGCCGCTAGCGGCATTGACCCTGAGTTTCACGCTCCAGCGTGCGAGTCGTGCGTTGTCGGGTCAGTTGGAAACAACCATTCCAGATCCAGCGAACCCTTCGGCGCGATTGACGGTGCAGCTTCCTTTGGCTGCTCATCTGCCAGAGGCCGTGCCTGCGGGTTTGGCGGGGAATTACACCTTTGCCTCTGTACTCTCTGACGTGGATCGCGCAAAGCCGGAGTTGCCCCAGGGTTACAGCGTCGGTGCGTTTCGGGTAAGCACGACTGGTGCGGTTTCAGGAGTGCTTTGGTTGGCCGATGGAAGCTCTGCTATCACGCTTTCCGGGCCTCTACGTCAGGGGGGGCGGCTGCCCTTGTTTCAGCTTCTTTACTCGAATACAGGTTCGCTCTTGGGTGCGCTCCAGATCGATAGTTCAGCAAGCTTTTCGTTAGCCTCGACGAGCCTGAGCTGGTTCAAGCGTCCGCAAGCCACGAGTTCTACCACACGTAGCTACAAAAGTGGCATCGAGGTCACTGCGCTGGAAACCTTCGGTAGGCGCTATGTGATCCCTGCCGCCACCTCGCGGGCCATGGGGTTGTCTGCCGGAGCCGGCAATGCACGCCTCATCTTCCGCGAGGGAGGAGCGCCAAGTCCTGAAACGAGGCTCGATCTTTCGGCCTTTGAGATTCAGAGCGGTAGTCCGGCGCGGGTTCCGGCCATCAGCCCGAATCCAGGGTCGGTCAAAATCACGGTGACTCCGGGCAGTGGCACCTCCTTCACTCCGGGTGTCACGGGTGCGTTCCGTGGCCAATTCCTGCTGGTGGATCGTGACACAAGCGGCACGACGCCCCGAGATCTGACGCGCAATACAACCTTCGCAGGCATGATCGTCGATGATGGTCGTGGTCCGCGCGGTTATGGCTTTTTCAACCTTGCAGAAATGCCCACAGCAGGCCCCCCAAGAACGACCCCGACGACGACGCGCCAACTCTCGGGTCGTGTCGAATTGAGCGGGCAGCCCTGAGTCTCGCGCGCTGCTTTTTCCCCACCTTTTCACTGGCTGAACCCTCCACCCCCAAGACACGAAGATACTGAAATGAGATACCTCAACCATGCTGCCCAAGGGCTAGTCTCCCTTTTGGCCGCCGCACTCCTTCCGCTGAAAGGCCACGCGGCCACCGTCAGCGCCACTGACCCTCAAGCTGGTGGCATTGGCTACGCCTACACCGTCAGCCTTGGCGCTGCTGGGGACCAAGCCGTTTTTTCCAACCACGTTGGCTCCTGGAGTTGGGAGGACAATGCTTTGTTCGGCAATCCCAATCAAGGCACGGAACCCGTCGGCTGGACGCATACCTCTCGCTGGGTGGCTTTGAGCCTGCAAAAGCCTGTCTTGCTCACGATCAAAATGGAACGCGATGCGACGGTGCCGTGGCCTTCTTCGACTGCGCCTGACCGACTGGCCGACACGAGCAGCATGTTCCCGAGCTTCACGATTTGGAATGGCTGGGACAACGACGGCACAGACAGCCACACCTACAACAACCGAGGCAATGTGGCCTGGGCGGAGGACATCACCTACCGCGATCACTTGGACAATAGCACTCAGGAGACCATCACGCGCACCTACATCTTGCCAGCGGGTAACTACACGCTCGCGCTCGGCAGCAATGCACCCGCGACGAACGCGAATCGTCAAGGCTTCAAATGCACGTTGAGCACGAGTGCCCAGTTGCCCGTGGATCTTCAGACAGGCGGCATCGGCTATGCCCACACCGTCGTCACGGATGGCAGCGACCGGATGGCTTTCTCCAACCACGTTGGCTCTTGGAGTTGGGAGGACAATGCTTTGTTCGGCAATCCCAACCAAGGCACGGAACCCGTCGGCTGGACTCATACCTCGCGCTGGGTAGCGATGCGACTCACGCGCCGTGCCTTTGTGACGGTCACGATGGAACGCGATGCGACGGTGCCATGGCCTTCTTCGAATGCGCCTGACCGACTGGCCGACACGAGCAGCATGTTCCCGAGCTTCACGATTTGGAATGGCTGGGACAACGACGGCACAGACAGCCACACCTACAACAACCGAGGCAATGTGGCCTGGGCGGAGGATATCACCTACCGCGATCACCTGGACAACAGCACCCAGACGACCATCACGCGCACCTACATCTTACCCGCTGGAGACTACACACTCGCGCTCGGCAGCAATGCGCCGGCCACCAATCCCAATCGCCAGGGCTTTCGCGTGACCTTGGATATGACACGAAATGATGATGTCGATCCCGTGCCGAACACTTATCCTGAAAATACTCCTGCCACCGGGGGAGTGGGCTACGCGCGCACTTTGATCGCAGGCAATGGGGATTATGGCAGCTTTTCGGATCATGTCGGTGCTTGGAGTTGGGAAGACAATGCTCTCTTTGATGCCAGTGCAGGTGAGCCCCCGGTCGGCTGGACACACACTTCCAAATGGTTGGCTGTGGGTCTGGATGAGACCGTCTTTTTCACTGTCACGATGGAGCGCGATGCCAACGTCCCCTGGCCGAGCGGCACAGATCCTAACCGCAAGGCTGACACGAGCAGCATGTTCCCCAGCCTGACGCTTTGGCGTGGCTGGCAGAACACGGGCAGCGATGACCACACCTACAACAACCGCGGGCGTCTGCCCTGGGCTCCTGCGTTGTCATACCTGGATCACATTGACAACAGCACGGAAACCGCCATCACCCGCACTTGGCGCCTACCTGCGGGTGACTACACCTTGGTTCTTGGCAGCAATGCACCCGCCACGAATCCAAACCGTCAGGGTTTCAAATTCACCTATGACGTGCGTCGTGCACTTCCTGGTGACACGCATGGTGATCCTGTGGCCAACACCTACCCTGAAGAAGGACCTGCGACGGGTGGCATTGGCTATAATCTAGTCTATGTCGGACAACCCAATGGTGCAGAGCGCAGTTTCAGTGATCACGTCGGAGCTTGGAGCTGGGAAGACAATGCGTTGTTTGATGCCAGCGCGGGCGATGCTCCGGTTGGCTGGACACACACCTCACGCTGGGTCGCGATTTACATTCCAGCGGCCATGACTTTGGATCTGACGATCGAGCGTGATGCGACCGTTCCCTGGCCGTCTCCTTCCGATGCCAATCGCAAAGCCGATACAAGCAGCATGTTCCCCAGCTTCACCCTGTGGCGTGGGTGGGATAACGATGGCAGCGATGACCACACCTACAACAACCGAGGCAATGTCGGCTGGGCGGAAGACCTGAGCTATCTCGATCATCTCGACAACAGCACCGAGAGCACGGTGACGCGTTCCTGGACACTTGAGCCTGGCTTTTACACGCTTGTCATCGGTAGCAACGCCCCAGCGACGAACCCCAATCGTCAGGGCTTTAAAGCGACCTTCCAGGGTCGAGCCCCGGTGGTAGGCTCTTCGCCCCGAATTACCTCTCAGCCAAATGGCAACATGATGATTGCAGGACGTCCCATCCGCCTCGCAGTCTCTGCGACAGGCGCTGAACTACAGTATCAATGGTTCAAAGACGGTGCTATCCTGCGTGCAGAGACGGGACGTACGCTCATGGTCTCCGCTGCATCAGCCAGTGACTCTGGTCGCTATCACGTGCGTGTTAGGAACCCGATTGGTCATGTGGATAGTATGCAGGCGTCGGTGAGAGTCATTATACCTCCAGAGATTGAGCCTGGCTTTGATCTTCCACCAGGAATCATTGGTCAGCCCTATCGCGTTGAAGTGCCGGTCATGATGCTTCCGGCGACGTTGCGTGTCGAGGGTAGGCTGCCTGCTGGATTGAGTGTTCACGCTGCCACAGGTGTTATCTCGGGCATCCCTACCGCTGCAGGTGTTTTTCCTCTGCGTTTGAGCGTATCAAATGCAGCAGGAACTTCAGAGGTTCTTGTAGACTCATTGGCGATTGATCCCTTGCCGGCAGGCATGGCTGGTCGCTTCACCGGGCTCCTGAAACGCTCGGTGGCTCTGAATGAAAACCTTGGTGGTCTTGTCGATATCAGCATTACTCCTTTGGGTTTGTTGAGTGGCCAAATGCAGCTGGGTGCCGAGCGTCATCGCCTGGTGGGTCGGTTCTCTTTTAGCCCAAGTGGCCCTGGCGCTCAGGTGCAAATTCCGCGTTCAGGTCGTGCGCCACTCGTGCTTAGCTTGAGTTACGATACGGCACGTCGTGTGGTAGAGGGTAGGGTATCCGATAGCCTAAATGAGCTAACTTTTTCCGCGCTCAGTCGGGTTCTGCTGACGGCACCCTACCGTGGCGACTACACCTTGGCTCTTCAGACGCAACGGGATGATCTCGACGAGAGCGTTTCTTTGCCAGAAGGTCACGGTTTTGCTTCCTTTACTGTTAGTGCGGTAGGGAATGCATCCATCACGTTGAAGCTCGCAGATGGTAACGCCATCACCCAATCGGCACCGGTTGAGCAGGATGGCGGTTTCGGTGTCCTTCAGATCCTTTTCACTCAGGTGGGGGTCATTCCACGTCAGGGAAGGGAACTGCCACGTCAGCGTATGGAACGGTCGGGCTCCTTCATGGCGCGTTTTTTTATTCATCAAGCTCTTGGGCGTAGTTTAGAGGATTCGAGTGCCGACTGGTATCGCTTGCCACGCATACCCAGGGCTTTGGACACCAGCTACCCAGCTGGCTTTGGCCCTGCGCAACTACGCGTGATTGGCGGCCCGCGACCTAGCCTCACGGGTCAGGATCGCGTTGCTGTTAGCTTTGATCATGCGCAGCTGGAGTTTAGTGAAAATCAACCTAGCGTGGAAGGGCGTCTGACTTCCACTGGTGCGGGTAGTTTTACGCGGAATCCTTGCCGAGTCAGCCTCGCTCTCACTCGCAATAGTGGGCTGTATGAGGGTGGCTTTCAGGTGCGTGAGGCTACCGGTTCACGGGTTACGCGTAGAGCCAAGTATCAAGGCGTTTTGGTGCAGGATGGCTCAGCTGTGAAAGGGTTTGGTTTCTTCCTGATGAATACCTTTCCTGGCGAATTGCCGGTCAGCCTCATCTCTGGCGATGCATCTTTGATCTTGTCTGCCAATGATTGAGGCAGATCCCGAGGTCTGAACACCACTGCCTGAGATGTCCTCCCGCCTCTTGCGTAGGCTGATAGCCTGCCTGCTGTTCTTTGGATTTTGTCCTGTCCATGGCCACCATGGGCGGGACTTCATCCTAGTTCAGGATAGTGCCATTCCTTCCGGCTTCGGCGGTGTTGCTCTCACGGGAGTGGAATATTCCCGTGAGGGTTCGGCAAATGAGTTTTCGACAGAACCTGGCTTCTTCATTGGCTTGGCTCCGGCGCTCGCTTTTGGCCTCAATGTTGGCTTTTCCGATGAAGGGGAAGGTTGGCGCTACAAGGGCATCACGCCCCAGTGGCTGCTGGCTCTGCCTGTGCCTTCTGGGCCATTCAACTTTCGTGCAGGCCTTTGGACGGCTTATGAATTTGCGGAAAGAGCTGGCCACGCTCATGGAAATGGCTCTGTGCACGTTCATGATCCCGGCACAGGCCCTGACGCACCCCCACCGATCATTCATGATCATGGTTCAGGTGGATACCGTCACGGTTCGCACGGGGGCATTCATCGTCATGGAGAAAGCGGCTGGCATAGCCGACTTATCCTCGAGGCTGATGTTGAAGAAAATACAAAGCTAGTAGCAAATTTAGTTAGCTTTGTATCAGGCGATGGAGGGAGTCCTGGCTGGGGTTATGCCGTAGGTCTACGCCATGAGGTGAATCATGATTTTTCGCTCGGGGTGGAGGCGACGGGTGATTTCGAAGAGAGAAACAGCGCTCAGCAACTCTTGCTAACGAGCATGGTCGGTTTGCCGGGCGGTTTTGCGCTGCGGATTGGTTTCGGCGCTGGACTTACGCCTTCGGCCCCAGACTTGACCTTGCACCTGGGGCTGCTTTGGCGCTTCTAAGCCTGGCCCTTGCGATCAGTCAAACATGGAAGAGTGAAAGGGCAGCAGGGACGGCGTCTTTAGCCCATCTTTGAGGCTGCATGTTGTTTCTTTTTTTGCTTCTTCCGACAATGCAGAGGAGCTGGTGAATCTTGGGTTCACCAAGAGTTCGACGATTCCAAAGGTTATAAAACACGTTAGTGGGCGTGGTCTAGCAGAGCATGGTGTGCCGCTGCCTGCTGTGAAAAAACATAGTGCTAACACTAGCTTCTTGGAGCTGAACAAGTGCGTTCCATGCATCTCTTGAGTTATCTAAAGACGGCGATGAGCAGCGACAGCTCAAGCCACTGCTTCCGACAGGGAGCATGAGTCTGATGATGCATGCGACCTAACAATGTATCATCGAGAGATGGTCATAAAAACGCTAGCACGCTCGCCACTGTCAGCTTTTTTCCTGATTCCGCGTGAGTCATGCCCACGATGGATGTTGGTTAACTCAGCGTGGGCCGACTTGAAGATCTTCCCCACCTGTGGGGTGATTGTTCGATGCGCCATTCATGCTCCCACGCACCTTGGCTGCGAGGGTTTCATCGGTGGTGACAAACTCGGGAAATTTTTCTCCTAACTGCCGGTAATACACGGCTGCAGCTTCTTGCTTGCTGCGGCTTTCATAAAAGCGTGCCAGGCTGAGCAATTCGCGTCGCTCGGCCACTTGAACTTCGGCAAGGTAAGCGCGAGCTTGCGCAGCTTTGTCAGACTGAGTGTAACGCGCCAGGAACCAAGACAGGCCGACCGCAGCCGCCTCTCGCTGATGGGGGGAATCTCCACGCATCTGTCGCCACTGCCGGTAGGGAATGTCGGCGACTTGAAAGGCTGCATCATCCGCCAGCTCATGGGTGGGGAAGTTTTCCGCAAAGTCTTCGTAGCTAGCGATGGCCTCTCGCTTTTGATTGGCACGATCATGTACGAGGCCTCGAAGGAATTGGGCTTCGATACCCGCCTCGCTTCGCGGCCCGCTTTTGACGATCGCATTCAGCATGGCCAGCAGCGTTTCTGGCAAGATGGTTTCGGGTGCCTTTTTGACTTCAAGGCTTCGTTTGTACTTGGGATCGTTGCCGACCCATCGGCGCACGAGCTTGAGCTGCATGGATTGGGCTTTTTCAAAGTGCCCAGGCTGTTCGGTGGCTAAGCGATTTAGAGCTTCAAAGGCAGCCTCTGGATTATCCAGATGTTCTTGGATGCGATAGATTTCCCAGAGGGCTAGTGCACAGGCGTGAGAGCCCCGGTAGCGTTTCGCCACGGTATTGAAGCGTTCGAGGGCCTCTTCGGCCTCGCCATCTCCCAGCTGCTTCATCCCTCGTTGGTAAAGCCTGATGGCATTGGCTTCATCGTTTCCCTGCGCAAAAACGCCGCCCCAGCTCAGTAGGGCGGCGAAAAAAAAGATCCACTGCTTAGCCGTTTGATCCATCTCAAGGAGCAGGAGGTGTCACAGGTTCTAGCAAGGGCAGAGATGCTGCAGTCTCAGGGGAATGAGCAGCTGCTTTCGCTGCCGATGGCTTGTAAAGCTTCGCTAGTGCGCTGCTGTCTTTCTTTCCGTAGGTCACACGACCCAGCACCACGTAGATGTTTTTCATCCGCTTCAGGGGATTCTTCACGTTCGCTTCCGCGCCGGGATACAGATTTTCGACCAAGCCCGAATTGGGGCCTTCAGCATCGGTGTGAGGCACTCCAGGTTCATCAGAGACCGTGTAGTCAAAGCTGATCACCTGAGTGCCGGTGTTGCGGAACCTCAAGGTGTAGTCGATGGTTTCTTCATCGACCATTTCACTGACCAACTGCCATGACACAGGACTGTCTGGGAACTGACTGCGGGCTGTGGTGACGGTTTTGCAAGAAGTCAGGCCGAAGGTGGCTGCGGCGGTGAGGAGGAGGAACGAGGCGCGGAGCATGGAGCGAAGGGGGAGGGGTGAGGTGGGGCTAAGAGGCGAATCAAAAATCAGTAGCGATAGCGGAAGCCGATCATGTAACCTTCGTTCGAGAAGTTGGCCAAATCATCAAGGTCGCCGACCATGGTTTTGCGATACTCGGCAAACAAGGAGTATTGATCTTTCCAGCACCACTCGAGGCCCGCATACCAATTCCAGGAGTTGATGAATTCATCAATGTTGAACGGTGCGTCGCTTGGTGCTGTGGCGGTTCCCGTCGAAGCTGTTGCGTTGCGATACCAAACTTGTCCACCTCCGAAGCCGCCACCGACGTACGGGCGGAAACCTGCGAGTACCTGACCCATGCGCGCGCGGTATCGCCAGAGGTCGAGGGCGAAGGTTCCATTGAGCGTGAAGAAAAGGGAACTCATGTCCGCTGAGTAGGTGCGAGGATCGTTCGCACGGCTCGCGTTCCGAAATTGACCTTCTAGCGAGGTCGCAGTGAAGGTTCCTTCGGCGTCCAAGGAAAACATCAGAGGAATGCGACGCATGCGCCAGCTTTTGCCGACCTCCATGCTGATCATGGCCGCTCCATCGTGGCCATTTAGGTCTGACTTCAAATTGCCGAGCTGCACTCGGCCTTTTTGACCTGTGGTCGAACCCATGGCGACACCCACATAGGGACCAAACTTGCGTTTACCGATGGCATCTTCTTTGGCAGGGCCGAGTGACATGAGCTCAAGATCGGCCGCCTGCGTGAAGGTAGGCAAAGCAAAGCTAAGGAGAAGGGCTGGGAGTGCGCGCATGGGTAATCTTCGCGCCTGCTCCATTCTACATGGTTCATGCTGGCTCTCGTGCCGGTGATGATGGCACAGGTGGCTGAAAACAAGCCACTGCCGGCCGAGGTGCTCGACCCTGTTACGAGGCGTGCGGAAGCTAAACCGACCCAATCCAAACGGCCGGAGATGCCTCGTCTGGAGCTGCCTGATGATCCCCGCGGAGCTGTGGATGCCGCCGATTATGAGAACCCTCTGTTGCTGTTCCAGCAGTCGGGGAAACCGTTGCCACTCGTGGCGGATCCTGAGGCAGACCTGCTGCCTCCGCTTCTCCCTCTGATTCCTTCTGAGACTCAGGTGCCTGTGCCCTTTCGCCCGCCCACCCAGGAAGATGAACGCCTGCGTGAGCTTGGCATGAAAATCGTGCGCAGTGTGGTCAGTCTTCGCGTCTGGGACGCTCATGGCTCGCAGCTTGCCATCGGTGTGGGCTGCTTTGTATCTGCTGATGGCGTGATTTTGACTGACAGTGGCCTGCTTCACCCTGAGATCGCTGAGCAGATTGATTACATCACTGCGACAGGTGCGGATGGTGCGAACCACCGCATCCGTGGCTTTTATCATGCTGATCTCGTCACAGGTGTCGCTCTGCTGCAGAGCGAGCACCGTGACACGACGCCGGCGGAACTTGCTCCAGGCACAAGCTTTGCCTCGGAGAAGGCATGCCACCTGGTGGCTGTTTCTGAAAAGCGCGGGCTCGTGCTCGCCGATGCCATGATGCAGGCGGACAATTCGCTGACGGGACTGGGCTGGCTCAATGTGCGTGGCCAAGATTCCCCGGGTGCGGTGGGTTCACCCGTCTATGATGATGAAGGGCGTGTGATCGCCATCGTCGGCATGAAGGTGCCGCTCAAGAGCTGGATGAATTTCGCCCTACGCTGTGATGCTGCAGCCCTGCACATCCGGCGTGAACGTGCCCCCATGCAGCCGCTGAATGCTTTACCGCGCCGTCCCAAGCTGCGTCAGGTGGCCCAAGATGTAGGTTTCCAGCGTGCCTTCCAGACTCTTCAGCAAAAGCGCCTGGAGCCCGCTTTACGCCAGCTGATGGAACTGACCCAGAAATACCCACGCAGTGCCGAATGTTGGGCACTGCTGGGCCTGGCGGCGACTCATCTCGGGGCAGCAGAAGAGGCCGTGAATTGCCAGCGCAAGGCGGTAGCGCTCGACCCCCAATCCGGCCTGTATTGGCATCAACTAGCCTTTGATAAGCTGCGCCAGTCGCGGCAAACTCCAGACGACAGCAACGAGGATCGTGAGGCCCTGGAGCTCGCGGTGGAGCAGCGCCCGGATGACGCTCTCGCTTGGTTGCTTTTGGCAGGCCGACAGGTGCGCGATGGCGACCTCGGCAGCGCCGATGACTCGCTGCGTCGTGTCATGCTGTTGGCGCCCACGCATGCACAGGCCTGGTATCTCAGTGCCTATGTGCGTGGTCGGTTGCGCGACTACGAGGGGGCGCAGACCGCCGTTACCCGTAGTCTGAAGCTCGATCCCCGCAGCGCTGAAGCTTGGTATTATCAGGGGCTGCTGCTGGATCGATCTCAGGCTTTCGAGGAAGCGGTCAAGGCTTATCGCAACGCGGTGCGTTTGCGTCCATCTCATCCGCAGGCCTGGAAAAACCTAGCTTACGCGCTGAAAAAGTCGGGGCGTAATGCAGAAGCGCGCCAAGCTTTTGCCGAACATCAGAAGCGCTCTGCTCCGACGTCTATGGGGGTAGCTCAGTAGGTGAAAAGGGCCAACACGAGCAGCAGTGCCCCGTAGCCGACACCAGACCAGACGGCGAGATTCCACCGACTCTCACGCGCGAGCAGCCAGTCGATGCCATCGCGCATCAGGTAGGGCATGCCGACAAAATACATGCCAGCGATGATCCAAACGTACGCCAGTGCAGGCAGAAGCAGGCGTGTCACTTGCTCCTGGAGAAAGGCTGAAGCCAACACGGGGCCAGCCACGAGCAGCATCAAGCTTCCCAGTGCCCGCACAGCTAGAAATTCAGGCACGAAGATCAGCACCGCCGCAAATCCCACAGGCACGAGCATGAGAAACCACTTCCGCAAAAAGTAGAACTCTCCCATGTCCATGTTGGCCAGTGCCATCATGCCCCAGGCAAAGTCGATGGTCAGGATCAGTGCGCCTAACTTGTAATTTCTGGGGAAAGCGCGCAGGAAGGCACGCGTGCGGTCTGCATTGCGCCAAGCCCAAAGGTGGCTCGCCAGCAGCGCCAGTCCCAGAAGGATGCCTACAGGCTTCATCGGCAGCCCGCCGCTTGGGGCGAGGTGATAGAGGTAGTCGTGCAGGTCTTTGAGCATACGTGGCGAAGGCTGGCTAGAGGAAGGGCGCGCAGACTGGAGTAGTCCCGCGCTTTGCGCAAACGGGAGTTGCCCATGACGCATGCCGGGCCTATCACGCCGACACCTGTCCATGGAACTCTCCACCGAAGCTGCCTGGTATGTCATTCACACCCGCCCCAAATGCGAGCACCTCGCTGCGGGCATGATGCAGGGATTGTCTGGGGTAGAGGCCTACTGTCCGCGCATCAAATTTCAGCGCAACACCCGCCGCGGTAAGGTCTGGTTCACGGAGGCCCTTTTTCCTAGCTACTTCTTTGCACGCTTTGTTCCGGCCACCTCCATCCGTGCGGTCAAGCATTCCCAAAACGTGCTGCGTATTGTTGGTTTTGGTGACACCATGAGTCCTGTGCCAGACATGGTGATTCAGGCCATCCGTGAAGAGATGGATGATCAAGTGGTGAAGGAAGTGCAGGTGAATGTGAAGGTTGGCGATGTGGTCGAACTCACCGAAGGTCCCATGCGAGGTCTGAAAGGCATTGTGAATAGCGTGCTTACCGGTGAAGAGCGGGTGAAAATCCTGCTCGAATTTCTGGGTCGAGAACGTTTGGTCGAAGTGAAAACCACCCAAGTCCTCACCGAGCACATGCCGCGCGCCGTGGTCGCCGGTCGGGAATTAGATCACAGCGCCTCGTAAGCAATCAAAGACGGGGTCATGGCCTGGATGGCGCGTGTCCAAAACGCAGGTGTGGTCAAATCTTGACCCAAGGTGTGGCGCACCACCTCCTCACAGTTAGCGCTCCCCGTCAGGCGCAAAAAGGCCTCGTAGCGTGGCAGGAAGGCCGGTCCTTCCTCCTTAAACTGAGCAAAGAGCGCTTGGCTCAGAAGATAGCCAAAGACATAGGGGAAATTGTAGAACGAGAGGCCTGTGATGTAAAAGTGCATCTTGGAGGCCCAGAACATCGAGTCTTCAGCGCCTGATTCTAGGGTATCGCCATACAGCTTTTGCTGCGCTTCCTTCATCAGCTCTTTGATTCGTGATACCGAAACCTCACCCGCAGCTCGTTCCGTGTAGAAGGCTTTCTCAAACGCATAGCGCATCGGGATGTTCACCAAGTTTGCGTGAGCTCGCAGCATTTCCTGATCGATCAAATAAGCACGCGTGGCTGCCTCTAGAGACGGATCTTGCATTAACCCGGAGAGGAGAATCATCTCGCCAAAGTTAGAGGCCGTCTCAGCCAAGGTCATCGGATAGGCTACCGCCATCGAACGCATCGAGTTCAGCACGCGTGAGTGCCACGCATGGCCGACCTCATGCGCCAAAGTGACCATGTCATGCACCGTGCCGTGGTAGGTCATGTAAACGCGTTGTTCACGGCGCAGTAAGGACCCTGTACAGAAGGCTCCTGGACGTTTCCCCGCACGCGGCTCTGCTTCGATCCAGCGCTTGGCCATCATCTCCTTGAAGTATTCGCCCAGTGCCGGGTAGGCCGTGCGAAAGGCGGACTCTACCTTCGCACAAGCATCCTCCCAAGACAGGTTCATTCCCTCAGGAGCGGCGATTTGGGGAGCTTCCAAGTCATAAAAGCAAAGCGCTGAGCTGCCCTGCAGGCTTGCGGCCTTTCTCAGAGCACGGCGGGGCAGCTCAAGGTTTTCATGAATGGCAGATAACATCGCTTCCAGTGCCTCTCGGCTCATCGCGGCATCGAACAACGGGGGGGTCAGAAAATGCCCCACTCCCCGCCGACCATAGAGCGAAAGGCGTGTGCCAGCGATGCCATTCAGCGCAGTAGCCAGGGTGACCTCGTGCTCGAGCCAAGGCTTCTGTCCTTCATGAAAGGCGGCTGCTCGCACACGACGATCTGGCATCGCCATCAAAGCCCGGCGGCGAGACATCGGCACCTGTTCGACACGGCCATCGGGGAAGGTCATCGGGAAATCCATCTGTCCTGTCAGTGTGTCATAGAGCCTGCCCCAGGCATGGAGGCCATTCACATTGAGATCAGCTGCGAGGGATTCCAGCTCGGGGTTCATCTGCTGGCGACCTTCCATTCGCATCCTCTGGATCGCATGGCTTGCCTCTTTCATGGACGGCTCAGCCAGCAGTTGCTGAAAGCTGGACTCCTCCAGCTGGGCAAGCACGGAGCGGAGATTTGCATGAAGCTTTAGATTTTCAGCCTCTAGCGTCGCGCACCAGGCCTCGTCCCCTTTGACTTCTTCATGGTTCGCATCATCAGCAGAAAGGCAGCCCAAGTAAGCAGACAAGTGGCCCAAGCGATCTCCCAAGCTTTCCAGATCGAGGATACGCTGAGCAATCTCTGTGGACGAAGGTTTCTCAGTCAGTGTCTTTTCGCCGAGAGCCTTCAGGTCGGCAGATAAGGCCGCTCTGAAGGCAAGGTAGTCCGCAGCTCCGAAGCCAGAGAACCAAGCTCCAAGGCACCAACGATCAGGATAAGAAGAACTCATGCAAACCCTGGCATAATCCAACCGGAGCTAGGCCGCAAGGCATAGGCCGTTTGACGAAGGCTTCGGTCCTCAATTCGCCTTCGAAGAGCTGTTCTCGAAAGGGTTGAAGTGCTGTTTATCCCAGCACTTTTTTCCGAACGATCTCTGTGACAAGCTTGGGATTGGCTTTGCCTTGGCTGGCCTTCATGGCTTGGCCGGTAAACCAGTTCATGGCTTTTTCGTTGCCGCCTTTGACCTCAGCGACTTTCTCGGGATTGGCGGCGAGGATTTGATCCACGATGGCTTCGAGGGCTCCGCTGTCGCTGACTTGCTCAAAGCCTTTGGCTTTGACGATCTCAGCAGCGGCTCCGCCGGTGGCGAACATTTCGGCGAAGACTTCTTTGGCTTGGTTGTTGGAGATTTTCCCGGCTTCGACCAAGGCGATCAGCTCGACGAGCGATTCAGCTTGCACGGGGCAGGACGTGATGCCGTCTTCGCTTTCTTTGAGCTGGCCGAGCAAGTCGTTGATGACCCAGTTGGCGATTTTTTTCGCAGGCACCTTCGGGTCAGCAGCCACGGCGGCTTCAAAGTATGCAGCCAGTGGTTTTTCACTGGCAAGTACATCCGCATCGTATGCGCTGACGCCGTAATCGCGCTCGAAACGAGCGCGCTTTTCATGAGGTAGTTCGGGAACGCTGGAACGGATGCGCTCGACCAGATGAGCCGTGCGCAGGGGAATGAGATCGGGGCAGGGAAAATAGCGGTAGTCGTGGGAGTCTTCTTTGTCCCGCATCTTGGTGGTGACTCCGGCGTCATCGTCCCAGCGGCGCGTGCTCTGAACTAGCTTTTCGGGATTGCGGCCTTCGAGAATGTCGATCTGGCGCTCGGTCTCGGCTTTGATGGCGCGGCGGATGGCGCTCATGGAATTGATGTTCTTGAGCTCGATTTTGACGCCAAGTTCTTTTTGGCCTTCGGGGCGGACAGAGATGTTCACATCGGCACGCATTTGACCCTTTTCCATATCGGCATCGCTGACGCCGCCATAGATGAGGATTTGCCGCAGGCTGTTCAGGTAGGCGACGGCCTCTTCGGCACTGTCGATATCGGGCTCGGATACGATTTCCATCAGCGGGGTGCCGGCGCGGTTGAAGTCGATGGTGGTGAATTTGTCGTGGTGGGTGCTTTTCGCCACGTCTTCCTCCAAATGGATGCGCGTGAGCTTCACGATCTTGCCTGGATGGGCGATGGACTTCTGCGCGTCTTTCGGGTAGGCCAGATTATACAGTGGCACGCCGCCGCCGAGGCAGAGCGGCAGGTCGAACTGCGTGGTCTGGTAGTTTTTCGGCATGTCGGGGTAGAAGTAGTTTTTGCGATCCCACTTCACGACCGGCGGGGTCTCACAGCCGAGCATCATGCCGGTGAGGATCGTTTTCTCGATAGCACCTTCATTCAGTACGGGTAGGGCGCCCGGCAGGCCGAGGCAGGTCGGGCAGGTGAGGGTGTTCGGCTCTGCACCGAACTCGACAGGGCAGGCGCAGAACATCTTGCTGCGCGTGGTGAGCTGGGCGTGAACTTCAAGGCCGATGGTGACGATGTACTTGGGCATGACGGGCCGCGATAGTGGAAGACCCGCCGCCGAATGGCAAGCGGTGCTCTCATAGAAAGGCATGACTTGGATCCTCTTGGCACGGTTCGGGGAAATCCGGCTGTTTTGATGATTGAGCCTAGTTGAATGCGTCGTTAGCAGGGCCCATGAAATGCTTTCCTTGGCTTTGTCTTCTCGTCTTTTCTTCGGAGATGCTGTCGGCTGAGTCGACGCCACGACCTCAGCCTGAGCGCTTTGCGAAAGAGATCGCCGTGTTCGCGGCGGCACCTGTGGAGAAGGGCGGCATTGTCTTCACCGGCAGTTCGAGTATCCGCCTCTGGAAGACGCTCAAGGAGGATTTTCAGGGCCTGCCGGTGATCAACCGTGGCTTTGGCGGCAGTGTGGCGAATGACCTGATCGCGTTTTTTGACACGGTGGTTTTGCGCCACGAGCCGAAGATCCTGGTCACCTACACGGGAAGCAATGACCTGAATGCAAAGCTCTCGGTGGAGGAGTCATTCCAGGACTACACGCGCTTTCTCGATCAGGTTCATGACAAGTTACCTTCGACGAAGGTGGTGCTGACCTCGGTGAAGATTTCGATCAAAAGAAAATCCCAGATTCCTCAGGTGCGTGAGCTCAACCAGAAGTTGCAGACCTGGGCTGCTGAAAGAGCGTGGGTTCGTTATGTGGACTGCGATCATTATTTGGCCGATGCCAAAGGAGAGCCGATTCGCGACTACTACGCCAAGGATCTGCTGCATCTCAGCCCAGCGGGCTATGCAAAGTGGAAAGAAATCCTGGAACCCGTGTTACGTGAAGAATGGTCCCAAAGGAAGCCATGATCTAGGTTGTTTTTACGCTTTGATTATCAATGAATGGTGGCGTGTTCGTCGCTTGTGTTGATCGGCCTGAATAAAAGGTCGTTCGACGCGCTAGCGGCCTGACCCCGCGAGGTCTGTTGCCCATTCAGCCGCTGCGTTCCGAAGTGCGTCGTTTGCTAGCATCGGCTTGCTGCATCCGCGGCTCTCTTGGACCTGCCAAGGCATCCCATGGGCAACGGATCGTTCTTCTTGGAGATACAGGGCTTTCAGGGTGGGTTGTTTTTGGCAGCGCTCTTGTGTTGAATCACCTCAATCAGGATGGGCAACAAAGATACCGCGATGATAAGAAGGGAGACTAGTTTGAAGTTGCTTTTGATGAAGGGTAAGTTGCCCAAGGCATACCCGAGTAAAGAAATCCCTCCGACCCACAACAGCCCCCCCCCGATGCTGAATGCCAAAAATCGTGAATAATGCATCTGGCCAAAGCCAGCGGTAAAGGGTGCAAAGGTGCGAACAATGGGCACAAAGCGAGCGATGATGATAGCGCGTCCACCATGTTTCACGAAAAAGTGCTCCGTCTTCGTTAGATACTCGCGCTTAAACCAGGGTCGCGTCACCATCCAATCGCCACTTCGCCTACCGATCCAATAATTCAAATTATCCCCTAAAATGGCTGCCCCCATCAGAAGCGGGATGATCAACTCTATCCGCAGCAGGCCTTGGGCAGCTAAAGCCCCGACGGCAAACAAAAGGGAGTCTCCTGGCAGGAATGGGGTCACAACCAAGCCAGTTTCGCAGAACACGATGGCGAACAACAGAATGTAGATGGCCGTGCGGTGCTCCTCCGCAAAAGTTTGCAGATGCTTGTCCACATGAAGGATAAAATCAAAAAGCTGAGGCATAGAGCGCCGATAGTCCATTCGTGTCGCCTTTGGGCAAACGAAAAGGGTCGCGTGCCTTTCATCCCCAGAATCGCTTGGAGCCGCCTTTCTTAAATTTAGCTCCTGGCGCGACAAGAGGTGGACTATTTTTAAAAAAATCTTGCCAGCTTAGCTTTCACGATTGATAATACAGGGTTGTTGATTTCTCATGACTGAGAGATTCAAAGACAGAGAGTGGTTTATTTTACAGATTTTATGGAATTTCCATTTGATCTTAAATTCATAAGTCTGTATTATTTGCTACTGTTTAAAAAAACCCAATAAACCTAACCCTGCCGGTATGCCTACCACGAATCAAGCTTCCTCACCAAGCCAAGACCATGCGCTGTTAGACGATTTGACGGGCACAATCATGGGCAACCCTGTAATCCCCAAGAATCAAGATCCTGCGAAGCTGGCAGATTTCATTCTTTTCAGCCAGCGCGTTTTCTTGCTGAATCTGTCCCGGGAACTCAATCGCGAGAACATCTCCTTTGCTCAGTTTTTCTTGCTCAGTTACCTTGCCACGGCACGGGAGTTGACGATGACAGACATTGCTCGCAAGATGGCCCACTCCACGGCAGCAGCTACGGGATTGGTCGATCGGTTGGAAAAATTGGGTTACATGGAGCGCACTCACGCGATCGATGACCGCCGCAAAGTCTTGGTGCGGGTTACCTCCAAGGGGCTCGATTTGGTGAGCCGTCTTCGCGATGAGCTGCAAAATCAGATTGCTGAGGCCATGAATGAATCCTCTGCGAGCGATGCGGAGACCTTCTTGGATTCTTACAGTGGTAGTGTGACTGCCGCTGCCTAATGGATCAAAAATCCTGAGTCAGCCGTGGTTGCTGGGTGGCGATGAAAATCCACGCTTCCCAGCAGCTAACTCTTGGGGCACGCTGAGGTTGTGACTGAAGTCCCTGCCAACCCTCGCGAAGAGCTGTTTGACGCCGCCTTTCTTGATCGATTGAGATCGCTTGCGGTTCGATTGCGGAAGCGCCGGATGCTGAGCCGCCGTGGAGCCCAGTCGTCCCCTGCCACTGGGTTCACTCGTGAGTTCAAGGATTACCGTCATTACACACCGCGGGAAGATTATCGTGCGATTGATTGGCGTCTTTACGCACGCCTAGATAAGCTTTTTGTCCGTCTTTACGAGGAAACGCAGGAGTTAAACTTGCATCTGATGGTGGATACAAGTGCATCCATGGCGCGCCCGTATGGCTCAAAGCGTGTTCAGGCCTTGCGATTCGCTGTGGCATTGGCTTATCTGGGTCTGGCTGCTCAGCAGCGGGTCAGCCTTTACTCACTGGGCAGCACGGTTCGCCAAGAGTTGCCGCCTTTGCGAGGGCAGGGGAATATCGAAAAAATTCTGAATGCGGCTTCTCGGCTGCCCTTTGCGGGAGTGACGGATCTGGAGCGCGCTTTTTCGGACTTTCACCCTACCCGACAGCGATATGGGGTCATTTTTGTGATCTCGGATTTTTTTGGACAGGATGTGGCTGCTGCCCCTGCGGCTGTGAAGCGGGCGGCCGCATGGCCCGGAGAGTGTCATTTCCTTCAAATCCTGCATCCCGATGAGCGTCAGCCAATGCTTGAGGGCGAAGTTGAACTGGATGAGGTCGAGACGGGAGAGCGTCGCCGGTTTTGGCTCACGAAGCGGGATGTGCAGCGCTACACCGAAAGTTTTGATGCGTTCTGCGACACGCTTTCCCGAGAGTGCGCAGGGCACCGAATCGACTTCTTGCAGTGTGGTTCTGAGGAGCCGTTCGAACAGAGCTTTCTGGATTTGCTAAATCGTAGTCGCGCTATGGCAGGAGCTTGAACGGGATCAAGCCTCCTTGATTTTACCGGAAACAGGTCATGACGAGAACCATTCTCGGTGGGCAGTCGGTCATTCACCAGAAACCATCTCACCGCCACAAAAGGCTCCTCTAGCTTGGTTATGCAAAGCCGAGAATAGTGCATGAGTTCCCATGGTGCATTGCTTGCGTTCACCTGCCGTTGAGCCGTTGATTGTAAGGCAATGCGTCGGCCAAGTCTCGCGGTGAAGACAGCAGGCGCTGCCGAGCCTCTGTGGCTCTGAGGCCTGTGTGAATGAGCTTGGATCATTCTGAGAGAGGGCATTGGATCACTCTTTGACACGTTCCTGTGCAGCCTCCAAAGTCCGCGCTCTTTTGCTTGAACTATGTTCGACCTCCTGAATCAGGATCCCAGCTCTGCCGCCCGCCGTGGTCGGTTGCGGACGCCGCATGGAGTGATCGAAACGCCGGTCTTCATGCCCGTGGGCACGCAGGGCACGGTCAAGGCGGTGCATCCGGATGAGTTGCGGGCGCTGAATGCCCAGATCATTTTGGGCAATACGTACCACCTCTGGGTGCGCCCGGGCACTGACATCATTCGCGAGGCGGGGGGGCTGCACCAATTCATGAACTGGAACCGCCCGATCCTCACGGACAGCGGTGGGTTTCAGGTCTTCTCTCTCGCGAAGTTGCGCAAGATCAAGGAGGAGGGCTGCTATTTCCAAAATCATGTCGATGGCACGCCAATGTTCCTCGGTCCGGAAACGGCGATGGAAATCCAGGCCACACTGGGCAGCGACATCGCCATGCTTTTTGATGAATGCACGCCTTACCCTTGTACGCATGAGGAGGCGCGAAAAAGCATGGAGCTGACCCTGCGTTGGGCGAAACGCTGCCGTGACTGGGTGAGTGAGCATCAGCCCGATGCGGGGGCCTTTGGCCGCGATCCTCATTTCACGAAGCAACTGCATTTCCCCATCGTGCAGGGTAGCGTTTTCCAGGATCTGCGCCAACAATGTGCGCGTGAGTTGGTTGCCATGGATTTCCCTGGTTACGCCGTCGGCGGTCTCAGCGTGGGCGAGCCTGAGGAAGACATGATGCGCATCGCGGAGTGGGCCTGCCCGCTGCTCCCCGAGCAAAAGCCCCGCTACGCCATGGGCCTGGGGACGCCGCCTCAGCTTGTGGAGTTGATCGCGCGAGGGATCGACATGTTCGACTGTGTCTTGCCGACCCGGTTGGCGCGAAACGGCACCGCCTTTACCCATGAAGGCATGATGAATCTGCGAAATGCCAAGTATGCGCGGGACTTCCGGCCCATCGCTGAGGACACCCACCCGCTGTGCCAGGGTTTTTCGCGAGCCTACCTCCGGCATTTGATCAACACCCAGGAGGTGCTGGGATTGAGGTTGATTTCCCTGCACAATCTGCATTTCTACGCGTCCCTCACGTCCAGGGCGCGGTTGGCCATCGAGCAAGGTTGCTTCTCCGAATTCCGGGCGGAGGTCATCGCCCGCTACCAGACACGTTCCGATTCCACTGATTAACCATGCTTTTTCTTTCCTCCTCTTTTCTTGCCCAAGCCGCAGGCACGCCTCCTCCTGGAGGCATCTTGGGCAATCCCATGATCATGATGGTGCTCATGTTCGTGATGATGTACTTTTTACTCATTCGTCCCCAGCGCCAGCGCCAGAAGGAGCATGAGAAGCTCATCAGCAATGTGAAGGTCGGCGATCATGTCGTCATGAATGGCGGCGAGCACGGCATCATCACCAGCACCAAGGAGAAGACGGTCATGGTGAAGCTGGCGGACAATGTGAAGGTGGAGTATGAGCGCAGTGCCATTGGCTCCGTGAGCAAAAAGAGCGATGTTGTCGAGGCGAGCGCAGCCTGAGTTTTTGCCCCAGCGGTATCAATCGCAGGCTCTCAATTGAGCTATCCTATTTTTAGAACCTTTCCCCAACCTCCCATGAACGCCTACGTCACCTTCCTCGTCGGAACCGCTATCCTGCTGTTGCTGCTGTTTTACATCGGCACGGTGGTCCACAAAACCAAGCGCTGGGTGGGCAGCTCTCTCATCATGTTGATGACCCTATTCGCGGTGCTGACCGTGAAGAATTTGGGTATCCCGCTCGGCATCGACTTGAAAGGTGGCAGTGAGTTTGTCGTGCGCCTGAAAGAGTCGGTGGACAAAGAAGGCAAGACCCAGTCCGTGACCGCTGAGGATGTCCAGCAGGCCATTGCGATTCTAGAAAAGCGTCTCAACCCGAATGGTGAAAAGGACCTTTCGATGCAGCCCCAAGGTAGCGATCGCATCTTGATTCAGATGCCTGGCGTGAAGCCTGAGGACTTCGCTGACGTGCGCACCAAGATCCAACAAGTGGCCAAGCTGGAGTTCCGTATCGTCCACCAAGACAGCCGCTCTAAGGTGGCTGAGATCGATGGGGGTGGTCTGACCGAGCCTGGCTGGGCCAAGATGAAGTACAAGGCCGAAAAAGACGCCCAAGGCAAAGATCTGCCGGATCGTGGAGCTGAACTCGTCCGCAACCGTCCTGATATGGAAGGCGATGGCGTTAGCGATGCCTTTGCCACGATGGATGCGGAGGGGTGGAAGGTTTACCTCAACTTGAATACCGATGGCTCCAAGAAATTCGATGAGATCGCTGCTGTGAACAAAGGTCGCCAGCTCGCCATCATCGTCGATAGCGAAATCATCTCGGCACCCGTTCTTCAGACGGATCGGTTTGGCGGCACCGCCGTCATTTCCGGTAACTTCAACCGAGAGTCATCCGTCCAACTTGCGACCTTGCTGAAGAACCCGCTGAAAAATCCGATGACGATTGAGTCGGAAAACGCGGTTTCTGCTTCTTATGGGCAATCATCCATCGACCAGGGGAAATGGATCTGCTTGGCCGGTCTGATCATGACCACGGTTTTCATGCTCTTCATTTACCGTTTGGCAGGTTTGATCGCCATTGTCGGTCTGGTGATCAACTTGGCTGTGCTCTTTGGCGGTATGTCTCTGTTCCAGTTCGTGCTGACGATGCCGGGTATCGCGGGGATTGTTCTGACCATCGGTATGGCGGTGGATGCCAACGTTCTCATCTACGAGCGCCTGCGAGAGGAAATGGAGGCTGGCAAAACCCTCTCAGGAGCTCTGGAGGCCGCCTATGATAAAGCTTTTTCAGCCATCGCAGACTCAAACATCACCACCATCATTGCTGCGCTGATCCTCTTTGCCATCTCCGGCGGCTTGGTTCGTGGCTTCGCTGTGACACTCATGATTGGCTTGGTGAGTTCTTTGATCGGCGCCCTCATCGTGACACGTGTTATTTTCATGTGGGTTATCGACAAGGGATGGCTGACCGGGCTGAAGACGACGCGCATTATCCCTGACAAGGTTTTCGATATCCTCTCTGCCTCACCGAAATTCATCATCGCTTCCCTGGTCGTCACGGCGATCTCATTTGGAACATTGGCCTTCAAGGGTAAGGAAAGCTTTGGCATCGATTTCCGTGGAGGATCATTGCTGCACATCGAACTGGCTGAAGGGAAAAAACTGACTGATCGAGAAGTCGAGGCTGCGCTGAAAGAACTCAAGCTACCTGATGGCAAACCGATTGGCAGTTTTTACCTTCAGAGAAAGAGCAATGCTACGGGCGGTGAAGTTTTGGCCATCCGTGGAGAACAAGCCGCTGGGGCGATCATCGAAGGAACTGTGAACAGCAAGTTCAAGGACAGCGTGAAAGGCACTAGCCTTGAAACGGTGGGGGCGCTCATCGGTTCGGAGTCAGCGCAGACCTCCATCATCGCCATGGCCGTGGCTTTGATCTTTATCTTCTTTTACTTGCTGCTGCGTTATGAAGTGGCCTTTGCTCTGGGCGCAGTGGTTGCCCTGTTCCATGATGTGCTCATGGTGCCTGGTCTGTGTGTGCTCTTTGGTCAGGAGATGAGCTTAATCCACGTGGGAGCCCTCCTCACCATCGCAGGCTATTCGATCAACGACACCATCGTGGTTTTTGACCGCATTCGTGAGACGATCAAGCGTGGTGGCGCTGGTTCAATTCGTGATCTCATGAATGAGGCCATCTGCAAAACCCTCAGTCGCACGCTCCTAACGGGGCCTACAGCGCTCGCGCCGATGGTCATTCTTCTTTTCATGGGTAACCCAGCCATGACGGAATTCGCTTTGCCGATCACCATCGGCGTGTTGCTTGGCACCTATTCGTCCATCTTCATTGCCAGTCCGCTGGTGCTCTGGTACGCGCAAAAAACCGGCGTCAGCCTCAAGCGCAAGGTGCTGGAGAGTCACGAAGCAGCCCTCAAGGCCGAGGCTGCTGTTGCTGCGGCCAAGGTTGGCAGTGGGGCATGATCAGCTCGCGTGCCCGTTGTCGATTCATTCAAAAAAGCCCCATCATTCCTGATGGGGCTTTTTTATGGTTCGTGGCTGGGATGCCAAGGCTTCAGCCAACGGGATCAGATTCCCGGCGGTGTTTCGTGAAACGAATGTCTTCAGCCTTTTCGATGAAGATGGTGTCTTCACAGATGTTTTTCGCGTGATCTCCAACGCGCTCTAGGAAGCGAGCCACAAAGATCAGATGGAGGTAGGCTTCCAGTTGAGCATGGCGCGCTTCCATGATCTGAAGCAAGGCTGCATCCAGTGCCTTCTCCGCGGCATCCAGCTCCTTGTCGAGCAGGCGTGCCGCCGCGGCGGCTTCAGTATTCGCATGGGTGAAAGCATCCAAACTAGCCGCAAGGTTACGAATGCAGAGCTGGTAAACGGGTTCGATGAGTTTGACCTCGGCGATCTCGGGAAGATGGTTGATGTGGCGCGCCCGTTTGGCAATGCTGCTGGCTTGATCAGCGATGCGTTCCAAATTGTTGGCCACACGAATCGTGCCCATGACCTGCCGCAGATCGTGAGCCGTAGGCTGAAATTTCAGCAGGATCTGCATGCCGAGATGGTCGATGCTCTTTTCCAGCTCATTCACGTCTTGATCGGCCGCGATCGCCGCATTGCACAGATCGGTATCGCGCTCGAGTAGGCCTCGCATGGCATCCCCGAGGTTCTTGCGTGCCATGCTGGACATAGTGAGCACCTGCTCCCGAAGACGAGTGAGGGCTTGGTTGAAGGAGCTGAGGATGTGATCGTGCATCTGCGGAAAACCGATGGTGTATCCTATGTCTTTGGAGCGGATTGCACAGACGTTTTTCCGCTGTTCCGAGAGTTTCCTGACTTTTTGCCTTACTCAGGCAGGTCGCCTCACTTCCCATGTGTGGATGGCGGGATTGCAGATGTCTCGAACAAAAGGCGCTTCAGTGGCGTTCGCTCCGAAGACATAGATTCGCTTGCGCAGAGTCAGTTTTTGAAGGCTAAAGCCTGGATTGGCGACAGAGCGGAAGTAGCCCAAGATCGTTTCTTTTTCCAAATCGAGAGCGCCACCCTTCATGCCATACTCGAGGACAAAGGCGGCTGATTCGAACGCCTGAGAGCTCGCATCTCGCAGAGTTTGGCTGATGGGATCAAGCAGGACTTGGCGCACAAAGGCCTCTAGCGCAGCAGCGTCGCCTTCATAGTCCACGCGATAGACGAGGGTTTCGCGGAAGGTTAGGCGCTGGCTGAGAGGGGCGTAAAGGAGCTTTTGGCAGTCGCTTTCCTGATCGAATTTGCCGAGGATTTCAAAGGCTTGGGTCATGGTGAATGAGTGCCTAGCAAGGAGTGCCGCGCCTGCAACGGTGGATTCTTTGGCGGTGAGGTGTGGTCTTGCGCTAGCGCTCAGGCTGGGAATGATCACGCGATGAGCCTATCTACCCTCACCGCCGCCTGTCCCGAAACCGCGATTGTGCTCGGCTCAGGATTAGGCGGCGTGGCGGATCTCTTGGGTGTGGAGGCTGAAGTTTCCTACTCGGAGGTCCCTGGCTGGGGGGCGTCATCCGTGCCAGGGCATGCTGGGCGGCTCGTGCTGACCCGCGTTGCAGAGCATCCCATCCTGATCGCCCAAGGCAGGCGGCACCTCTATGAAGGTCTGACAGCTCGTGAAATCACGGCAGGCATTCGTTTGATGCATGAATGGGGCGTCCGCCGTGTGCTGTTGACGAATGCCGCTGGGGCGATCGCGCCGCATTTTGGCGTGGGTGACTTGATGCTGATCACCGATCAGTTGAATCTGCAGGGTACCTCACCTCTGCTGGGTGGACCGCATTTTCACGACATGAGCCAGCTCTATGATGAGGGCTGGAGGCAATCGCTTCTGCGCGCCTCGGGAGAAGTGGGGATGAACCTGCACCAAGGCGTCTATGCGGGTCTGCTAGGGCCCCAATATGAGACGCCTGCTGAGATTCGGATGCTGCGGGTGATGGGGGCTGATGCAGTCGGGATGTCCACGGTTGCCGAGGCGATTCAGGCCCGTGCGCTTGGCATGAAGGTCGCCGGCATCTCGATGCTCACCAATTGGGCAGCGGGCCTGAAACCGCAAACGCTCGATCATGGTGAGGTGGTGGCCGTCGGTCAGCAGAGTTCGCAGGCTTTGGCCACTCTACTGAAGGCCGCGCTCTCGTGCTGAGAGACTAGCCAAGTACAGGGGGCCTTGCATGGCAGTAATCGAGCCAATCGGCGGGTGAGCCTTGCTTGCCATCTTCTGCCGCATGTACAAGATTCACCATCTCTCTCGCGGTAACGAAATGAAAATGGAAGCCTGGTGTATGGGTCTCAAATCGCGTTAGCTCCTGGTAGAAGCGCCGCATGGCCTGTCCCAATAGGATTTGATAGTTTTTGGAGATGCCACCGTGAGTGTGAAGCTTGATGAAAAGCCATGGGGGGCCATCCAAGACGCGGGGGCAGTGGCTTAACCAAAGCTTGAGCCGATTGAGCGTGGGCGGGTTGCTACCAGAGGCATCTCCATTTTCTAGACGTGGAATGAGCCCCCACTTCCGCCAGCGCCAGTTCAGTCCTAGAGGTCCTTGGATGAGCAGCAAATGATCCCTGAGGTCACGCAGGGTAGCGGTTTGCCCTTTGCGGACAGGAATGCCACGGTCATGAGAGCGGGGTAGGCCATCTTCACGGGCGTAGTAGGCTGCATTGATGATGGAAGTTTGGCAGGGGTCTGGGGCCGCAGGCATGGTCATGTCCGCGTAGCAGCCGGTCTCTCTCAGAACGGCGAGCTCATCAGGCACTCCGCATTTGCGCCCGGAGGGATGAGAATGGTCCAATGCCCAATTCCCATGAATGAAGGCATATGCAGGTCGCCCCGATGCATCACGGCTGAGCAAGCCATGGCTGGCCAGGTCTGCCACGCCTTGAGTTAGCTTTGCGGTTAATGTTTCCCGCGTATCGCGATCATGATGAAGATGGATTTCCACTTCACTGCCAGTCTGACGGCACAGGTCAGCGAGAGGGGCGATCAGAGAGGTGTCGTATTGCTCGATGGGATAAAAGAAGCTGTGCCTCGGTCCACGGCCTGAACTATCCCGGTGCTCGGCGACCATAACGGGCCATTTTTCCTGCCAATGAGCAATCGTGCTGCGTGCCCCAACTAAATCGGTGTCGTGTAGCGGTTCGTAGTGATCGCAGACTGCGATGCATGCATGCAGGGGCGTCGCTGGTGAGATACGCACCGCATGGCGCGCGGTGCGCAGGTAAGGGAAGAGCCATTTTTCAGCACCACGGAGCATGGTGAGTTCTTGGCGCGGGCTGGCGCTGCTGACAAGGAAATGGAGTGCCGATGTGCCTCTTTGTCGCCTGGGTAGCTCCGTGCGCCCCGTGTCCTTGAGCGGATTGGATAATTGTTCGACATATCGCTGAATAGAGTTAGCTGTCAGCTCCATGTCGCCCCTGATCGCTCCTGCCATTACTACCCAGATCGAAGCTCTTTGCGCTGCCATCGCCGCTGACCCTGAGATCCAATCTGCCCGCGACGCCGCGGAGACATTTCTTGCTGATGAGCAAGCGGTCGCCCTTTACCGTGATGTGATGAATCTCGGTCGCACACTCGAGCAGCGTCATCGCAGCGGGGTCGAACTCGAAGCCGAAGACCTTTCCCGCTTTCAACTGCTTCAGGACCAAGCCGATCAGCACGATGGCATCCAGAGTTTCATGGCGGCTCAAGATGCACTTCAAAAGGTGGCCAATACGGTCAATGGTTACATTACCAAAACTCTCGAAAAAGGCAGAGTGCCGGCGTTGGAAGAAGTGATGGGAAGCGGCGGTTGCTGTGGTGGTGGCGGCGGTGGTGGTTGCGGTTGCCAATGATCCTCTGTCCTGAAAATGTCGGCGCAAGAGCCCATCTTTGAGGCCCAAGGCTTGAAAAAAGTCTATCACACGGGTGAAGTGGATGTGGTCGCCCTGCATGGTGTGGATTTGCAGTTTAGGGCAGGAGAGCTGGTCGTTCTTCTCGGCGCGTCTGGCAGCGGTAAGTCAACCCTGCTGAACATCCTGGGGGGATTGGATATCCCTACGGAAGGTAGGCTGCGCTACAAAGGCTGGGATCTAGGGGGTGCTGGGGAGCGTGTACTAACGCAATTTCGCAGAAACTGCGTTGGCTTTGTCTTCCAGTTTTACAATCTCATCCCCAGCCTGACTGCGAGAGAAAATGTAGCTCTCATCACTGAAATTTCTCGTGATCCGATGAAGCCCGAAGAAGCGCTCGCTATGGTGAACCTTCAGCATCGGATGGACCATTTCCCAAGTCAGCTTAGCGGTGGAGAGCAGCAACGTGTCGCGATTGCCCGAGCGATTGCTAAAAAACCAGAGGTTCTGCTTTGTGACGAGCCAACCGGAGCCCTGGATGTGGGAACTGGCATCACGGTGTTAGAGGCCGTGGAGCGAATCAATCAACAGCTCGGCACTTTAGTCATCGTCATCACGCACAATGCTGACATGGCAGGAATGGCTGATCGAGTTCTACATCTGAAGGATGGGCAGATCATCCGAGAGCATACAAATGATCAACGCGTTCCCGCCAAGATGCTGCGCTGGTGAGTGTGAGTGTTTGATGTGAACTTAGCCACTAAGCCAACTCAATAAACCGTGGGTGGATCGCATCGTTTTTGCGACGGCCATGAAATGATTTTTAATTTTTTGGATGGGAATATCGAGTCACTGCCCTATTTCCGTGATACTAAAAAAGAGAGCTACTGCCGATGACAGTCAATCTGAATGAGAGTAACTGTAAAGTATGTTAATCCAGCCAAAAATGCCCACCAAGTTGGTCTACTACACCGAGCATTTGTTTCGCCAGATGGTGCCTCGTTTTTGGTGGCGCCGTCAACTGCCGCGCAAGCTTGAAGCCGCGGCGAGTGAGGGATTGGCCCAAGCGAGGTCGCGAGTGGATTACTACCTCGGATTGAACGAGCAATTTGACATCGGTCCCAATGCCAAAAACCAATATCAACTGAACTGGGAGGGCTTCTGGTTGAGGCGTTGGGTGGCGAGGATGGCGCTGCGCCACCTGGGTTGGGATTGGAATAAAGCGTCTAACAGCACCTACTACGCCGACTTCAATCGTTATGCCCGCTACTTTGACCCAAGGCTGCGCTTTGCCTACCGTTTTGGCGACAACCGATCGTCCCTCAACGTGCCGAGCTTCACAAAATCACGGCGCATCGGTGAGTGCCCTCCGCATGGAGTGCTCCTCAAACTTAACGAAATGAGGCACTTTAAGCGAGTTGATGACGCCCTAAGTTTTGAGCAGAAGCAACCAGGCGCGGTTTTTCGTGGAGCTTGTCATCAGCCTTGGCGGAAGGATTTTTTGCGACTGACCCGCGGAATGGCTCAAACCGATTTTGGCGATACCAGATCCAACGCACTGCCTATGGATCGGAAGCCTTTTCTGAGTTTCGCGGAGCAATTGCGTTACCGGTTTGTAGTCAGTATCGAGGGCAATGATGTGGCGACTAACCTAAAGTGGATTTTCTCATCCAATTCGTTATGCATGATGCCAAAACCTAAGATAGAAAGCTGGTTTATGGAAGGGCGTCTTGTGTCAGGTGTTCACTTTGTGGAGTTGCGCGATGACTTCAGTGACCTTCCTGAGAAGATGGAATACTACAATCGCCATCCAGAGGAGGCATTGACCATCATAGAGGCTGCCAAAAACCACCGCAGTCAGTTTGACGATCCTTTGCGTGAGCAGCTCATTAACCTCATGGTTATGGAGAGGTATTTCAAGCTAAGTGGCCAGTTATCCTGAATTGGCCCGTTAGTGGTGAAATTCACGGATGGCTTGAGTCGCGGGCTATGCCTGTCCCTCGCCTGCAGTAGAGTCGCCTCGTGGTGCCTAAGGGCATGGGGCGCGCGAACGAAAAAACACTGCGCCATCAGACTCTTTGCTGCCAGATCTGCCACATTGACGGACTATAAGTATCATCTCATGAAAACAGTCCGCTTTTTGTTGTTGCTCTTGTCCATCACGGTGACTTGCCTGGCTCAAAGATGGCCGCTAGATGCTATCGATGACTCGCTCGTCATTCATGGCATGACCGCGTGTGCTCCAGGGGTTGCCGGTCAGAGTCTGGTGCTTAATGGCGAATCGCTGATCGAACTCAAAGACAGTGCGCAACTCGCGAGCGGCATTTTTACGCTTTCGGTGTGGTTCAATCCTTATCAACTCGCGGGGAGTCAGCAGATCCTTGTGGGCAAGAATCGTTATTCGTTAGGGGACCGTCAGTGGAGCCTCATTATCGAACCAGATGGCAGGCTCAAAGCGTATTTTCAGCAAAGCGTGTGGAGCACCATTTCGTGCGTTGAGCCCTTGAAGGCTGGTGTATGGCATCTGGCTACGATGGTGGTTGATGCGAGCAAGGCGACGCTGTTTTTGAATGGAAAGCCTGTGGGGGAGGTGAAACTCAAGACGCCTATCCTTTCGACGAAGGCTCCCATCACGCTCGGTGGCATCTGGGATGAGGGGCAGGTCCGCCAAGCGTTCACTGGCGCGGTGGACGAACTCTGGGTGCAACCGCGTGCAGTGAAGGCTGAGGAGGTGGCTTCCAGCTACCGCCCGGTTGCGAGCCGACACGAGCTGCCAAAGTTTGTTGCCGGATTGCCACTATGGAACGATGTTCAGTCGATCCCCAAGGCCGCCGAACTGCCTCAGGTGCAGGGAGCAGAGTTTCATGTCATCAAAAAACGCGCACCGGATGACGACCAATGCCGTTTTACTCTCGGCGTCGGACTCGCCTGGCACAAAGGTCGTCTTTATGCTTCCTATGGATTCAACCGGGGTGAGGAAAATACTCCCACCGAGGAAGCGCATGTTAAAGTGAGCGATGACGGAGGTAAGACCTGGGGCCCTGCACAGGTGATGGACGTCGGTGAGGGCGATCTCGCGGTCAGTCACGGGGTCTTTCTTTCGCAAGGCGGCCGACTGTGGGCCTTCATGGGGGCCTATCATGCTCACGCCGAAAAATACCATCGGGTTCACACACGGGCCTATCTTTTGGACGAAGCGACGGGACGCTGGGAAGCGCAGGGCATTGTGATCGAGGATGGCTTCTGGCCCATGCAGGAACCGCTAAGGATGGAGGACGGGAATTGGATCATGGCGGGACTTCATCTTTCGCCTTTCGCTAAGGGAGCCAACCTGCCCACGGTGGCCATCAGTCGGGGGGCGGACTTCACCAAGTGGGAATCTAGGGTCATTCCAGCCGCACCTGGTCTGGGGACCAATCTATGGGGTGAATCCACCGTGATCGTGGACGGCAAGCGCATCACCAATATCTCTCGTTATGGTAAGCGGTCTCGCGCCTTGCTTTCCGAGAGTGATGACTATGGCCGCAGCTGGACATCTACCGCTCTCTCAAACCTACCGATGGCTACCAGCAAGCCCTATGCAGGCACCTTGAGTACGGGCCAGCGATTCCTCGTCTGTACCACCACCGCCGACACCGGCGGAAAACGAACACCCCTGACCATCGCTGTTAGCAAACCCGGTGAGTCGCTCTTTAGCCAAGTCTTTCTCATTCGCACCTCAGTCTTCGATCACACGCCCGGCGTGTCCGCACCAAACGCCGACTTCAGTTACCCTTATGCTGTCGAGTGCGGGGATAAACTCTACATCGGCTACACTCACAAAAGCCATATGGCGAACGAGCTTGCCGTGATTCCGGTGAGTAGCTTGAAGTGTCTGTGATGAGTTGTAGCCAACCGCCCGGCCTGAACTGCAAAAAAAGAGTTATTGCGCATGCTCCGGCATGAGTGGGTGGATCAACTGAGGTCGCGGCGCGTGGATGGCAAACAACCTCCGATCCGTTCATGGTCATGCTGCAAATTGCATCGAATGAAGTGAGGGCGAAGGTTATGTCGTTCAGTGAGGCGATAGTGTAAATTCTTCCGTGGAAAGAATTCCATAGTGTATACCGTTTGGTTGACTCAAACGGTATACATTATGCGCAAATTGTCTGATTTATCATCTCGCTCTGAATACGCTACCGACCTGCTTCGTCGTCGGATCATCAGTGGTCAAAGCCAACCCGGTTCCCTTTTGGCAGAGGTCGCTGTGGCGCGAGAGTTGGGGGTGAGTCGGGTTCCTGTCCGCGAAGCATTGTTTGCGCTGGAGCGTGATGGCCTGGTGGAGTTCAGTGTCACGGGACGAGCGTACGTGAAGGAACTTTCGCCTGGGGATTTTGAGGAACTCTATGTGTTGCGTCTCACGCTGGAACCTCTGGCCGCGCGACTGGCGGCACCGACTCTCCGGGCGAATCCACGACGGCTCGAAAAGAACATCCGTGCCACCGCCCGAGCAAAGTCGATCTTGGATGTCACCCATCTTGATCTGGAATTTCATGAGATCATCATCCAAGCATCCGGGAACGGGCGTCTAATGAAGCTGTGGCGTTCCATGTTGGGTGAATTGGATCTTTGGCTCGGAAGACTGCACCGGCAGCATCAAGGACAGAAGCTCGATACTCGTGACGAGACCGTGACCGCGCACCAAGGTCTCCTTGAGTGCTTCAGAACCCAGCCACCATCGGTCTGCGAGCGGAAGATGCGCGACCACATCCAAGGCTGGCGCGAATGGCTTCCGGTTATGCCAACCAATGCATGATGCGACCACGCTAAGAGCCAAGAACAAGACCAAGCACCCTCATGAACACCCACCGATTCAACCGTCGAGCCTTCCTGCGTGGCGCAGGCGTCACCATGGCGCTGCCGTGGATGGAGTCCGTCAATGTTTGGGGCGATGAGCCGAAGAAAAACAAACCGGCGAGCGAGGCTCCGGTGCGCCTTTGCGTCACGTTTTCCGGCAATGGCTTCCAATCGAAGGAATGGTGGGCGAGGGGCGAAGGAAAGGCGATGGAACTCGGTCGCGTACTGGAGCCGCTGAAGGACTTCCGCGAGCGATTGCTCTTTGTGCGCGGTTTGTATCACGAGGAGGCACGCAAAGGGAACATCCACTCCTCGCAGACCGGCAACATGCTCTCCGGCGCGCCCATCGCGAGCGGTGGCGAGATCCGCAGCGGCACGAGCTTTGATCAAATGCTCGCCCAGACCTACGGACGCTCCACGAAGGTGCCGAGCCTCGTTTTGGCCTGCGAGAAGTCGAATCCATCGGTGCACAAAAACTACTCGATGCTCTACAGCTCCCACATCTCGTGGAGTTCGCCGACCACGCCGACGCCGCTGGAGCTTTACCCCGCGCTGGCCTTTGACCGTCTCTTCAAAGATGAGGCCTCGCCTGCGGACAAAAGCGTGCTCGATGCCGTGCTGTCCGATGCGCAGGATTTGCGCCGCGACATCAGCACCAGCGACCAGCGGAAGCTCGACGAGTATCTCGACAGCGTGCGCGAGGTGGAGAAGCGCATCGAAAACGCCGGCAAACGCGGCGAACTGCAAGGCTGGCGGCCCACTTTGGACAAACCCAATATGCAACGCCCCGCCGATGGCATCCCGCAGGACATCGCCGAGCACATGAAGCTCATGTGCGACATCCTCGTGCTCGGCTTTCAAACGGACACCACGCGCATCACCACGCTGAAGCTCAACAACGACCACAGCGCCCTGCGTTTCCCAAATCTGCCTAGCGTGCAGCAGCCCGGCCACGGCATCGACTACATGATCCATCACCTGCTTTCGCACAGCGACGGCGAGGACTACCTCAAGGTGAATCAGCTCTTCATGCAGCAACTCGCTTACCTTGCGCGGAAGATGGACAGCGTTCGCGAAGGCGAGCGCACGCTGCTGGACAACACGATGCTCATGCACTGCTCCAGCATGATGGCCGGAGCCAAGCACGACAATGATCAGCTCCCCGTCATCGTCCTCGGCGGCGCCGGCGGCAGGCTCAAGACTGGCCGCACGCTCGACTACAAAGACAAGCCCGACCGCCAGCTTTGCCGCCTCTTCATGTCGATGATGGACAAGATGGACGTGCGCCCGAAGACCTTCGGTGATGCGAAACTCATGCTGGAGGAAGTGTGAGGATGCGGTCTCAAACGACAAAAAGATTGGAGATAAAAAGATGAAGAACAGAAACCTATTTTTCTGTCTCCAATCTTTTTGTCGTTCTCTCCTCATGGCGCTGGTGCTTGCTCCGCTCGTCGCACTGCACGCTGATGCACCGCCGAAAAAGCCAAACGTTCTATTCATCGTCGTCGATGACTTGAAGCCGCTGCTGGGCTGCTACGGTGCTTCGTGGATCAAGTCGCCGAACATCGACCGTCTTGCCTCGCGTGGCACGCTGTTCACCTCAAGCTATTGCCAGGTGTCATTCTGCGCTCCATCGCGGATGAGCGTGCTCACCGGGCTTCGACCCGACTCGACGCGCGTGTTTTTTAATCCCACGCAACCGCAAGACATCCTGCGCACCCGCTTCCCGGATCTCGTCACGCTGCCGCAGCAGTTCAGGAATCACGGCTACATCACACATCCGCTGCACAAGGTCTTCGATGGGCGCACGGTGGATGCGGGGAACGACCGCGCCTCGTGGACCGTGCCCTATGGCCCTTGGGAGATGGCTCCCGGGGAAAAACCCGCGCCGGGTGGTTACCAGGACCCTGCGACCAAAACTCGGCTGGTCGAGCTTGCCTCGCAGGGCAAGCCCGCCTCAGGGCCAGCAACAGAAGGCTGCGACATCGCGGACAACGCCTACCACGACGGCGGCGTGGCCTTCACCGCGGCCAAGCGCATCCGCGAGTTCAAAGAGCAAGGCCGCCCTTTTTTCCTCGCAGTCGGTTTTGTGAAGCCTCATCTGCCATTCATCGCGCCGAAGAAATACTGGGACCTCTACGATCGCGCCTCGCTTCCGCTCGCTCCGGTGCAAAACCTGCCGAAGGCCAGCCCGCACGACCTCGCGTTTTACAGCCACTCGGGTGAGCTACGCGCTTACTCCGATGTGCCGAAGATCGGCCCGATTTCCGAATCACAGCAGCGCGAGCTCATCCACGGCTACGCGGCCTGTGTCTCCTACATTGACGCGCAGGTAGGTCTTCTGATGAAGACGCTCGAAGAGACGGGCATAGCCGACAACACCATCATCTGCCTCTGGGGCGATCATGGCTTCCATCTGGGTGAGCACGGTCATTGGGGCAAAGTCACCAACTACGAGGACGCAACCCGCGCGCCGCTGATCATCGCCACGCCGCATCAAAAGCAGTCGCTACGCGTCACCAAGATCGTGGAGTTCCTCGACATCTATCCCACGCTCTGCGAACTCGCCAATCTGCCGGTGCCACAACACGTGGAAGGCAAAAGCCTAGTGCCGTTGATGCGCGGCGAGACCCACACACTGCACGAGGCTGCGATCAGCCAAATGGCTCCACGATCAGCCAAGGATGGCATCATGGGTTGGGCGCTGCGCACACCGCGCTACCGCTACATCGAATGGCGCCGTGCCGACCTCAGCACCGAAAAGCCCCGCATCACGGCTCAAATCGAGTCCGTCGAACTCTACGACTACCAGACTGATCCGCTTGAGCGCGAGAACCTTGCCAGCAATACGGAGCACCTCGCCGCGCTCAACGAGCAGCAGGACCTCTTCGACAAGCTGCTGCCGCACCTGCCGAAGGCAACACGCTGATTCCACAAAGGCACAAGGGCCATCCAAACTTTCCAACCATGAACATCACCATAGACATTCTTTTTCGAGCAGCCACTGCAGGGGCGCTTTGTGTGCTGATTTCATCTGCTCGTGCCATCGAACCGCGCGCCCTCCTTCAAACCCACTGCCTCAACTGTCACTCCACTGAAAAGCAGAAGGGCGATCTCGATCTCGAAGCCTACGACATTCAAAAGGAGCCGCACATCTGGGAAAACGTGCTGGAGCAGATCGAGATGGACGAAATGCCGCCGAAGAAGGAAAAGCAATTCTCCCCAACGGAGAAAAAGCAGCTCACGGATTGGGTGCGTGGCACGTTGGATCAAATCGCCCTCGCCAATGCAGGCGATCCCGGCTCCGTCGTGCTGCGGCGGCTGTCGAACATGGAATACACCTACACGCTGCGCGATCTGACCGGTGTCGAGTCGCTCGATCCCGCGCGTGAGTTCCCCGTCGATGGCGCAGCGGGCGAAGGATTCACCAATGCCGGTGCGGCACTCGTCATGTCGCCCGCGTTGCTCACCAAGTATCTCGATGCGGCGAAGGAAGTTGCTGCGCATGCGGTTTTCACGCCGCATGGCATGCGCTGGTCGGCGAGCACCTCGGCACAGGATTGGACGGACGAGGCTCTGGCACGCATCCGCGGCATTTATGCGAAACACACCACCACAGGAAAGGCGGCGCAAACCTCTGCGCAGGGCATCAAGCTCGATACCGGCACTGGAAGCGGTCGCCTGCCGCTCGCGAGGTATCTCGATTCACTTCAAGGCCACATCAGCGCGGTCGGTTTGAGCCCGAAATACCTTCAAATCCTCCGTGAGGCGCTCATAAGCCCGAAACCATCCGTTTTGCTCGATCCGCTGCGGGTGAAGTTTCGCGAGAAGAAGCTCACCGTGACCGACATCGAGCCCTGGCAGCAGGTTTTATGGCGATTTGCCAACGTCGGCCACATCGGCAAGGAAAACGGCCCGAAGGCCTGGCAGGAGCCCGTGACGCCACTTGCCGCGAATCACGAGATGCGCGTCAAACTCACTTCCGACCGCGATGTGACGCTTTATTTGACCACCACCGACGCGGGCGATGGCAGCGAGGGCGATGAAGTCATCTGGCAGAATCCGCGCCTCGTCGCTGCCGGAAGGCCCGATTTGCCAATCAACGGCCTTCCCGCGCTCGTGAAGCACCTCGAAGAGCAGCGTGAGAGAATCATCGCGAGCACCGAGCAGTGCCTGAACGCCATCGCAGGTGGCAAAGACGAAGCGGACCCTGTTTTGATCGCCGCGTGGCGTGAATACCTCGGTCTGGGCACCACGAAGCTCGAACCGCTGCTGACGAAGAAGATGCTGGGCACTCCCGATTACAACTTCATCCAAGGCTGGCAGGGCGAGCAGGCGCTCAGCGTGCTCGCCAACTCCTCCGATGCCACCGTGCGCACGCCGGGGGTGATGCAGGCGCACAGCGTCGCCACGCATCCCTCACCGACGCGTGCCTCGGTCATCGCCTGGAAATGTGAGAAGGCGGGCACGCTCCGCCTTCACGGTGATGTTTCCGACGCGCATCCCGAATGCGGCAACGGCGTCACCTGGGCGCTCGAAGTGCGTCGTGGTCACACCAGCGAGGTGCTCGCGAAAGGCGAAACCAAAGGCGCGACCGTTTTGCCAATGGGTCCGTTTGAAAACGTGCGCGTCGAGCCCGGCCAAGTCGTCGCTTTGGTCATCGGTCCGCGCGATGGCAGCCACGCCTGCGACCTCACCGCCATCAACCTCACGCTCAGCGATGGCTCGAAGACTTGGGATCTCGCGAAAGACGTCTCGCCGAATATCTTGAAGGGCAATCCACATGGCGCGTGGCATTTCCTCAGCCAGCCCGCGAGCCTCGAAGCCGCGCCGGATGTGCCCGCGCCCATCGCGGAGTGGCGGAAGAAGCCTTCGCCGGAACTCGCGGTGAAGGTGCGGCAGTCTTTGGAGAAGGACTTTCCGCTGAACTCACCACTGCTGCGGAGCTTTTTGAATGATCGGTTGGATCGGAACCATCCGACCGATCTCACCGCCAAAGCGCCTTCGGTGCTGGAAGTGACGATTCCCGCTGCACTCGCGAATGGCACGGAGTTCGTCGTGAACGGCAAACTGGCCTCCAAAACCCACGGCAGCGTGCAGATGCGCGTGCACACCGAGAAGCCGGATACTTCAAACAGCCTCGTGGCGGGTAAATCGGAGACGGGAATCAAAAGCGGCCAGTGGAGCGACAACAACCTCGTCACGCAGCACAGCGCGCCGATCATCGTGAACGAGGCCAGCGCGGCGCGTAGCCGTTTCGAAGCCGCTTTCGATGAGTTTCGTGCCTTGTTCCCCATCGCGCTCTGCTACACGCGCATCGTGCCGGTGGACGAGGTGGTCACGCTGACGCTATTCCATCGCGAAGACGAGCCTTTGCGCCGTTTGATGCTCTCCGAGGCCGAATCGCGCGAACTCGACCATGTTTGGGACGAACTGCTCTTGGTCAGCGAGGCTCCTCTCAAGCAGGTGGACGTCTTTGAGCAGCTTTTCCAGTTCGCCACGCAAGATGCGAAGCCCAGCGCCTTCGAACCGATGCGCGAGCCGATCCTGAAAGCCGCCGCCAAGTTCAAAGAGCAGCAAAAAACCGCCATCGAGCCTCAAAAGGCTGCCGTGCTCGCCTTTGCCGAACAAGCATGGCGGCGTCCGCTAAGCGAAAAAGAGAGCAACGGCCTTCGAGCCTTTGATCCGCGGCTGATGCTGGTGCGCGTGCTGACTTCGCCCGCGTTTTTGTATCGCGGGGAGAAAGCGCCTGCCAAAACCGGGCCGGTGAGCCCACAGGAGCTTGCGACGAGGCTCAGCTACTTTTTGTGGTCTTCCGCGCCCGATGAGGAACTGCGATCCAGTGAGCTTGATGACCTGATTGGCCAGACTCGCCGCATGTTGAAGAGCGACAAGGTGCGTCGCCTGGCGCTTGAGTTTGGCTGCCAATACCTGCACGTGCGTGACGTCGCCACGCTCGAAGAAAAGAGCGAACGGCACTTCCCGACCTTCCTCGATCTTCGCGACGACATGCAGGAAGAAGTCACCCGCTTCTTCATCGACCTCATCCAAAACAACCGCAGCATCCTGAGTCTGCTCGATGCGGATCACACCTTTGTGAACGCGGAACTCGCGAAGCACTATGAGACGGGTTTTCCCGCAGATTCAAAAAACCCACAGATTAGAATTTCAGAGAAACAATCTGAGGGTTCTCTCACTCTGCGGGAGAATCCTTCTTGGAAACGCATCGACGATCTCCACGCTCAAGGCCGCGGTGGCATTCTCGGTTTCGCGGCGACACTCGCCAAACAGGCTGGAGCTTCGCGCAACAGCGCCATTCTGCGTGGCACCTGGCTCACGGAGGTCGTGCTGGGTGAAAAACTTCCCATACCGCCGAAAGGTGTGCCTGTTTTGCCTGAAGAGGCTCCTGCTGACCTCACCGAGCGCCAGCTCATCGAGCGACACAGTCGCGATGAGAACTGCATGGGCTGCCACAAGCGCATCGATCCTTACGGCTTTGCCTTGGAGGGCTTTGACGCCATCGGTCGTGCCCGCCCGGCCGAAACGAAGACCGTTTTACCCGATGGCACGAAGATCGATGGCCTCGCCGATCTCCGCGACTACCTGCTGACGAAACGTCGCGACGACTTCACGCGTCAGTTTTGCCGTAAACTGCTGGGCTACGCGCTGGGCCGCAGCGTGCAACTTTCCGACAAGCCGCTGATCGAGCAGATGATGAAGAGCGACCTGCGCTTTGGAACCCTGGTGGAGCATGTTGTGACAAGCCGCCAGTTCCGTGAGATGCGTGGAAGGAATGCAGTCGCAAGAAACTGAATCTCATGCCAAAACTGGTGACATTGCCGCGTAGGTTTGTCTGAAATGCTACGGATCAACCTTATCCTCTGCTGCCTCGCCACGGCTGGTTTCGCTGCGGAGCCACTGAGCTTCGTGCGTGACATTCAGCCCATTTTGACGAAAGCGGGCTGTAATGCAGGCGCCTGCCATGCGAAGGCGATCACCGGCCAGCGCGGCTTTCGCCTCAGCGTGCTGGGCTTTGAACCCGAAGAGGACTACGAGGCCATCGTCAAGCAGGGCAAAGGTCGCCGTGTGTTCCCGCCCGCGCCGGAAGAAAGCCTGCTCATCACCAAAGGCGCTGCCATTGTGCCGCACACGGGGGGCAAGCATCTCGAACCGGGATCCGAATCTTATCAGACACTCGTGCGCTGGATCGCCGAGGGCATGCCGTACACGCAGCCAAATGAGCCCTCTTTGAAAGAGATCGTTGTTGAGCCCTCGCGCATCACGTTGAAGCCGAAAATGGCGCAGCAGCTTAAGGTTAGTGCTCATTATTCCGACGGCAGTCGACGTGATGTGACGAAGCTCGCGCTGTTTGAAGCGAACGACACCGCCATGGCCTCCGCGACCGACAGCGGCCTCGTGAACACGCTCGACCTGCCGGGCAATGTCGCGGTGATGGTGCGCTTCGGCGGCAAGGTGGGTGTGTGCAGCGTCTCCATCCCGCTGGGTGCACCGGTGGAGTCACTGCCCCCAATGAAAAACTTCATCGACCAGCATGTGTTCGCCAATTTGAAGCAGATCGGCATTCCCCCTTCGCCCCTTTGCGACGACAGCACGTTCCTGCGCCGCGTCTCGCTGGACATCAGCGGCCGATTGCCGACCCTTGAGGAAACGAAGGTTTTCCTTGCTGACAAATCGCCCGACAAACGTGACCGCGCCGTTGAAGCGCTCATCAACTCGCCCGACTACGCTGACTACTTCGCGAACAAATGGACCGCGCTGCTCAAGAATCAGCGAGCCGAGGCCGCTGACATCACGGCGAACTTCGCCTTCCATGCCTGGATGCGCGACAACCTGCTCGCAAACACGCCCTACGATCAACTCGTCCGCCAGATCCTCGCCAGCACCGGCACCATCGTTTCAAATCCACCCGTCGCTTGGTACAAGCGTGTCAAAGAACCCACCACGCAGGTCGAGGACGTCGCGCAGCTCTTCCTCGGGGTGCGCATGCAGTGCGCGCAGTGCCATCATCATCCCTTCGAGCGCTGGACGCAGGACGAGTACTATCACATGGCCGCCTTCTTCAGCCAGATCGGCCGCAAACCGACCGCCATCGCCGGTGAAGACCTCATCTTCCACAAGCGCGGCACCGCGCAGACCGAGCATCGCAAAACCCGCGTCATGCTAAAGCCCGCCGGTCTCGGCGAGCCGCCGCTCGACATCGCGCCCGATGACGATCCGCGTCTCGCTCTCGCCGATTGGATGGCGCAGAAGAAAAACCCCTTTTTCGCCAAAGCCCTCGTGAACCGCTACTGGAAGCACTTTTTCAAACGCGGCCTCATCGAGCCCGAGGACGACCTCCGCGACACCAATCCGCCGACGAATCCCGAATTGCTCGACGCCCTCGCGAAGCACTTCACCGACACCAACTACGACCTCAAATCCCTCGTTCGCGTCATCGTGCAAAGCCACACCTACCAGCTCAGCGCCATGCCGAACGAGCACAACGCCATCGACCGCCAGGCCTTCTCCCACTTCTACCCGAAACGCCTCACCGCCGAGGTCCTGCTCGACAGCATCGACATGGTCACCGCCTCAAAAACCGACTTCGCGGACCTTCCTCCTGGCACTCGTGCCATCTCGCTCCCGGACAACAGCTACACCAAGGCTTCGCCCTTTCTCAAAGTCTTTGGTCGCCCTGACAACGCCAGCGTCTGCGAATGCGAGCGCGTTTCCTCCGCCAGCCTCGCCCAAAGCCTGCATCTCATGAACGCGAGTGACGTCAAAGCCAAGCTCACCGCCAGCGGCGGCCGCGCCGAGCAACTCACCAAGGCCGAGATGCCTGAGCCCAAACGCATCCGCGAGCTCTACCTCGCCGCCTACTCCCGCGAACCCACGGCCGACGAAGTCCAAATCGCCGAAGCCCACCTCCTCAAGCCCCGCATCGACGCTGCCGGCAAGCCCCTCGACTCCCAACGCGCCAAACGCAACGGCTACGAGGATCTGCTCTGGGCGCTGCTGAACACGAAGGAGTTCTTGTTTAATCATTGACTTGTCGAGTGTAGCCGATGGCTATACGGTGAGGGCATGACGACCACCCTTCAATCTTGGGGCAACAGCCAGGGCATCCGGCTTCCCAAAGCACTTCTCAAGGCATTGGACCTTGATTCAGGCTCCAGCTTGGAGCTAGCACTCACTCCAAAGAAAGACGCCATCGTCGTGCGTCCGGTGAAAAAGAAGGTTCCGGTGCGTGGCAGGCACCGCATTGAAGATTTGGCTGCCGCCATGCCAAAGAACTACAAATCCTCCGAGTTTGGCTGGGACGCCGCAGGCAGGGAGGTCTGGTGATGGCTGCTTACTTGCCGAGGCAGGGGGATCTCGTCACCCTCGACTTTGATCCTCAGTCTGGCCACGAGCAGAAGGGCCGACGGCCCGCGATCGTAGTCAGCAAGGACGCCTTCAACAAGGCGACAGGTATGGCCATCTGCTGCCCGATCACCAACACCGACCGCAGAGTGCCGTTTCATGTCCCATTGTCTGGTCGCACCTCGCTGACCGGCTTTGTGATGTGCGAGCAGGTGAAGTCCCTCGACTTCCGCGCACGAAACATGCGCCTGATCGAGCGGGCCCCACAGGAACTGCTGGATGACGTGCTCGCCATCATCGACGCGTCGGTGTTTTGACCTTTTATGATTCCATGGGACAACCTCCCCGCGGCTGACATGATCCGCGAAGGCCTCGCCGATCTGGCGGCGATTCGCGAGAGTGTGGCGTCGTGTCTCGTGCAGATCGGCAGCCTGAAAATGCGGCGATGCGCCTCGAAGTGGCCGTTTCGGACCAGGATGCCCTCGACGCCGATCATCGACTCTATGCTCTGCTAGGTCGTGAGCACGGGAACGATGCCCACCGACGCTACAATTCGCTGCTGCGCGAACTCGTCAGTTTTGAGCGTGCGCTCGTCTCACGGCATGAACGCCTGCAACAAGCGCGTTAAGCCTGCATGACCCGCCGCGACACACTCGCCCTCACTTTGGCTGCGCTCACGGTACCGGCGCGTGCCGGCAACTCCGCCATGCAAAACGCTTTCCAGCTCATCCAGACGCAAATTGACAACGGAACGCTGCATCACGCCGTGGTGCATGTGCAACGAGGCGCGGAAGTCACGGAGAAGGCCTTTGGCAAGGCGAAGCCAGATTCGATGTTCCTGCTCGGCTCGATCACAAAACCGCTCACAGCCGCAGCCGTGATGGTTTTGGTGGATCGGGGCGAAGTGAAACTCTCTGACACGGCGGTGAAGGTTCTGCCGGAGTTCAACGAAGGCGCTCGAAAAGAGATCACCATCGAACAACTGCTCACGCACACCTCCGGCCTACCGGACCAACTTGAGGACAACAACGCGCTGCGGGCACGCCACGCGCCGCTGGCGGAGTTTGTGAAGGGTGCGGTGCGTACGCCGCTGCTCTTCGCGCCGGGTACGCAGTATCATTATCAAAGCATGGGCATCCTCCTCGCGGCTGAAATCGTCGAGCGGGTGACGAAGACGCCGCTGCCGAAGTTTTTACAGGAGCACGTTTTCACGCCACTGGGCATGAAACGCACCGTTTTGGGCCTCGGGGCCTTCTCCAAGGCTGACATGGTGCCGATGCAAACCGAACACGCCGCACCCGAAGCCGGCGGTGGCGATCCAACGGCTCGTGACTGGGACTGGAATAGCGATTACTGGCGAAACCTCGCCGCGCCATGGGGCGGAGCCCACAGCACCGCGGCAGACATCGCCACGTTTCTGCGCAGCTTCATGCATCCCGATGGCAAAGCGTTACGCGAGGCCACTGCGCGACTCATGATCACCAATCACACGCCGAAACTCGAAGCGCATCGCGGCATCGGCTTCATGGTCGGTCCCAATGGCCTCGGCAAAGGCTGCTCCGCCCGCACCTTCGGCCACAGCGGCTCCACCGGCACGCTGGCCTGGGCTGATCCCGCCACGGACACGAGCTTTGTGCTGCTCACTTCGCTACCGAAGAATGTCTCCGGTGAGTTGATCCTCTATCCGGTGTCGGACCTCGTTTCCAAGAAGTGATGATTGCTAACCAAGGTTTCTGAACAGGGCTGTCGCCGCCTCTTATCAGACCAAAGGATCAAGAAACGGATGTTTCACGGCGTAGGTTTGTGGTCATGTCACTTCGCTTATCCTGCCTCTTTGCTCTGTTTTCGATCTCTGCTCTAGCTCAGCAGGTGACGTTGCCGTTGCCTCGGCTGCTCACGATCATGCCCATGGGCGGTCAGGCCGGGCAAAGTGTGGAGGTGACGATCACGGGTGAAAACATCGAAGACGTGACGGAACTGACCTTCTCCACGCCGAAGATCACGGCGAAGCCAGTGGCGGGTGCGGTGAACAAGTTCACGGTGAGCATCGCGGCGGATGTGGAGGTGGGGGTTTATGATGCGCGGGTGATGTCGCGGCTCGGGGTGTCGTCGGTGCGGGCGTTTTCGGTGAACAAGCTGCCGGAGGTGGTGCGCATGAAGGCGAACAACACGCTCGAAACGGCCCTGCCGCTCGCGGTGGGCTCGATCTGCAACGCGACGATGACGAAGCGGGCCGTGGATTTTTATTCGTTCCAGGGCGTGAAGGGCCAGGCGGTGGCGATTGATTGCGCGGCGGTCGGGATCGACTCGCGGCTCACGCCGGTGCTCATCCTCGCGGATGGCAAAGGTGCGGACCTCAAGGTGAACCGCACGGGCGGCATGATCGACTTCACACCGCCCGCCGATGGCAGCTACATCATCAAGGTGAGCGATTTGACCTATCAGGGCGGCGAGCGGCATTTTTATCGGCTCGCGTTGCAAAAGAGCCCCGCGGAGCCGCAACCGCAGACGCAAACGGTGAGCGCGATGTCCTGGCCGCCTGCCGGGCTCGCGGCAAACGCGGCGGCGAAGGAAGTGGAGCCGAACAACAAGGACGCGCAAAAGATTTCGCTGCCCTGCGACCTCAGCGGTGCGTTTTTCCCGGCGGCGGATGTCGATACCTATGAGTTCACCGCGAAGAAAGGCGAGACGTTGTGGGTGGAGGTGGCGAGCGAGCGTCTGGGGCTGAACACGGACCCGTTTGTGCTCGTGCAGCAGGTGAAGGACGGCAAGTTTACCGATGTGGCCGAGCTCTACGACATCGCCCCGCCGATGAAGGTCACGAGCAATGGCTACAGCTACGACGGGCCGCCTTACGATGCCGGTTCGCCAGATGTGCTCGGCAAATTCGAGGTCAAGGAAGACGGCACGTATCGTCTGCAGGTGCGCGACCTGTTTGGCGGCACGCGCAGCGATCCGCACAATGTGTATCGCTTGCTCGTGCGTCAGGCCGCGCCGGACTTCTCGCTCGCCGCGTGGGCGGTGCACATGACGCTGCGCAACGGTGACCGCGCCTCGCTTTCGAAGCCGATGACGCTGCGTCAGGGCGATGCGCGTGCGTTTGAGGTCGTCGTGCAACGTCGCGATGGCTTCGATGGCGAGATCGAGATCGCGATGGAAGGCCTGCCGCAGGGCGTGAGCGCCGCTGGTTTGAAAATCGGCAAGGGCAAGACCTATGGTCACCTCATTCTCACCGCCGATGAAAAAGCGCCGCGAGGCTTCTCACTGGCCAAAATCACCGGCAAGGCCGTCATCGGCGGCAAAGAGGTCGTGCGCCCGGTGCGGCTCGCGAGCATGGAATGGCCGGTGAAGGACGCGAAGGGCGAAATCCCCGCGCCGCGGCTCATGGCGGACATTCCGGTCTCCGTGACGGATTCCGAGCAAGCGCCGCTTTCGATCACGCTGGCCGAAAACAAGGTCTTCGAGGCCAAGGCAGGCGAGACGCTAAAGATCCCGCTCAAGCTCGCGTGGCGGAACGAATTCAACGGCACTTCGATCAAGGTGAAGGCCTACGGTGAGGGGTTCAGTGCCATCAAGGAGTTCGACATCCCGCTGAAGGCCGCCACGCATGAGCTGGCGCTGAATCTGGCCGAATTGAAGATCGCGCCGGGCGATTACACCTTCGCGCTGCAAAGCCTGGGCATCTGCAAATATCGCTACAATCCTGCTGCGGTGCCGTTGGCTGAAGCAGAGCAGAAGAAAGCCGAGCAACTTCTCGCTGCTGCCGCCGCCGAGGCCAAAAAGCTCGCCGCCACGGATGCGGAAGCCGCGAAGAAAGCTGCGGAAAAACAAAAAGCCGCGGAGGCTGCCATGACTGCCGCCACGAGCCGAATGAAATCGGTTAGCACCTCCGCGAATCCGACGGACACGGTCGATATTCTGATTTCGCAGCCGATTCGCGTGAGCGTGAAGCCAGCCGCCGTCACCACCGCCGCTAAGTGATGAACCCACGTGCCCTCTTCCTTCTTCTTTGGTGCCCGATCCTTGCTCTGTCCGAGGAACTCGAGTTCTACCGAGATGTGTATCCTTTTTTAAAGGGGAACTGCATCTCCTGTCACAACAAGACGACGACGAAGGCGGATCTGAACATGGAGACGCCGGAACTCATGATCAAGGGGGGTGAATCCGGGACATCGTTGATTCCGGGCAAAAGCGCCGAAAGCCTGGTGGTACAGGCTTCGCAGCACACAAATGACATGGAGATGCCGCCGGCGAATAACAAATCTGGCGCGGTGAAGCTAACGCCGGAGCAGATCGAGACGCTGAAGCAATGGATCGACCAGGGCGCGAAAAGCACGAAGCCTCAGGAACGCGCCGTCGTGCTCCAGTCCTTCTCGGCGAGTGTCGATCCGATCTATTGCCTCGCGATGTCGAAGGATGGCCGTTACGCAGCCTGCGGACGCTCAAACCGCATCTTGGTGTATGATCTCGCCACGCGGCAGCTTGTTGCCCAGGTCGGCGATCCGGCAGAGAAGAACGGCGCGGCGCATCGCGCGCTGGTGCAGTCGCTGGCGTTTAGTCCTGACGGCACGCGGCTTGCCAGTGGCAGTTTTCGCGAGGTGAAGCTTTGGAAGCTCGATCTGGTAAAACCGGCGTCGAACGCCGTAAAAACATCGTCCGCGCCGGCGAGCGCCGATTGGATCAAGAAGCTCGCCGCCACCGGCAAAGCCGGCGTTGTGAGCAGCGCACTGTCGGCGGACGGCAAGCAAGTCGTCACCGGTTGTGATGATGGTTCCGTTCGTGTTTGGGATGCGGCCGCGCTGAAGCCCATCATCGAGTTGCGTGGCAGTATCGCGACCGCGCAACAGATGGCGCGGCTCGACTGGATCATCGCCGCGCAAACATTGGAGCAGGCGTTTCATAAAAGCGAGATCGCGCGCATGGATGCGCAGGACAAGGCGCTCGAGGTGCTGCTCGGCAAAGCCAAAGATGCGATCTCGGCCATGGCCAAGGTCCTGCCGGAGAAGACGAAGGCCGTGCCACCCACCACGGAGGCCAAAGCCGCCGCACAAAAGGCCGTCGATGAACTGGCCGCGAAACTCGCCGGGAAAAAAGACACGGTGCTGGAGAAAGAGCTGAAGGCTGCGCAGGACAAGCTCATCACCGCCAAGATGGCTGAAATCTCGGCGCTCGCCGCCGTCGCCGCCGCCGAGAGCAACGTGAAAGACGCCGAGGATGACTTGAAGCGCATCACCGCCTCGAAAACAGCCAATGCCAAAGCCGTCGCCGCCGCGAACGCTGCCATCACCGTTGCCAAAACCGCGCAGGACAAGGCCACCGCCGAGTTGGCGGCACTGAAGCAGTCGCTGACCAAAACCACCGCCAAACCTGTCGCCGTGTCATTCTCCACAGATGCGCAGCGTGTCGCCGCGATGTTTGAGGATGGAGTGCTGCGAGTGTGGGCCGCTGCCACGGGAACGCCGATTGAGGAACGTGGCGCGAACGCCGCGGCGAGCACCACGATCACCGCTGCGCCTGACGGCACCTTCGTGGCCACGAAAGCCATCACGCAAACGGTGGGTGCGCTGCCGCGCTGGACTTTGGAGCGCAAGATCGACGCGAAGGGCCTGTTTGCCGATCGCGTGAACGCGGTGCGCTTCAGCCCGGATGGCAAAATGCTCGCGACCGCTGGCGGCGAGCTTTCGCGCAGCGGAGACATCCTTTTCATCGAAGCCGCGACCGGCAAGGTCACGCAGATGTGGAAGGAAAAGCACACCGACTCGGTGCTGTGTCTCGATTTCTCACCCGATGGCAAAAAACTGGCGTCCGGTGCTGCGGACAAGATCGTGCGTGTCACCGAGGTCGCCACTGGGAAGTCCTTGAACCTGCTGGAAGGTCACACGCATCACGTCACCGCCGTCGCCTTCCGCAGCGACGGCCGCGTACTCGCCAGCGCTGGCGCGGAAGGTGCCGTGGTGACCTGGGACATGATCATCGGCGAGCGGAAGAAGAAGATCGAAGGCTGGACCAAGGAAGTGACCTCGCTGCAATTCATCGGCGCGACGAACCAGCTTATCACGTCTGCTGGCGACAATCGCGTGAGGATCGTGAATGACGAAGGTGCCGAAATCCGCAACATCCCTGATCTTCCCGACTACATGCAGGCTGCTGTTAGCACGCCGAATGGCGCCACTCTCGTCGCCGGTGGTGAGGACAGCCTGCTGCGCCTTTGGGACGGCACGGGCAAGGCGCTGGCTTCGTTTGGCGCGAGGTAAGTCACATGCAGGGAAAAACGGCCGAGTTTAACACGTAGGTTTCAGCAAATGTCTTCGATCATCCAACCTCCATCTCTCGTGCGTTGCGCAGGTCCACTGTCACGCCGCAGCTTTATGCAGTTCGGTCTTTCCGGCATGGCGACGCTGAGCTGGCCCGGACTGCTCAAGCTGCGCGCTGAAAACGCAGCCAAGCCGAAATCGGAGCGCAAGTCGATCATCATGGTCTGGTTACCTGGCGGACAGTCGCATATCGACACCTACGATCCGAAGCCGGACGCGAGCAGCGAGTATCGCGGCCCCTTCAAAACGATCAGCACCAAGGTGCCCGGCACGATCTTCACCGAGCTGCTGCCTATGAACGCGAAGATTGCGGACAAGTTCACCATCGTGCGTTCCATGAATCAGACCGCAGGTGGGCATCCGGCTGGGACGATGCAGATGTTCTCCGGTGACAAAGACACCCGCGACAAGCCGAAACCTCGTCTGCCCGACTGGATGTCTGTGGCGCATTTCCTGCGGGCCAAGGAAGGCGGTCGTGCGAATCCGCTGCCGAACTACATCGGCGTGCCGGCGGCTTCGCCGGAATACTCCAGTCCCGCGTATCTCGGCGATGCGTATGCGCCTTTCGCCGTCAGCGATGATCCGAATCGCCCGAACTTCCAAGTGCCCAACATTGGACTCGATGACGAAGCTGAAACCCGTCGCCTGAGCGACCGTCTCGCTCTCCGCCGCAGCCTCGACAAGATGGAGCGTGCGTTTGATCGCGAGGGCGAACTCGGTGCGCTGGATGAGTTTGAGGCCCAGGCCGCGACTTTGCTCACGAATCCGAAAACGCGTGATGCTTTTGACCTCAGCAAAGAAGATCCCGCCACGCGTGATCGCTACGGCCGCAATCGCTGGGGCCAGCAACTCTTGCTCGCCCGTCGTCTCGTCGAGGCTGGCGTGGAAATCGTCACCAGCAGCCTCAGCGGTCCGCTTTGCGGCCGCGTGAGCAACTGGGATGACCACGCGGTGAACCAGCATCAGTTTGAAGCGCTGCGCTTCCGCATGCCGACCTACGACCGCTGCGTGTCCGCGCTCATCGAAGACATCTACGCGCGCGGGCTCGATAAAAAAGTGCTCGTCGTCGTCACCGGTGAATTCGGCCGGACGCCGAAGATCAGCTTCGACCGCAGCACGGGCGCGGGCGATGCCAGCGGCCCCACGGGCACATTGCAACCTGGGCGTGACCATTGGCCGCGCGCCTTCACCAACGTGTGGGCCGGCGGTGGTATCCAGACTGGCGGTGTCATCGGTGCCAGCGACAAGCGTGGCGAAGACGTCGTGGAGCGCCCATGCAATGCCTCAGACTTCCTGGCGACGATCTATCATCACCTTGGCATTGATTATCAAAAAGTCACCCTCAAGGATCTCAACGGGCGTCCGGTACACATTGTGGAAAATGGAAGGGCTATTCCTGAGCTGATCGCGTAAACCTTTTCTGGGTCTGTCCAGGGGCTTGGTTCACGATTCGAGACGCGATGTAGAGTTGGTCCTGAATGATTCCATGTTCGCCAAAAGAGCCTCGACGCAGGCTTTCGCGAAGGCTGGATCATTGATTTCAACAGGCAGCTCTTGCAGCAAAATTTCTGGTTTCAGTGTCTGTCGAAGTGAAGCAAACAAAGCTTGGTCCGCTTCAGGATCGTGAAACGCTTTTCCTTCAGCGCTGATCACGCTGATGGCCTTTTGCGGAATCAGAACTGTCACGGGGGCGGAGTAGTGATTGATTTTCTCGGCAATGATGTGTCCCAGCTGGCGGCATTCATCCGGCGTGGTGCGCATGAGCGTGACCTGATCATTGTGTTGGTAAAACGTCCGCCCTTGATAGCGGTTTGGCACGCTCGCTGGTTCGCCAAAATTGACCATATCCAAGCAACCTGGAGTGATGATGGCAGGCACGCCTGCTTTTGCGGCGGCCTCCAGACGGTGAGGACCTGCGGTCAAAACGCCCCCACACAGCTCATCGGCCCACTCGGTTGTGGTGATATCGAGAACACCCGACACCATGCCGCTTTCGATCAGGGACTCCATCGTCTTTCCACCATTGCCCGTGGCAGCAAAGATGAGCACTTCATAGCCAGCGTCTTCCAGCAATCGTTTGGCCTCCATGACACAGGTAGTCGTGTTGCCAAACATGCTCGCGACCACAAGCGGCTTGTCAGAGGTCGGGCTGTCGCGCCTAGCTTCAGCGGCTTCCACCATGCCGCAGATGGCGCCGGCGGCGTTTTCGAAAATCACGCGTGTGAGGCGGTTGATGCCCGCCACGTCGGCAATGGCAGGCATCATCACGATGTCCTTGGTGCCCACGTAAGGCTCCGTGTTGCCGCTCGCGAGCGTGCTGACCATCAGTTTCGGAAAACCGATCGGCAGCGCACGCATCGCAGCTGTACAGATGGCTGTGCCGCCGCCGCCGCCTAGGGAGATGATGCCCTGGATCCGCCCGCTCGTGGCTAAGGATTCGATCCATGTGGCAGCGCCTTTGGCCATCAAACTCACGCACTCTCCGCGATCTTGGCGCGCCAAGATGCTTTGCCATTCCGGTGAGCCTGCTGCGGCGACTTCGCTGCTACTGATGTCCGGGGTGATGGTAGGTTCATTCAGGCTGCCTGCATGGATCAGCAGCGTCTGGAAGCCGCGTGCCCGAATGCGGTCAGCGATAAAGGCATGCTCAATGCCTTTGGTGTCAAAGGTTCCTAAGATGGCGATGGTTGGCATAGAGAGCGGTGGGGATGAGAACGCAACATAACGCATTCACGCATCTCATCCTCACTGATCCAGCCGGATTTGCATCCACACGCACCTAGCCAAACCCCACCTGTCAGGTTCAATCGGGAACGATGGTGTCAGGCCTCACTTCACTGCATCAGCGGCCAGGGCGGCGTTGCCGATGATGCCGGCTTCGTTGCTGAAGCGGGCGGGCACGATCTGGAGGCGCTCCCAGACGACGGTGCTGAGCATGGACTGCACTTTGCGCTTGAGGGGATCAAAGATGAGGTCGCCAGCTTGGGCGACACCACCGCCGATGACAAAGGCGTCAGGGTTCAGCAGCCAGGCGATGCTAGAGATGGCGGTGCCGAGCCAGTCCGCGACTTCTTCCCAGATTTGGCGGGCGATGTCATCGCCAGCTTTGGCCGCTTCGGCGATCTTTTTGGGGGTGCATTCTTCGGGTGTTTTGCTGATGTGGGCCTCCGCGTAGCGTTGCACGGCGTGCTCGGCGATCTCTTTGTTGCCGGTGTATTTTTCGAGGGCACCGAGGTTGCCGTAATGGCCGGATTTGCCGTCAAAGTCGATGCTCATCTGGCCGATCTCACCTGCGGCGCAGCCACTGCCGCGATACATTTGGCCATTTAAGACGAGGCCGCCGCCGATGCCGGTGCCGAGGGTGAGTGCGACAACGTTTTGCAGGCCACGACCCGCACCGTAGCGAAATTCAGCCCAAGCCATGGCGTTGGCGTCATTTTCGACGACGACGGGTAGCCCGGTGCGCTCTCCGAGAATGGCTTTCAGCGGCACATGCTTCCAGCCAGGCACATTGGTCAGCACATGAACGAAGCCGTGTTCGAAATCGACCAGTCCTGGTACACCGACACCGACGGCGCAAATGTCTGGATAGCTCAGGCGCAGCTTTTCCACACGGGCAGCCATCTCACCAATCAGCGCGGCGGGGCCAGCGAAGTGGGCAGTCGGGATGGGTTCGTCGGTGGTCAAGAGTTCGCCATCGCGGCAGACACCGAGTTTCACGGCGGTGCCGCCAAAGTCGATGCCAATGGAGGTGCGGGGTGTGTCAGGCATGGGAAAGGGGCGCGAGAGTGCCCACCAAGCGCAGGCCGTGCAAGGTCAAATCCGGGTCCACGGGGATCGTTTCGGTCATGCCAGCGATGATCCATTCGGCATCGCCCCCGGTGGCCACGATGTGGGCGCTGTCACCGCCTGGCAGTTCTTGGCGCAGGGCATCCAAGATGCCGCGGATCATGCCACGATAGCCGATGGCGGCTCCGGCTTGAATCGCCGAAAGGGTGGAAGTGCCGATGGCGGAGCTTGGCTCGGCGAGGTCCACACGCGGAAGCAGTGCGGTGCGCTCGTGCAGGTAATCCGTCATCAAGCGCAGGCCTGGAGCGATGACTCCGCCAATGTAGTGTCGGTCAGGGGAAAGGATGTCGAATGTGACCGCCGTGCCGAAGTCGATGACAATGCCAGGTGCGCCGTGCAAGTGAGCAAGGGCGACGGCATTGGCTAAACGATCGGCGCCGATGGTTTCTGGCTGTGGGTAGCGGATGCCGATCCCCAGCGGGGTGTCATGGCGGAGCACATGCAGGCCTGGTAGAGCTGCCTGCCAGACAGGCACGACGGTGGGCACGACGCTGGCGATCACGGCTTGGCGAAAGCTCCAGCCGCGCAGCTTTTCTAAAATCGACGCCACCGTGACGCCGTGCGTGGGCAGCTCGCGGCGATCGACGATGGCTGCGCGCGAGGAGAGGCCAAGCTTGGTGCGGCCATTGCCCACATCAATGAGAAGTTGGTCGGCGGTCATGGGCCGCGTTTATCCGAGAGACCGGGGGGCTTGTCCAATGCAAGTCTTCGCGCACCTTATGGCCGGCGCGTGCTTCAGCGCATCTGGGTGGCTCGCTTTTGGCGGTAGTCTTCGCGTAGTCGTTTCAGACTGGCTGGGATGCCTGGCTCATCCACCTCGGGGATGGGATCACCGTTTTGCAGACGCTTCAGTTCTTGCTGGAAGGCGGGTAGCTCATTCAGATTGACCCGATCGAGTGCCGCGGTGGCTTCCGCCTGCACGGCGGCGCGATACTCGGCCTTGAGCCCAGCCAGGGAATCGGCTTTGGGGGCTGTTGCCGGCAGCGTGATGGGGGGAGAAAGCGGGGCGACAGGGGCTTGGGGGAGTTCAGGGGCCGCAGGCAGGCTGCCGAGCACCTCACCAGGCAAAGCGGGTTCTCGGGCGACAGGGGTGTCTGCATCGGGATCGAGCACGATTTTGTCCTTCATCACATAGAAGACGAGCAGGATGACGGCGGTGGCGGCGAAGACGGCGAGGTGCAGGCTGGCACGCAGGCAGGACCAAAGGAAGTCGTCCAACTTCTTCATGAAGGAAGGCTGGGCGCGCACGATGGGCGCGGGTGGCCGCCCCGGTGCGTAGCGGGGTGGGGGCACCGAGGCTGCAACAGTTTTCGGTGCGGGTGCAGGAGTCGAGCTGGGGGAGGTTGGCGAGCTAGAGACCTGAGGGGGTGGCGTGTCCACTGGGTTGGAAGCCGCCAGGCCCTCGGGGGCACCGGACTTGGTGGCGGCGCTCTGCTGAGTGCGCAGAGCTTGCACCAGCGCTTCTTTGATCTCAGCCGCTGTGATGTAGCGTCGGGCCTTCTCCGCATGAACGCAGCGGCGGAGCACCGCCCCGAAGGCCGGTGGGATGTTCCGGGAGACTTTGCCATCCTCTGCCAGCGGTTCCTTGGCGAACATCTCGTGCAGCACGAGCCCGAGATCGTACAGGTCTTGCTCGATCGAGACATCCCCCTCCTGTAGCCAGGAGATCTCGCCTGATGGCGTGAGGCACATGCCGATGCCGGTGACCTTCATCTGGCCTTCCTGGTCCACCAGCAGGGTGCGTGTATTCAGGCAGCCATGCAGACTGTTCTGTCCATGCAGAAGGGTCAGGATGTCGCACAGCTGCAATGCGAGGCCATAGGCCATTTTCGGCGACACAGCACGCTCTTGAATCAGGTCGCTGAGCATGCGTCCGTCCACATGTTCCGTGACGAGGTAAAGGTAGCCATTCAGGGAACGGCCGAAATCATAGACGGCGACGATGCGCGGATGCACCAGCCGCGCGCGTGCCCGGAGTCGATCCATGAGTCGGGTCGCCGCATCGGCGGTCGTCGGCTCGGCCATGACACGGATCATGACGTGGCGCTCGAGGGCGGGCTGGATGCCCAGGTAGATCGCACTTTCTTTGCCCACGGATAGGCACTGCTCGACTTCGAACTGGGGCAGCCCGGCGGCGAGGTCTTTGGCAGTGGGAAAGGCAGTCGTTTCAGCGAAATCTTGCATGGGAGAGCGCGTCTTTGTCGCGAAGGAATGAATCTCTGGCAAGCCCGAAGGGCGCCAAGAGCGTGATAGGTTAGCCACGCTTGTTCTCTGAAAATGAGCCACCTCGGGGGGCTCAGTTGGTGCCTGAACTCGGTGCCAGAAGGCCTAGCAGCTGTTCCAGAGTCGCGTCAGTGGCTTGAGTCGGCGTGAGTAGCAGCGGTCGCATCCAGTGTTCGCGTCGAAACCACGTGCCTTGCCGCTTGGCGTAGCGGCGGGTGGCTTGCTCCATGGCATCGATCGCGTGCTCGAGCGTGCTTTCGCCTCGCAGATGCGCGCGCAGTTCGGCGAGGCCGATGGCCTTGTCCAGGGCACCCGCGCAGTCGGGGAAGGTGGCCACTTCGTCGAGGAGTCCACTCGCCAGCATCTGCTGGCTGCGCTGGTGGATGCGCTGGTGCAGCTCCGTTCGTTCCCAGGCCAGTACCACGCCACGGCCCCAGGGTTGTGCGGTGGCAAAACTGCGCCGCAGGGCGGACTGTGGTTGCCCTGTCAGCAGGCAGATTTCGAGCGCACGCTCGACATAGCGTGGATTCGCCAGTGGCACGTTGTCTGCCGCGTCGGGGTCGAGGGTCAGGAGCTGTCGCTGCTTTTCCTCCAGCGGCAGGTCACGCAGCTTGGCACGCAGCGTTGGATCGCCTGCAGGGAGCTGAGCCAGACCGTGCGACAGAGCTTTGAGGTAAAGCCCGGAACCACCCACGACAATCGCCTGCCGCCCGCGGGACTGGATTTGCTGAATGGCCTCCAAGGCCAGCTGGCGGTAGCGCTGCGCATCGCAGGCATCTGCGGGAGAAAGCACCGAGTAGAGGTGATGCGGAATACGCTGAAGCTCAGCAGCACTGGGCTTCGCGGTCAGCAGGTCTAGCCCCTGATACAGCTGGAAAGCGTCAGCGTTGACGATCTCGCCGCCGATGCGCTCCGCGAGGGCCACGGCCAGACTGGATTTTCCAGAGGCCGTGGCACCGGTGAGGTAAAGCGGAGCGTTGCTTAGTGCTTCAGCAGCCACTCGGTCGTGCGTGGGTTGAAGTCGCTGAGGCACTCCCAGTGAAAGGCGTGGCCAGCGTTGTCATAGAGGTGCAGGTCCGCGCCGGGGATGGCGGCGGCGACTTCCTCACTCATCCACTTGGGGGTGAAGGTGTCATTTTTTCCACCGATGACCAGGGTGGGACAGTTCACGTTTTTCAGCTCATGGATGGTGTTGTGGCTGATGGCCGCCGCGCTTTGCGCTTCCATGGCGTGCACGGGCTGCGGGGCGGCATTGGTGGCCGCGTCCTTCAGTCCCTGCTGCAGGTTGTTCCAGCAGTCATCGTTGTCGAACCAGGGCTTGGTGAAGATCAGCATCTGCACGTAGTGCATGAAGTCCTCCGGGCGCATCGTGGCTTTGCATTTCATCAGGTGCTGCCAGGTGTAGAGGCCGAACCGGTCCTGACGTGCCCAGGTACACATCAGGATCATGCTTTTCACTTTCTCAGGATGGCGCAGCGCCAGCTGCTGGGCGATGACGGAGCCAAGCGAGCAGCCGACGACACGGGCCTGCTTGATACCGAGCTGATCCATCAGTCCGGCGTAGTCGTCCGCCATCATGGCAGTGGTGTAGGGGCCCTCGGGCTTGTCCGTCTGGCCGACGCCACGGTTGTCACCGAGGATGCAGCGAAAGTGCTTGGACCACTCAGCGGCGTGAGCTTCCCACACGCCTCCAGGCGCAGTGACGCCCATGATGCAGACGAGCGGATCGCCGCTGCCGCGTTCTTCGTAAAACATCTGAATGCCATTGGTGCTGACGTGGGGCATGGTGGTGGGGTGGGTGGGGTTGGGGGTGAAGACGAATCGTGAACGGCTGCTAAACGCTGCGACGCGCGCGAGTGCTAGCGAAACAGCGGTCTTTTGCCAAGAAAAATGCCAGCGAATGCGCTCACGCGCGTGGCTTGGTCGGACCCTCGTGGCGATTTTCAGGAGTGAATCCCACCGCGTGGGGCGTTTAGCCCGCCTGCCATGAAACTCACTGTCCTGCTCGCCTTGCTCCTCACTCCGCTGCTGAATGCCGCTGACCCCAAGCCCTTCGCGTTTCCTGGCCTGAAGCAAGACATCGAATACGCTAAGGTTGGCGAGGTCTCGCTGAAGCTAGATGCCTGGGTGCCCGAGGGCGAGGGTCCTTTTCCCACCTGCCTCCTCGTCCACGGTGGCGGTTTCACAAAGGGCGACAAGCACTCCTACATCACGCCGATGTTTGAGCCCCTGGCCCAAGCGGGTTTCACTTGGTTTACCATCGATTATCGACTCGCTCCGGCGCATCGCTGGCCTGCCTGTGCGGACGATGTAGCAGCCGCCATTCGCTGGGTGAAGGCGCATGCGGCTGACTACAAGGTCGATCCTGCGCGCATCGCGCTCATCGGGGAGTCTGCTGGGGGACACCTTGTGTCTTGGGCGGGCGTCACTGGGCAGGGAGACACGCGTGTCGCCGCCGTGGTGCCGTTTTATGCCCCGCACGATCTCATCCTCCAGGTGCAGCGTCGCAACGCCTTGGGCGGTCTGGGTGCTTTGATCGGCCAAGACGAATGGAATGACGAAGCGCGAAAGAAATTGAGTGAGATGTCGCCGATCCAGCACATCCAACCTGGCCTACCACCCTTCTTTCAAATTCATGGCGATGACGACAAGCAGGTGCCTCTGGTGCAAAGCATGAACTTTGAGGCCAAGATGAAGGCTGCGGGCAATGCCTGCGAAACTCTGGTCATCCCTGGCGGTACTCACGGCATGGGTGGCTGGTCTAAATTGAACAGCGACTATGCCCAGCAAATGATCACCTGGCTGAAGAAGACACTGAAGTGAGGAAGGCTCAAGCCATGAGCTCGGCCAGGCGGTTGCCCTCGACGCGCACGACCCAGTTTTCGATGTTTCGCACCTGCTCGGTGTCTTCATCATAGCTGCGTTCGACACGGCACTGGATGACGGTGTCGGCGTGTTGGAACATGGTCGGTAGGCGGTCTTCGGGGAAAGCCATGATGAGCTGGAGGCCGAAGTTCCGTGCGAGCGCCAAGCAGTCGTCGATGCGGTCGCCACTGAGTTTGCTGAAAGCTTCGTCCATGACGACGAGGCCGAGGTTTTGCGGTTCCTCACGGCGACCGAGGTCATACACGCGGCGGAAAGCGGCCAGGGTGGCGACGAAGAAAGGAGCTTGGTTTTCCCCGCCGCTTTGTTTCTTCGCGCTCTTGTTTAGGCTGATGGCTGCAGCATCGCCCCGGCCAGCGGGCTTGGCCTCGATGTCCCAGTGGTGGTAGTAACGGTAGTCGAGCAGGCGCTGGTAGCGCTTGTCTTCAGGGTTATCGGTGGCATCGATCGCAGCCATGAGCTCGGTTTTGGCCCGCTCGACTTCTTCCCGGTTCACGGCGTTGAAGATCTCCATTTCGGTGCCGCTGGGCAGACCTTTTTCCACCAACGTCCAGATGGCACTGTGGGCTTTATCCGCCCGGCTGGTGAGCTGGTAGCGCCAGCCACCGATCTCGTGATCCATGGCGCGGTTGAGCTCGCGCTTGGTGCGGTCGGCTTCGCTGAGTTTTTCGCGCAATACATCCAGCACCTGATGTTGCAGGCGGTCTTCCCACTCACGTTTGGCTTCCAGCGCAGCTGCTTTGAAGCGCTCCAATTCATGCGATTCCAGGTCTTCGCGGCGCTGGTCAAACGCGGTGTTGTCTTCCGCTTCAGCATCCAAGGCATCGCCGAGCTCGGCGTGGGCCATGAGCAGTTCCTGGCGCTGCGCGTGACGCAGTCGGCGTGCTTCCTGGGCACGGGTCTGAAAGTGAATTGAGAGCGCAGAGGACATCTCGATGGATTTGCGCCAGCTCGTGTTTTTCTGGCGTTCCGCCGCGATGCGGTTGGCGATTTCTTCATCGCTAATCCCACGGATGAGTACACGTGAGGTCTGCCGCGCGAGGCGGGTTTGCTCCTCAGCGATTTGGTCTTCCTTGAGGGCGTCTTCGAGCTTCGATTGTTCGACGGTGAAGGCCGTGATGGCTGTCTTCAAACTACCGATGCGTTCCACCACGCCTTCGAGTGTGGCATGCTGCCGCCGCAGATTTTCCATGGATTGCACGTGATCGGGCGTGGCGAGCAGATCCCAGGTGGCCTGGAGCTCCGCGCGCTCGGTCCGCAGTCGTGGCAACAGTTGCAATTCCTCCGCACCCTCAGGAGTCGTGAAGTGGTCGAGACGCCACTCCCGCCCGCGATGGACAAAGGCGCGCAGGTCATTGCAGTCCAGGCGCACTTCCTGAATTTCCGCCTCGGTGCTGCGGAGTTCGCCTTCACGCAGATCGCGCAGGCGGCGCAGGCCTTCCTGCCCCAAGGTCAACTCTTTTTCCGGCAGCAAGCGGACGCGGCGCGGCGGATCTTTGAGCCAGCCTTCGAGTGAGAGTGCGCGCGGATGCTTTTCTAGCTGGGAAGTCTTGTTCACGGCCACGATGCCGCCGAGCAGGTGGTCGAGCACGCGGCCTGCGATTTCGTGCTGCGTTTCCACCAAGTCGCGCAGGGAGCCTTTTTCGACTTTGGCGGCGGGCACTTCATCGGGGTGGAGTAGGGGTTCGGTCGGGCTTGGGGTTTGCTGAGCTTGATCCCAGGCCGCGCGGAAATCTTCGGCCAAAATCGCGCGGCGATAAGGCCCCAGCAGAGCTTCTAGCAGCGGCCACCATTTTTCGCCCGCAGGCTTCACCTCGACCACCCGGCCTAGCGCCACCGCCCGCTGTCCGCGAGCCAGCAGGGCACTCAAAAGTGGCGCAGGGGCAGCCTGTCCTTCCTGGAGATGGCCCAAGTCTTTTTGCAGGGCGGCCTTGCGGGCTTCGTGCTCCGCCAGCCTGGCCTCGATGGGTCGCAGTGCTTCTAGTGCCTGATCTCTCAGTTGGTGATACACGGGCGGCATTTCCCTCGCAGCATGCAGAGCGCGTCCCTCATCCGTGCTTTGCATGGCGGAAAGAAGTCCCGAGGCGCTATGGGGAATGTCTAAGCCAAGGCGAGAGGCGTGCAGCATCCAGTCCTGCCACCGGCGCACGCGTTCGCGCAAGAGCTCGCGAACCTCACTGGCTGTTGTTTCGAGCCGGCGGATGTCTTTGTCGAGTTCGCGGCGTCGGCGGTCATTTTCTTCCAGCTTCACCGCTTTGTCGCCCAGGGCGGCACGGGCAGCTTCCACGGCGCCACGCAGATGTTCACGCTCTTCCACGGCTTGCTGGTGAGCGTCCAGATTGCTCTGATGATCCGCACGCAATGCCTCTAGCTTGGACTGGTTGCGCGCCAGGGTCTCGGCCGCTTCTTCATGCTTCAGGGCCTCGCTCAAGTGGGAGTAAAGTGCCGATTCCCGCTGCGAGGTGAGCCATTCCTGATGATGCGCTGAGATCTTTTTCAGCCGCTCCAGCTGATCGTGCATCTTTTCCAGCCGCTCTTGCGCACGGCGGTGCGCGTCCACGCTGGCTTTCACGGCCTTCACATCGGGCATGCCGGGTTCCAGCAAGAACTCGCGCACGAATTTTTCGAAATTGCTCTCTGGCTCGAAGGCCATGGCGCGTGGCAGCGTTTTGCTCATCTGCTCCGCATCAAAGCCCAGGTGGGAGCGCAGGGCCATCTCCTCCAGATAGGCCTTCTGGCGCTCCCAGACATCGCCGTCCAGTTCCCGCCGGACACGCATGCGGAATTCGTCTTCTGGCAGGAATCGCATCGCCTCGGGGCCGCCTTCGCTGTGCAGGAAATCTTGCCAGGCGAGCCGCTGCCCGGCGCGGAACCAAAGGGTCGAAGGCTTCGCGGTCGGCCCTTCATACTCGATCCGCGCCCCCCAGGTCTCCCGGCGCGGCTCGGTTTCTCCCGCTGCCAGTGGCCAGGTGAATTCTAGCGCGGCCAGTGTGACGCTGCTGGGCCTAAGGTAGCGCTCCTGCCCATCGCGCCCGGTCGTGTTCGTGTCGCAGAGGCAGTAGCCACGGAGAGAGCGCCCACTGCCAGCACCCGCGGCGGCTTTGTTGAAGCGGCTGTGCTGCTCGCCGAGCAGAACAAACTGGATGAGGTCCAGCAGCGCGCTTTTGCCACTGCCATTCGCCCCCGTGATGAGCGATAGGCCGGCGACATCGATGAACTGACGGTAGCCGTACCAATTCACCGCGAGGATGCGGCTGAGCGTGATGCGTCCTTGGCTCATGCGGGCGGTGCCTCCTCTTCTTCTTCCGCAGCGTCCTTCATCGGCTGAAAGGTGTCCACTCTCGCTTGCCACGCGGCGAGATCCTCAAAGGGAATCACCCGTGCCAAGCTGGGCAGCACCTCGATCTGCAGCTCCCCCGCCTGAGTCATGCCTTCTGGCTTCAGCGTACGGATCAGGCGATGCCGCCGCAGTCGGGCCAGGCAGGACTCGATCTGGGACTTTTCTGGTGTGATGATTTGATCAAAGTGAACCTTCAGCGCTGCCCAGAGCTGATCGACCGTGACGATCACGGCTTCCTGGCTGCCGGTGCTGATTTCATCATCGTATAGCCGCCAAAGGGTCAGCAGCACCAGCGTCTCGTCTTTGTCAAAGCGGCCCAGCAGCAGGCAGGACTCCGTGCGTGGCCGAGCCTGCAACAGGGAGTGATCCTCATCCACGATCAGCTCTAGCGCCAGCGGGGCCAAGTAGTCTTCGACATGCGCGCGGTAATGATCCCGAGCCAGCAGGTAAAGCTCACGCCCGCCGCCTTCATCGCCCAGCAGCACCCCACGCCCGAGCAATTCCGCCAAGACTTCCCGCAGTCCGGCACGATCGGCATCGGGCACATCACTCCAAAAGGAGCGGGGCCAAAGCAGATCAGGAGTGGTGGCGGACATGCAGCGTGAGAGGTAGAACAGCGCGGAGGGGTGGCAAGATGAAACACAACCTAGACTCACGAAGCCCCTTACCCCTCTCGCGTGATCGCAAAGCGCTCCACGCGATGGCCCACCAGGTTGTCTTGCTCGATGACCTGGGGCTCCAGGCCATGGCGGCGGCGGGGGCCATCGACACGCCAGCGGATGCGTTTGCCTGCCAGGGCCGGTGCGTGGTCATAAGCGACGATGGCGAGTAGATCGAGCAGGTCGTCGGAACTCTCCAGCGTGAGGTCCTGTGTGCTCGTGCTGCTTGTTGAATGGGGTAGAAGCTTGGCGACGAGTTTCGCGGCACGCTGAGGCGTGAGCGCGAGGCGCTGACGTTCCTTCCAGGCGGCGAGCACGTCGTCCGCGCTCTGCTTCGCGGTTCCGGCGATGCCAAAGGTCAGATCGGCCGGTTGCTTCGTGCGGCGTGGTTTGTAGAGGGAGTCGATGCCGAAAAAGAAGCGCGTCTCTAGGCAGCGGGGGCTGAAGTCGGCAGCCTGACCTGCCAGTTCGGAAAAGCGACCGCCCGCGTGCGCAGCGTTCAAGGACTCGCAGTAGGCCTTTACGATCTCAGGTCGGCGACCACGCAGCTCGGTCTGATAGCGGTAGCGCTGCTGGCTCAGGCGGTTGAAGGCCGCCATGCGCAGGTCGATGGCCTCCGCCCGCCGTTTGAGCCCACCGAGATCACGCTCCAGCCGAGTCAGGGACATGACCGCATGGTCATAGGAGTCGCTGTCATCATAGCCATAGTGCTCACGCAGACCTGCTGCCAGGCGCTCCCGCATGAGTGGATCGTCGTGACGGCTCGACACGACGGCGCGGGCGTTTTCGATCCGGGTCAGCAAGCCACCCCGGCGCAGGGCATCGTAGCAGACCATGTGCTGTCCCTGGCTAAACTCCTCGTAAAGCAGGCTCAAGGTGTCCGCGGCGGTCGTGGTCTGCCTTTGCCGCTGCTCAAAGCCGGTGACGATTTTTTCTACGGCGTGCAGCTGCTCAATCGCACGCTCGAGCCGCTGCGAGAGATCGGTGACGCTAGAGCGCAGCTCCTCAGGTGTACGCACCTGGGGATCCAGGATGTTTCGCTCTTCCAGGGTTTGGCAAAGGCCGCGCAAGGTATCGGCAAAGGTCTTCAGCTCCGCCACACGATCTTCGGCCAGATCGCGCAACATCCGCAGCATCGGCCTCAGGCCAGGGGGGATGACGGCCCAGCGCTCATGCAGGCCCAGGGTCTGATCTTCCAGCCAGCCGGCGGCGATGAGGCGATTGAAAAACTGCCCTGCGCGCTGTCGAGCATCTCGGAGCGCGGCCCCTTCATCTTCAGCGAGCAGCGAGAGCGGATGCCGTGCGATGACTTCGCGGATGATCTCTGCTGTCTCCCGATGCGTGAGGCGACCTGCCTCGCCTGCTTCGGCGATCAGACGGTCCGCGCAGTCCACATAGACCGGTGCGGAAGGTCGGGCCAGGGGGCGGAAAAAGTCCGCCGAGACGCTGCGGCTGAGTCGGAAGGAAAGGCTGTCGGAAGGCATGAAGCGAGAGAAAGGCGGAACTCTGGGCTCAGATCGTACCGAGGGCTGCTCAGCGAGACTTTAACCCCACGGTGTTCACCGCTGTCACGCGATAGTTCGGTTCGCTGCCTGCTTCTGCCTTGGGGATAGGAAAGCGCATCTGCACCAAGGGGAAGGCAGGTGTGTCGCTGTATTGCAGACCCTGAAACAAGGGGCGTCCGAAAGGGTTTTTGGGCTGCGCAGGCAGCGTGCCGAGCACTTTCCCGTCCTGCTCAATGATGAAATGGGCCAGTCCGCTTTCTAGATCGGCCTCGGCTTCCCACACCAATTCGCCATCAATCACACGCACCTTCGTGGGGGCTGGCGGTGGCGTGGCATCAGGGATTTGCGTGTCTTTCACGTAGTGCTGCCACGCTTGGGCGATGGCTTCATTCGGCAGCCAGACGGCTTGTTTGATCTCGCCCTGGAAGGCTTCGGCTGGCTGGGCTTCCGTGCTCAGCAGGGCGGCCAGCCAGGCGCCTTCGGTCGGCATGGACTTCAAAGCTTCCCCAGCACGGCGAGGCAGGCGCGCGGTCAGGCACACATCCAGCCAGGGAATGGCGAGGTAGCGCGCGTTGCCACATTCGTGAGCGGTCAGGGGATCGACCGCCACGCCGATGAGGCCACCCCGGCCACGCACGGCTTTGAAAAAGGTCTCGTTCGCCGGCCACACGCCCGCGAAGCGGCCATCCTTCACCGTCACGCCCTCTTTCGTGCCAGGGTTGCACATCATCGGCACCTTCAGCGCTGCCTCGGGGAGCTGATGGGGTTGGATGGTGGTGCGCTTTTCATCCGCCGTCAGCAGCGGCACGCCACTCCGCAGCCAAGCGGCTGCCACGCGGTCAGGGTGGGTCAGTACCATGCCGCCCGCCCAGTGACCGCCGCCGCTGTGACCCCACAGGGCCCACGGCACCCGTGCCAATTCTGGATGACCACTTTTCGTCCCCAGATCCGCCAGCCCGCGCTGAAAAGCCGCGCCTGAGCCATGGCGCGGATCACACCACCGCTGGCAGTCCGCTTTGTCCGGCTGCTCATAGGAAGGCGAAAGCAGTGCGCATTGGTGCTTCTTGGCCAGCGCCTGCCAGTGCAGGTCATAGGCACCGGTCAGGCCGGATTTGCACGAGCCCTCGCCGCAACCGTGCTGATGAACGATGACACCGCGCAGCTCCTTCACACCTGGCGGCACCCATATCGTGTAATTCACGGGAAAAATCAGCCCACCAGGTTCGGTGGAGGCCTCATAGCGCACCCGGTAGTAAGGCGGCTCCGCTGGGGGAAAGACATCATAAGGGGCCTGCTGGGCCTGCAGGAAGCCAACGCTCAGGAGAAAAAGAAGGGCAGAGATGCGCATGGGGTAACTATCAACAAGGCATGGAATGCAGATGTTGCACCTGATGGATTTTGCCAAACGCAGATCCAGCGACGCGGGGGGCAGCGGGATACCTTTTCCCTTGCCAAAACCACTTTTGCCCCGACTTTCGCGGCCCTCTTGCCTCCTGGCCTTCTGGCCATGTGGGGCAAAAGCCCGCCGCAGCCCTCAGGAGTGGAAGGTTGCGCGCGGTTCAACCTTACCGGCACTCCCAACCCAACAACAAGCTAATGAGCGCACTAACACTCGCGGAGATGATCGCAGGATCCTTCCGTGAACTCTCCGAAGGTTCCATCGTCAAGGGCCGCATTTTGGAGATCAAACCCCAGGTCGTCCTCGTGGACATCGGCTACAAGTCCGAAGGAGCCATCCCCGCCAACGAGTTCGAAGACGAAGACATCCAAGTCGGCGACGAAGTCGAAGTTCTTCTCGAGAAACTGGAAAATGACGAAGGCATGGTCGTTCTCTCCAAGGAGAAGGCAGCCTACAAGCAAAACTGGGACAAGATCGCCTCCGTCTTCCGCGATGGTGGTCTCGTCAAAGGCAAGATCAAGAGCGTCGTCAAAGGCGGTCTCACCGTCAACGTGGGCGTGGAAGCCTTCCTTCCCGCCAGCCAGATCGACATCATCCCGCCGAAGGACCTCAACGAATACGTCGGCAAGGTGTTCGAGTTCAAGATCGTCAAGATCAACGACGACCGCAAAAACATCGTCCTTTCCCGCCGCGAAGTCATCGAGGCCGAGCGCGCCGAACAGCGTCAGAAGTTCCTCGACTCCGTCACTCCTGGCGACAAAGTCATCGGCGTGGTCAAGAACATCACCGACTTCGGTGTGTTCGTGGACCTCAACGGCATGGACGGTCTGCTCCACATCACCGACATGTCCTGGGGCCGCCTCAACCATCCTACCGAACTGGTGGGCATCGGTCAGAAGCTCGAACTCCTCATCCTCGAGGTCAATCGCGAGAAGGAGCGTGTCTCCCTCGGCCTCAAGCAGCTCCAGAACAACCCTTGGGAAAACATCGAAGCCCGCTACCCCGTCGGTCAGCGCGTGCGCGGCAAGGTCACCAAGCTCGTCGCTTACGGTGCCTTCGTCGAAATCGAAGAGGGTGTGGAAGGTCTCGTCCACGTCTCCGAGCTCTCCTGGGTCAAGCGCATCGCCCGTCCTTCCGACGTGCTCAACGTTGGTCAGGAACTCGAAGCGGTCGTTCTCGGCATCAACACCGACGAGCGCAAGATCAGCCTCGGCGTGCGTCAGCTCGACACCAATCCTTGGGATGACATCGACGTTCGTTACCCGATCGGCACGGAGCTCAAGCGTCCTGTCCGCAACCTCACCGCTTACGGTGCCTTTGTGGAGCTGGAAGAAGGCATCGATGGCATGATCCACGTGTCCGACCTCAGCTGGACCCGCAAGGTCAACCATCCGTCCGAAATGCTCAAGAAAGGCCAGGAAGTGGATGCCGTCGTTCTCGGCATCGACAAGGCCAACCAGCGCATCAGCCTGGGCATGAAGCAGCTCGAAACCGACCCCTGGAGCATCATCGACACCCGCTTCAAAGTGGGCGACATCGTCAAAGGCAAAGTGGCCAAGATCGCCAGCTTTGGTGCCTTCGTCGAGCTCGATGGCGACATCGACGGCCTCATCCACATCTCCCAGCTCAGCGAAGAGCACGTGGCCAAGGTCAAAGACGTCCTCAATGTGGGCGACGAAGTCGAAGCCCGCGTCATCAAGGTGGACAAAGTGGAGCGCCGCATCGGCCTCTCGGTCAAAGCCCTCAACTACAACGAGGCCGAGATCCAGAAGGAAAGCGCCGCCTTCGAAGCCCTGCGCCCCAGCACCGACCTCGTCGGACTGGAGCAGGCCTTCAAGTTCGCCACCGAAGAATGGCGTCCGGGCGAGTGATCCACTCGCGTCGAACCTTAAGCTCAATCACGGAGGGGTGCCGCAAGGCACCCCTTTTTTGTGCTCTCGGCCTTGCCTCTGCCCTGCGGGACGCATGGATGAAGACCCTTGAGGCCTGCTTTCAGCAAAATCTGAAAACCATCCAGATGGATTCGAACTTCTGTTGAAATGCGCCAGCTCGGTGGAGTTCTCTTCGGCGACATTCGCTACGGCCGTATTTGCTTTTAGCACAAGGAGCCTACCCCCACTGGCAGCACACAGCGCTTCCACGCTTGATTGGCTTTCTGAGAGATGCCACCCAGAGAACAAAAAGCGCACCCGGCAGGGATCGAACCTGCGACCAGAGGATTAGAAATCCACTGCTCTATCCACTGAGCTACGGGTGCTTGGGTTCTTGGATTTACAAGACACTGCCTTCGATGGCAAGTGCGGGATGGCTGTGCTTTTGCCATCGACAGGGGGCAGTGGCCTCGCTTGGATGGTGGGGCATGACGATTCGCGTTTTTCTTTTGCTGGTGGCGGGTTGGGGATCTTTGGCTTCGGCTCAGGCGCAGCCCGCCAAGGCGCTGCCGGTGAAGCTCGGGCAGCGTTCGCCGCTGAAGCTCGTGTCCAGTACGCCGATGGCGGGTGCGCAGCAGCTGAAGATGCGTCTGCGTGCCGCAGAGATGCCCACGGAGCTGGAGATCAGTCGCGAGGCTTATGAAATCATCGTGCCACGCAGCTACAAAAAGGAGGTGCCGCACGGGCTCTTCATCTGGATCAGTCCCAACGATCAATGCACGCTGCCGACGGATTGGGAGAAGGTGCTAGCGGAGAAGAAGCTGATCTTTGTCGGAGCACTGCGCTCGGGCAATCAGCGGGAGGTCACCAGCCGCATGCAGCTGGCGATTGCGGCCAATGATCAGCTGCGTCAGCTTTATCAGATCGATCCGGCGCGGGTTTACGTGAGTGGCCACTCTGGCGGATCGCGTGTGGCGTCCATGCTGGCCGTGGCTTATGCCGACATGTTCAGCGGGGCGGTGTGCTTCATGGGGGCGAATTTCTTTTTTCCCACCCAAGGCAAGGATGGCACGATGTATGAGGCGCGCTACATCCCTCACCCCGAGATCGCCACGCTGGCGCAGGCAGAGTCACGCATCGTGCTCGTCACCGGAGACAAGGACTTCAACCGCGACAACACGCAGGCGGTCTATGAGCAGGGCTTTCAGCAGAATGGCTTTCAGCATGTGCGGCTATTCGAGATCCCAGAGCAGGGGCATGGGGCACCCGGCAAGGAGTGGCTGGAGAAGGCCTTGGAGTTTCTGGACGAGGGAAAAAAGCAGGGCCGCTGATTTGTCAGGCCGCTGGGTCATCTTTTGTTTTGGCAAATGGACACAGAGGGGTATGTCCAAGGCAGTTTCATGACTCACTCTGCCCCTTATCAGTTCGGCCCACGCGATTCGAAGCAAAGCATCGAGGAAGGCTCGGCTTTTGCTCCCAAGTTTGACGAAAACGGTCTCATCGCGGCCATGGCCGTGGATGCCGATACCGGAAAGCCCCTCATGCTCGCCTACATGAATGAGGCGACACTGCGCGAGACGCTGACCTGTGGAAAGGCCGTGTATTGGAGTCGCAGTCGCAACCAACGCTGGCTGAAAGGCGAGACGAGTGGCGAGGTGCAGCACATCGTGGAAATCCTGACGGATTGCGATCAGGATGCACTCATCCTGCGGGTGCGTCAGATGGGCGGTGGATGCTGCCACACGCACCGAAGCACCTGCTTTTACCGCCGGGTTTCGATCCCTGCGGAAGGCGGTTTGGTAGGGCTGGACAAGGTCTGATATCCGCTGCCCATGCCTGCTTTGGACTATCCTCCGCCGCTGCGACGACTGATCGCGCAGCTGAAGTCCCTGCCAGGCCTGGGGCCGCGCAGTGCGGAGCGCCTGATGCTTTGGCTCATGCAAGATCAGGGGCGCATCGAGCCGATGCTGGATGCGTTCGCGGGTGCCTCAGCGCGCATCGTCGCGTGTGAGGACTGCGGCTTTTTCATGGAAAAAGGTCAGGAGTGCGCGCTCTGCCATGACCCGAGGCGGCAGCGCAGTGTCATCTGTGTGGTGGAGCAGGCCGCGGATGTCCTGAGGCTGGAGCGTTCGGGGGCGTATCAGGGTCAGTATCATGTGCTCGGGGGACGCTTGTCACCGCTAGACAATGTGACGCCGGAAGATCTGCGGATCGAGCCACTGATCCAGCGGGCGAGGGCCAGTGGCATGGAGGAAGTCATTTTGGCAGTCGGCTCGGATGTGGAAGGCGAAGCGACGGCCAGCTACCTTGGGGATCTTTTGCGTCAAGAAGGCCTCGCGGTGACACGGCTGGCGCAGGGCTTGCCTGCTGGAGGCGGCCTGGATCATGCCGATGAGCTTACGCTGTACCAAGCTCTGCATGGGCGCAGGCGTCTCTAGGCGATCAGATTCCCGGATGGAAATGGGATGCTGGCTTGCGTTTCGGCGATGTCCCTGGGAGACTGCGCGCCCATTTGATATGAAATCCACTGCCAATCGTCGCCAATTTCTCCAACACATCACCACGGCTGCACTGGTCTCGGCTGTCGCCGGAACCAGTCGAGCTGCTGAAAAGAAGGAGCCCTTCAAGATCTCTTTGGCCGAGTGGTCGCTGAACAAGCGCATGTTCAAGAAGAGCGGGGCGGAGCCACTGGATCACCTCGACTTCTGCAAAACGGCCCGCAGCTTTGGAATCGATGGCGTGGAGTATGTGAACCAGATGTTTTTCGATAAAGCCACGGACGCGGCCTACCTGGGAGAGATGAAAAAGCGTCAGGAGGGGGAAGGGGTGACCGGACTGCTGATCATGTGTGACCGCGAAGGCAATCTGGGTGACCCGGATGAAGCGAAGCGCGCCAAGACGATCGAGAATCACCTGAAGTGGCTGGACGCTGCCGCCACGCTGGGCTGTCATAGCATCCGTGTGAATGCGGCGAGCGATGCCAAGCTGAGCTTTGAGGAGCAAATGAAGCTCGCCGCGGATGGTCTGCATCGTCTCTGCGTGGAGGCTGACAAGCGCGGTCTCTTTGTCGTCGTGGAAAACCATGGGGGCCTGTCCAGCAACGGTCTCTGGCTGACCGGTGTGATGAAGGCTGCGGATCACGCACGAGTGGGCATCTTGCCTGACTTCGGGAACTTTTACACCGACCGCAACAAAGGTGAGCTCTACAATCCCTACAAGGGTCTGCGTGAATTCATGCCCTGGGTGAAAAAGGCCATGAGCGCCAAGGCCTATGATTGGGACACCGGCGCGGGTGCCTTTTACACCGAAGACCGGCGCGAAGGCCGGGAGATGACGCTCGATTACCAGCGCCTGATCGACATCGTCGTGAAAGCTGGCTACAACGGCTACATCGGCATCGAGTATGAAGGCGACAAGCACAGCGAGATGGAAGGCATCGCGCGCACGAAAAAGGCGCTGGATGAGCTGAAAGCGCTGCTTTCTGCCTGATGCGATCGCTCCGAATCTGAAACCAGTCAGGGGCGGCTGTAAGGCCGCCCCTGATGGCTTGAGGTGAGATGAGAATCGGCTTGGTTAGCGATCACAGCCCCTTGTCCGTCACAGCCCCTTCGCTGGCGCTCGCGCAGAGTTTCGCGAACTTGGCCAGCACACCGCGGGTGTAGCGAGGCTTGGGTTGCTTCCAGGCCTTGAGGCGTGCTTTCAGCTCCTTGTCAGGGATGCCTAGAGTGATCTGGCGCTTCTCGGCATCGATGGTGATGGGGTCGCCATTCTTGATGACCGCGATCGGGCCGCCGACGAAGGCTTCTGGCGTGACGTGTCCGACGACAAAGCCGTGGCTGCCCCCGCTGAAGCGACCATCGGTGATCAGGGCCACGTCCTTGCCCAGGCCCTTGCCCATGATGGCAGAGGTGGGGGAAAGCATCTCTCTCATGCCTGGACCACCTTTGGGGCCTTCCATGCGGATGACGATGACGTGACCTTTTTTCACTTTGTCATTCAGGATGGCATCGAGCGCTTTCTCTTCGCTGTCGAAGACGATGGCCTTGCCGGTGAAGCTGAGGCCTTCCTTGCCACTGATCTTGCCCACGGCTCCTTCAGGGCAGAGATTGCCACGGAAGACGACGAGGTGACTGTCTTTTTTGATCGGATTGGAAAGGGGGCGGATGATGGTCTGATCCTTCGGATAAACGATCTTCGAATTCTTCAGGTTCTGCTTCATCGTCTTGCCCGTCACGGTCAAGCAGTCGCCATGCATCAGGCCTTCTTCGACGAGGATGCGCATGAGCGGCACGGTGCCTCCGATGCGAACCAGGTCGTTCATGAAGTATTTGCCGCTTGGCTTCAGATCGCCCAGCACCGGGGTTTTTTTGCCGATACGGACGAAATCGTCGATGCCCAGCTTCACGCCAGCCGCGTGGGCAATGGCGATGAGGTGAAGCACGGCGTTGGTGCTACCACCGAGGGCGATGATCAAGGTGATGGCGTTTTCAAAGGCCTCTTTCGTCATGATGTCACGCGGCGTGATGCCCAGTTTGATCATGTTCATCACGGCAGCTCCCGCATCGAAGCAGTCGATGAGTTTATCGCTGCTGATCGCTGCCTGCGCGCCGGAGTTGGGCAAGCTCATGCCCATGGCCTCGATGGCACTGGCCATGGTGTTCGCGGTGTACATGCCGCCACAGGAGCCTTCGCCGGGAATGGAATGCGCCTCGATGTCTTCGAGTTCCTTGTCGTCGATTTGGCAGTTGGCATGTTTGCCCACAGCCTCGAAGACGGTCACGATATCAGCGTCTTTTTTGTCAGGGCCAACACAGCCTGGCAGGATGGTGCCGCCATAAACAAAGACGGCGGGGCGATTCATGCGTGCCATGGCGATCATGCAGCCGGGCATGTTTTTGTCACAGCCACCGATGGCCACGTAACCGTCAAAGCCTTCGCAGCCGACCACGGTTTCTATGGAGTCCGCGATGACTTCGCGGGAGACCAAGGAGTATTTCATGCCTTCGGTGCCCATGGAGATGCCATCGGAGATGGTGATGGTATTGAAGATCAAGCTCTTGCCCCCGGCTGCATCTACGCCTTTTGCGGCTTCTTTCGCCAGGCGGTCGATGTGCATGTTGCAGGGCGTGACCATGCTCCACGTGCTGGCGATGCCGATTTGGGATTTTTGGAAGTCCTCCCGCTTGAAGCCGACGGCGTGCAGCATGGCGCGGCTCGCAGCGCGCTCCACACCATCGACGATGATGGCGCTGTGTTTGCGGTGGAGGGATTCGGGTTTTTTGGAAGCAGCTTTTTTGGCCATGGGATGAGTCTTTATCCTGCCAGCCGCCTTGCCGGGAAGCAAGCAAGAGTGCATGCCAGCTGTTGAAGAATCGAGCCCGTTGAGGCGGATCCCAGCCCCAAGCAACTTGGCTGCGATTCCACAAAAAAGCGGGGCTGGCCTGAGCCTGCCCCGCTGGATGTGTCAGACTGACGATGGGTTTATGCGGCCGGCGCAGGATGCGCATCGCACTGCTCGGGCTCTGGATCGGACTCTTCGACCTGCGCGTTGTCTTTGAGGAATTGCAGGGCGTTTTCGAGCAAAAGGTCCTCACGAACGCCATCAATCATGCCGTTTTTCTGCGCTTCTTGCATGAACTTCTTCACCGGCTTTTTCTGGCGAGCTGAAATGTTAGCCAGGGACATCATGAGCTGCTGGTCATTGACGGTGATGCCTTCTTTTTTGGCGACTTCTCCTAGCATGAAACTGACCTTCACGCTGTTGCGAGCCTGTTGGGTAGCACTGCTGAGGATCTCGTCTTGTTGCTTGATGAGTTCTTCTTGAGGCACGCCTTGCTGGAGAGCGCGCATGGCGATGTCGTTCGTGCGGCGCTGGGCTTCGCGGTTCACCACTTCCTGCGGCAGATCAAATTCGAGCTTTTCCAGGATGTGAGCGATCACCTGATTGGCCTTGGTGGTTTCGCGGTTCTGCTCTTTGCGGCGGCGGATGGCTTCCTTGACCTCCGCACGCAGGGTCTCTTCCGTCAATTCGTCACCACCAACCTTCTTGATGAAGTCGGCGTCCAGGGCTGGAACGACCTTGTTTTTGACGCCTTTGCACTGTGCGGTCAGCGTCAGCGTCTTGCCGCGCAGAGGTTCAAAGGCGAAGTCTTCTCCTAGGGTCACGGGAAGGCTGCGCTCTTCCCCTTGGGCGATCCCCACCAGACCGGCGTAGAAGCCAGGCAGGAAGTTTTCTTCGGCATCCAGCAGGAACCAGTTTTCCTCAATGCTCTGAAGGTGCTTAGGCGCTTCAGGCATGGCCTCGGCCAGCGGTTGGCCGTCCAGGCTGCCGGCGCAGCTGAGCACGACAACGTCGCCCAGCCCAGCCGCGCGGGTCACGTCTTCGAAGCTGGCGTAGCGCTCACGCAGGTGCAGCAGATCATGGTCGATGTCGGCATCGGTCACTTCGACACGGGGCAGCTTCACCGGGATGCCTTTGTATTCGGGCAGCTCAAACTTGGGAGCCAGACTCAGCTCGGCACTGAAGGAGAAGCTCTGGTCCGCGTCATGCGTCATGCGGTCGTTCACGCCCAGGATATTCAGGACTTCTAATCCTTCCCGCTTCACCGCCTCGCGCAGGCCTTCATTGATCAGCTGGCGTTCTAGATCGGACTGGATGTCAGCCCCGAAGCGTTTTTCGACGGCAGAGGCAGGGACTTTGCCTGGGCGGAAGCCGGGCAGGCGGACATTCTGGGCGTAGTAGGCCAGGATGCTTTTGCGCTGCTTGGTGACTTCCTCGCCGGGCACGCGGATGTGGGCAATGGCTCGGCAGTTGGGCTGATGTTCGACGTTGATGTTCATGCGGAAAACAGGGGCGATGAGTGGGGCAGGCGGGGGAATCTTTTTCGGAGGCCACAGTCACGTGCCGGAAAAAAGGGCGCGCAGGCTAGGCGACTTTGCCGATTTGGCAAGGGCGGGGTACATTTCCCCCTGAGGTTGAATTGTTTGACTGAAAAGCAGACGGCCCCGAGGTCTGCACCTTGGGGCCGCTGACAGGATGGGCAGCATGGGGTTTGAGCCAGATCAGATCAGGCCCAGTTCTTTCACTGCAGCGCGTTCTTCCTTCAGTTCGTCTTCGGTGGCCTTGATCTTCTCTTGGCTGAATTCATTCACGGGCACGCCTTGCACGATCTCCCACTGGCTGCCGTTGGTGCGGATCGGGAAGGAGAACATTAGGCCTTTTTCAATGCCATAGCTGCCGTCGCTGCACACCGCGACGCTGGTCCAGTCACCCGTTGGGGTAGGGTGGGTCAGGCTGCGCACGGTATCGCAGGCGGCATTCGCCGCGGAGGCGGCGCTGGACAGGCCACGAGCGGCGATGATGGCGGCTCCGCGCTGTTGCACGGTTTTGATGAAGTCACCCTTCAGCCATTCGTGATCACCGATGACGTCCGTGGCGGCTTGGCCATCGATCTTGGCATTGAAGAAATCAGGATACTGTGTGGCGCTGTGATTGCCCCAGATGGCCAAGTTGCTGACGCTGCTGGCGAGCACGCCAGCCTTGGTGGCGAGCTGGCTCTTGGCGCGATTTTCATCCAAGCGGGTCATGGCGAACCAGCGGTCGGTGGGAATGCTCTTCGCGCTGTTCATGGCGATCAGGCAGTTCGTGTTGCAGGGATTCCCCACCACAAGCACGCGCACGTCACTGGCCGCATTTTTTTCGATCGCTTGGCCCTGGCCGGTGAAGATTTTGCCGTTGATGCTCAGCAGGTCTTTGCGCTCCATGCCCGCTTTGCGAGGAACGGAACCGACAAGGATGGCCCAGTTCGTGCCGGAGAAGCCTTCGTTGATGTCGGAGGTGGCGGTGATGCCGTGCAGCAGGGGGAAGGCACAGTCATCGAGTTCCATGCAGACCCCGCGTAGGGCATTCATGGCTCTTTCATCGGGGATTTCGATCAGGCGAAGCTTCACAGGCTGATCCGGGCCAAAGAGGGCACCGGAGGCGATGCGGAAAAGGAGGGAGTAACCGATCTGTCCGGCGGCTCCTGTGACTGAGACGGTGATGGGGGCTTTGCTCATGGTAGGGGTGGGGGAAGGGAGCGCGGACGATTCGCAGGCGTTGCCTTGCGGCAAGGGGAAAGTCGGCGCGAGTCGTTGGGTAGGCACGATTCTGAAAGAAAAGTATGCGCAAGATATGCCCAACGGTGCACAATCCTTGCAAGACCTTGGGTCAGCGGCACGGTTAGAAATGCGCCCAGACTCCCGGCCGGGCTTTTTTCCCCTCTTTTCTGTTTTTCTCCGCCTCCTCTGCTTATGTCCACGGTCGCCGTTCGTTCTGCCACACTTCCCCCGCCGATTCCTGGCCTGACACGCCATGTCCGACCCCCGAAGAAAAATATTCCTCAGACGAAAGTGGATCGGGATTATGTCCTGAAAAGTGTGCGTGAATACATGGAGCAAAATCGCCTCGTGCCGCCTGTGCCGATGGATGAGTTGCAGATGCACACAGAGAAAATCCTTGCCATTTACGGCATCGAAAAAGTTTATCGCGACTACACCGGGGTGCTTTTGGCGAATGAAACTTGGCGTGAGTCACTGGCTTCGGTCCCTTTTGAAAAAAGGCTGCTGCTGATGCCAAAGTGCCTGCGGGTCGAGAGCAAATGTCCTGCGCCTTTCGATGAATTTGGTCTCCTGTGCAAGCAGTGTGGGCTTTGCTCCATCCAGGACTTTCAGAATGAAGCCGAAAAGCTCGGCTACGCAGTGCTCGTGGCGGAAGGAAGTGCCATCGTCATGTCTCTGATCCAGACAGGGAAAATCGAGGCCATCGTCGGCATTTCCTGCCTTTCGGTGCTGGAGCGCACCTTCCCCTACGTCGAGGCAGCGGCCATCCCTGCCGTGGCAGTGCCACTGCTTCAGGACGACTGCATCGACACCACGGTGGATGTGGATTGGGTCTGGGACTACATTCACCTGACCAGCGAGGACAAAACCCGCCGCCTGAACCTGACCGCGCTGCATGACGAGGTCAAAACCTGGTTCACGCCTGAGGCGTTGGATTCTTTGCTCGGCCAACCGACCTGCAAGACGGAGGAAATCGCGCGTGACTGGCTGGCCCGTGCGGGCAAGCGCTGGCGTCCATTTTTAACCATCGCTGCCTATCAGGCTCTGCGCGAAGACCCTGAGGCACCGATTTCGGATGATCTGAAACTGGCCGCTATCTCGGTGGAGGCTTTTCACAAGGCCTCCCTGATCCACGATGACATTGAGGATAACGATGCAGAACGCTACGGCGAGCCAACCCTTCATTCCGAACATGGGGTGGGCGTGGCGCTGAATGTGGGGGACTTGCTGATTGGCGAAGGCTATCGCCTGCTGGCCGAGATGAAGTGCGCCAGTCACCTGCGTTCGGAATGCCTGAAAGTCGCCGCGGAAGGCCAGCGCGAACTCTGCCGCGGCCAAGGTGCGGAGCTTTTGTGGAACAATCACCCCGTGGCCCTGAATGGCACGCAGGTTCTGGAGATCTTCCGCAGCAAGACGGCACCCGCTTTTGAGGTAGCACTGAAGATCGGTGCCTCATTGGCAGGACGTCTGGAGGAGACGGCGGATGTGCTGCACACCTACTCCGAGAATCTCGGCATCGCCTATCAGATCCGCGATGATTTGGATGATTTGGGAGATGACTCGGCGGCTGATAATCAGGTGAGCATTCGCCCAAGCATCATCCTCGCGCTGCTTCGTGAGCGTGGCAAAGATGGAGTCAAAGAGGTGATGGAAGCGCTCTGGAATGGCCAAGCGCTGTCCACTGTGCCGGACAAGCCGACCATTCGAGCCTGGGCCGAGGAGACGGGAGCCTACGAAAAGGCGAACGTGCTGTTGGAAAGCTACAAAGAGGCAGCCATTCGCTCCCTGGCCGAAGTCGAATTGCCCAACCTCAAAGGCTTGCTGCGGCGCGTCATTGGCAAGATTTTCAACGAATTGGAAATCAAGGGCTGGTGCCGGGAGATCGAGCAGCAGAACACGGCTGCCACGGAGGCCCGTCGTCAGGAGGCGGCCAAGGAGGCTGAGCATCTGGTGCCACAACCCAAGCTGGCCTGACCTCACAAAAAAGCCGCCCGAAGCATGAGCCTCGGGCGGCGTGGGCATGAGCTTTCGCTCAAATTAGTGCTTGTGGCCGCTCTTGCAGCAGGTGCCGCTTTTGCCGCAGCATGCTGCTGGCTTTTTCGAAGCATCGCAAGAAGAGCACTCTTTCTTCGTCGCGCAGGAGGCGAGGAGAAGAGATGCAGAAGCCAGTGTAACGGTGAGGATACGGATCATAGTGTCGAGTGTTGGTTGGGAACGCCTCAGCTACGAAGCCAGGCCTTCAGGCCGTTAGCTTACTTAGTGGCCTGCACAGGAGCAGGAGGCGGAGGAGGAGTCTTGGAGGCGCAGGAGACAAGGCCGCCAGCGATAACCGAAGCCGCGAGGGCGAGGAGGGCGTATTTCATAGTGTGGTGTTCGTTGTGTTTGTTCTTGTTCATACGAACCCATTGAGGGAGCGCATGGAATGATCGAGAAGTAACAACCCTCAGCAGTTTTGCAAACAGGTAAAACGCTTGAGGTGCTGAAACCTTGATCCGCGTCGCTCAATCAGAGAGACCTGGGATGCGTTCGCTACTGCGGATGATACTCTCCCGCTGCGACGGTGGCGGCTTCAGTAAGCGATGGGCTGGGATCATTTGATCTGGCGCTGAGACGGGCGCAGGTTTGGGTGTGGGCAGAGGTGGGGGCAGAGGTGGGGGTAGCTCTGGTTCTGTGGGTAAGGTAGTTGCCTTCGGCTGAGCGATCGCTTTTGGCATGGGCGCCACGGCTTCCTTTTTTACCTCAATGCTCGTAGCCGTGGGTGAACGTAGGGAGCTGCGTTGCCATAGAGCATGCCCTGACAGATGCGCCAGTACGGCACCTGCTACCATGGAACCACCGAAAAAAACGGCCATGCGTAGCCAGCGCGGCACGAGTTCGTCAGGCAATAGCGTTTCGCTGGGATGAATGGTCGGTGGTGCATCGAGGGCCGTGCGTGCCCAATCGGGCTCCGAGTCGGATGTCGCCTCGCTTGTGCCACGAAAGAGGAGTTCTGCGAAGCCCGCGATGGGCTGTTCCGGGGTGGGGATCAGGCCCATGGAGGGGGCCTCTAGAGAAGCGGTTTCGTTAGGCATTGTAGCCGCTGGGCGTGAGTCGCTGCTAGCGTTGACGGGCGGTAATCCACTCACCGTTGGCTGGGGCGAAGGCTTCGCCAGGGGCGCATCCAACCGGGCTGAGATCGGCGTCTTCGCGAGATCTTGATGACGCAGAAGACTTGCGTAGTGGCTGAGGAACTCGCGGCGATGCGTGCGCAGACCTTGACGGCTTTTGGTGATTTCATCTTCGAAAAGCCGGGACACGGGTTCTACCTCACGGCTACTTGCCGCGCTCGTTGCGTTTGAGCCGCTCGGCAGGGGCTCCAACGAGAGCAAGAAGTGACCCAAAGCCGACAGCCAAGCCGCATCCCACGTGCCAGGGTGCTTGGTTGGCAAAAGTACTGCGGGATCGGTGCCGCGGCCTGACATCGAGGCGAGGGTCGGGTGGGCCCGTAGCGTGACCGCAAACGCAGGCCAAGCGGTGAGTGGGGTCATGAGTAGCTTGAGACTGAGTGCATCCTCACGCGGAGCCCCTGTCAGCAGATGGATATCCTCTAGCCTGAGGCGAGGGGTCTCAAGCCCCGAGGCTTCCAGTTGTGTTAGTGCTTTATCCAGCTCTGCGAGTAGGAGATAAGTTTCACGAAGATCCAATGCCTGCCTGGAGAGCAAAAGATCCGCTAGATGGATGCCTTCCACCACTTCTTCGGCCATGCAGCTGAGGCCATCTTCCTCTGCGATGAGCGGCAATCGCACCCATGCGCCCCGCGACTTTTCTTGGGCTTTGCAGTGTTTCTCCAGGACCGCGCGCACCCTCGGGGAGGCAAGGCGCTCCGGCAGAATCTGTTCCACAAGAACAGCACGGCCTGACGAGCTCAAGGTGCCACGCATGGCATACGGGTTTGCCATGTCGAGGCGTTGGCTCTGAAAGCCAATCCGATTCACCCATAGGCGTGCCACCTGCTGATAGCCAGCAAGATATGCTGAGAGCAGATGGCGTGGCTTGAGTGAGCTGGTGATCACCTCAGCTGGATGCCGACTGGCCAGCTCATGCAAAAAGGCCAGCAGCGGGTTGAGGGCCGTTTTCGTCTCGGTGCTGACGGCTTCTAAGCAAGACCTGAGTCGCTCCATCAAAATTTCAGAGCGAAGTGGATGCCCGGCTTTCCCCGACACATAATCTTCGAGTAACTTGCCGTGTTTCCCGAGTTCATTGTTTAGACCTTTCGCCTGCCGTGCGCTGGCCAGCAGTGGATAATCAGCAACCTGCACGATGAGATTTTGGGAACTCGTCTGCACCACTCGAAGGGAGGTAAGTGGCTGATGTAAGGGCTCCAGTGACCGCTCGGCGAAGGCTGCTGCGGCAGCCAGAGAACGCAGGCAAATCAACGCGGCGCACCCCACAGGAATTTCCCCTAACCTTGCCAAATAATCACCCAGCGTCTCGCCATCGATGTGACTGGTAATGTAATAGGGGGTTCCTTCGTCTTCGCCATGGTCGGAGAGTTTGGCGAGCAACGGGTGTCCGCGAGTTTGAAGCCGCGCGATAGCCGCCTCGAAAAAGCTCGGCTGCTTCAACGGCTCCAGCAGCACGTGGCAGTGGACGAACTCTAGCCGGCGTGTGTCAAAGCCAAGGATACAGACTTGATCCGCATCGCGAAGGAGCTCCACATTGCCGCCATCCGCGTCCTGCGCGATAAGGTAGTGCCTGAAAAGACGGGGCTCTGGCATGTGACTGCTTGGGGGAGAGAGAATCGTGCCAAGTCTGGCTGTGGTGCTGCGTTTGACAAGGGCTGAATGCAAGACGGAGCTTGCCAGGTGATCTACCCATCTGTTATGGCCATGATTCTTCCATGAAATTCCTTCCCTACTATTGCTTCTTCCTGGCCTGCTTGCCTGCCTCTGCGGTGGACTTTAGCCGTGAGATCAAACCTATTTTTGACCAAAAGTGCTACGCCTGTCATGCCGTCTCCAAAGGCAAAACCAAGGGTGATGTCGCCCTGGATACCCCTGAGGAATTGGCCAAGGTGATCAAGGCCGATGGGCCCATCGTTCCCGGAGATCCTGCCAAGAGCAACCTGCTGACGATTTGCAAACTTCCAGATGACGATAGCGATGTGATGCCGCCAAAGGGGAAAAATCGCCTCACGGATGCCGAAGTCAGTAAACTCGAAAGCTGGATCAAGGAAGGGGCCTCTCTGACGGGGGGGGGTGCGATGCCTGCGGCTCCAGTCGCCGCGGCGCCGGTCGGCGGGGTGCAGACCTGGACCAGCAGTGATGGCCGTAGCCTTCAGGCGACCTTTGCGGGCATGAAAGAGGGCGGCGTGATGTTGAAAATGGCCGGCAATGGTGAGGTCTTTCTCGTGCCATTGAGCCGACTTTCTCCGGAAAGCCAGCAGCAGGCCAAGGCGGCAGCAGGCCAATGATCGAATCCCAGCGGCCTGATTTGACCGCTATGAAACCCACGGTAGATGAAGAAATCTCATGCGTTTCCTCATCACCGCAGGCCCGACTCGTGAGCCCATTGACCCCGTGCGGTATCTTTCCAACCGTTCCTCTGGTCGCATGGGCTACGCGTTGGCAGAGGCTGCTCGCGATTTGGGCCATGAAGTGGTCCTGATCACGGGGCCGGTTTATCTCCCCGAGCCATCAGGAGTCCTGGTGCGCCGAGTGGAAACCGCGCGGCAAATGTATGAGGCGGTGGAGGCCGAAATCCTCCGCGCCGAGATCGCTGTCTTTGCCGCTGCGGTTGTTGATTACCGCCCCAAGATCGTGCATTCTCAGAAGATCAAAAAGACCGAGCCAACGCTGATGTTGGAGCTGGAGCGCACAGAAGATATTCTCGGCTCTGCACGCAGCCGATTTGGCTTTCAAGGTATCTTGGTTGGCTTCGCTGCTGAGACGGAAAAGCTCATCGAACATGCTCAAGATAAGCAGCTGCGTAAGGGCTGTGACTTGATGATTGCGAATGATGTTTCCCAGTCTGGCATCGGGTTTGATAGTCAAGAAAACGCCGTCACCCTTTGTTTGCCTAGCGGACAAACCCTCGCGCTGCCCCAGCAGGAAAAATCGACGCTCGCCCGCTTGCTGATCGAATTCATCACGAATCTGGGGCATTCTCCCCTTGAATTTCCTCATGTCTGAACTCCTCCCCATCGCCCTCGCTGCCGCTCAAGAAGCCGGACAGCTCATCAAGACCAACTTTGGTTCTGAACTCACTGTGAATGAAATGCAGCGTCACGACATCAAGCTTGAGCTGGACGTGCGCAGTCAGAAGTTGATCACGGAAATCATCCTGAGTCACAATTCGTCCCATGCCATTCTGGGAGAGGAAGAGGGCGATGTGGGGGGCAATGGTGATGTGGAATGGATTGTCGATCCGATTGACGGCACGGTGAATTACTTCTTCGGCATTCCTCATTTCTGCGTCAGCATCGCCGCACGTGATCGGCATACCAAAGAGATGCTGCTTGGTGTGATCCATGACCCCATGCAAAATGAAACCTGGAGTGTGACCCGGGGTGGGCAGCCTCTTTTGAATGGAAAAGTTATTTCCGTCAGCCCTCGCGCCACCATGGCTGAGGCCGTGGTCACCGTCGGCTTTTCCAAAAGCAAATCCGCACTCGATGCAGGCTTTGATCGTTACAAAAGGATCGCCTACGAAGTGCGTAAAACACGCATGCTAGGCAGCGCAGCTCTGGCGCTAGCCTACATCGCCTGTGGGCGGCTCGATGCCTATGTGGAGGAACAAATCAGCCTATGGGATATCGCAGCGGGCGTCATGCTGGTCGAAGCAGCAGGTGGTCAAGTCACCACCTTCCCTAGCCCAGTAAAGCCAGGAACCATGTTCATTTGTGCGTGGAATGGCAGGCTGCCGATCCAGCCTTATTTATAATTGGATAGCAGCGCTGAAGGTCGCCTGAGGCCCATTGTGAAATGCGCTTGTGAAATTTTTCACAAATTCGTCTTGCCCCAGTTTTTCACGCGTAGAATACTCATCATCCCCCATATTCTGAATGCCTACCGTCACGAGAGAGTACGATGCCCCTGATATCGCCGCGAAGGCTGCGATGCAGGCTGAAGGCATGGATGAATCGGCCAAGGACATCGTGGGCGAGAAGCTCGTGCTGAACATGGGGCCATCTCATCCCGCAACGCATGGAGTGTTGCGATTGATCCTTGAGCTTGATGGTGAGATCGTTAGCAAGGCTGAGCCTGACGTTGGCTATCTGCATCGCGGTGATGAAAAGATCGCCGAAAACATGCACTACAATCAGTTCGTGCCTTACACGGACCGGTTGGATTACCTAGCGCCTCTCGCGAACAACGTGGCTTATGCCCTCGCGGTCGAGAAGCTGATGGGCTGGCAAGTGCCAGAGCGAGGTCAGGCCATCCGTGTGATTTGCTGCGAACTCGCCAGAATTTCAGCGCACCTTCTCGGCGTTGGTGTCTTTGCGATGGATGTCGGCGCGATGACGGTCTTCCTATATACCTTCACCGAGCGCGAAAAAGTTTACAATCTATGTGAGCAGCTCACGGGGGCGCGCTTCACCACGAGCTACACACGCGTGGGCGGGCAAATTCGTGATCTCCCGGATGGCTTCACCCGTGCTGTGCATAAGTTCCTGAACGAACTCGAGCCTGTGATTGATGAGGTCGAGAAGCTCATGACGCGCAATGCCATTTTTATGGCGAGAACCCAAGGCCTTGGAGTGATCTCCAAGGAAGATGCGTTGGCTTGGGGATTGAGTGGACCGAACCTTCGGGGTTCGGGTGTCGAACACGATCTGCGGAAAGCAAACCCCTACCTGGGGTATGAGAACTACGACTTTGATATTCCCATCGGCACCACTGGCGACTGTTATGATCGCTACCTCGTGCGCATGGAGGAAATGAGGCAAAGTGTTCGCATCCTCAGGCAGGTTTTGGACAAACTACCTGGCGGCCCTATCAATGTGGCTGATGCCAAGGGCTTGCTGCCCAAGAAAGAAAAAGTTCTGATGAAGATGGAAGAGCTGATTCACCATTTCATCTTAGCGACTCAAGGCATTGATGCTCCTGCCGGTGAAGTGTATTTTGGTGCGGAAAATCCGAAGGGAGAGCTTGGGTTCTACATTCACAGCAAAGGCGGAGGAGTTCCCTATCGCCTCAAAATCCGCAGTCCCTCCTTCATCAACTTGAGCATCCTCTCCACCATGCTGCCAGGACATTTGCTCAGCGATATCCCTTCCGTGCTGGGTAGCCTCGACTTTGTGATGGGCGAATGCGACCGCTGATAGGTCCCACGATCATTTTTCCCAACTTTTATTTTTTCTACGATGGCTTTCGAAATCCCTGCCGAACTCTCCAGCAAGATCGACGAGGTCATCACCCACTACCCTGTATCCAAGAGAAGTGCGGTCCTGCCCTTGTTACACCTTCTTCAGCACCATTTTCGCTACATCAATGAAGATGTTGTGAATTGGGTTGCTGCTAAACTCAGTTTGGAACCTGTCCAGGTTCTCGAAGTGGTTACTTTCTATCCAGGTTTTCGTCAAAGTGCTCCAGGCAAATATCACATTCGCGTCTGCCGCACACTTTCCTGCGCCATGGCGGGCAGTTATGAGTTGATGGAGTCATTCTGCCAAGTGGCAAATATCGACCGCAGTCATGTCGATCATCACCATCCGATTGCTGTTAGTGCCGATGGTAAGTACAGCATCGAATTCGCCGAGTGCTTGGCGAGCTGTGGGTTTGGGCCTGTTTGCATGGTCGAAGATGACTTTTATGAGAAAGTCGATCCTGCTAAAGCAGCTGACCTTCTGGCCAAATATGCATGAAAAAAGCGCGCTCCAAAGAGCGCGCTTTACCGTTTGAATCGAGTTCGATTATCTCCAAGAGACGATATCGTCGCGCGTGTTGAGAATCTGATCGGGGCCGGTGCATTGAACTCCAACACTTGTGGGAACAAATTGAGGTGCCCTAGATGAGACGCGCTGGTCCACGTTGCTCGCGTCTGGGTTTTCGATGCGATTGTCTAAATTGGTGTCCATCATGATGTAATAAGGGAACCCCCAGATGTCGAGCAGTCGGACATTGCCGCCATTCCCCGAACCTCCGCTGGGATCCACAATGCCGAATGAAGCTCCATTTTTTGCGATGGGCAGATCGATAAACTTGATGCCACGTGGATTGAGGTTGCCGCCCGAAGTGTCAGAGTTGTCCGTCATCGCCATCAGCACATTTACAATGTCTGTTGTCCCATTGGTTTGAATGGGATCAATGTCATCCGCACCGCTATTGCCGCTCAAATCAACAGGGAACCGATTGTATTCTGTGCGGTAGTGACCCACAGCCACTTGAAGGTCTTTCATGATCGCCTTGGTCCTTGTCGTATTGGCCATCTGCATCACCTTGTTAGTCACAGGAACGGCAAGGGAAGCTAGGATAGCGATGATCACAATGACGACAAGAAGCTCCACCAAAGTGAAGGCATCTTGCCTTTTGCGCTGACTCATATGTTTTGTTTTCATGGTTAGTAATGGGGGTGGTTAGAGACTTGCAAAGCATCAGAAGAACGCTGCATTTTTTCTCAGACTTGGTTCTTTAAATCATGAACACAGCCATTGCGTCAACAATGCTGTTGGTTCTGCGCGCATGCTATCATCATGATCAATGCGACATGCTTGAGCTCACCTGCAAGTTTTCATTGTCAACTTGTGCTTGCATCCTATAATCACACGTCAATTATCGGCTTCTATTCCAAACAAAAAAAACACCAAGCCGGTTACTAACCAAACATCTATGGCAAAAGCAGCGAGCAAAAGCAGCAAGGCAGTGAAATACGTTTATTCCTTCGGAGCAGGAAAAGCGGATGGCGATGGCTCCATGAAAGCGTTGCTTGGTGGCAAGGGCGCGAACCTTGCAGAGATGAGCCGCATCGGCTTGCCAGTGCCTCCTGGATTCACCATCACCACGGAAGTCTGCACCTATTACTACGACAACAAGCGCACCTATCCAGCGATCCTACAGGTTCAGATGGAAGAAGGTGTCTCGAAGATGGAGAAAATCATGGGCTGCAAGTTTGGTGATGCCAAGGGCATGCCTCTCTTGGTCGCGGTGAGATCTGGCGCACGTGACTCGATGCCAGGGATGATGGACACCATCCTTAACTTGGGATTGAACGACCAAACGGTGCTTTCGCTTGTGAAGGCAACCAACAACGAACGCTTCGCTTGGGATTGTTATCGTCGTTTCATTCAGATGTACGGCGACGTCGTGCTTGGCGTTCAAAAGCGCGAAGGTGAGGATCATGAGCCGTTCGAAACGGTGATCGAAAGCTACAAGCACGAAGTGTATCACAAGGATATTCTTGATAGCGACCTAACGGCTGAAGATCAGAAAGAACTTGTGAAGCGCTTCAAGGCACTCGTCAAAGAACGTACTGGCAAGGTTTTCCCGAACGACCCATGGGATCAACTGCGTGGCGCCGCTGGTGCCGTCTTCGGTTCCTGGATGAACGACCGTGCGATCGTTTACCGTCGCAAGTACAACATCCCACACGAGTGGGGTACTGCGGTGAACGTTCAGGCCATGGTATACGGTAACACAGGTACTGATTCAGGTTCCGGCGTGGCCTTTACCCGCAACCCTGCAAATGGGGTGAATGAATTTTACGGCGAATTCCTGATCAACGCCCAAGGTGAAGATGTGGTGGCTGGTGTTCGCACACCCGAGCCTGTTGCACAGCTTCAAAAGGAAATGCCAAAGGCTTTCGCTGAATTGATGAAAGTGCGCCAGATCCTTGAGAAGCACTTCAAAGACGTTCAAGACGTTGAGTTCACCATCCAGCAGGGTAAACTTTTCATGCTCCAGACTCGCAATGGCAAGCGCACCGCTGCCGCTGCTTTGAAATTCTCCATGGACATGGTGAAGGAGAAGCTCATTGACTGGGAAACCGCTATTTTGCGCAACCCTGCCGATCAGCTCGAACAGCTTTTGGCTCCTGACTTTGATATCGCTGAAGTCAAAAAAGCCAAAGAGCTCGCCAAAGGACTTCCTGCCGGTCCTGGTGCAGCTTCTGGTATAATTTATCTCAACGCAAATCGTGCCGCAGCCGCTGCTGAAGCTGGTGAAACGGTGCTTTTGGTGCGCAATGAAACATCCCCAGAAGACCTTCGTGGCATGATTGCCGCTGCTGGTATTTTGACCGCCAAAGGTGGGGTTTCTTCACATGCCGCTCTGGTTGCACGTCAAATGGGCAAAGTTTGCATCTGCGGTGCTAGCGCCGTCGAGATCAACTACGACAAAAAGACGGTGACGATTGCAGGTCAGGTGTTCAAAGAAGGCAAAGACAGCCTCAGCATTGATGGAACCGCTGGTACAATTTACGGCGGCAAAATCAACACGGGGCCATCGTCCATTGTGACGGGCCTTCTTCATGACGACAAGGCAGCTCAGGCCACCGAGAAGTTCAAGAACTTCAAGCAGCTGATGAGCTGGTGTTCGAAAGTGACCCGATTGCAGGTGCGCACGAATGCTGACAATCCTGAACAGACGGAGAATGCTATTGCATTCGGTGCCCAAGGTATCGGGCTGACCCGCACTGAACACATGTTCTTCGAAGGCGACCGTATCGATGCAGTGCGTGAGATGATTCTGGCTGACAACGTCGCTGATCGTGAAAAGGCGTTGGCGAAGCTTCTGCCTTATCAGCGCGAAGACTTCACCGGCATCTTCAAGACCCTGAAGGGTCTTCCTGCGACCATTCGTCTCCTCGACCCACCTCTCCATGAATTCGTTCCTCATGAAGCAGCAGCTCAGGCTGACCTAGCGAAAAAGATGGGAGTTTCCGTCGAGAAAGTAAAAGCGCGTGTTGCAGCATTGCATGAGTTTAACCCGATGCTGGGCCACCGTGGTTGCCGTCTTGGCATCGCCTATCCCGAGATCACGGCGATGCAGGCACGTGCGATCTTTGAGGCCGCTGCGGATGTGTCCAAAAAAGGCATCAAGGTGAAGCCTGAGGTCATGGTGCCTCTCGTTGGATTCAAGAAGGAACTCGATCTCCAGGTCGACATCATTCACAACGTGGCCAAGAAGGTCATGGCGGAGAAGAAGATCAAATTCAGCTACATGGTCGGTACCATGATCGAGGTTCCTCGTGGAGCTCTCACCGCTGATGAGATCGCACAGACCGCTGAATTCTTCTCCTTCGGGACAAACGATCTGACTCAGACTGCACTCGGCATCAGCCGTGACGACATGGGCTCATTCCTGATGCCCTACACGGAGAACGAAATCTTCAAGAAAAATCCTTTCGCCACGCTGGATACAACCGGCGTTGGTCAGCTGATCAAGACCGCCATCGAAAAAGGCCGTAGCACACGCCCCGACATTAAGTTGGGCATCTGCGGTGAGCACGGTGGTGACCCTGACTCTGTGAAGTTCTGCCATCAGGTCGGACTCAGCTACGTCAGTTGCAGCCCTTTCCGTGTCCCCGTGGCTCGTCTTGCCGCCGCGCAAGCCGCCATCGAGGAAAAGCGTGCCGCCGCCAAGGCCGCCGCAGGTAAGTCTGTCCGCAGCGCCAGCGCCGCTGGTGCTCCGGCAAAACAAAACAAAGCAACCAACAACAACAACAACAACATGGCTAAGAAAGCTGCAAAGAAAGCCGCCAAGAAGGCCGCTGCTCCGAAGAAAGCCGTCAAGAAGGCCGCTGCTCCAAAGAAAGCTGCCAAGAAGGCCGCTGCTCCAAAGAAAGCTGCTGCTCCAAAGAAAGCCGCTGCTCCGAAGAAGGCTGCCAAGAAGGCACCTGCTAAGAAAGCTGCCAAGTAATCCAGAGGTTCCCTCTGGAACCAAACCACGGCGAAGTCATTCGCTCATTAAAAGCCCTGTGAAGAGCAATCTTCACAGGGCTTTTTACATCCAGAAAAAACAGGCCTCAGTCTCGAAGGCTGCTAGGCACTGAATTCGTTACCCATGGGGAAATTGCAAAACCCAGTATGAAATCGAAAGTTTCGCACTGCGACATGATTGCCCAGGAAAGCTACAACCCTGACTTTATTGCTAAAGGATTCGGTTCCAAGATTGCGTGCTTGGTCTCTCGACGCGAATGAGTTGCACTAAGCTATGGCATTGATCGAAGTCTGTAATCTCACTAAAGTTTGGCGTGCCGGAAAGCTTGCTCTAGACAATGTGAGCTTTGAACTGAGGCAGGGTGAAATCCTCGGTCTGCTTGGGCACAACGGGGCAGGAAAAAGCACGACATTAGGCATCATCTTGGGCATGATTAGTGCCAATGCAGGGGATGTCTTGGTGAATGGACACTCCGTGAAAACGGATCGCGCTCAGGCGCTATCCAGCATCGGAGCTATCTACGAAGCGGCTCATTTTTATGACTATCTCACGGGTTGGCAAAACTTACGTGTCCTTTGTTCTCTATCCGGTTGGTGGAATGAGAGTGAGGTTAAAAAAATGCTAAAGTTGGTTGGGTTGGAGCAGCGTGCGCATCATCTTACAAAAACCTACAGTCATGGCATGAGGCAGCGATTAGCCCTAGCTCAGGCACTGCTTCCTCGCCCCAAGTGCTTGCTGCTAGATGAGCCGACAGACGGTCTCGACCCAGAAGGAATCCGAGAGTTTCGTGAACTCGTGCTGCGATTGAGAGCGGAATTTGGCATGACGATCCTGCTGAATTCGCATCTGCTCAGTGAGGTTGAGCAAATGTGTGATCGTTGTGTGATCTTGAAGCTCGGGCGAAAAATGTATGAAGGGGTTGTGCCTTCCCAAAAGAAGAAGCACGATGTCTTTCAGCTACTCACTCGGGATGTGAGCAAGGCGCGTGAGGTCATTGAGTCGGTTGGCGGCACTTTCGATCCAGTTTCCCATTTGGTGGTTTTGCCACCTCAACAACCAGCATATGAACTGCTACGTCTTTTGATCGAAAAAACGGTGCGTGTGGACTCTTGGACCGCGCACAAGCCTACCTTGGAAGAATTCTATTTGGGGATGACCGCTGCATGACTCTCTTTTTTCAACAATGGCGCAGTGAGCTTCTGAAGCTTTTCGTGCGCAGGCGTACCTACATCGGCTTCGTGGCTTTTTTGGCGCTAGAGGTTGTCATCTGGTTGTTATTCAAGTTTCTGAATGGAGAAAAGCGATTGGCTTGGTTTATCAGCCGTCAGGGGCAATCTTTCGAGAAGTATGACTCGGCCCTGACCTTGGCCTTTATCCTGATTGGCCTTTCGGTTCTCTTGCTCGGAGCCATTTATGTTTCTCTGGTGGGTGGAGATATTGTCGCCAAGGAAAATGAAGATGGACACTATCGGCTTCTGCTAGTGCGCCCTGTTAGCCGCGTGCGTTTGCTCGGGATCAAATACTTGAGCTGCACGCTGTACACGATCGTGCTCATTCAGTTCATCACCTGGACTGCCTTTTTGCTAGGCCTTTTGTTGAAAGGCTGGGGAGGTGGTTTTTTTCTTTTTACGCTCGATCCTCCATTGATGGAATTCTTCGATTGGCGGGAGGGTCTGTATCGATTTTTCCTCAGCACCTTGCTGGCGTCCTGCTCCATGACAGTGATCAGCAGTATTGCTTTCTTTTTATCATGTTTCCCCATCAAGCCTGCAGCGGCTACGATTGGTGCGCTGACTTACTTCCTTATCGATCGTGTTGTGCGTGAGACAGGTTTCATGGAAGGCTACGATCAATTTTTGCTAACGAAGCACATCAGTTCCTGGGTGCTAACGCTGAAAGCCAATATCCCATGGCCAGTGATCCTGCGTAGCCTCACGGTTATTGTCGCCGTCAATGCCAGCCTGTTTATCTTGGGAGCTAGTTTTTTTCAAACACGTGATCTTAAGTCTTAGCGTCTGGCTAGCTGCCAAGAAAGGCTCCAGGAGATCCTTGGAGGAGCTGTTTAGTGACTGCGTCGATTTCTGAGCCTAATCATCATTGAATTCAGGCCAATGAGATGCGTTAGATGCCTGTACTCACAGCGCAGGCACATCGAACCAGCGACGTTCGGCCCAGCTTTTTAGGCCAAGTTCGGCGAGTTGCACACCTTTGGCACCTTCCCGAAGAGTCCAGCGGAAGGGAGTTCCGAGGGCGACATGGCGGATGAAGAGTTCCCACTGCACCTTGAAGGCATTGTCATACTCGGCAGTGTCAGGAACTTCCTGCCAGTGGGCGTAGTGATTGATTGGACTGTCGATATCAGGATTCCAAACGGGCTTGGGTGTGCCAGCTAGGGATTGAAACCAACATTTGCGTAGGCCAACGAGTGCGGAACCATGGGTGCCATCGACCTGCATGGTAAATAGGTCATCACGACGAACGCGGACGCACCAGGAGCTATTGAATTGGCAGACGACACCTTGGTTTGTCTCAAAGGTGGCGTAGCAAGAGTCATCCGTGTCACAGGCGTAGGGCTGGCTCTTTTCATCGACACGTTGAGGGATGTGAGTGGCACCCAGGCAGCTCACGCCAGTGACTTCGCCGAAAAGGTTGTCGATGACGTAGCGCCAGTGGCAGAGCATATCAATGATGATGCCGCCGCCATCGCCTTTGCGATAGTTCCAGGAGGGGCGCTGAGCAGGTTGGCCATCATGCTCACCTGTAAAGACCCAGTAGCCAAACTCGCCTCTCACACTAAGGATGCGACCAAAGAAACCTTGAGACTGCAGTAGGGCCAGTTTGCGGATTCCGGGTAGCCAAAGCTTGTCCTGCACGACACCGTTTTTCACACCTGCTTTTTCGCAAACATTGGCTAGGCGCAGGGCCTCGGTCGTTTCGACTGCGGTGGGTTTTTCACAATAAATGGCCTTGCCGGCAGCGGCGGCCATTTCGACAAAGCGAGCACGGTGCAATGTGCCAGAGGCATCGAAAAAGATAGGGTAAGTCGAGTCCTTCAACACGGAGTCGAGGTCAGTGCTGATCTTGAGGGGTCCGGTTTTCTCACAGCTGTGTTTGGCGGAGAGTGCCTGCAGTTTGCTTGCACTACGACCCGTCAGGATGGGATCGGGCATTAGGGTCAGCTCATCAGAGACCTTGATGCCACCCTGGCGGATGATGGCAAGGATGGAGCGGACGAGATGTTGGTTCGTGCCCATGCGTCCCGTGACGCCGTTGAGGATGATTCCAATGGGTTGGATGGTCATGGTGACTGGTGTTGAGGTGAAGTTGAAGGACAAATAAAGCCTCAAAAAAGCCAATTCATACATCATATATGATTGACTGCAAGATGGAATCCGATTTGTCTGCAATTTGAATTTCGCACGATTCCATGTCATCCGACTCCATGAAGTCTCCCATTAACAGCTCCACCATTCCAACCAAGCAGATGGTGGTTTATGAATCCCTAAAATCTGAAATTCTTGGTGGGGTGCTGAAACCGGGTGCGACGATGGTGATTGATGCCTTAGCCAAGCGCTTTCATGTCAGCATCATCCCTGTGCGTGAGGCGCTGCGCCAGCTGCAGGCTGAGCGGCTCGTCGAGATTCGTCCCCACACTGGCGTCCGTGTTACGGAGGTGGATGCCTTTTCGCTTGGAGAAGTTTTTGCGATGTTGGGCGCGCTGGAGGCGCTATCAGCGGTGCATGCGTTGGATCATTTTGATGAGCTGGCGCTGCTAGAGATGGAGAGGCTTTTGGAGCGTTTGGACGAGTCGGCGCAACAGGGGGATCGGGCTGGATTTGAGACTGCGAATCGTGATTTTCATTTGTTGCCTTGTCGCGTGGCTGGTTTTCGGCGCGTGGAGGAAAGTTTGCGTGGGGTTTTGACGGAGTGGGAGAGGCTACACCGCAGCACTTTTCAGCGCGCCCAACCGCCGGATATGGTGGCGGCAAATCTTGACCATCGAGCCATTGTGGAAGCGATCCGAAATAAGGATGCCGCGCAGGTCACCCTCCTTCTAGTGCGACACAATGAGACGGCTGCAGAGCATTACCTGCGGCTTTTTCGCACGAGAAGCTGACATCTGAAATGGTCGAGGCGGCTTTTTCTGCCTACTTTCTCCATCATGGCTGAAACTCCCTCTACCCGTCTTCTCCCTCTTGGATCCCGTGCTCCTGAGTTTGAGTTACCTGATGCCCATGGGCGCCTTTACACGCTAGATGAGGTGCGTGGCCCCAAGGGACTGATGATCATGTTTGTGTGCAATCACTGCCCTTATGTGGTGCATTTAGCAGCGGCACTGGCGGATTTTGCCCGTGAAGCAGAAGTGCTTGGTGTCGGCATGGTCGCTATCAATTCGAACGATGCAGAGAAATATCCGGCGGATGCGCCGCACAACATGCCGAGCTTTGTCGTCCAGCATGGCTGGACATTCCCTTATCTCGTGGATGCGGATCAAGGCGTTGCAAAGTCGTATGTAGCAGCATGCACTCCGGACTTTTATCTTTTCGATGGTGAGCTGCGCCTGGTCTATTGCGGTCAGTTTGACAGCTCGCGCCCGAAAAATACCGAGCCGGTGACGGGTGCCGATTTGCGTGAGGCGCTACGTCGTTTGTGTGCAGGCGAGCCACCGTTGGAGGGCCAGCGGCCGAGCACGGGTTGCAACATCAAGTGGAGAGCAGGCAACGAGCCTCAGCTTTGAACTGAAGATGCCGTTTCGGACCTGTTAGGAAAAGCCTGAGGTGCGAACGCCTGCATCACGCAACACACTAGGCCACCATTGGGTGCTGATTTTGCGCTTGTCGCTCTAGGTTGGATTTCATAACACCTGGCGATGTTTGAAGCAAAATTTAGTCGGCGTAGCATGGTGGTCATGACGCTTCCTGCCAGCCTTAGTGCAATCTGGGCAGCAGAGGCGAAAGCTCGTCCTCATGCGCTGGGAGTGCCAATGCAGCAGGAGGCGTTGACCTATGACATGAATGAACTCGAGCCTTATCTTGACTCGCGCACACTGAAACTTCACTACGCGGACCACCATGGTCAGCATGCGCGGGGGTTGCAGACAGCGCTGGATCAGGTCGATCTTAGGGTCGGGAACGTCTTGTCATTGATGCCCTGCTTGCGTGAACTGAAAAAGCCACCTCAAGTGAGAAAATCCATCCTGCAGCTCAGTCTAGCGCAAGGTCCCATGCCGACAGGTGTGCAGCAATTGCTGCCCGAGGATCTACAACGCCAGATCAGGTTTCATGGCGGTGCGCATGTGAACCATACGTTGTTTTGGCGGTTCCTGCGACCCCGAGGCCAAGGTGCCTATGGCCCCCTGAACGGTGTCGCGAAGGTCATTTGCGATCAGTTTGGCACAGTCCAGAGCTTCAAAGAAGCCTTTGCTTCAGTGGCGCTGAATCATTTTGGCTCAGGGTGGGCATGGCTGGTTTATCGACCTGATGGCAAGCTCGTGATAACGACCACGCGTGGTGAAGATAATCCACTCATGAAGGATTATGTGAATTGGCAGGATGAAGGCATGCCGATCCTTGCGCTTGATCTCTGGGAGCATGCCTATTACCTAAAGTACAAACAGAATCGACGTGCCTACATCGACGCTTGGTGGCATGTGGTGAACTGGGATTTCGTGGAAAAGGCGCACCAAGTCGCCAGCCGCTAACTGTGTTTTGCCTGATGGGGCAAAAAGTCACTAATTTAGATCCACCTTTTCAGGTGTATTAGCGATCAGGCGATAAACAGGACCCATTTCATTCAGCACACTCATCCACAGCTTCTCATGCGCTTTTGTGTTTAGAACAATTCGCTGGGGAGGACTGATGATCCAAGAACGGCTTTTGATTTCCTCCTCCAATTGTCCTTTGCCCCAGCCCGAATAGCCGACAAAACCGCGCACCACATGCCCCATGCTTAGTTCTTGCATCGCATCATGCACGGAAAGGTGGGTTTGGCAGCGTAGCGTGCCGCGCTTTCGGTTCCAATGCAGTGACGCAAAGGCCAGCTTGTCAGTGGCTACGGGCCCCCCCACGAACACAGGAATTTGACCCAGTGCGCCGAGCTCCTGGTCCGGCAGCAAATCTGCGACACGTTGGCCAAGTGGGCGGTTCAGCACATAACCAAAAGCACCCTCCTCAGCGGAATGAGCTGCCATAAACACAACGCTACGAGAAAAATTAGGATCGCGTAGAGAGGGTACGGCCAGCAAAAGATGGCCAGCAAGAGGGGAATTCTCATTAGAGAATGTCATGTCTTTCCTTTAGCTAAATTGCTTGGGGTTTCACATGATTTTCTGCGCGCTGAGCGTCCGGTTGGCTTGTTGCAGAATCTCCTCCAAAGGAGCCAGCCGGCCGATGCCCTCATAACCGCATGCCAAAAGGCCCTCTGCGGGTTCGATGAATTGCACGCCCCAGTCCTTCAGGATCTCGACATTGCGCTGAGTTGCCGGGTGCAACCACATCTTGCCATTCATCGCAGGGGCGATCAATACTGGCGCACGAGTGGCCAGTGCGATCGCCGTGAGTGCATCATGGGCGAAGCCGTGCGCCATCGCGGCCAACACGTTCGAAGTGGCCGGGGCGATCAGCAAAAGGTCAGCCTCATCGGCAAGTTGAATGTGCCCTGGCTGCCAACCTTCTTTTTCAGCAAAGAGATCCGAAACCACTGGCCGGCGCGAAAGGGTGGCCAGGGTCAGTGGAGTGACGAATTCCAGCGCTTCTTTCGTCAGAACACAAGTCACTTGATGCCCAGCCTTGGTGAGTTGGCTGGCTAGGTCTGCCGCCTTGTAGGCAGCGATGGAACCGCTGATGCCGAGGATGATGTTGGACATGAAGTGTTCCTGAGGTTCATGGCACCTGGGCAGCGCGTCAAGCGTCGCTCTATCGTTGCTCCATGAACTCATGACCCTGAAGTCAGTTTGCTCATCAGCTGTTGAGGATATGCCTGGTTTGGGCCGGTGATGCGAAAGCTGCGCCAAGGCTGCATTGGAAGACAAGCTTTTCCTTTTCGCAGCGTTTGTCATGAAGTTATGAACGCCTCGTTATCTCGTCGCCAAATCTTGTCCCGTGCTTCCACAGGCTTTGGCATGACTGCGCTCGCAGGATTGATGCAGGAGGAGGCCAGGGCTAACACACTTGAGTTAGCTCAGGCGAAGCGATTTGCGCCCAAGGCACGTTCGGTGATTTTTCTGTACATGAGCGGTGGGGTTTCTCACGTGGATTCCTTTGATCCCAAAACGGCCCTCAAGGACTATGCGGGCAAGCCCATGCCGATGGCTGTGAAACGCACGCAGTTCAACAACAACGGCACGGTGCAGCCCTCGCACTGGGAGTTCAAAAAGCGCGGCAACTCGGGCATTGAGGTGAGTGATCTGTTTCCCCAGATCGGCAGTGTCGTGGATGATCTCAGTGTGATTCGCAGCATGACCGCGAAGTTCAGCGAGCATGCGCAGGGGAACTTTTTCATGCACACGGGTTTCCCTTTCCTTGGTTATCCCAGCGCAGGGGCCTGGACCAGTTATGGCCTCGGCACGGAATCGCGCGATCTACCCGGCTATGTGGTGCTGCAAAGTGGCGATGCTCGCACGCCCCATGGAGGAGTGGGTCTGTTCAGCAATGGATTTTTGCCCGCGCAGCATCAGGCGAGCTTACTCCAGGCCGATGCCGTGGAGCCCGTGGCCAATATCCGCCCACGACAGCGCGCCGAGGCCCAGCGTCGGCAGCTCGATTTCATCGCAGCCATGGATCAACGGTATGTCGGAGCCAACCAGCCTGACCTACACGTGGAGGCTGCGATTCAGAATTATGAGATGGCTTGGCGCATGCAGTCAGCAGTGCCGAATCTCTGCGACATCTCGGGTGAGACCGAGGCGACACGCCGCCTCTATGGCCTGGACGATCCTGAGCCCAAGAAAGCCGCCTATGCGCGGCAGTGCCTGCTCGCGCGCCGTCTGGTCGAGCGTGGCGTGCGCTTCATTGAGTTGAGCACACTGGCCTACAACCTGGGTGGCGGCAATGCGGCCAATCCCTGGGATCATCATGGTGCCTTGAAAGAAGGTCACGGCAAGATGGCGAATCAGATCGATCAACCCATCGCAGCGCTGATCCGAGATCTCAAAGCGCGGGGCCTTCTGGATAGCACCTTGATCGTGTGGGCAGGTGAGTTTGGGCGCACACCCTTTGCCCAAGGCAGCAATGGACGCGATCACAATCCGTATGGCTTCACTGTCTGGATGGCTGGTGGAGGTGTGAAAGGCGGCCACGTGTACGGTGCTACCGATGACTTCGGTTACAACGCGGTCGAGAAGGTGTGCAATGTCTATGACCTGTGGGCGACCGTCTTGCACCTGATGGGGTTAGATCATGAGCGACTGACTTATCGCTTTGGTGGGCGTGATCTACGCCTCACGGATGTCCATGGCAATGTGCTGAGGGACATTTTTGCCTAACCTGATGCACGGTCATTGACGCTGAGCTGAACGTGTAGGTCAGCTCAGCGTCGGTCCAAGGCAGGAAAGGGAAAATCAGGGCTAGGCTGGTGCTGGCTAGCTAGGATCGCCTCCAGTTCAGCCACGATATCGGGATGCTTTGCTGCAAGATTCTGGGTCTCTTTTTCATCCACCGAAAGATCGTAGAGCTCCGTGCTTGGTGGGATGGTTTTGCCACGGACCTTTTTGCCACTGAGCCCGGTTTGGATCAGCTTCCAGCGGCCTGAAATGACACACACTTGCCCGCCATAGCCCGGGAATTCGCGATACAAGAAGTCACGCGGAGTGGAGGGCTTTCCCATCATCAGCGGCATGAGGCTGATGCCATCTAGCCCAGCAGGCAATCGTTCCTTTCCTCCCGCCAGCTCGACGAGCGTAGGAAGCCAATCTTCAAATCCCGACAGGCAGGCCGAGCTGCTGCCAGGCTCGATTTTTCCAGGCCAGCGGAGGATGCCGGGCGAGCGAATGCCGCCCTCGTAGAGCGTGCCTTTGCCATCGCGTAGGCCTTGGTTGGAGTTAAAGAAGGCGCAATCGGTGCCTGCCAAACCTTGGTGCGTGCCATTCAGCGGACCATTGTCAGACAGGAACACAAAAAGGGTGTCTTCCTCCAGGCCAAGCTCTTTCACCAGAGCCATGGTCCGACCGACCTCACGATCCATGCGCGTGATCATCGCAGCGTAAGCTGCCTTGGGATGAAAGTGCGGCAAGTAACCACGACCACCCGGGTAGGGGGGATCTTCCCACTGGCCTTGATAGTCCTTCAGCGAATCATCGGGCACCTGCAGTGCCACGTGTGGAACCGTGGTCGGCCAGTAGAGGAAGAAGGGCTGATCTCGATGCTGACGAATGAACGCCAGGGCCTGCTCCGCGATGAGATCGGGCGAGTATTCCTGCCCCTGAAAGCGGCGGTAGCTTTCGGGATTCTTGGGATCTTCGTCAGGGCGAAATTGATCGTGCGCGGGGAAGTCGGGGTTTTTCAGCGGTATGGTCTGGGCATCGTCCCAGAGATAGATCGGATAAAAGTTGTGAGCCACGCTTTGGCAAAGGTAGCCAAACCAGCGCTGAAAGCCTTGGTTCAGCGGGGCTCCGGTAGACTTCGGGCCTCCGAGCCCCCATTTGCCAAAGCCACCCGTGGCGTAGCCCAGGTCACGCAGGATTTCGGGCAAAGTCACTGTTGCCTCTGGCAGGGGATGCTGACCTTCGAGGGTCGGCATGCCGCCCTTCGTCTTCACCTCGGCTTTGCTCACGCCTCGGTTGTCTCGAATCGGTGTGTGGCCGGGGTGCAGTCCTGTCATCAACACGGAACGCGACGGGGCACACACCGCGTTGCCGCAGTAGTGGCGAGTGAGCTTCATGCCCTCCGCGGCGAGGCGATTCAGGTGTGGGGTTTGGATCCGCGTCTGTCCGTAGGCGCCGAGGTCGCCGGGGCCAAGGTCGTCCGCGAGAATGAGGATCACATTCGGCGGGCGTGCCTCGGTCTCGAAAGAGCCTAGAGGCAACAACACGCACAGCAGCAGGAAGATGGAAAGACGCATGACATCTCAGCAAACGTCATGACGACGCTGCCATTGTCAGGCTTCTTCATCGGCGCGTCTGTTGCCTTCAGACTTTTTCACGCAGCCAGCGGGTGCTGCGCTCGAGTTCACCTTTTTGGTAGGCGATTTCAGCGTCCTTTTTCTCTGGCCCATTGGGAGCCTGGAAGGGGGAGATGGCACGCCCACGCTGGGTGAACTGCACCCAGCTCTGGAAAGCAGTACTGTCTCGATAGCCTGGGAAGGCTTTCCAAAAGTCGTCTTGCTTCCAAGTTAGCGGCTTGGCGAAGCCAGAAATGGTCTCCACCTGCAGCGGCACGCCAGGAGCTAATTCCGCAAAACGGCGGGCATACCTGGAAAAATCCACCAAGCCTTCGCCAATCGCTGTCCATTGGATCACGGCACCCTTTTCATCCTCCCAGGCCATGCTGTCACGCACGCTAGAGCAGAGGATGTGAGGGCCAAGTGCCTCCAGATGAGCCAGTGGCTCTTCCAGCGCCCAGACGGCATTGCCAGGGTCGATGTTGGCTCCGACGTAGGATTTTCCTGCGGCTTCGATCAGCGCCTTGAGTTCGTGGCTTTGCATGTCACCGGCATGGTTTTCGATGGCGATCTTGATGCCTTCGGTTTCAGCGCGGCTGCGATTCGCTTGGATAACTTTCAGCGTTTCCTCAATGTGCCGCTGAATGCCGCCCTCGCTGCTGCGGTCCTTTTGATTCCCCAGGTAACAACGCGCCACCGGTGAGCCAAGTTTTTTTGCCGTTTTGATGGTTAGGGCTAGGGTTTCTTCAGGTGTGCCAAAGGTAGGTTTCCATGTGTTCGAGGTGGGGCAGATACCACCTGTGCCCAGGTAAAGCTGCACACCGAGGCGGTCAGCCCGATCCTTCAGCCCCTGCAGATAGACGTCGTCAAAGCTTTCGAAAATGCCCAGCTCCGAAAGGAAGCACGTGTCGAGTTTCAGCGAGGCTGCGTAGTCGATGAATTGACCGGCTTTCCAGCCTGTGGCACGGACGGCGAAGTGATCCATGCCAATTTTCAGGCCGGGCACGGCGGCACGGAGATCAGCCAGGCCTAGGCTGGCAGTGGTGAAAGCGGTGGTGTGGAGGAAATGGCGGCGATTCATGGGAACTACAAAGTCGTGAGGCCGAAAGAAGGCCTATGCAGTGCTAACGCGAATCGAAGGCCGGTTCTACCGGAAGTCCTTGGCCCTTTCGGCGGGAAGAGATCAGCGAATGATGATCTTGAAGACGGCCTGCCCTTGGCGCTCATCTTCATCGCAGATGAGCAGTTGACCTAGGTGATGGCCACTGCGCCAGGGCGACCCATTGATCGGTCGGGTCTGTAGCAGGTAGGCTCCGGTGCCAGCGTTGCGAAATGAGATGATGTTGTTGCTGAAGGGAGCCGTCTGCCCTGGCACTTCAAAGTGCTCCATCAGCGTGAAATGATCCTGATTGAGCTCGACCACAGGCGCTCCGGCGCAGGTGACGACGACGAGGATATTGGCAGGATGGGTATTGCCATTGCTCGCATTGCCCTGGCTGGTCTGAATGCTTAGCGTTAGCGCAGCTGTCGGAGGCGTAGCCTTGACCGTGAGGAGTGGCGTCACTTGGGCAGGGGTGCTTGGTGTCTCGATTCTTTCAGGGGTCGGGTTTGGTTTGGCGGCGGCAGGAACCGTTTTGGGAGCCGGAGCTTCTGGCTTGGCAGGTTTGCCCTTAGCGGTCGGGGTAGGTTTTTTCACCGCTGTTTTTTTGGGGAGAGTTTTGCTAGCCATGAGGTCGATTATTTCGCGAACTCTCGAAGGCTAACGAAATTTGATGCTGAATGTCCAGGCCTGACTTGTTACTAAGTGCAGGAAGATCTCGTGGCTGTTGCACCTAGGTTTGTTGTGGGGCCGGCTGTGCTTTATGGCCTCACCCCAGCCCCTCGACACTCCAGCCGTCGCGATACGTCCGCGTGAGCTGAGCATTCCATTCGGGCCGGTTGGTAAGTTTGCCTGTTGTGGCATCCCATTCGATCCAGTCGCCCGGATTGCGCTCGGAGAGCACGCCGAGCAACACGGCTTCCGTCACGGGGCAGCCGTAGCTCGGCAGGTCGGTGGCGGCTTTTGCGCCCTTCATGCACGCGTCCACCCAGTCGGTGTAATGATTCGCGATGCGGGTCTTCGGGTAGGTGAAGCCGGTGAAATTTGCCTCTGGCACCAACCACGGGCGCTGGCTGTGCGGTTTGAAGATGCCGCCGCTCTCGCCGATGAAGAAAATGCCGCTCGGCGTGTCTTTGGTGAGCACGGAGGGCTTGATCACGCGCTTGTCATACTCGTAGCCGCCGTCCGTCCACGTCATCTTGATCGTGTCACCTGCCGTGAGCGGCGTGCCGGGGAATTCGAGCTCCAGATGGCGCTTCTGCGCATACAGATCGCCCTTGCTGCCCTCGTCGAGGCAGCGCACGCGCTTCGGTGCCTGCAAACCGAGGCAGGCAAACACGACATCGAAGTAGTGACAGCCCATGTCGCCCATCATGCCGACGCCAAAATCGACCCACGAGCGCCACATCGACGGATGATACGCGCCTTCGAGGAAGGGCACCTCGTTCGCCACGCCGAGCCACAGGTTCCAATCCACATTCGCCGGCACCGGATCGGCCTCCGCCTTGCGCTGCGTGACCTTCGGCCACCAGCTCGCTTTTTTGTTCTCCCAGCAGATGACTTCCTTCACCTTGCCGATCGCGCCGCTCTTGATCAAATCGACCGCCAGCGACGTCTCGACGCTCGAATGGCCCTGCGTGCCCATTTGCGTCGTCACGCCCGCCTTCGCCGCCTCCGCGCTCAAAATCCGCGCCTCGTGCAAGTGATGCGTGAGCGGCTTTTGTAGATAAACATGCTTCTTCGCCCGCAACGCCGTCACTGCCTGCGCCGCGTGCATGTGATCCGGCGTGCCGATCGTGATCGCATCCACGCTGTCGCCCAATTTCGCGATCATCTCGCGATAATCCCGAAACTTCGCCGCCTCGCCCAGCCGCTCCTTCGCCGCCGGATCCTGATGCTCCTTCCGCCGCGACGACATGCCCTTCGTCGCCAGTTCCAGCGTCTTCGCATCCACATCACACATCCCCACAATCCGCACCTTCGGATGCTGAAGCACGCTCATCATCGTATTCCCACCCATCCCCCCGACCCCAATCGAAGCCACCTGAAACATCGAGTTCGGCGACCTCGCGCTCAAAATGGCAGGCGCGGAAACATAAGCGGCAGTGTGCTTGAGAAAGGAGCGGCGGTTCATGAGGCGAGTGTGAACGTCACGCCAAGGAGCCCTCTCTCACGCGCCAGCGTCGTGGAACCGGAGCGTCGCGGAGATAGACAGCCGCAGGCTGCCCGAAGGGTGAGCGAAGCGAATCAATGCTCCAGCTCTCTGGAGCTTTTCGAGCGTCGTGTGGCTCACGAAAGCGCCGGAGGCCTGGCGCGGTCCAGAACGCTTCGCGCAGCTGCGGTGTGATGCGGTCCAAGATGCGGAAGATCGCGCCAGCGTTCTGGAGTGCTCCAGTCCTCTGGAGCTTTTCGAACGTCGTCTGGCCCACGAAAGCGCCGGAGGCCCGGCGCACTCCAAAACGCTGCCGCGCTTGCCAAGCTCATCCGATTTCGACAAACTTCCCGCATGCCCAAGATCATCGACTGGCCTCACGCCCCGCCTCATCGGCTGACGGAACGCGGAACCTACTTTGTGACGGCATCGACCTATCTGAAAGCGCATCACTTTCGCAGCCCGCAGCGGCTTGAAGTCGTCCAACGAGGCCTGTTGAGCGTCACCAAAGAATACGGCTGGGATTTGGAAGCCTGGGCGGTCTTTTCGAACCACTACCACTTCGTCGCCAAATCGCCGGACGATCCTGCCAACCTGCAAACCATGCTCAAAGAGCTGCATGTGAAGCTCAGCGGCTGGGTGAATCGCCTCGACAAAACGCCAGGCAGAAATGTGTGGCACAACTTCCGCGAAACCCAGCTCACCCACGCGACCTCCTACTTCGCCCGCCTGAACTACACGCATGGAAACGCCGTCCATCACGGCTTGGTCGCCGTCGCCATTCACTACCCGTGGTGCTCGGCATCTTGGTTCGAAGAAACCACCAGCCCGGCGATGGTGAAGTCAATCCGCCGCTTCAAAACCGACAAGGTCAAAGTCGAAGACGACTTCGACATCGATCCTGACTGGTGATTCCAAACAACGCGGCAGCGTCCTGGAGTGCTCCAGCCCTCTGGAGCTTTTCGAATGTCGTCTGGCCCACGAAAGCACCGAAGGCCCGGCGCAGTCCAGAACGCTTCGCGAGAGTTGGAATCTTGCGGGCCGCTTCAGAAGGCGCGGATGTTGATCTCGAGGTAGGCGAAATCGGAGTCGTCTCGACGGAACGCATCTTGGCTGAAGCTGCCGGGGAAAAAGTGCGCGTAGCCGAGCACTGCTTCAAGTTTCGGCGTGATTTGCCAGCGGGCGCGGATGTCGAACTCGCTGCCGACGTAACTGCCGCTGCGTCCACTGCGGTCCCGCGCTTTGTTGGCAAAGAAGGCATCGGTCGCGCTGGCCAGCCAGTAGGCGCTGTAGCCGAAGTCCACCCGCAGTTGGCGCGTGGGGGTGAGTTCGAGGCGGAGCTTGGGCGTGCGAATGTTTTCGAACTGGATGTAATCGTTCGCCGACCAGGGCCGACCGAAGCCGAAGAAGCGCTCGAACCGCTGATCCGTGTTGTCGTTGGGGTCGCGGTCGCCCGTGGCGTGGCCATAAAACAGCCCGAGTCGAGGCAGCCAGGCATGATCACGCCAGGTGTAGCCGATTTCGATCGTGCCGCCGTAGGCTTCCAGGTTTTGTGGCCCGCTGTTCCCAGTCTGATAGATCAGGGAAAGGTCAAAGTCGAAGCCGGTATCGGGCAGAAAGCCATAGGCGCGAAGGCCTGGCGAATGCACGAGGCGAC